>NZ_JASHCL010000002.1:0-380772 GCF_047464155.1 Streptococcus infantis
AGTCCGTACGGGATTCGAACCCGTGTTACCGCCGTGAAAAGGCGGTGTCTTAACCCCTTGACCAACGGACCCTGAGCTTGTCAACTCTTTCTATTATACCTACTTTTTGACGCTTGTCAACTGGTTTTATAAAAAATTAGTTGACTAGAGTCAATAGCTACAAATAGAATGTCGGCAATCACAATTCAGCAATTTGATTCAAGTTTACTTCTGCTACTGTATCATTACCAAACATTGAAATTATCATTTTCACTTTGTTATTATCAATTTCAGTAATTTTTCCTGTGTAATCAGCAAAGGCACCATCGATAATACGGACAGTTTGACCTACTTCAACATTGATATTGAATTCTTGTACAGTTTGTCCCATTGATACCAAGATATCTCTGATTTCTTGTTCCAATAGTGGAGTTGGTTTAGATCTGTTACCGTGTGACCCAACAAATCCAGTAACGTTTGGTGTGTTACGCACTACAAACCAAGCTTCATCTGTCATAACCATCTCTACAAGAACATAACCTGGGAAACGATTTTCTTCAACTTCTTTTTTCTTCCCATTTTTTTCAACTTGTACAGTTTGAGTTGGGATTTCAACACGCAAGATGTTATCCAACATATTGTATGTCTGTGCACGTTGCAAGAGATTTTCTTTTACTTTATTTTCATAACCAGAATATGTTTGTAGGACAAACCATCCTTTGTCAAAACTATCCATCTTTTTTCCTTTCTTAACAGTAAACTTCTTTCAGTGAATTTGTTCTATTTTAAAAAATATTAATGAATCGAATTAATCCGCTAACGATTAATTGGTCAAAAATATAAATAATAACTACAAAGAAGGCAGTGTATTCCATGATAGATTTAAAATCTACCCAACTTTGTTTTCGAGTTGGCCAAGTTGTATCTTTAAGAAGAGTAAAGATATCCTTAATAAAACCCATTTTTATCTCCTATCTCGTTTCTCTATGTGTTGTGTATTTACCACAATGTTTACAAAATTTATTTACTTCTAAGCGAGTCGGTTTTGGATTCCCACTAATTTTAATTGAGTAGTTTCTCGAACCACAAACCGCACAGGCTAAACTTGCTTTTTTAAGTGCCATAGCGCCTCCATCTTATCTATTATAACAAGAATCCCTGTCTTTGACAAGTTAAATTGCATTCTGCATTTTCCTATTTTTAAAATAAAAAAGCCTAGGAATAATCCTAGACTCTATTTTACATTATTTTCCAAGGTAGTATTCTTTAACTACGTTCAATTTTTCGTCAAATTCGAATACCAATGGTGGGAAGTTAGGGATTTCCACATCCATGATTTCGTCGTCTGACAATTGTTTGATGTGTTTTACAAGGGCGCGGATTGAGTTGCCGTGTGCACCTACGAATACGTTTTTACCATCTTTAAGTGCTGGAGCGATTTTATCTTCCCAGAATGGAAGAGCGCGTTCCAAAGTCACTTTCAAGTTTTCAGCATCTGGAATTACTGAGTCATCAAGTGAAGCGTAACGACGGTCAGTATGAGCTGAGTACTCATCATCACGAGGCATTGCTGGAGGCAATACATCGTATGAACGACGCCAGATGTGAACTTGCTCATCACCAAATTGTTCAGCAGCTTCAGCTTTGTTTTTACCAGTCAAACCACCGTAGTGACGTTCGTTCAAGCGCCATGATTTTTCAACTGGAACCCAAAGTTGGTCAGATGCTTCAAGTGCAAGGTTAGTTGTTTTGATAGCACGTTTTAATACTGAAGTGTAAGCTTGGTCAAATTCAATACCAGCTTCTTTGATCAATTTACCAGCATCGATAGCTTGTTGAGTACCTTTTTCAGAAAGATCTACGTCAGCCCATCCTGTGAAAAGGTTAGCTTTGTTCCATTCAGACTCACCGTGGCGAGCAAAAACCAATTTTACCATTAGTTGGATTCTCCTTTTATTTTTCGAGGTTGCCCTCGTTTATCTATTCTATTTTACACAATTTTTCACAAAAAAGCTAGTTAAAATCAACGAAAAAGAGAAGAGCTCTTGGACTCTTCCCTAAAAAATAATTTATTCTTCAATTCTAAATTGTTTCAAGCTTGCTAGGTACAACGCTCCACCAATGACAAGGACGATTCCACCAATCCACCCAAGGAAAGGAATCAAGGCAACTACAGATCCAACGATAAATAGAATCGATGGTGCTAGTGAAATACGATTGTCATCCTTATAGTAGACAAGTGAGAGGATTCCAAGAATGAGGGTTGCAATTTTCACTAAAGAGAAAACAATGAAAATAATGCCCAAAATTAGCCCTGCAGCATCTTCGTCTTCAGAAATGGCTGCAAGAAATACCATAAAAATTGGTAAGAAAGCTAAAATTGCCCCTGCAATAATACCAATAAAGCCATCTACTTGTGCTAGTGTTTTTGTCTTCATAAATATCTCCTTTTATTTTAATAAGGTATATTATACCATATTTTTATTAAAGTTTTTATTTTTTAAAAAAATACAGGAATTTCTCCTGTATTTTTGTTAGACTATTTAGCTTCAAATCCTTCTGCTACTGCATCCGCAAAGTTTTCTTCAACGATGTTTGCACAGTGATCACAGACGGTCGCATTATAGCTACGTTCTGCTGTTGTTGGATCGATACGACGACAACGGTCACAAACTTCACCAGCTGCACGGTCAACTGTGAAGGCCACATCTTCAAAGGCCACTGCACCTTCTGGAGCTGGTCCTTCTGCGATGGTTAATTCAGAAACAATCAAGAGTTGTGCTACATTGCTATCAACAGCTCCAAGAAGAGTTTTCACCACTTCATTTGGATAAACAGTCAAGTGAGCTTCAAGAGATTTACCGATGATTTTTTCGTTACGCGCTTCTTCCAAGGCTTTTTGAGCTTGGCCACGGAAGTCCATGAAGGCTGACCAGGTATCCAAGATTTCCTCTTGATTCGCAAATGTTTGTGCTTCTGGCAATTCTGACAATTGAACAAATTCTTCCGCTTCAAACTCGAGGTAAGACCAGATTTCTTCCGCAGTGTGAGGAAGGATCGGTGTTAAGAGTTTGGTAATTTTTACAAGGATGTCATAGAAGACAGTTTGCATTTGACGGCGTTCAAGTGACTTAGCTCCTTCAATGTAAACAACATCTTTGGCAAAGTCAAGGTAGAAGGCAGATAGGTCAACGTTGATAAAGTTCACCAATGCCTTGTAGATTGTCAAGAATTCGAAGTTTACATAAGCATCACGAATCGTCTTGACAAGTTGGTTAAAGCGGATGGTCATGTACTTATCAACAGAACGAAGTTCTTCATAAGCGACAGCATCCTCAGCTGGATTAAAGTCAGATGTGTTAGCAATCAAGAAACGAAGAGTGTTACGGATCTTACGGTAAGTTTCAGAAACTTGGCTCAAGATATCCATAGAGATACGCACATCGTTGCTTGAGTCAACACTGGTTACCCAGAGACGCAAGATTTCAGCACCAAATTGTTTTTCAACATCGCTTGGAGCAATGGTATTTCCAAGTGATTTAGACATCTTTTCACCTTTACCGTCAAGGGCAAAACCTTGTGACAAGATTTGTTTGTATGGTGCCACACCATGGTTAGCTACAGAGGTGATGAGTGATGAGTTGAACCAACCACGGTATTGGTCTGACCCTTCAAGATAAAGATCTGCTGGATATTTGAGTTCTGGACGGTTAACCACGACACCATTCCATGATGAACCTGAGTCGAACCATACATCCATGATGTCTGTTTCTTTCTTGAATTCACCATTTGGTGAACCAGGATGGGTAAATCCTTCAGGCAAGAGGCCTTTAGCGTCACGTTCCCACCAGATGATTGAACCATATTCTTCAAAGAGTTGAGCTACATGCTCGATGGTTTCAGCTGTCATGATTGGTGTTCCGTCTTCTGCATAGAAGATTGGAAGAGGAACACCCCAAGCACGTTGGCGAGAGATAACCCAGTCACCACGGTCACGAATCATATTGTAAAGGCGGACTTTACCCCACTCTGAGTGGAACTTCACTTTTTCAATTTCGTCCAAGATTTCTTGGCGGAATTTAGATACAGAAGCAAACCATTGAGGTACCGCACGCCAGATAATTGGTTTTTTCGTACGCCAGTCAAATGGATAGGAGTGAGAGATTTCTTCTTGAGCAAGAAGAAGATTTCCAAGTTTTTCAATAACTGTTGGCACAACCTTGTCATAAAATTGACCTTCAAACTCAGCGCCAGCATTAGCCATCATGATACCGCGTTCGTTGACAGTTACAGCAACTTCAAGACCATTGGCAACACCGACATTGTAGTCGTCCTCACCAAAACCAGGGGCTGTATGGACGATACCTGTACCAGAATCAGTTGTAACGTGATCACCAAGGATAACGAGTTCATCTACAGCTGTATCCCATGGGTGTTCTGTCACGATATGGTTTAATTCTGAACCACGGTAAGTTGCCAAGACTTGAACATCCGCCCAACCGAATTTCTCAGACAAGCTATTCAACAATTCAGCAGCAACTACAAATTTACGAGTTTCGCCAGCTGGTTGCACCAAGACGTAATCAATATCCGCACCAACAGTCAAACCACGAGAAGCTGTGATGGTGAATGGAGTTGTTGTCCAAACAACAATGTAAGTATCTGTATCAAGGACACCTTTGCCATCTTTAACCTTATTAGCATAGTAAAGAGAAGTTGAAACTAAGTCATGGTATTCAATTTCCGCTTCAGCAAGCGCTGACTCAGAAGACCAAGACCAGTAAACTGGCTTAGCTCCGCGGTAGATGTAGCCTTTGTTAGCCATCTCACCGAAGACGCGGATTTGCGCTGCTTCATAGTCTGGCGTCAAGGTTACATAAGGATTTTCCCAGTCACCTGAAACACCCAAACGTTTGAAGTCTTCGCGTTGTTTATCTACTTGAGAAAGAGCGTATTCACGGCAAAGTTTCAAGTACTCAACCAAGTCCATTTCTTTGCGTTTAACACCTTGTTTAGCCAAGACTTGCTCGATTGGCAGACCGTGTGTATCCCAACCTGGGATATATGGTGCGTAAAATCCTGACATAGACTTAGAACGAACAATGATATCTTTCGAAATCTTGTTCATGGCATGTCCTACGTGGATATTTCCGTTAGCGTATGGAGGGCCATCATGAAGCGTGAAATGTGGTTTTCCTTCATTTAGCTCTTGACGACGTTGATAGAGTTTTGCTTCTTCCCACTCTTTTTGCCAAACTGGCTCTTTAGTTGGAAGTCCGGCACGCATTGGAAATTCTGTTTTCCCAAGATTGAGGGTTTCTTTAAGTTTCATGTTTACTCCTTTAATGTAAATTGACAATATAAAAACCACGACTCGCAAAAAGGACGAAAATCGTGGTACCACCTTTGTTCGGAAAAAGACCTAGTCTCTTTCCCTCTTTTCCCGTAACGTGGGCAACGTCAAATCTTACTATTTTCAGATTTGATTCTAAGAGAGGATAAATTTACCAACAGGGATTGTAGGACTTCCACCATCTCCTACTCGCTAGAAATGTGTTTGATAAATTCTTGTTCTCTAATGAGATTCTTATAAAATTAGAACTGACTCTTGTTGAGTGTTAGGATCGTCTTGAGGTCCTTCCTCATGCGATGGTTCAACAGGAGTTTCAGCAACTGGCTGAACTTCAACTGCAGTTTCAGTTGACTCTTCAGCATTTTGTTGCGTTTCCAACAATTCTTTGTTAGCTGCTTCAATACGTGCTTGAAGTTCTGCAACTTCTTCTGGAGAGAATTGACGAGTCATGTCAATCGGCTCTTCTTCATGGTATGACGATACATCTTCACCTAGAACCTCTCGGACAACTTCCTTGAAAGCTTCGTCACTCGTTTGAAGATAAGTTGCAGTCGGACGCAAAATTTCTTCCCAATCTGATGAATCAACAATAGCCAACTGACTTTCGATTGTTGATTTCAAACGTTGGTGGAAGACGCGACTCTTGTTCTTCAACTCTTCAGTTTCCACAGCAACTTTTTTAGCATTATCTGTAGCTTGTCGCAAAATTTCATTGGCTTTATACTTAGCTTCATCAAGTAAACGTTGAGCATCTTGCTCAGCCTGCTTAATGATGTTATTAGAACGGTCATTCGCAGCTTGTTTTACACGTTCAGCTGTGTCTTGGGCAATCAAAACTGACTGACTCAACGAATCTTTGATTTCGTCAAAATAAGATAGACGCTCTTCTAAATTTTTGATATGTTGATCCTTTTCATGATTGCTACGAACTAAATCTTCATAGTCCCGAACAACAATATCTAAAAATTCATCAACTTCTTCACGGTTAAAACCTCTAAACTGAACACCAAAGGTTTTATCCTTAATTTCTAACGATGTAATTGGCATATTTTCCCTCACTTATTTAATAAAAAATAGAATCATTAATTGCTTCTGGTTCTTGCTCGTTTGTTACTGTTCTTTTAGGAATATCAGTCGTATAATAGGAAAGACGTTCTTCTAGTTTTTTGATATAGAGTTCAGTTTCCTCTTTGTATCGGATTAATTCCTCTAATTCAAAATAAATCTTATCTAGAAATAGGTCAACCTCTTCCTGATCGTAGCCTCTGAATTTTCTTGAGAATTCCTTGTCAGTAATATCTTGTGGTGTAATTGACATATTTTCTCACTTGCTTAAAAGTAGTTGGACTGTTAATTTTATCTTATCTTTCTTGGTTTGACCGTTTTCTTTAAGCAAGATGATTCGGCCAAACCGTCTGACACTTATCAAATCCCCAACTTTTACTTGATAGTCAGACTTTTCAACTATATGATAATTAACCTGAACCAACTTCTTTTCAACTAGGGCTGAAGTTTGTGAACGTGATAATTTCAATATACTAGATAAAAAGGCATCTAGTCGCAGGCTTGAAACCAAGATTTCCTTTTCTTGATACTCATCTTTAGACTCTATCTTATCTGAAAAAGGACGTTCTACTAAACTTACAGGCAGCTTGGAAATCTTTTTAATCCCATCCTGGAAAAGAGTGGTAAATCTTCGATCGACAATAATTTGGGCTTTCTCTTCTGTTACCAGAATGTCTCCAAATAACTTTCGGTCAATACCTAGCCGATTGAGAACTGTTCCCAGAATTTTTGAATGGGTTAGTTGTTGAAACTTGCTGGAATACTCAATCTCAAGCAAGGTCATTTCAAAATCTTCCAAACTTGGCGTAAAGTAATCCGGCGCTAGAATGACCCGAGCATACTCTGAAGGTACAAAACTAGTACTAGCAAAAGTCTTTACTCCTCTATTATTTCCCAATGTTTCTAAGATAAAGATTTGGTGAGGGTTTATAAAAGGAGATAAAATCGGTGCGTAATGTTCTTCTACCTGTCCTAACCACTCCAAACCCTTGTCGATAAAAGGGATATCTTCTGTTGCGAAATGTTGGTAAAGTTCTTTACTCATAAAACTACCAACAAATTGATGAGATAGCGACTTATCATGCGCAAGAGAATTAGGGCTATCCAAACAGAGAAATCCAAACCTGCGATTTGAAGAGGTAGACGTTTTAGAGGTTCAAGAATTGGTTTACACAAAGTCTCTAAAAACTTCCCCAACTGGGTGTTATAGGCATTTGGAAACCATGATAATAGAGCAAAAGCTACAAGTATCAGCGAATAGATATCTGTAGCATTTTGGATAAAACGAATTATTAGAAACATTAACGTACTCTATTTCTCTTCATGTCAAAGTCGTATCCTTCGCTTTGAGCTTCTTCAGGTAAACGAATATCTTCAATGTTTACCACAACACCAACAGGTGTCAAAAGATACATTGTGTTCGCTACTTTTCTTAACTCACCAGCAAGAACATGACGTGCTCCATCCAAGTAATCCAAACAACGACGAGCTTGAACTTCTGTCATATATTGGAAGTCAATCAAGATACTTTCATTTCCAGCCAACAAATCAACAATATCTGTTGCATCTTCATAACGGCGTGGGTAACGAACATCGATGGTTACTTTTTCAGTAGAGTGATGGCTTTCAATTGCTAGTTGTTGCTGACGGGCATGAAGTTTTGTAATATTCTTCTCTTTTGTCTCAACTGGTGAAGGTTCTTGAGCAGCAGAAGCTTGCTGAGGTAATTCTCTCTTTGGAGGAACTGAAGCTAGTGGACGTTCAGAACGTGCAGCGACAACTTCTGAAGCAACTTCATCTCCATCTTCTGTAAAGTAATCTATAAATTTATCAAATTTATCTTTTAATGACATGATTATTTCCTATTTAAAAAATGCAGTACCAATTCGAACGAAAGTCGAGCCACACTGAATCGCTTCTTTATAGTCACGGCTCATTCCCATACTTAGTTCTGTCATTGGCATATTGGGGAGTTGTTGTTCACGAATGTATTGTTGCAACTCTTGCGTTTCTTTAAAGATTTTTTGCAACTCTTCTGTTTGGGCTTCAAAGGGAGCCATGGTCATGAGACCAACATACTCGATTTTATCCAAGCTAGACAAGTCTGGCAAGACTGTCAATAGTTCTTCTTTTGAAAAACCATGCTTGCTTTCCTCTCCAGAAATATTGACCTGCAAAAAACATTTAACCGTACGATTGGCACGTTTTTGAATTTCTTGAGCTAATTTCAAAGAATCTAAAGCGTGAAAATAATCAACATAAGGAATGATATCCTTGACTTTTCTTCTTTGTAAGCTACCAATCAAGTGCCAAGTAACATCTTTATCACTTAAAGCATGATACTTCTCAAGAAATTTGTCAACACGGTTTTCACCAATGTGTTTGACTCCTTGGTCAATCAAATTTGCTGCAGTTGCAATATCAACATATTTTGTTACGGCAATTACAGAAACCGAACCGTCTTCACGGCCGGTTTCTTGAATTGCTTTTGTAACCTGTTGAAATACCTGATTTGTATTTTCTTTTAAATCCATCTCTATTAACGGTTTTTAAAGAATGGTGGTGTTTCCAACTCATCTTCGTCAGAAGATGGTGCTTCGAAACGTTCAACTGGAGATACGACTGATTCACCTTGACGAACAATTGAATCACGTCTCAAGTCCCAATCACCAAAAGCCGATGCTTTAGGAGCTTCAGTTTGACGTTGTGAAGGAGTTGGAAGTTCAGCTGTTTCAGCCAAATCAAAATGACGGTCATAAGTGTGAGTGTGAGCAGTTCTTACTGGTTCACGGAATGACGCTTGTCTTGGTTGTGGCGCTACAACTTTATCGACTGCATCTTGACGAACTCCAGTAGCAACAACAGTTACACGGATTTCATCTTTCATTGATTCATCAATAGAAGTACCGAGCCAGATATTTACGCCATGTCCAGCAGCTTGATTGACGATTTCAGAAGCTTCTTCTGCTTCAATCAAAGTCATATCCAAACCACCAGTTACGTTCACGATAACATCTTCTGCTCCATCGATAGTTGTTTCAAGAAGTGGTGAGTAGATAGCTTTACGAGCCGCTTCAATAACGCGTTCTTCTCCGCTACCGATACCAATACCCATAAGGGCATTTCCTTTGTTTGCCATCACCGTCTTCACGTCTGCGAAGTCCAAGTTGATCAAACCAGGATTTGTAATCAAATCTGTAATCCCTTGAACACCTTGACGAAGAACGTTATCTGCTTCAGACAAAGCTTCAAGAAGTGGAGTTTTCTTGTCAACAATTTCTAATAAGTTGTTGTTTGAGATAATCAAGAGAGTATCAACATGTTCGCGAAGTTCGTTGATCCCTTCGACTGCAAATTGACCACGTTTGCTTCCTTCGAAACCGAATGGACGTGTCACAACAGCAACAGTCAAAGCACCTAAACCTTTAGCGATACGAGCGATAACTGGTGCAGCACCTGTACCAGAACCACCACCCATACCAGCAGTGATGAAGACCATATCTGCACCACTGATAGCTTCAGTAATTACTTCTTCGCTTTCTTCAGCAGCCTTACGACCAACTTCAGGCTGTCCTCCAGCACCAAGTCCACGAGTTAATTTTGGACCAAGTTGGATAACTGTTTCAGCTTTTGTACTGCTCAAGGCTTGTACATCTGTGTTGGCTGCGATGAACTCAACACCTGAAACGCCTTCGTCAACCATGCGGTTAATGGCGTTTCCACCGCCACCACCGACACCAATTACTTTAATTACTGCACCTTGTGCTGCTGCTGTATCAAATGAAAATGTCATATTTTATCCCTCTATCCTATTCATCAAACATGCTTCCGATTAAGCTACGGAATCGCTCAGTCAATTTTGGTTTTTCTTCTGATTGATTTGAAGTTGCTGAGTCAGCAGTATAAGTCGGTTCTGCTGATTCAGTTGAAGTTGTACCAAACACTGAACGTTGAGAAGTTGCAGGTTTTTCCTGACTTGAAGTTCTGAAATCAATCGGTTGTTGACGCAAAACTTGATCTCCTCTGATAGCTCTTTGAGCCAAAACATTAATTTCTGTAAGGCTTCCAGCAAATTCAGACAAACTAATCACATGAGCAAATGCAGGATTGCGGATACCCACTTGGTTTGGAACGTAAAGTTTTACACGAACTCCAAGTACTTCTTGGGCAAGCTCAACGATACCTGGTAGAATAGCATTTCCACCAATCAGAGCAATACCACCTGGCAAGTCCAACAAATGTCTTCTTTCCAAATCTTGTTTGATTTGTTCAAAGATGTGTTTCAATCGAGCTGAAATAATTTGAGCCAAGTATTCTTCTGTAACTTCTACAGGTTCTACTTCACCAATCACTTCAACTTGGAAAGTTTCTTTGCTTGCAAGTTGCGGATAAGCTTCACCATAGTTCAGTTTCAAACCTTCTGCAATTTTCTTAGAAGTTTTAAGAACTTTTGAAATGTCTTTAGTGACGTAATCGCCACCTTCTTGGTAAACATTTGTGTATTGAAGCTCTTGATTACGGATAGTAGCAACGCTTGTTTGGCCACCACCCATATCGATAACTGTTGCTCCAAACTCACGTTCGCCTTCGTTAAGAACAGAGTTTACAATTGCAAGTGGTGAAATAATCACGTTATCGACTTGAACTCCAACACGTTCTACAGTTTTACGAAGGTTGTGAAGAATGGTTCTTGGACCTGTATAGAGAAGTCCACGCATTTCCAAACGAACACCCATCATACCACGAGGGTCACGAATACCTTGGAAGCCGTCTACTACAAATTCTTCTGGCACAAACGTAATCACTTCACGATCAGGTGTCATGCTCTTTGTCAAAGCAGATTTGACAACATTCTCAACATCTTGATCTGTAATTTCTTTTGTATCTGATGTTACAGGAATCATTCCCTGAGTTGGTTCCACTTGCAACAAGTTTGCTGGAAGCCCAACGTTTACTGATTTGATTGAAATTCCTGCTTTTTCTTCTGCTTGAGAAATAGCAGATTTGATAGCCGTTGCTGCGGCCTCGATGTCAACGATAATTCCATCCTTGACACCTTTACTTTTGGCGTTGCTAACACCGATTACATTTACTTCACCATCTACAAGCTCAGCAACTAATACTTTAATTGAGCTTGTTCCAATATCTAAGCCTGTAAAGAAACCATTTCTAGTCATTACATTGCGTCCTCTCTATCTTCCAAGTTTCACACTTTGATTTTTTAACAGCTACAAGAAGGCATAGCTATTCACAGAATATTATATCACAAAAATCCGATTCGTGCCTAATTTTTTGTGACTTTATCGAAGGTTTTTCATTAAAATTATTTTAATATTCCATTACAAGTGATTGTTTTTATCTTTTTCTCTGAAAAAGAGTGAAAGACAACCAGAAAAGCTGAAAGACAGATGTGAAAGTTACTGTTTTTTCCAAAATTTGTTTATTTAATTACATTTATTTTCATTTTTGTTTTCATGACAAGGGTAATACCAACTTTCACTAAACAATCTTGGCTTATTAAAGGTGTCTCATTTTTCTTAAAGAAAAAAAGAAGCTAGAAACTAGCTTCTTTTTATGAAAATTCTTTCTCCACAACTTCAAGTGCACGCTCAATAACCACGTGCATGTCGTAGTATTTATAGTCTGCCAAACGTCCACAGAAGATAACCTTGTCATTTTTTGCTGCTTCTTTTTGGTACTTAGCAAACATGGCGTTGTTCTTTTCATCGTTGATTGGGTAATATGGTTCATCTCCACGTTTCCAATCAGCTGGGTATTCACGAGTGATAACTGTCTTTGGTTGGGTGCCATACTCGAAGTGCTTATGCTCAATGATACGAGTATAAGGAATCTCACGCTCGGTGTAGTTGACCACGGCATTTCCTTGATGATTCTCCTCATCCAAGACTTCGTGTTCAAAACGAAGACTGCGATACTCCAACTCACCGTGTTTGTAGTCAAAGTACTGGTCAATCATCCCTGTAAAGACAACTTTATCAGCTGATGCTTCAAGCTCTTCACGATTAGCAAAGAAATCAACACCAAGCTCTACTTCCACATCACCTAGCATGTTTTCAATGATGACGTTGTATCCACCGATTGGAATTCCTTGGTAACGGTCATTAAAGTAGTTGTTATCAAAGGTCAAACGAACTGGAAGACGTTTGATGATAAATGGAGGAAGGTCTGTTGCAGAGCGTCCCCATTGTTTTTCTGTATAGCCCTTAATCAACTTTTCGTAGATATCTGGACCAATCAACTTGATCGCTTGTTCTTCCAGGTTTTTAGGTTCAACATCCTTCATGTCAGCCGTTTGCTCTGCAATCTTATCCTTGACTTCTTGTGGTGTCTTAGTTCCCCACATAGCGTAGAAGGTATTCATGTTGAAAGGAAGATTGTAGAGGCTGCCCTTGTAGTTAGCCACTGGTGAGTTGATATAGTTATTGAATTCAGCGAACTGGTTCACATAGTCCCAAACCTTTTTGTTTGAGGTATGGAAAATGTGGGCACCATACTTGTGGACATTGATGTCTTCAACATTTTCACAGTAGATATTTCCACCGATGTGATCACGCTTGTCAATCACTTTTACTTTTTTGCCACGTTTTGTAGCTTCATGTGCAAAGATTGCTCCAGACAAACCTGCACCAACGATAAGATAGTCGTACATTTTATTCTCCTTTTTATAATTTGACGATTCGATTGAAATAAGGAATTTTCATTAATAGACTAACAACAATAAAACTTATACATAAAGTGAATATCGGAAAAAGCAAATATGCACCTGTATAACTAAAACCAAGTAGTTTTTCCAACACTTTCATAACATAAGTATGTACTATGAAAACTCCCATTGTTTGATTAGAAAAGGAAACAATCCATTTGCTTTTATTTTCATCCAAAGAAAGTGTAAATACCGTCAAGAAAATTCCTAAACTTGTAATTTTTACAAATAGAATATCATAAAAATATTCAGCAAAAAGATTATGGTAAATGGTTTTTGCTAAGAAAAATAGTATTACTGGGGAAATCAACAGCAACAGTATTGCAGCTACTTTCATCCATCTCTTAAACCCATTTTTTATAAAATCTTTATCAAATTGAGCTAGCAAACCTCCTAACAGATAGTAGAAAAACCACGTCCATAACCTAAAGGTTTGTATAACATATGACTGTAACGGCATTTGAAGTATAATATTTGCTAACTCAAACATTAAACCAATAGCGATAAGGCAAGATAGAATGTATAAATATTTTCTTTTTGAGTTCAGAATTTTTTTCAAAACAGGTAGGCATAAATAAATAAGTATTAGTGCACCAAAAAACCAGAACTGAGAGAAATACCCTTTTTGCAACAGAGAGCCTACAATTTTTTTTATTGGATTAACTGTAAAGTCTCTTTTAAAGAGCCAAATGATTATGGTCCATGATGATACTATTATTAAAAACCATTTGACTTTCGGCAGTATGTAGGAATAGGTTACATTACTCTTTCCTAACAATAAATAACCATTGACCATAAAAAACAGAGGTATAGAGTAGGTGCCTAAGTAATATAAATATGCCAAAAGATTCCAAGAACCAGTTTCTTTAAATCCTATCATTGTTGTATGAAGTAGAACGACTCCAATACATGCAAGCACTTTTATTAAATCCAAATTAATATTCCGAGTTTTATGCATTCTATTTTTTCCCAATGATTTGTTTTAACTCTTTCACATCTATCACTTTCAAAGATAGAATTGCAAAAAGATAGATAATTCCACCAAGCACTGCAAAAACTAGAACATTTATGGTTGGTGAAAAATGAATAACTATTTTTGAAACAAGCAAAAGACCATACATGATAGCTGATGCTAGGATGATTTTTGTCAAAGATCCGATAATAGGAACTTCTTTTAGATATCTGCGGGTAAAGAACAATTGAATTGCCCACACTAGCGCCTCTGTTAAGACAGAAACAATTGCTGCTCCGATATAACCAAGCTTAGGAAGGAATAACAAGTTTAATCCTACACTGATAATTGCAGGAGCCGTTGTTGAAATCATGAATTCTTTATTTCGGTTATGAGGGATCAATATCTGAATTCCCATAATATTGGTCCAACCGATAAAGAACATACGGAAGATCATAATTGCAATTGCATAGCGTGCATCCTGAAAATCTTGACCAAGGAAAAATTGAACAAAATCATCATTGACAATCAAGATTCCTGCCATCATTGGAAAAATGACTAAATTATAAATGAGGAAGGACATTTCATGCATCTTATTGACTGCCTTATGATCACCTGTGGCTAATAAATGCGCAACACGAGGTAGCATAACACTCCCCAAGGAAGTTACCAAGGTCAGAAGGATATTTACCAACTTTAGAGCCTGGTCATAAATCCCTACATCCTTTGTAGAAGCTAAAGCTCCAAGCATGGTACGGTCTAAGGTAACATATAAGGAAATCGCTACTTGAGGAAGGAATAATAGTATAACAGGCTTCAAATGATGCCTAGCATATTCTATGTCAAAATGAGGTCTACCGATAAACTCTCGAGCAGGCAACCACATACTTAGTTGCCCCAAAAGCTCAAATATGGTTAGTAAAAAAACATAGAGATATAGGTCGTTTGCAGATTTGACAAAGAGAAAGATAGAGGTAACCCCAACGATTTTAACCGTGATGTTTCGAACAGTAATCTTTCGAAAATCCTCCAACCCTTGAAAGAGCCAAGAGATGTCTAAACCTTTAGAAACTAAACTCAAGCCTAGAATGTAGGCTACCGGATTTTGCATAAAGGGAAGAGCCATACAAAGAAGGCCATACAAGGTTAGAGAAAGAAGAGTTGCACCTAATTGCAGGGAGTAGATTCCCCAAAAGTTTTTTTCGATTTCCTTGCGATGCCCTGAAATGACCTTGGTTCCATAGTTGGCAACTCCTAGCGTCGCTAAGAGGATGAAGTAAGTAACGATGGAATTAAAATAACCATACGTCCCTAAATCATCCGAAGAAAAGACCCGTGTCACATAGGGAGTCGTAATAATCGGGAGTATAATCACCAACAATTGATAAGAAAGATTGTAGGCGTAGTTTTTTAATACTTTCATGTCAATCCGTCCTATTTATAATCAATCCGTGAAATTAGAAATTGTGACCGAACAGACTTATAATGGGCAATTATTCTAAAAGCTTCTATCATATTTCCTCTTTCCTACATTTTTTTGATATTTGTTGCAAATTAAATTGGTTTTATGCACGATACTATCGTAGCAACAAATACAATTTAGGGCTAAACATAAAAATAAGGTATTTTAGTTTTACTTTCCATGATAGCTTACTATTTTTTAGCAACTCACTCATTTCGACTTTCAACAACTCTTTATCTTTTGAAAAATCTTTTAAGCCTGAGTCAGCTTTTGCACCAATCACTACAAAACCACCTACTAATTTTTTAGCTTGCAAAGCTTGCTTTAATGCCGGGCTCTGAATGTACTCTCTTTTAACAACTTCCTCATTTTTTGCAACAGCTTTAAAGAAATCATATCTTTTTTCAGTAAATGTTGAACGAACTATACTCCCTTCCCTACGATAGTAATTGTAGGTTTCAAGCGGGCTTATCACGATTCTTTCAGCCAAAGCAAGGTGTTCTCCTACAACATAAAAATCCTCATAGATTTTCCCAACTGGAAAAGGGACGCGTTCCAATATGCTTTTTTTATAAAGCTTAGCACAGGCAGAAACCGTTGCAACTTTGTCGTCCAACATTAGTTCCAAGGCCTTCTCCTTTGTAATCACACTCAAGCTTTCATAGTCTGACTGTTTAAGATGATACGAACTATAATCATCATACTTTGAAGTTGCTTTGACCTTTGTTGAAATCAAGTCTGCTTGATGTATTTCTTGTATTTTTACTATTAATTCAAGCGTGTAGTCTTCAAGGTAATCATCTGGATCTAAAAAGAAAATCCAATCTGAACTCGCTTTAGAAACTCCAAAGTTACGTGCGTCAGATAAACCACCATTTTCTTTGTGAAAAACATGGATATTTTCATACCGATTTGCATAATCCTCGCATAACATAGGAGAATTGTCTGTTGAACCGTCATTTACAAGAATTACTTCAAAGTTTTGATAGGTCTGTTTCATTAGACTATCTATCGCATAGTGCAAATAATCTGCAACGTTGTATACCGGAACAACAATGCTGATAAACATTCTAAATTCCTCTCTCTTTTTCTTTCTTCTTAGAGTACTTCTTCAAAATCGAACTAAAAATAAAACCTAGAATATAGTTGGTTCTATAGTTTAGATAAGATAATTTATCAAATCTTTTCGTAGGAATATAGTCATAAGAACTTTGTTGGATTTTACTATATAGTTCTCTTGAAAGCTTCTCCGAACCATCAACCATCCAGGACAAATCTACCTGCAAGCTAATCAAATATTCTAGAACAGCTGCAACGACTTTTTCTAAAACATTATTATCTTTTATTCTAGAATAGTAGTCTAGGATAGAATTGGTTACAATCAAATGATGACGGACATTGCGCTTCATACTCTCAATATTCATACTCTGTTCAGGCCTTCCAATATAGTATTGATAAACATCGTAATTCCAGTAGACAAAACTATGAACATACTCCAAAGGAAACAGAGTGTACTGCATATCAACGTAAAAAGTTTTTTCACTCAATCGAATGTTATTCTTCGATAAGATAGATGTTTTATAAGTAACTGAATGCATTGGAATTCGCACATCAGGAATTCCCGTATAAATATTACCAACTTCATATTTATCAATAAAATCATTTCGGATAGCAGTACTATTATATACATGTTGTTCCGTAAAATCGGTAATAATCATTTCTGCATCAGTAGTTTCAAGACTATCCAAAAAATTTTCAAATTCTGACGGAATAACCCAATCATCCCCGTCAATAACTTTAAAAAATTTCCCTTTTGCTTCTTGGATACCACGATTGATGGTTGAACCATGTCCACCATTTTCCTTCGTTATTACTCGTCCATTCAGTAGAGGATCTTTCCCCAAAAGTTCTTCTGCTACTTTTTCTGTATCATCTGTACTACCATCGTTTACAATTAAAACCTCAAATTTTTCTTTGTACTTTGAGTCTACTTGTTGAAAGGATTGAATCCCTTTTGAAAGGTAGTCCTGAATATTATAACTGGGCATTACAATTGTTAACAAACAATCTTTCATTTTATCTCCTAAATCGTTTCAATCAATTCAATCCACTGATTAAGTATTCTATTTTTATCAAATTTATCCATATTGTCTTTAGCATGTGCTGAAAAAGAATGTCGCAAGCTTTCATTTTCCATTAATTTGAGAAGCTTTTCACTCATCTTATCAGTATCATAACAATCTACCAAAAATCCATTAACACCATCTTCAACAATCTCACTAGGTCCCGTCGGACAACAGAAACTAACGATAGGAAGATTGTATTGCTGAGCTTCTAACAATACCAAGGGCAAGCCTTCGTAACGAGAAGTCATGACGTAAATCCCTTTATCCCCATATATTAGATCTTGATTTTTTTCAAGCCCTTTAATCAATAACTTATCCTGTAAATTATTTTCCTTGATTAGTTCCTTGATTTTGTCTACTTCATCTTGATTGCCGGAACCGTAAATTTCCCAGGTCCAGTCAGACTTCTCAGACAAAACCTTTTTGGCAACTTGAACAAGGTAATCATATCCTTTTTGGGAATCAAAGCGACCAACTGTCACAATTTTAGTTGATTTTTTATTATAGGATACATCTGAAAGAGCATCCTCTTTCCAATTATAGATGTAGCAAATTCTTTCATCAGAAACACCGTATTTTTTTATATAATTTTCACGGTCCTCTTGAGTAAGGGTCACGAGTTTATCAGCAAATTTCGCTCCAATATACCTTTGTATCTTCTTAACTTTAGTATCAATATCTACTATAGAATTTGTATGGTCGCAGGAAACAAATTTTGTTCTCAAACCAATTGTGCTTGCTACACCAACTGTATTCATACTCATTCCGATTCCAAAAACAATATCAATGTTCTCTTCTTTCAGATAGTTTCTCAATAACTTGACCGCTTCGAGAAAATTTTTACTCATTGATATTTTCTTTGATGATAAGTTTTGATATCGAACCGATTGTTTCAGCGAGAAGAAATTGTTTTCTGTAGAAATCATCGAGAGAAGATAAACTTCATACATAGTTGATAATTCATTTGCAAGGCTGGTTGCTACTTTCAGTCCTCCATCTGTTCTATCGATACTCCATTTCACTAAAGCGATTTTTTTCATCTTTAAACTACACTTCCCCTTCATTTTCCCCAAGTGATATAATCTCGTAGTGGTGAAGAGCCCTTTTATCTTCTGGTGGCAATTGCATATAATCCACTCCGTAAATGGCTGTTAGATATTCTTTGTATTTGCAAGGACAACAAAGTTTAAGATCTTCAAACTGTAATAGGACCGGTTCTCCAAAGTAATCACTCGGTACTATCTCTCTTAATTTGTAAGCTCCCGCAAAATTTCCTGCGTAAGCTTCATCAAACGAATATTTTTTTATCGTTTGTAAATATTTTTTCTGCGCCCAGGTAAAGGAAATAATCTTCTCAATATTAACAGCATTCGCAAAAGCAATAATTATCTTTTCAATGAATGGTCGATTTTCTTTTTTCTGATTCACCAAACTATTGAATTGTGAGAGTTGAACCATCATCCTTGCGTACAAGTATCTCAAAGAATGAATTTTTTTCTTTAAAGCATTAGATGGCATACCATCTAGCGGAAAAATGTCTATCCACAAACTTTCTACCAATTCTTCTTTACTATAATTCATGATGATTTTTGTAGAATCATCTCGAATCACAGAGAAAGCTTTTTTATAGTTTAATGTATCTTCGCTTAAAAACTTGTAGTTTTCTGGCAAGACATTTGAAGCTATTTTTTTAAACTTTTCGTAATCCTCTCTCGGCATACCGATATCAATGTCATCATCCCAAGGTATGAAACCATTATGACGTACCGCTCCTAGCAAGGTCCCACCTAGAGCATAGTAGGTCAAATTATTTTCTTCGCAAATACTAATGAACTCCTTCAAGATAGATAAAATCTTATCTTGAATGATTTTGATATCTGACATACTTTTCTCCTTTTATAAATCGAAATTAAACCATCTTCCCAGTCTATGCTCATTTAAGTTCTCATTAAATACTTATTACCATTTCATCATACGATTTTTTCAAACGAATGTTCCCCTAGCTCTTCATCGCTTTCATCAGAAAACTGATAATCCGGGTAGATTAAAGTACCTACCAATACCCAAAAAATATTGTAATGAAGATAGAAATTCAAATCATCAATCATGGAATGAAAACTCATCATTATCAAAATAAAAGCAAGAACCCATTGGCGTTTCTTAATTACTTTAGACAAAGTCAAAGTTAGGACTGAGAGCATCAATCCCAGGATGAGTAAGCCAAATCTTTGTAAAACTTGGACATACAAATTGTCTACATACAGATAATAGGTCTGATAGTTTCTAATTCCCTCAACAGTCAGACCGTTACCGTACCATTCAACCGGTCGTCCTAGCAATCCAAAACCATACAGATTTAAAGATTTATTTGCTAAGTATAGACGGCCGCCTAACATATGATTCACTTTAAAAAGAAGGTCATTAATAAAAGAATAACCTGAATTGAGATAGGTAAATGAGACCCAAAAACTAATGATTGCATTTACAATAAAAGTCAATTTAAAAGCTTTAAAAACATATCCTAGTTTAGATAATAGCTCAGGGAACCATTTTATTAGCAAACTGCATGCCAACAATATACAGGAACTGAAAAATGTTAAACGAGAGTCCGTTTGATCATATACCCAATACACAGAAAGGGATAACAGTAGCCATTTCCAATATTGGATTTTGTTTTGCTTTAAATAAAACACAATAGCGACTATGTCCATCAGTAACATTGATGGGAATAAGGCGTAACGAAATCCTAGATAACTTCGTACTCGAGACCCAGAAACTTCTATATAATTCGTTATTATTCCTAATTTTGCGCTGATGATAACAAACAACAACAAACACATACTAACGACTAAAGAAGTTTGTGCTACCTTCTTGAAGGGGACATCTCGTAAAGCGTAAATAAATAATATACTTACAGAAAGCTCTGAACTGAGAGCTGTCATTTTCCCCACGATAAAATAAATTAAAATTGTTGCAAACAATCCAATGAGCGCTCTATAATCGTACTTTCTTTTAAACATCTCTTTAACGAACAAAAGAAAAATCGAGAAAGCTATCGCTAATTTATAAACTGTTCCAGGCATATATCGAGCATAAAAAGTTACATTTAATATCGAAACCGTTAAAAATATTCCTAAAGCAACAAGAGCCAAGAGCTCTGGCAAAGATTTTATTTTTACTACTAATTTCATCCTTTTTCTTTTATCCCTATCTAAAAACTCTGTCCATATTTTTTACCGAAGAATTTTGCTTGTAGGAAGGATTTCCCTTTTTGAATCAAGTCAATTTTCTCCATATAGATAAACGGAATCTCTTTTACCCGCAAATCTTGCTTTGCCAACCAAACATTGAACAAGCGTTCGCTGACACGACCAAATAATCTAGCATCAAATGCAGAATAATCTCTAATATCTAATCTTCTATAGAGAGTATCGATAATCGGGAACAACCATTCACAATAGGCTACTACATTTTCTTTGGACATGATAAACATATTGAACATATAACCACTGCGCTGTTTCATGACCCGATCAAAGACCTCGATATAATCCGGTCTCAACTCGCTAACAATCTGGCGGGTCACATCTAAATGAATGGCATCATGTGTATGTGCGTAGTGTGAGTATAGTGTTTCAATGTAATATTTCCGTTTTTTAGGAACAATCACATCATTTTCTGCTAACAAATCTTGCAATTCTGCCTTGGACAGGATAATATCATTCATATCAATCGTTTCACTATAAGAATGACGTTTTGCGGTGAAATAGCGACGATAGTGCACCAAGCCGAGATAGTCACATTCTAAATTTTTCCACGCCCAATAAAGTCCAGTCAATTCGCAATAATAGGGATTCAAACTTGAAATATTATCTCCTTCATTATCACATTGGTATCCTAACTTTTCTTTTCCTTCACTACCGACATGGATGGGTAGGTAAAGATCAGTATCAGCAGGCATAGTAAATTGTTTGTGTGTTGCTACGATAATTTTATAATTCTTTGTCATTTTAACCCCCTTCATTTAGATTGAACTGTTTGCTCTAAAAAAGAAATCAAACACTCGCACCCTAGTTTCATAGAGTTCACCTAAGAAACTAGTTGACTCTTTTGCCATGTTTCTAATAGACTACTCTGATTATATAACTTCGGAAGAATATTCTAAAACATGACTACCAGTATTTGATTTCGTATCAATTCCATTTTAAATTCATCAACAGATCATAAAATCCTAACAAAACATATCTGTTATTTAATGAGCCCCTTTTCCTGACAAAACTTGCTTAATGGTTAGTAAAAATATCTTTACATCCAATTTAAAAGATTGATTTCTAGGATAGTACAACTCCATCTCGCAACGCTCAGGATAATAGACTTCACTTCTCCCAGAAACTTGCCACATGCCTGTTATCCCTGGTTTGACTGAAAGCAGAAGCTCCTGTTCCTCTTGGGAATATTCTTCTAATTCCTTATCAAGGATTGGTCTAGGTCCTATAAAGCTCATTTCACCTCGCAAAACATTTATAAACTGAGGAAATTCATCAATACTCGTTTTTCTAATAAAATTCCCAATAATCGTTAAGCGCGGATCTTCGTTAGGAGGCAACTTGTAGCTGTTATCAATATATTTCTGATGCAGCTCTCTATTGGCCAAGAGAATTTCTTCAGCATTCTCAACCATTGAACGAAACTTAATGATTTTGAATTTTTTTCCATTCAAGCCTACTCGGTATTGAGTAAAGAAAATGCTACCCTTATATCCTTTTGCTTTATATATGATGAAAATAATCACGGAAGCTGGAAAGGCTAATACAATAGTTCCAACCAATCCAATCAAAAAGTCTGCAAGTTGCTTAAAACTTTTGTATAAGACTTCACTAATCTCCACTTAAACTTCACCTACTTTTCATATAATCTTCTTTTCAAAATCTACTTTTTCTTATTTTTTCCCATAGGAACCGTAGTTCCCGTATGATCCGTAAGAACCATATTTTTCAAGCTGGATATTAAATTTATTCAGAATAACTCCTAAGAATGGTGTTCCTGTTTGCTCTAACTGGTCTTTAGCTTTTTGAACTTCTCTCCGTTTTGTTGCAGAGGCTTCAGTTACCAGGATAGAGGCATCACATTTTTGTACGATAATAGCCGCATCAATGACAACACCGATAGGGGCTGTATCCACAATGATATAGTCAAAGTATTTGCGTAAAGTCTCAATCATTGCTTCAAATTTGTCACTTTGAAGAAGGGCAGTTGGATTTGGTGAAACAGCACCAGATTGAATGACAAACAAGTTTTCCACATTTGTTTCGCACAAACCGTGCGACAAATCTTTGGTCCCTGATAAGTAGTCTGTTAAACCTGTAATCTTTTCTCGAGACTTGAAGACACCTGACATGACTGAATTACGAATATCGGCATCGATAAGGAGTGTCTTATAACCTGCACGTGCGAAAGCCCAAGCAATATTGGTGGAAGTTGTAGACTTCCCTTCTCCAGGTCGAACCGAAGAAAGTGCAATCACTTTGAGACCATCCCCACTCAACTGGATATTGGTACGTAGAGCATTATAATACTCTTCAGCTTTTTTTACAGAGTTTAATCGTTGTTGTGATAATTCTAACTTTGCCATATTTCCCTCTTTACTTTAATTTCTCAAGATTTGGAATAACACCCAAAAGTGAGAGGTGCATAACTTCTTCGATGTCTTCTGGACGCTTCACTCGATCATCCAATAATTCGACTAAAAGCACAACAACTATAACAATTCCTACACCTGCTATAGTGGCCATCATTGTGTTTCGACGAATATTTGGTGAAGATGGAGATGTTGCAGGTCTTGCTTCCTCAAGTGTTGTCACATCTGACACTCGTGTTACTGAAATAATCTTCTGAGCCGCTACTTCTCGTAGAGCGTTGGCGATACGACTTGCTTCTTCAGGATTGCCATCTCGAACTGAAATGGATACGATACGAGTATCTGCAGGAACTGTTACTGAAACTTTTTTCCCAAGAGTTTTGGCATCAATGGTTAAATTTTGATCAGCCACCACTTTTTCAAGTACATCCTGTGAGAGGATGATTTCACGGTAGTCTTTTACCAAGTATGAACCTGCCTGCAAATCTTGGTTAGTCAAACCTGGTTTATCTGCTTGGTTACGATTGACAACATAGATGCGTGTGGTACTAGCGTACTGCGGCTTAATCACAAACGAGCTATAAGCAAACGCTGTTACGCCTGCTACTAGCGCAACTAAGGCGATGAGGAATTTTCGTTTCCAAAGCACTTTTACTAATTGAAATACATCAATTTCAAATTTTTCTTGTTCTTTCATCATTTCTCCTAAATAAGTTGATCATTTATAATTTTTGATGGATTTGTTATAAAAAGCTCACGAGCTTTTCCTGGTCCATATTTTTTAGCAATAAGTTCATAAGCTTCTCTCATATAAGGTGGACGATTATCCAAATTGTGCATATCGCTAGCCACTACATGTACTAAGTCCTTGTCCAAGAAATACCTAGCACGTTTTTTCATAAACTTGTAGGTGTCACCAAATAGTCGCGGTTTTAATACACTCGAGCTATTAATCTGCATATAGCAGCCCATATTGATGAGCTCTCTAACTTTTTTCTCATCATTTTCCAAGGTGTGATAACGCTCAATATGAGCAACCACAGGTGTAATCCCCGACATTAGAACTTTTGTCAAGGCGCTATGAATATCTCTGTAGGGTGTATTCATGCTAAACTCGATCAAGGCATAACGAGTACCATTGAGTTTTGGGATGATGTTTTGCTCAAGTTTTTCTATAACATCACTTGAAAAATAAATCTCAGCTCCGTATACTACATTCAAGTCTGGAGCAACTTCTCGAGCCAACTGTTTGACTTCGCTAAAATTAGCTGCAATTTTATCTTCTGGTGTTTCAAACATCCCTTTTCGACGATGAGAGGTCGAAACAATGGTTCGAACACCTTGTGCATAGGCTTCCTCAAGAAGAGCCTTGCTATCAGCTCGATTTTTAGGCCCATCGTCAACATCGAAAACAATATGCGAATGAATGTCAATCATCTTATTTTCCTTCCATGGTATCTTTAATGGCCGCCTTAACAGTCTCCAAGCTCGTTGGATCAATTTCTAACATGTAAAGATTGCTATCTGGCATGGCGTAAGACGGAAGACCCATACGTCCAGTCCCTTTCAAATCTTGATTGGTAACGGTATATTTCCCACCGCTTGCTAATTGAGTATTTACAAGACTAACCATTGTTTCTGGTGGCATATTGGTCTGGATAGAATCCTGCAAACTTTGAATGATGCTGTCGTAATTTTTCAGAGCTTCCGCCGAGGTTAATTTCTGAATAATCGCCGCAATGACTTTTTGTTGGTTACGACCGCGATCCCCATCACCGTTCGTCAAGGAGTAGCGTTCACGAACAAAACCTAAAGCCAGTTCTGAATCAAGATGGATATTTCCAACCGGGTAGTGTTTGCCATTTGTATGTGCAGTAAACTCTTGGTCATTATAGACATCAACGCCACCGAGAAGATCAATCAACTTCAAGAAAGAGGTGAAATTTAGACGAGCATAGTAGTTCAAGTCGATACCATAAAGATTTTCTAAGGTATGGATAGAAGCATCTACACCATAGATACCCGCATGCGTCAACTTATCGTTTTGGTTATTCCCGCCATCTGCGATAGGAACGTAGGCGTCTCGAGGAGTTGTCGTCAAAAGAATCTTCTTGGTATCCTGATTAACTGTCATGATGATATTGACATCTGAGCGCGAAACAGAACTGATCGGACCATAGGTATCAATCCCGCTGACATAAACATTGAAGGAATTTCCTGTAGCAACCTTAGGCGCTTCCACTTTCTTTGTCAAATCCTTAGTATAGATTTTCTTAATTTTTTTAGCATGGTCAGGATATTCCTGTTCAATTAGATTTTCAAAAACGCCATTCAAGACAATCGCTTTGGTTTCTCCATTTATCAAACTCTTATAGGATGCTAGGTAAGAAGAAGCTTCCTCAACTGTCAATTCCTTACTTTGAGTTGCTTTAATGTCATCTATCAATTTTTGAATATTCTCACCATCTGTTCCTGTTGGAGCAGTTACACTGGATAATTGAGAAACATTATTGATTTCACTGTCAGCTAGTACCGCCACACTCATAGAGTAGCTTGAATAATTTGACGTTGCATTGAATTGATTGGCAAGTCCTACAAATCGATTTACAGCTACCAAAGCTACAGAGCTGAATAAGACAGAGAGCAATAGCACTATCAAAGTGAAAATCTTGGCTTTGCGCTTAACTATCAACAACAGGGATAACAAAGCTACGAGCACTAAGACTACTGCCAAGATAACATTAAAATAACTGACCGCTAAAATCTGATATCTAAAAATCAAAAACAATAAAAAAGAAGCTAGAGCAGCATAGATTAACAACAAACCTACATTTAAACTCTGCTGAAACTTACTAGATTTACCTTTTTTAATGCGTCTACTTTTCATGAAACACCTCTACAAAACATTTTAAGTTAATTATATCATAAATTGTCTCTCAAGGCTATCCATACCAGTCAAGGAAACGTTTACTTTCCAGAAAGTATTTTCGTTGTTTATATTTATTATTGCTTTTGATACCTTTTGTGCTCCCAAAATACAACTATAATAAAAAATAGAGCTCTTAAAAAGCTCTATTTTTTATTATTTAACGTGACTTTCGAATTCTTTTTGACTCTTTTCGACTGAGTTTTTACGTTCTTGTTCCCATTTGGCTTTAGCTTCGTCAAATTGAGCAGTTGTTACCACTTCGGTTTGCAATTTCATGTACTTATAGTTACTTCCAGTACCTTTGATTCCGACAAGTGAGTAAGCTCGTGTAAATGGTGTCACACGTGTTACTGAAGCTCCACCACCGTTTGAATTTACAGGGAGCAATAGCGAACTATCAATCAGCCAAGCTTGTGCATCTGCATAATTTTCATAACGTTTGGCTACGTCTGTATTTTCTGCATCTGCCACTTTCAATTTTTGAGTATATTGGTCCAATCCGACACTTGTAATCTTATCAGTATCCTTGCTTGGATCAAGTCCTAAAATCTTGAGATAGAATCCATCCTCAGCATTGAAAGGATTGAGATAAGTCGATGGATCTTGGTAGTCTGCAGACCAACCATCCAAGTTCAAGTCATAGTCATGATCAGCTGTGGTTGGCGCTTGGAATGTCGCATTAGCATAGTCTTCTGTTGAAATTTGAACGACATCAATCACTACATTTTCCGCCCCAAGAGTTGATTCGACAGATTGTTTAAGCGAATGAATCTTTGGAAGCAAGGTTTTGTTAACTTGGTCTACAGGCAAGTCCAAATGAATTGGGAAGGTCACACCTTGTGCTTCTAATTCTTTCTTAGCCTCTGCAAACTGAGCTTGTGCTTTTTCTTTATTGAAGTAGCCGTCTTGAGCGTCATCAAGATTCATATTTGACCACTGCGTACCGTAGTTTACCAACTTAGATGCGACTGTTTCACCAAAAGTCTTGTCACCTACTTGCACGAAAGTTGGTGGCACAAGTGTGTTACGAAGAGTGTTTTTAGCTGCTTCTTCTCCATTAGACTGAGCCGAATAAGCTGTACGGTCAATGGCAAAGTTGATTGCTTGACGGAAATTTTTATTTAAAATCGCAGCTTGGGTAGCTTGTTTTTGCTCATCGCTAGTCTTAGCTGTATGATTGTATGTTTGGCGATTAACGTTAAAATTATAGTACCAAGAAGTCGCATCCTGTAAGCTATAGACGATATTGTCCTTGTATTTTTCCTTTGTCTTAGCAAAGTTTGAACTGTTTGGATAGACTCCTGC
This sequence comes from Streptococcus infantis, assembly GCF_047464155.1. GTDB lineage: Bacteria > Bacillota > Bacilli > Lactobacillales > Streptococcaceae > Streptococcus > Streptococcus infantis_U. Next base: position 27,531 of record NZ_JASHCL010000002.1, read on the forward strand.
AGATGAGTAAGCACCACTTTCAAAGTTACGAATCGTCATATCTTGATCAGAACCATCAACATAAGCCAACTTAACTCTTTCAATCGTCACTTTTTCTTGGTCATAGTAATGAGGGTTCTTCATGTACTCGAGTGATGATTTTGATGTGAATTCTTTTAACAAATAAGGACCACTGTAGAGAATGCTATCTGGTTTTAATTCCCCAAATTCTTTACCTTTAGAAGTCAAGAATTCTTCATTGACTGGAAAGAGGATACTATTGGTTGTTTTAGAGTTCCAGAATGGTTCTGGACGTGTCAAAGTATATTGGACAGTGTAATCATCTACAGCTTTCACACCAACATTTGAAAAGTCAGTATTTGCGCCTGTCACATAATCATCTAATCCCTTGATTGAGTTCTGAATCAAATCAAGCGCTTGACTCTTGTTATCCGCTGCATACTTGATACCTGTGACGAAATCTTGTGCTTTAATTGGGGCGTATTCTTCCCCGTCAGCCGTGAACCATTTAGCATCCTGGCGAAGTTTGTAGGTATAAGTCAAACCATCCTTTGAAACACTCCAATCTTCTGCAAGAGCAGGAATAAGATTTCCATAATTGTCATTTTCAAGCAAACCATCCACCAAGTTGGTTACAACAGCAGTATTATCTCCAGAGTAGTCCAACAGGTAGTTAAAGGTTGTTGGGTCAGCACCAAATGTTGACGAGTAGGTTTTAGCATCTGTCGCTGTTTTACCACATGCCGTCAATAAGACCGCCGCGGCAAGCGTCAACCCCGCTCCAATCAGTCGTTTTTTGAGTTTCATGATTCATGTTCTCCTTATATGTTAGGTTTTATGACATATAACCATTTTATCAAATTCTGCCCCAAAAGTAAAGTTATATACTAATCGATCTCTCATCGGCAATAAAACAAAAAAAGAAATCCAGCTTAAAAACTGGATTTCTTTACTCATTGGCAAAAGCTATTTAACGTGGTTTGCTAACTCTTTTTGGTATTTAGCATTTGTTTCAAGTTTTTCTTTTTGCCATTTTTTGAGAGCTTCTTCGTATTCTTTAGTGGTCACAATATCATTTTGCAACTCTAAACCTTTAAATACAAACGGATCTCCCTTGATACCAACTTGAGAGTAGGCTTTCGAGAATGGTACTGTACGACTAACTGTAGGAGAACCTCCTGAAGACGCTACAGGAATGAGGAGTGAGCTATCAGATACCCAAGCCTGTGCTTTGGCATATTTTTCATAGCGTTTGTTAAGGTCGGTTGTTTCTGATGCTGCATCATCCAAGAGTTTCTTGTACTCATCAAGACCAACTTGAGCCATGACTTCTGTATCTTTACCTTTTGTGATACCCAAGTGTTTAAGGGCAGAACCCTTCTTAGCATCCAGGATATTAAGATAAGTAGCTGGATCTTGATAGTCTGGTCCCCAACCAGTTCCATTCAAATCATAGTCTTTCTGTGAAGGAACCTTAGCTTGAGAAGTAATACTCATTTTCTCATTATCTGTCATTTGAAGGACATCGATGACAACATTTTCAGTTCCAAGTGCTGCTTCGACAGATTGTTTGAGGGAGTTGGTTTGTTGAACAGCAATGACATCTGTTTGTTCAACTGGAATATCCAAATGGATTGGGAAGGTTACGCCCTTAGCTTGCAATTCTGACTTGGCTTTTTCAAAAGCAGCTTTTGCTTTTGTTGGATTGTAAAGAGTGTCTTTACCATCTGTCAAAGCTACATCTTTCCACTGGTCTCCGTATGTTACCAATTGTTCTTGAGCCAATTCACCGAAGGTCTTTTCACCGACCTGAACATAGTCATAAGGTACAAGACTGGTACGGATAATCTTGTCCGCTCCTTCTTCACCATTCATCTGAGCAGAATAAGAATGACGGTCAAGAGCAAAGTTGATTGCCTGGCGGAAGTTTTTATTGAGAAGTGCTTCTTTTGTAGAAGTCTTTTGTGCTTCATCTGTCTTAGCTGTTTTATTGTAAGACTGACGATTTACGTTGAAAGTAAAGTAATAGCTAGTTGCTTCTTGCGGGCTATAAACAATCTTATCCCCGTATTCCTGCTTAGTTGAGTCAAAGTTTGAACTTGTTGGGAAGAGACGAGCTGTTGTGTAGGCTCCTGATGAGAAACTACGAATCAATGATTCTTGGTCAGATCCATCGTAGAAAGTAAGTTTGACGTGGTCAATCTTAACATTGTCTTTATCCCAATAATTTGGATTTTTTTCGTACTCGATCACTGATTTTGAAGTGAAGTTCTTTAAAATATATGGTCCATTGTAGAGAATACCTGAAGGTGTTGCTGCACCATAATCTTTCCCTTGAGAATTTAGGAATTCTTCATTAACTGGGAGCATAGTCGCTGTTGTTACCTTAGAATTCCAGAAGCTTTCTGGCTGGTTTAAGGTGTATTGAACAGTGTAGTCGTCAATTGCTTTAACTCCAACTGTTGAGAAGTCATTGCTTTCACCACTGACGTATTCTGCCAAACCTTTGATAGAATCTTGGATAAGAGTTAGACCATCTGACTTACCATCAGCAGCATGCTTCAAACCAGTCACAAAGTCTTGAGCCTTGACCTCAGCGTACTCTTCCCCTTCAGAAGTATACCATTTGACACCTTTACGTAGCTTGTAAGTATAAGTCAAGCCGTCTTGTGAGACTGACCAATCTTCGGCAAGCGACGGAATCAAGTTCCCGTATTTGTCATTTTCCAAGAGTCCGTCGACCAAGTTGGCGATGACGTCTGATGTTGAACTTTTACTAGTAATGCTATAGTCCAATGTTGTCGGATCGATGGCATATACGTATGAAAATGTTGTCGGAGCATCTGCTTTTTTCTCAGCCTTGTTACAAGCCGCTAAAAGTAGAGCTGCGCTCATCGTTATCCCTGCTATTGCAAGCCACTTTTTCGATTTCATCGGTATTCTCCTTTAAAATACTATTTTTCACCATTATACCCTATTTTCATATAAAAGCAAGGGTTTTCATGGAATTTTTTAGAAAATTCAAACTAATATTTTTTAAAGAAATTTCTACACTTATTTTAGAAAAAAACTCAAGCATCTTAGATACTTGAGTTTCTGGTTTTAATCAGCTAGTTCGACACAGAAGGCATCCCATGGAGCCAAGGTCTGTGTAGCTAAAACTTTTTCTACTGAGGTATTTTCAATCAAGTTAGACTTAACTGACTCTTCTACTGCAAACTCTTGCTTTTGGTTGGATAAATTGGCCACAACTAGGAAACGACGGTCTCCATCTCTACGGATATAAGCAAAGACTTTTTCAGCCGTATCAAGAAGTTCAAAGTCAGCACGAATCAACCAGCTATTTTCCTTACGAATTTCTACCAGTTTTTGATAAGTGTAAAAGATTGATTCTGGATTTGCTAAAGCTTCTTCTACATTTATCTTCGCATAGTTTGAATTGACTGCAAGCCAAGGTTGACCATCTGAGAAACCAGCATTTTTTGTCCCATTCCACTGCATTGGGGTACGGGCATTGTCTCGTCCAATCACACGAATGCTATCCATGATTGCTTCCATTGGAACACCTTTTTCAAGAGCTTCACGCGCATAGTTGAGGGATTCAATATCCTCTACTTGATCCAAGCTTTCAAACGGGAAATTGGTCATCCCGATTTCTTCCCCTTGGTAGATATAAGGCGTCCCTCTCATGAGATGAAGTAAGATTGCATACGCTTTGGCAGATTTTTCACGGTAGTCTTGGTCATTTCCCCAGATAGAGACAATACGAGGGAGGTCATGATTGTTCCAGAAAAGTGAATTCCAGCCATCTTCAACTCCCAACTCTGTCTGCCATTTGTTGAAAATCTCTTTTAACTTCCCAACATTTAGCTCTTTTTGGTACTGCCACTTAGGTTGCCCTTCCTGATACTGAAGACAGATATGTTCAAACTGGAAGACCATAGACAGTTCTTGTCCTTTAGGATCTGAATAGAGTTTAGCGATCTCTGGTGTTGCTCCCCAAGTTTCCCCTACTGTCAAGAGCTCTTTATCGCCGAAAGTAGCTTGATTCATTTCCTTGAGATAAGGGTGCAACATGGGACCATTATTTACAACTTTCTCATCCGGAATCTTTCCGATCATATCGATTACGTCCATACGGAAACCACCGATTCCCCTATCAATCCAGAAGTTCATCATCTCATAGATTTTTTGTCGGAGTTCTTCATTTTCCCAGTTGAGGTCTGGCTGCTTCTTACTGAAAAAGTGGAGATAGTATTGACCAGACTTTTCGTCATATTGCCAGGCAGAACCACTAAAAATAGACTCCAATTCATTAGGTTCATCCCGCCAGATATAGTAGTCTCGCTCAGGACTATCAGGATTTTCACAAGCTTCGATAAACCAAGCGTGCTCATCTGATGTATGATTGACCACCAAATCCATAATGATTCGGATATCTCGTTTTTTAGCCTCAGCAATCAGCTCATCCATATCTTCCATGGTTCCAAAGATAGCCGCAATATCTTGATAATTGGCAATATCATAACCATTATCGTCCATAGGACTGTCATAAACAGGAGAAAGCCAGATTGCTGTAATCCCTAGTTTAGCTAGATAGTCAAGCTTACTAGTAATCCCAGGCAAATCACCAATCCCATCTCCATTGCTATCCTTAAAACTTTTTGGATAAACTTGATAGACGACTGCGTTATGCCACCATTTTTCTTGCATCTTTTTACCTCTTTTAATATTCACTTTATTCCATCATAGACTTTTTATCATTTTTATGCAAGCGTTTGCTTCATCTTTTTTTCTCACTTTTGCGACTCTCTAGTTTCTAATCTTCTAATTTTTTTATATAATAGAAAATAGAGGTAAAAAAATGAAAAAACAAGCTTTTAGTTCTGAAAAATATCTAAACTTACAACGCGACCATATTTTGGAGCGTATTCATCAATTTGACGGCAAACTATACTTGGAGTTCGGGGGCAAGATGTTGGAAGATTTCCACGCCGCCCGTGTCCTTCCTGGATATGAGCCGGATAACAAAATCAAACTCTTGCAAGAGTTGAAAGAACAAGTCGAGGTTGTCATTGCCATTAACGCTAGCAATATCGAGCACTCAAAAGCTCGTGGTGACTTGGGTATCTCTTACGACCAAGAAGTGCTTCGTTTGATTGATAAATTTAACGAATTGGGTATCTTTGTTGGCTCTGTGGTTATCACTCAATACGCTGGTCAACCTGCAGCCGATGCTTTCCGTAATCAATTAGAAAAAAATGGGATTGACTCTTATCTTCACTACCCTATCAAGGGATATCCGACAGATATGGATCACATCATCTCACCTGAAGGTATGGGGAAAAATGACTATATTAAAACTAGTCGCAATTTAATTGTCGTGACTGCTCCTGGACCTGGTTCAGGTAAGTTGGCAACTTGTATGTCTAACATGTACCACGACCAACTGAATGGCATCAAATCTGGTTATGCTAAGTTTGAAACCTTCCCAGTATGGAACCTTCCACTGCATCACCCAGTCAATTTAGCCTATGAAGCTGCTACGGCAGACCTTGACGATGTCAATATGATTGACCCATTCCATCTCCAAACTTACGGAGAAACAACAGTCAATTACAACCGTGATATTGAAATTTTCCCTGTTCTTAAGCGTATGCTCGAACGTATCTTGGGTGAGTCTCCTTATGCATCTCCAACTGACATGGGTGTAAATATGGTTGGTTTTGCAATCACTGATAACGATGCTGCAATTGAAGCATCAAAACAAGAGATTATCCGTCGCTACTATCAAACAGTTCTCGACTTTAAAGCCGAAAAAGTTGCTGAGTCTGCTGTCAAGAAAATCGAACTTCTCATGAATGATCTCGGCATCACACCAGCTGACCGTAAGGTAGCTGTTGCTGCTCGACAAAAAGCTGAAGAAACAGATGGACCCGCTCTAGCACTTGAGTTACCTTCTGGTGAAATTGTCACTGGTAAGAACTCGGAACTCTTTGGTCCAACAGCTGCTGCTGTGATCAATGCAATCAAAAAGTCAGCTAATATCGATGCTGAAACCAAGTTAATTGAACCAGAAGTGGTGAAACCAATCCAAGGTTTGAAAATCAATCACTTAGGTAGTCGCAATCCACGTCTTCATTCTAACGAGATTCTCATCGCTCTTGCAATTACAGCTATGCAGAATCCTGATGCAGACCGTGCTATGAAAGAACTCGGAAATCTCAAAGGTAGCGAAGCTCATTCTACGATCATCTTAACGGACGAAGATAAGAATGTTCTCCGTAAATTGGGAATTAACGTAACCTTTGATCCCTACTACCAATACGACCGTTTATATCGTAAGTAGATTGAAAACTAGTAAGAACTTCTTATCAAGTATCACCCCTCTTCGATAGATTTCGAATCTCTCTTAAGGGGTGACTTTATTTTATGATTCTGACGATTTCCGACTATCTTCTTTTCTAAATTATTCTAACATTACTTCGGGAGTTTATTAAAAATGAGAGAATTACTCAGTCAAAAAGAGCAAAGGCAATTAAAGATTTTAGAATATTTGTTTGAAAATCCTGACTGGATTTACCTAGATGATTTATCTAAAACCATTGGACACAATGCTCGCATCATTAAAAGTGATATCAAAGAATTACGTGAAATCTTTCCTGATTTTGATATTCGACACTCAACTGCGGGGATAATGATGGTGAATACGAAAAATAATGGCATTGAGCGAATTTACCAATATTTTTTACAGACGTCTGAATATTTTCAAATTTTAAAAGCATTTTTCCTTTTGGACAGCCCCTTTACCTATGAGCATCTTGCCCAGTCTCTGGATATTTCCCTTCCTTCCTTGCGAAAGAAAATTGCGGATATCAATAAGACACTTGATGGAACTTACCGCTTTAAGCTCAAGGTAACCCCAATATCTATCATTGGAGATGAAAAAGATATTCGATTTTTCTTCTCCCAATTTTTCCACGAAGCTTATAATTTTCTGGACTGGCCCTTTGAGGAGGTTAAGGAAGAAAATATAAATAATTTTGTCTCTTTCTTCATCAATTTGGCGAAATTCCCTGCAAAATATCAAAATCTTTACCAAATCAGAACACAGGCTACAGTCGATTTGCACCGAATGAAGAGAGGATATTTCGTTCAGTTATCAGAACAAAACATTTCCTGGTTAAATCCTATTTTCGACCAACTACCCGATTTTCAGCATCAGTTACAAGAATTGGCCCAAGGACTTAACATTGATATCAATCCGGAAAATCTCTATCAAATCTTCAGTCCATTTGCTGAACCTAGCCTCTTCTTCACAGTCGAAGACTTTCTAGCTGCTCGTCAATCTGACGAAAAAGTTAATTTGTCCTATCATGCTGCACGAGACATTCTGGACAACTTGACTCGAAGATTTGGTGTTCAATTTTCAAATACGGATACCTTGATTTGGAATCTGCATAACACTGCCTTGCTTGAGCGAAGAGAAATCAACTCCGAATCGATCATTTCACAAAATAAAGACTATACACTTGGAAAGATTAAAAAATTCTTCCCTAATTTTTATGAAGCAACAGTCTTTGAAATGATGCGCTATAAGAATATTATGGGACAAAAGGAGAAGATACCTGCTCTTTCTCACCTAATCTACACCCTATTTACCCACGCAGAGGGGCTTACAGATCAATTATTTGAACATAAAAAGAAAGTCAAAGTCTTAGTTCTCAGTGAGTATGACTTTGCTCATCCAGAATTCTTGATATCTCTCTACGAATTCCATACTGCAAATAATATCCAGTATGAAACTTGGGATAAAGAAACCCTAAATATCGAAGAAATTAGGCAAAGTGACTATGACGCCATTATCACTAATTTCGATATTAAAGAAATCGATAATAAGCGAATCATGAACATTAGCCGACTATCTATTCTACAAGTTGTCAACGAACTCAATAAGATTTCCATGCAAGATTTATAATAAAAAAAGTCTAGTTAAACTAGACTTTTTTGTTATTCTACCGTTACAGACTTAGCAAGGTTCCGTGGTTTGTCCACATCGAGTCCACGGTGTAGGGTTGCAAAGTAAGCGACTAATTGCGTTGGTACGACCATTGAGATTGGTGAGAGGTAAGGGTGTACGGTCGTAAGAACGATATCGTCTGTATCTTTGGCAACATTTTCTTCTGCGATGGTGAGGACCTTAGCACCACGCGCTGCCACTTCTTGGATATTTCCACGAGTGTGGTTGGCAAGGACTGGGTCTGACAAGAGGGCCAAAACAGGTATCCCATCTTCAATCAAAGCAATCGTTCCATGCTTGAGCTCCCCAGCCGCAAAACCTTCACATTGGATGTAAGAAATCTCTTTGAGCTTGAGACTGGCTTCCATGGCTACGTAATAGTCTTGACCACGTCCGATGTAAAAGGCGTTGCGTGTTGTTTCAAGGAGGTCACGAACTTTAGCATCAATCAATTCTTTTTCTGAAAGAGTTGATTCGATAGACTGAGCCACGATAGATAACTCATGAACCAAGTCAAAGGCTTTGGCTTTTTCATTGCCATTTGCTTCACCAACCGCTTTTGCAAGGAAGGCAAGGGCTGCGATTTGGGCAGTATAAGCCTTAGTTGATGCTACGGCAATTTCAGGACCTGCGTGAAGAAGCATGGTATGATTAGCTTCACGTGACAGCGTTGATCCTGGCACGTTTGTCACTGTCAAGCTTGGAATTCCCATTTCATTGGCCTTAACCAAAACCTGACGGCTATCAGCTGTTTCACCAGACTGACTGATAAAGATGAAAAGAGGTTTCTTGCTGAGAAGTGGCATGCCATATCCCCACTCAGAGGAGATACCAAGTTCAACTGGCGTATCTGTCAATTCTTCTAGCATCTTCTTCGAAGCAAATCCTGCATGGTAAGAAGTTCCAGCTGCAAGAATGTAGATGCGGTCTGCGTCTTGAACAGCCTTGATAATAGCTGGATCTACGACAACTTGACCAGCCTCATCTGTGTAGGCTTGAATCAGCTTACGCATCACCGTTGGTTGCTCGTCGATTTCCTTGAGCATGTAGTAAGGATAAGTCCCCTTACCGATATCAGATAAGTCAAGCTCGGCAGTATAGCTAGCACGCTCACGGCTGTTACCATCATAGTCTTGTACTTCAACGTTATCAGCTTTCACGATTACCAACTCTTGGTCATGGATCTCCATGTATTGGTTAGTCTCACGAATCATGGCCATAGCATCTGAGCAGACCATGTTGTAGCCATCGCCAAGACCAATCAAAAGAGGTGATTTGTTCTTGGCTACATAGATGACATCTGGATTTTCAGAGTCAATCAAGGCAAAGGCATAAGAACCACGAATGATGTGAAGGGCTTTTTTGAAGGCTTCGAGAACTGATAAGCCGTCTTCTTCGGCAAATTTCCCAATCAAATGTACGGCGATTTCCGTATCTGTTTGTCCCTTGAAGTGGTGTCCCGCAAGGTATTCTTCCTTGATTTCAAGGTAGTTTTCAATCACCCCGTTGTGGACCAAGACAAAACGTCCAGTCTCAGATCGGTGTGGGTGAGCGTTGTCTTCCGTTGGTTTTCCGTGAGTAGCCCAACGAGTATGTCCGATACCAGTTGTTCCCTCAACACCTGCAGTTTTAGCAGACAATTCTGCAATACGACCAACAGCCTTGACTAGATGGTTTTCAGCGCCACCTAGGACAAAAATCCCCGCAGAATCATAACCACGGTATTCGAGCTTTTCAAGCCCTTGAATCAAAATATCAGTTGCATTTGTGTTTCCAACAACACCAACAATTCCACACATAGTATATACGACACAGACAAGCTGTGCTTTCCCCTTATCGAAATTGGTATAGTCTGATTTTCTGTTTTTAGAATCAGTGAAAACAGTATATACTTGTTTCTTTCGCTTGTCAAGAATAAAAATTGGTATAGCTCAATTACTTTTGAACCGCAAACAAAAAACCATTCAAAAAATAGCTCTTGAATGGTTTAGAAATATAGCAGATCAACTTATGTCTATACCCTATCGAATACCAGACATCACAGTTTATCTGTTCTCACTCCTCGCAGCCCATTATTTATTAGATTGGAAGGGATAAGTACTTTCAAAAGTTTCCACTATCTCTACTAAACGATCATCCAAATAGGTCATAGCTTGATCTCTGATTGGAGCAGGAATTCCATAATAGGCCTCTGCAAGACCTCCACAGATAGCAGCGATGGTATCGCTATCTCCTCCGATGGAAATAGCATTTCTGATAGCATCTTCAAAATCTTGTGACTCGAAAAAGGCTTGAAAGGCCTGAGGAACCGAACCTTGACAAGTCACATCAAAGCTATAGTCCTCACGAATTTGGTCTAGGGTAAAGTCCATCGGATAGTAGTTTTTATCGATGTAGTCTCTGATTTCAAGGCGGCTAGAACCAGTTCTAGCTAAGAAGATAGCTACTGCAACTGCTTCTGCACCTTTTAGTCCCTCAGGATGGTCATGACTCACTTCTGTCACTGCTTGGGACAAAGCCTTTGCCTGCTCTATACTATCTGCCGCAAAACCGACAGCGCTAATTCTCATGGCAGATCCATTCCCATAACTCCCATAGGGTTGAGGATCATCTGAAAAGATCCAGTAGAAAAAATGACCGCCATAGCCACAATTTGGATATTGTCTCCCTATCTCTTGCATGTATTTCACTGCATTTTTCGAGAGTTGACTCCAGTCTTCCCTACTAGCCAATAAGGCTTTGGCAATCGCCAATGTCATGATACTATCGTCCGTCGGACAAGAATCCTGAGTAAACAAATCAAACTCTTTACTCTTATGATTGTCCGCCTCAAATCGAGAACCAATAATATCTCCAATAACCGCTCCTAGCATAAGCTACCTCCTAGAAGTTTTTCTCCTGTTCACAGGTAATATTTCATGAATTTTCTTCATTATACCATGTTTACTATTGTTTCGGTATTTCCTATGCAATCTACAGGCAGTTTTGTTTCAGCCCAAGATAGGTGTAGGTTCGAGTTCGTGGACAATCTTTTTCCATCTTCACCCTAAAATAAAACCGATGTTCCCTACCGTCCTTGGCATTTTCCTTATTCAAGACAAAGTAGTCCTTTTGGTTAATAGCCATGGTTCGTAGGATGTCGTCAATCAAAAAAGTCAGGGGCACATTCATGGCAGAGTATTTTTGAAAATCTTCCTCAAAACGAATGTAGTCATCTGAGAAATAGTCCATCTGCAATTTATTTTCATAAAGCTCTTTTCTAGTCATAAACTTCCTCCTGACAAAGTTGGATTGCGAGAATGTCTTGGCCCCTTAGCAGTCTATAACCCTCATCCGTTTTAACAGAGACTTCTTGAGGAGATAATTCTCTTACTTCACCGATTATCGTGCTTTTATGATTATTCTCCTTGACCACAAAAGAGCCTTTTAGTCGATTTATATAGAGTTGAGAGAGCAAGAGCAACTTCTCAACAGGAGTCAAATCTGTCGAGAAATCGACACGATTTTTTTCTTCACTGAGCGAGCTCGTATGCTCTGATAAAAAGAAGCCCATCCACTTCTGCATCCCTGGATCCTGATAGTCCCTTGCGGATTGGAAGGGTAAATAAGAACGATCAATCATTTGAGTCCATCTAATCCTCCAGCAGAATGTCCTCCGATGAGCTTACTTCTGGCAATACTTCTCGACGCATCCTCTAAGGCAGTCGCCTTCAAAAGGGAAGTAAAGCCGAATTGTTCTCGAATGGAATCAATGGCTGTCTGGAGCCTTTCTTCTTTTTCTACTTTATCAACATCATCAAAAAGGGAAATCAACGCAAAGGATTCATCCACAAATCCTGAATAACTAACGGCAACACTCCTAACGGCCCCAGAAGTATATTTGCTGTGAAATAATTCCAGGACATGACCAACCAAAATACTGGTGTTATTGGTTGGTTCAACCTTCATCTGAGTATGGATGGAGCGTTTTTGTTCCTGCTTAGAAAAACCAAGATGAATAGATACCACTGTCGCCTTTTTACTAGCTCTTCGAAGCCTGATAGCCACCTGCTCAGCCATCTCTCGAAGGATAATTTCAATATCTCGCCGTTTGACATAGTCTCTCGGTAAAATTTGCGAATTGCCCAAGCCATGAGATTTTGGCTTATAGGGGTTATGAACATTACTCTCATCTATCCCATTAGCATGAAACCACAAGCGAAGTCCAGCTTGACCAAGTTCCTTCTTCAGGACATCAGGATTGCTATTGGCTAACTCCTTAATCGAATGAATCCCTAAACCATTCAAGCGCTTCTCCATCCGATGCCCAATCCCCCAAAAGTCAGTCATTTTAGGAATAGACCAGACCTTATCTTCCACATCTTGATAGGACCAATTGGCTCGCATGGTCGGTGTGTGCTTGGCTTCATTATCCAAGGCCAACTTAGCAAGCAGAGGATTGGCATTCGACATGCCGACCGTCGAGTAAATCCCTGTCTGCCGCCAGATATCCCTCTGAATACGAGCCGAAAGCATATCCAACTTATCTTTGCGAGAAATCTGCTGGTCTGGGACAAAATAATTGAGCGAACTAGTCAAATCGATAAAACCTTCGTCAATAGAGTAGGGATAGATATCATCTGGACTGGCATAATTCTGGAAAATGCGCTGAATTTCCATATTGACCGCGATATACTTATCCATCCGAGGAGGGACAATGACTGTCACTCGAGCCCAATCCTCGATAAATTTCACATAGGCTGGATCTGTCCGCAAGCCTTGTTTTTTGGCATTGTAGTAGGAAAATTTACGCGTCTGGATATCAAAGGGCAGGTCATAGGCACGACCGACATTTGCTTTCCCAAAGACCTTTTTGAACATAGGTGAGGAGGCAAGAATAAGCCCAACAGAATTATCCGCTCGACTCATGACACAAAGGGAGGTTTTGAGGGGATGGAGTCCTCTTTCCACACACTCAACACTGGCATAAAAGGACTTCATATCAACAAAGGCAATATCACTTTTGGGCTCTCTGGAATAATCAAAGTAGCCCATAGACTATCCCTCCATCGGTACAAAATTACCCACGATAATGCCCACAATTCGCGGATCTTCTTCGTAAGAAATGTGAATATCCTTGTATTTAGGATTGATAGAGACCAGACGCAGACCATCTTCTTCACGGTAGACCCGTTTGATATAGGTCTGGTTATTGCAAACCACTGCATAGACAGCTCCGTCATAATCAAATCCTGTCTCTCGAATCAGAGCCACGGAACCATTTTGATATTTAGGTTCCATAGAATCCCCAGACACCCATGAAGCAAAATCGTGAGCCAATTCTTCATTGAAGTAAACCGTATCAAAGTTTCGATCATCATAAACCGAAGCTCCGATACCAGCCGACATGCGTTCATAGACGTGATACTCGTAGAGTTTTTCTGAAATAGCAGTCACCTTCTTGGCTTGTTCTTCTTGAGCCAAATTACGGGCATAGACTACCACCTTTTCTTTCCCTTGGTTCGAGAGGCTATTATAGAGACGGACAATTTCGATTTGGGTGAAATAGCCTTTTGGTACTTTTAAAAGATCTTCTAGTTGAGCAACCTTCTCTTTAGAAGGCTCCTTGACTCCGCGTTCCCAAGCTGAATAAGCCTGAAAACTAATGCCAAGCTGCTCTGCAATTTCTTTCTGTGTTAGCTTTAACTCTTTTCTCCGAGCTTTGAGTTTTTCTGGTTGGTACATGTTTTACCTCCTAGCGTGATGTTTTCATCGTAGGTTGACTTTGTTTTCAAAATTCAACCATTTTGGTTTAGTTTTATTATATAAAAAAAGTAGACGAATGTCTACTAGAAATGTTGAGGTTTGGCAAACGGCTGGTAATGATGATGCTATAGATTCCTTATCTCAAATACTGCCGTATTAATCCACTCGTTATTCATTTGAAAGTCATTTTCTATGATTTTACTAAAGGTAAAACCATTTTTTAAAAGCACTCTCTGAGAAGCCAGATTGTACGTTGCCGTCCCCGCAATAATCTTATGTAAACCATAAGTAGTAAAGGCCTTTTCTAAAACGAGTTTAACCGCTTCGCTGGCATATCCTAAATTAGTAACATTTTCTCCAATCCTATATCCAAGTTCTGCTGTTTTTCTATCCTTCCCTAAAACACTTAAATTGATTCTTCCAACCATAACACCTTGTGTATCTCTAATAAGATGCATGTAGACATCATGATTCTCTTGTTCCCTTAACAATTCCCTTGTAATTTCTTTAAAACTTTCTGAATCAAAATAGTGAGCTGGTCTAGGAGGTAAACTTCGCTCAAAATACTCTCTATTTTCTTTTTCAAAAGAATAAACATCTATGCTATTTTCTTCAGACATCAACTCTAAACTTATCATTGTAAACCACCTCCTATCATTCTATAAATTCAAATGTAGTCATGTTCACACAAAGTGATATTTACAGAATTTACAGAGCTATCTTAATTTATTCATATCGCATCTACATTATAACACAACATACTATGAAGAAAAATAATATCCATCAAGGTCCTCATAAATTCCAACATCTTGCTAAACAAGCTGGAAACACCTATGGAAGCTATTTTTAAACCTACTTGCTTCATCTTCATAAAGTGATAATGACTCACAAATAAAGAAGAAAACCATCTCATCAAATCTGAGATGGTTAATCATTTAGTCTACTTTATAAAAAACTTGTTCTGATTTAGTTGGAGCAGCTTGACCAGCAGTAAGCCTGTTTTTACTTAAGTCAGAATCTAACCCATCTATAATAAGTCCAGCAGGGTAAACACTCATTCCATACCCTGTAAAACCAGATCTAACACTGAATTCAATAGTTCCATGGTTACCCATGCTCACTTTCTCAATGTTTCCACTGTTTACTAATCCATTTTTATCGAATGTAAACTCTTGTCCAAGTCCATTTCTCCATGTTCCAACTAGAGTAGAGAAATCTCCATTTAGAATAGCTTGCTCATCTATTTTTTGTGACTCAGCATTCGTTTTCTCTTCTTGTGTCGAAGGTCTTTCCTCCTCCGTAGTAGTAATACTATCTTGGGAAGTCGTTGAACTAGTACTTGGTGAACTAGTCGTTGTCGTACTAGTAGTAGAACGCTGTTCCGTTGTAGGAGTAGTCACTACTTCTGCATCTTGCTTCTTATGATTAAAAAAGAAGAAGAGAGAACTAATCAGCACTATAGCAATTAAGCAACTTAACAGAATCAAAAGCCAATTTATGCCTTTTCCTATTTTCATTTATAACACCTTTCGATTGTTGTCATCTTAATTATATCATACTAAACTTATACAAGGAAGAAATTGTATAAGACAAAGACTTGTGGGATGAACTGGGGGTGAATTTTGTATTTTTGAAACAAAAAGACATCCAAAAGAAAATTCTTGAACGTCTGTAAATGTTGATAGTATCGTATTGATTAACGTTTTGAGGCAACTGACTTTGTCAGGTTGCAGCCACATTTGTAAGCGACTAAAGTCGCAACAACTGTGTCAATTGCACCAATTTAGTAAGAAAGTATAAAAAAGAACACCCCGAAAGGTGCTCTTTGTAAGTATCGTAATTCTTTCGAATTAATGTTTACTAAATTATGATACTTTACGAGCTTTCTTAAGGCCTATTGAAAATATATTATTTTTATGCTAATAAAACAAGAAGCCTACTCATACCTAAAACTGTTTTCACCCAAATTAACCTTAAAATATTTGAACCTCTTGTCTGAATCTGGAATCGAGAATTCGAAGCTTTGTTTAGTTCCATTTTCCCATAAATATCTTGTTTCAAACTTAAAACCAGAATAAATTTTATCATTTTCATCATAAAAAGAAATATTTATATCTATGTAATTGATGCGATGACCTGTAGTATTTTCAAAATTCCCCACGTAGCGCTTCTCTTTTTCTGATCCATCTTCAACCTCTTCAACTACAAAGTTTTTTGCATCAAACGTATCTACTAATATTCCGTAAACTCTATTAAATTCTTTAACAGCTTCACCGGACCTCAATATATTATTTAAACTATTTTTATCTTGAACAGGGATTTCACTTATTGAATTAATATCTAAAAGTAATTCATAACGTTTATATTGGAGTTTGTTCCACTCGTTTCTAAAGATTCTATCCAAGTATTTTCGATTTATTGCCGTTTCCTTTTCATTCTTAAGGACATCAATATAGGTGTCAGCTAGTTTCTTTAACTCAGGATTTTCGAACTCTCGATTTTTATATTTCTTAAGTTCATTTAGTTCATAATCCACACAGATTCTATAGTTTTTTAGTGATTCTTTATCATAATCCCTTTTGGCAACAAACTCCCAACGTTTATCTAACCCTTTTGCTAACGAAGTTAAAAATTCATTATCATAGGTATTATTGTTGTTTTTACTTGCATTAAATATAAGCAAAAGCATTAGTAGAAGTATTGAAACTACACCTAATAGTTTTTTCCCCACACTCAATCTCTCATTTCTATCTTTTTTTCTATTATAACACTCCTTTGATTACTGTCAAACTAATAGATGCTTTTGAAAAGTATTGTAAATATAGGCCCTTTTCTATTTCAAATGAATTTCATATATTTGAGAAAAGTTGTCGATAAAAAATAACTCAAGAAAAATTTTGTGATAAGTCTTACTTTTTAACAAAAAAAAGAGCACCCCGAAAGGTGCTCTTTGTAAGTATCGTAATTCTTTCGAATTAACGTTTACTAAATTGTGATGCTTTACGAGCTTTCTTAAGACCTGGTTTGGAAAGTATGAATTTCAGTCGGACTAAAAACAGCGTAATATCAAGACTTTTCTCCGCTTTTATAAAAGCTTTTTTCCAATCAAATTCAACTAATTTTATCCGAATGGTGTGGATTTTACCCCCAAAATTACAGAGAATGGAGCTGATAAACACTAAACGTTCACACCATTAGTTAAATGATTTTTTGTTCATCATTTTTCTTAGATGATAGAACTTCTAATTTATTTCTTATTCAAGCAAAAACAACCTGCTATAAGTAAGAAAGAGGAAGATACAAGAAAAACACGGCGTAAAAACCGATTCAGTTCATTGTCCTCAATCCTTGTCTGCTTCATTTTCTTTTACGAGATCGTTTTGTGAATCTTTTTCAGAGAGTTTTTGATCAATATACTTGTCAATGTTTTCATAAAATTCCTTGGTCGCTTCACTATCTAATGTTGGCGAGTTCTGAACTTGATTCACTTTCAATTGAACAGATTGAATACCGTAAGAGGCTTGTTTTTGGTGGAGTGTTTCTAATTCTTCTTCTGAAATCGGATCTCCAACAACCGTCAAGACCAATTCATTGTTACTTGACTTGTAGACTTGATTAATAACCGTATAATTGGCGAACTCTTTTCCTACAAACTGTTTGATCCCTTCTTTGCGCGCTTGTTCTATTGTCAGAGTAACTGCCGAATAGCTAGCTGGAAGAATCAACAATACAATCAAAGATATCAAGCCAATTCTCATTTTAATGCTCAGCTCTTTAAATGAAGTTAAAGGAGATTTTCTCATCAAAATTCTTGTTCCAACAATGTTGGCTAGCATGATAAAGACACAGTTGATCAAGAAAAGATAGAGAGCCCCCAATAAAAATCGTACATTCCCATTAGCTAAACCATAGCCAGCAGTACAGATAGGCGGCATCAGAGCTGTAGCAATGGCTACTCCTGGCACGATATTGTTTGCTTCTTTTTTCCTTGAACCGATCACACCAGCAATCCCACCAGCAATAGCAATGAGGACATCCCAAATGGTTGGAGAGGTTCGTGCAATCAACTCGCTACTTGCATAAGACAAGGGAGAAATCCAGAAATACAGAGTCGAGACAAGCAAACTGACCAACACTTGAGTCAATAAAACCTCTAGAGATTGCTTGATTAAACGCGTATCAAAAATAGCTAAACCGAATCCCAGTCCAACAATCGGTGTCATGAGAGGTGAAATCAACATGGCTCCTATAATGACAGCTGTTGAATTCATATTTAGTCCGATAGAGGCAATAAAAATTGCACACATCAAAATCGCTGTATCTCTCAATCGAACATGAAGGTCATCGTATAATTTCTCACGGTATTCCCGTGTTGAATAATTGGCAGTCATTTGTCCTCTCCTCTTTCCTTATTTAAATTGGTATAATAATTAAAAATAACAGCTGATAAACAGCCAAAAAATATGAGCCCATAAATCGTCAAGAAGACACTGGTAATCCTTCCAATCAAGGTCACAGCTAGGAGATCCCCGTAGCCGACAGTCGTCGAAGTCACAAAAGCATACCAAAGACCGTCTCCGTAATTTGTGATAGCAGGTTCAACTAGGAAAAGCACGCCTCCTGACCCAAAAACAAAGGTCACAAAACTCAGAGCAAACCGAGTAAAACCCGTAACCTGCATAATATGCCATAACATTTTTAAACGTTTCATTTGTTCTCCTTATTCATACTAGCTCCTGACCGAGCCGTTTTTTTCCAATAATCAAAGTGAAGATAGGACATGATCTCCATCAGAGAAAGATAGACAAACTGATAGATCTGATTTAAGCTGATTATCAACTGATATTGTTTGAAAAATGACTGGAAGAAAGACCAGATATGACTGTCTTGAATCAGTCCCTTCTTAATATCAGACAGGATATTAGCTAAAGCTCCCAAGGACTGAAACGGTAAATCCTTGACATTTATATAGATCCGGTCCACCACATCATTCAGACTGGTATCTTGGATGGCATGAAATTCTCCAAAGAGAACTCCTGCCGCTCCAAGAGTAGAAACAAATTCCACCAAATAATTTCTGAGGAAATTTTCTCAACCTTTTCCCATAATGTGTTTAGTGCCATCCATAACGATCCCAACCAGAAAAAGGAAAGAAAACAAGCAAAGAAATTTTGCCGTAAATCCCAAAAAGCTTCAAGACTTGGTGTTGTTGGTTTTTCTAACTCTAAAACCAAGATGGTCATAATAATTGCTAGAACAGCATCTGTCAATACAATTAATCTGTCTTTCTTCATCGGATTGCATCCCCTTTCTTTTTTGTAACATTCTATCTTATCGCATAATATTGGATATTCTTTCATAATCCGACTACAAACAAAAATAAACCAAAAAGTATGTCCCTATTATACTATATTTAACTCTAGAAGTATTCATCCATCTAATTAATAAATATATCATATTTCACAATAAGTGAATACTATCAAAGATTCATCCCCTTTCACTTCATCATGTAGTGTTGCTTAGATTTATCAAAAACAACCAAATTTGTATTAATTTCAAGTATCACCTAGTTACAAAAATTTGGGGTGAACAGAAAAAGCATCCCGTATTTTTGATACGAAATGCTTTCAATAAGTTTAAATAAGTTTTAACGTTTACTAAATTGTGATGCTTTACGAGCTTTTTTCAAGCCTGGTTTGACAAGGCTTTATTTTAAGCAATTTTAAAACAGCTTTACATCAAATTCTAGCAGACTTGTACTGCTTTTTTTATTTCAAAAAATTTGTATAAGTTTTATTGAATTAGGGAAATTTCAAGTAAACAACTTAGCTGTTATTACCCTCGAATAGAGTTCCCCACTTAGTGATTGATAATGGGAGTATGGGTTTATTTTTCTTGTAAAAATCTAATAGGTCATCATTAGTTATTCGAACCACATTGCCAATCTGATTTAGATTGATTATTTTAGGTGCATACAGATATACTATATACCCATCCTCAACATATCTATTGAATTCTAAAGCATCCAATTCCTTAGCTTTTTTCCCCTTTACTTGAAGCACCGCTTTTCTAAGATTACAAACATCCCTAGAAATCATTTCACACTCGATCTTAATTGTAGTGGATTTATTTGCTATTGAATTAGACAGAACATAATAGTTCTCTTTTATTTGTAAATAAGATATTACAAGTTCCTCTAAGTCAAAATCTGGTAGATTATCCAAAAGATTACCCTCTTGTT
The DNA here is from genome assembly GCF_047464155.1 of Streptococcus infantis. Classification (GTDB taxonomy): domain Bacteria; phylum Bacillota; class Bacilli; order Lactobacillales; family Streptococcaceae; genus Streptococcus; species Streptococcus infantis_U. The sequence goes on from NZ_JASHCL010000002.1 coordinate 47,537, forward strand.
GAATAACCTTATAATATTTACTGCTTGATAATTGATTAAAAATCGTTTTCGAATACTCAATTATTATTCCATCACGAATTTTTTCAACAGTACCACCCCGAGGTCTATTGAAAGACGATTTAATTTGGCCAGGTACTTGCATTCCAAAATTATAAGCTTCGACTGGTAAGACTGCTCCAATATCCAACCGTTTATCACATACTACTTCAACAGGCGATATAACTCTACAAATCCAGTAATTACCATCCAGATCTCGTGTCCAGAATAAGTCGTCTACTTTAGCATCCCTAAAAACGTTAATTGCTGGATTAGCTCTTCCAGATATCTCTTTAACCCTGTAATAATACTCTTGAAAGCTCTCGCGATAGAGATCTTCACTTTGACTACTCCAACCAATAGCAACATACTGTTTTTTTCTATTTAAACAGAAATCTACCAATCCCTGCCTGAAATCAGTCCCAGTCTTCAAATGTAATCTTGCTACATAATCCATGAATTTTGCCTCACCTAAGGATATAATGTTTATTTTTTTAATTTCCTAAATTATCAAACACCATACCAAGTTTTTCTGAGTTACATGACATGAAAAATCTAACTTAATTTGACAATTTAGGTATACCTCCCCGTTAACACAAAAAAACTACTGGTCTAGTTGAAATGCATTTGCTTATTTGTCTAAAGAATTAAGAAAGCCAGGTAAGAAAGTATCAAATGTCTCATGATTTAACTTTACAAATTTATTCTGACCTACTTTTCTTGTTGTAGTAAGACCAGCTTCTCGCAAAGTTTTAAAATGATACGAAGCAGCTGATTTACTAATAATGAGCAAATCGCCAATTTCTCCACAACTTAGTTCAGTATTCGCTCTGTACAGTAATCTAATAATTTTTAGACGAACATTATCTGCTAATGCTTTAAAAATTTTAACTCTTAAATCATCTTCGCTAAGGTTATATTGTTTCATAGTCATAAAGTAATTTTACTATTGAAATAAACACTTGTCAATTTTTTGTACGGCCGTCGTTGACTTTTCTGCATTATAGTGATAATATAAAATTTAATAGTTCAATAATTGTTTAACTATTAAATTTAAAAAGGAGGTGTTTTATGAAACAGAACTGGATAGCCATTATTACGTAAAGTATATATTTATAACTTATAACAAAAATATTCTTAGAAAGTGATGTTAATATACAATGAAAAAATACTCTCTTTTGTTCTTCTTAACAATGTTCATTATAGGAACTGATACATTTTTAATTTCTCCACTGCTTCCAACTTTAGCAAACCTATATAATATAAATTCTTCAGTTTCTGGTTGGATGGTCAGCGCATATGCAATAGGTTATGCTGTATTTGCCCTTATATCAGGCCCAATTTCAGATGGTCGTGATAGAAAAAAAGTAATGACTTATGGGCTGATTGCTTTTACCATTTCAACTTTTCTATGTGGTTTTGCAACAAGTTTTCCTTTAATGCTCCTTTTTCGCTTATTTGCAGGTATCAGTGCTTCATTTGTAACTCCACAAGTTTGGGCTTCAATTCCTATTGTTGTTGATAAAAAGTATATTGTGCAGGTTATGGGATATGCGACCGCTGGTTTATCCGTTTCTCAAATGGCTGGGGTACCTATTGGTGGCTATCTGGCAAACTTTTCTTGGCAAACTCCCTTTTATACGATTGCGTTTGCTTCCTTAATACTTCTCATTTTAATCCATATTTTTCTACCAAAACTTGAAATTGGAAAAGCAAATAGAATTTCTTTTACAGAGGCTTATAAAAATGTCCTAACTAATAAAAAATCAGTTAGTTATCTAATTGCTTATTTTGTTTTTCAAACAGGTTCTTTTACAGCCATTACCTTTATATCTACATGGTTTACCAATGACTTTAATATGAGTTTAACTAACATTAGTACTGCAATTATAGCTATTGGTGCGGGTAACTTATTGGGGTCTTTATTTGGAAGTCAATTGGTTAAAAGATTTGGTTTACAAAGAACTTTTAAAACTGAATTACTTACATTAATTATCCTCTATCTTATTCTACCTTTTGCTAATAATTTTTGGGTAGCCGAAATTTTATTAACAATTATCTATATAAATAATGGATTTATTTTTCCTTTGTTTATGACGACTTTGCAAGGTACTGTTGAAAATGCACGAAGTACGATTTCTTCATTATCAAATGCAGTAATGTATTTAGGTGAAACAATTGCAGGTATAGTGGGAGGAGTTCTCTTTGTGAAATTTACAGGATTCTCAGGAATTTCTGTTTTCGCAGCTATTATGATTACCTTATCATGGTTATTGTATGCACAAGCAGGGGCGTTTAAGAAAGATAAATCTTAATCTCAATATTTTAATTCTAAAAACAATATAAAATAAAGAGGCTGGGACAAAAGTCCGATCTCAAATATAAAAAGCGAACAAAACTAGTTTTCTGGTAATCAGAATTCTGCTTTGTTCGCTTTTCGCATTTAATTATAGATTTGAAGGGCTTAGTAATTAAGATTTTTAAAAATTGAAATCTTTTTGTCCCAGCCTCTTTACCCATCTTCTGTATGCTCTATCATGACTTGTAACGCACATTTTTAAATCCTTTTGGTTATCTGTGCGATTTTTTCGAGTTCTTCTTTCCGTTGACGATCACTCATATACTCCACTCGTGTAACTTGTGTCATTTTAACCGGTTTAATACCACAGGGTTTCAAGATTTGAGATTTTAGAACCTTTGCGTAGTCTTGAGAAAAAGGAAGAAAAATTTTTGGCGTATTATGCGTCGTAATGATCCACGCTTTTCCATCTAGTTGCCCCACCGGACCTCGAGGTCCATTCTGATAAGCAAAACCTGCAACAAAAACACGATCAATAAAACCTTTTAAAATAGCTGGCATTCCACTCCACCAAGTAGGGAAAATAAAAATCAACTGATCCGCCCAACTCAATAAATCTCTATACGGTTTCATGTCTTCATTATGCTGTAAATCTCTCCTTTTATGCCTTTCATCAAAACGTAAAACCGGATCAAAGTTTTCTTTATATAAGTCTACTATTTTAACCTCATGCTCTGGTGCTAAATGCTTTTGCACAGTTTGAAGGATTGATGCATTATAACTTGTTTCATTCGGATGTGAATAGATTATTAAAACATTCATCAGCTATCTCCTTTTATATAAATATCAAGCATCGTTCTGACGGTCTTTTGAACATCATTTTCTTTAAAGCTTTCTCCAACAGGACTCCTTACCAATAGAGCCAAACCAGCAATAAAACTCCAAAAATGGATCAAAATTTCTGCGTCACCACTAGAAAGATTTTCCTCATCTTTAAGTCTTAACGCTACCGACTTAAAATGTTCAAATCCTGGTAAAGAGGAGTTGACTGAAATAGTTTCCTGGGATAACTCCATATAGTTATATGGAAATTTGATAAATAATGCTTCAAATAGATAGGTTTCCTCTTGGGCAAACCTTACAAAGTTACAGCCCATCAGAGTTAGTTGAGTTCTTGCATCTATGGAAGTATCAATTCCAAGTATCATATTTTTCAAAAAGAACATTGATAAGTGTTCCATAACAACTTGAATATATCTATCTTTACTTCCAAAATGCTTATAGGGAGCTCCATGAGTCACCCCACATTTTTGAGCTATTGTACGCATAGACATCCGGTCAATCCCGTTAGTTCTGATTTCTTCAATGCCGACCGAAATTAACTTTTCTTTCAGTTCTTCCGTATTCCGTTTCATTTGACCACCTTTCCTTATCGAAGTATACGTTGTCTACTTTTTATAAAGTATACACCGTCTACTTATATTTGTCAAATAAAAAAATACTCAAAACTTTCCTTAGGAGTGTTTCTAAGATGACCTTATCTTCAATCCAAAAGGCTGAGACAAATCGTCTCAGCCTTTAATAACAGTCTCTATCCTTTAGGTGAAAATACCGATTTTATGGTATAATAAGGGTAACTCTATACAAGGAGGTGTGCCATGACTCTTGATGTAAATAAAGAAGAATTAACAATTTTAGGAATTCCCTTTGATAACTTTTCAGATTTTGATACTGTCTGGTATGCTATTGGGTCATCAATGATTGAAAATTATGAACCTACTGTTCAAGATGTGATTGATTTAAAAACTTATGTTATCAACAAACGAAAGGAATTGAATATTGGTTAAAAATCAATACGAAGGCTATGAGTACATTGACCCCAATCACCAATATACCTATCCAAATTCTACAGTCTTAATCAACAAACAAAATATTACAAATATTGAAGAAGCCTACCGGAATGAGCATTTATTCGTTACTAAAAGGCTTGCAGACTTGCGCTTGAAAACCATTGAAGTCTACTCCATTAGTGATATTTTAGCCATTCATAAATATTTATTTCAAGATGTCTATGCTTGGGCGGGACAATTTCGCAAGGTGAATATCTCAAAAAATGGGAATCCTTTTATGTCAATACAATCTTTCAGTACTGCCCAAGTATATATAAACCGCCTTATTCATACCTATTATCAAACTGCTAATTCAAAAGATGAGATTATTAAACAATTAGCAAAAATTCTTGATAATCTTAATTATTTCCATCCCTTTCGAGAAGGGAATGGACGAACTCAACGAGAAGTCATTCGTTCCTTAGCATTATCAAAAGGGTATTCTGCACAAATACGCGTGGAACAAGATGACGAGGTTTACAATCTTTATATGGACGGAACAGTCTATGGGGACTTAGGAAAGTTAGAAAAACTACTTGGTAAAATACTGGAAAAATTGTAAATTAATCTACAAAAACACTTGTATATTTTTTAAATATCCTAAATATCACAGAAAATTATAACTTACTCAAAACTTAAAGACAAAAAGCTTCTGAAATCTAACGTTTCAGAAGCTTTCTTCTTATCATAAAACGACTGCAACTATTAATCGATACCACATTATCTATATTTATTAAAATAATTAATGTTTAAGTAGTGGTCCGCTAAGATGAAATTCAAAATTTGTAACATCAACTAAACCAACAACTTTGTCACTTTGATATAATTCCATCAAAAATTGTGCCATCTCTTCACTTGTGTGATATTTAGCAAAATGCTCATCATAATCATATTCTTTAGAATCTGTAGCAACTTGACCGAATTCCGTTTTTGTGGCAGCTGGAGCTAAAACCTTAGCTTTTAATTGATGTTGATTTGCCTCTAGTTCCAATGCCAAGCCTTCTGTAAAAGCACTAACATAAAATTTACTTGCACAGTATGTAACTGCATTTGGAACCATCATGTATCCGCCTCTAGATGATAAGTTGATTAATTGAGCGCCTTTACAATCTTTATAATCTCTCACATATAGAGTTGATAGAATTGTTAAAGCTTCAATGTTTAGATGGATTAATGTTATTATCTTTTCTAAATCTTGAGATTCAACCTTATCATAATTTCCAAAACCAGCATTATTTATTAGAGTAGTAATGTGATATTTTTTCAAGCTTTCATAAAGAGCAAAAACATTACTGGACTTCGATAAATCAACAACTTTAATAACAACATCTAAATCCGGATAATGGTTCAAAATCTCTTGCTTCAATTTTTCTAGTCGTTCTTGACGCCGAGCAATTAAAATAAGATTCCTTCCTAATTTTGCAAATTGTCTTGCTGTCTCCGCTCCTATACCAGCACTGGCTCCAGTAATACAAGTATAATTCTTCGTTTGTTCCATACTATTTTCTCCTTTACAGATTGCTATTTGCATTTTTTATAAGAGTCGCTGCTCCCATTCCGCCACCTACACAGAGAAGCGATTCCATAATTTCCTTTATTTTCAATCAACTCATAAATTAGAGTACTTTATATCAAATTCCTTTGATGCTATGTATTTTACATAGTAAAGTGCACTTTATGTCAAGAGAAAACTGAAAATTTTTCGATTTTTTTAAAATTATGCTAAAATATTAAAAAAAAGGGGGAAATATTATGGCTCACTATTCTATTGGAGAATTTGCTAAAAAAACTGGACTTTCTATTTCCACACTTCGATACTATGAGCAAGAAAAATTGATTTACTCACATAGAGAAGAAAATAATCGTAGATACTATGATGACTCTGATATAGCGTGGACTCAATTCATTATTAGATTAAAAAAGACGGGAATGTCTATTAAAAATATGCAAGAATACGCTGACCTAAGATATAAAGGAGACTCCACAATTCCTCAACGACTTAGACTACTATTTTTTCAACTTGATGAGCTTCATAAGCAACAAACCGAAATAAACCAACATATTGATTTTCTTGAAAAGAAAATTAAAACTTATTTAGGTATTAATCCTAATTAGCACCATTATTATTTTCTTTATCCAAAAAGGGATTGAAAATAAAATTTCAATCCCTCAGATTGAAGACAAAGTCCTGGAACCCAAGTTTCTATGGACTTTTCTTTGTGTAAAGTCATATAATAGAGATAACGTTGGCCTTACTTTAGCATGCTTAAATATCAATAAAATTGGTGAAATGGATAGCAAATATCCCTTTTTATTACTACAATTTAAAGGAAAATAATTCTTCTTATTAACAACTATTGTAGAAAGAATTTCTTTAAATCAAAAAACTATGGTTCAACTATTTTAATTAAATAATACTTTTATATATTTTAACTTTATGTTTAAAAGATTCTATTCCACCTTCAAGATAATCAACAATATATTTTTTTATTTTATCTTCACTTGGATATCCGGAGTTTTCAATCCATCCATGTTCACCATTAGATTTCATTAATATAACTAAATCTGACAATGCATTTGTCACAATTGTAGCATTATGTGTAGCAATAATAATTTGACGATTTGATTTTACATCTCGTAATATTTTGACCAAATTATTAAAAATGTATCTGGAATCTAAGTTGTCCTCTGGTTGATCAATTAGCAATGGACGATTATCATCAGTTAATTCAGAATATGCAAGAATAAAATCAAGCATTGCAACCACTTTTTGGCCTAAACTTAAGTTGGTAACATCTTTAAAAATTGCTTTCTTATTTTTATCTGTAACTTTCGAGTTTATATTGAATTCTAAAGAGAGCTTTTCACAATTATTATATGTATCCTTTAAATAGTCTTCTATTCTAAATAGATCTAGTTTGTACCAAATACTGAAAATTTCATCAAAAATATCATGTACATTTGATTTTTTTACCTCTATTAAGGACATGTCGGAATAAATTGAATTAGAGATCCTCTGATTTGCAATTTGAATTAGTTGATTCTCATAAAGAATTTCCCTATCATTCATCATTTTTACAAAATTTGTAAATCCTATCTTGTCAAAAACAAATGATAAGTAGTCAATAATATCTTCACAGGACAGCATGTACCCTTTGAAAGGCCTTTTTAAATTTTTTCCTGGTGGGAAAAACCATGTTTCAAAGCGGTCCGGTAAAAGATAATTAAGTTCCTGCTTATAAACAATTTGTAAATTCCCCGTTTGTTGGTTATTAAACTTATCAATAATTGAATTTATAAAATTAGATTGTTTACTTAATTTCTCATCAGCAGATTCAATTGCTGGAATTATCTTTTCTATTTTATCAATTTTTTCGGAGAAGATATATTTTTTGTTCTTTCTATCCTTGAAAAGTGTACCACGTAGAAAATCATCTATTTTGCCACTACTCGCAGAATTAACTAATTCGTTAACAGAATATCTACTATCAAACATTTCATTAAGTAATGATTCTTTCTTTCTTTTTGGTACTTTAATAATTCTTTCATCATCTAGAATTTCATAAATTAATAAATGATTTTCTATTATCTTTGATTTTATTCTATTTTCATGAAACCAATATTTATCAGTACTTCTTGTTCTAACTTGATATAAATCATAGATGTCTTCATTCTCCTTTTGTTTAGGAAGATTCAACTCAATTATGTATTGTTTTTCAAGCATTTCATACCATAAATAGACTTTTGAATGTTTAGATAAAAATTCCAACTTCTGTTTTGAGTCAGCTTTTTGTGAAAGAACAAATTGAATTAATTCTAAAATAGTACTTTTCCCGGTCCCTCTTCCTCCTATAATGCTATTTAATGAGTCGGAAAACAAAATTTTAAATTTCTTATTACTTGATAAAAAAGCCTCTTTATTCGTAGGTATATATATACCTCGTATAACTTTTTTTATTTTTTTATTTGGTTTGTCTAATTTTACTGTAACATCATACTCTGATAAAGATTCTTTCAATTGTTTATAACTTCTCTTACTGAATTTTATCCACATGGGATTAATAGAATGATTTTCAATATAATGTGAATCATTATCCAGAATAAAAAATGGATTCACGCCTTTATTTATTTTGGAAATGTAATTTCTTACATTTGAAATACTGTCTTTATTTGAAACTCCAATATACTTCAAATATTCTTTCGAAAATAATTTTTTCTTATAAGCATTAGTAAAGAGTTTTCCATCTTTAAATATATCCGAACTATTTATATGAGCAATATAAGTGATAAATTCTTCCTTATTAAAAGTATCAATAACATCTAAACTAGCTTTATATGAACCCTCTTTAATACCCATAAGGTTTTCTTCTAGCCATTTTTTGATAATTTCACTTTTCTCATTTGGAAAAGCTACAAGAACATGTATTCTATCAGCACATGAAATTTCCACCCCATTTATTACTTCAATATACTCCTTACCTTTATTGATATTCAATTCAGATACAATTTTTATAGCTTTTTCCATTTTCTTAATTCCTGAAATTGTATTATGATCAGAAACCACTATTGTTGAAATATTTTCTCGATATAAACTCTGAGCAACTACCAAAAATGATATTTGCTCTTTTTCATTTTCAAAACCATTTTTTTGATAGTTATTATAAATAATACTATCACCATCTTTTGTTTTAAAAAAGTCCTCTGGAAAAAGCTTATTATTTTTTACTTCTAAAAGATAATCTTCTACAGATAGTTTATTCCATTCTTTCTCTGATAAATCGTTCCAAACTTTAAATAACCTGTAATCATGGGATACTGGGGTATGGATGTGAAACAATGTTTTACTGTATTTTCCACATTTATTTTTAGTTTTCAGTAATTCATCATATGCCTTTTTTATTTCATTATTTTCTTTTTTCATTTTCAATCTCCATAAACAAAAAAATAGTACACTATTATTATTTTACATTAACAATATCACTGTTCAACAGGTAAGAAATTCCCTACAATAATCCCTACAATTCTAGGATCTTCATCATACGAAAGAAAAATATCTCGATATTTTGGATTGATAGAAACTAACCGTAAACCCTGTTCTTCCTGGTAAACTCTTTTAATGTATGTCTGATTATTACAGACTACTGCATATACTGCACCATCATAATCAAACCCTGTTTCACGAATGAGAGCCACAGAACCATTTTGATATTTGGGTTCCATTGAGTCACCAGAAATCCATGAGGCGAAATCGTGGGCTAGTTCTTCATCAAAATAGACAGTATCATAGTTTTGATCGTTATACACCGATGAACCGATACCAGCAGACATTTGTTCGTAAACATGGTATTCGTATAGTTTTTCTGACATTGAAACAATGTTCTTACATTTTTCTTTTTGAACTAGGCCTCTGACATAACTAAGTGCATTATTCTTACCTTCATCCGATAAAGTATTATATAGTCGGACGATTTCGACCTCTGTAAAATAACCTTTTGGAACATTTAGAATCTGCTCCAAAAGCTTTATTTTTTCTCTAGATGGTTGTTTTATTCCGCGTTCCCATGCAGAATAGGCTTGGTAGGTAATACCTAATTGATCTGCAATATCTTTTTGAGTCATTTTTAGCTCTTTTCTACGAGCCCTTAGTTTTTCTGGTTGGTACATCGTTTCCCTCACATTAATAGTAATTTCAATTCAGCTTTTTGTTTTGCCTCTTTGTCCGTTAGCTTATTTTTATCCCAAACATAAGCTATAGATTTTCCTTTGTCATAAATGAGCCATATTTTTACATTGTCACAGCTAGTCTTTATTGTTTTCCAATTCTCTTGATTCAGAAGTTCGGGATACTCTTGGCTAGTTACGAAGCCTTTTTTGATTACTGATTGCTCAATCTTATTGATTAGAGAAGTCTGATATTTGTTGAATTCCTTTATAATCTGATCTTTGACACCGTGAAACAAAAGGAGTAGTGTGGCATTTTGTCCATCAATATAAGCATCGATAGCCTGCTTAATGGTACTTTCTTTTCCAGGATAATATTCTCTAAGAAGATCTAAAAGGCGATAAAACAATGCCTGTTTTGAAACATCCAGACTATTTTGAATCTTTTGAAAGGTGTCGCAACTATAATAAATCTTTGACAACAAAACAATGTCAGGCATTAATACTACAGCAGAGAAAATATTCGCTTCTCGCTCTAGTAGGTTCTCCTGATTATCAATAGATTCTGCAAAATAATTACCTTCATGCTCTAGGATAAAATGTCCTAGCTCATGACACAGCGTAAAATTTTGCTTTACAATTGGATTATCTTTTTCGTAAGAAAAACTAATACCTAATTCATCAATAATGGTTAATCCTTCAATCTTGTGATTTGAGAAGTGATGACTAATTACTTGAATCTGATATTCTTGAATACAATGTCGAAAGAAGTAATTGAAATTATAATTTAGTAATGAAATGTCGTTATCCTTCATGTACTGGTATAACAAATTTTTTGTAGACTTACTTATTCTTGTATACAATTCATCCAAAGAATGACACCTCCTTTATGTATGAATCACAAAACTAAACCAAATTGGTTGACTTGATTATATAAAAAAAGTAGACGATTGTCTACTGAAAATTCTAAAATATATCCTCACACTTAGCCAAAGCTATCTCTGATTTTCTAGCAAGAATATTTTCCTTAATTAAGGCTATTAATTCATTTGGAGATTTATTTGCTAGAGAATCATACATTATAAAAATCAAAAATTCATCTGATATCAAACCATCTGAAAAATCAAATTTATTATATTCATCATAATTCGTTTGAAATTCCTTACGTAGGAATTCTTCTGAAATTAAACCTTCTGGTATATCACTCCTGGCAAATTCATCAACTAACTTTAAAATATTATTTCTAACATTAATATTATAAACCTGGTCTAGGTCATATAATTTTTCAAACCAATACTTTAATCTTTGATATTGATTCTCATCTTGTATTTCAGATTCATCAAAAGATATTAAATGAACATTTACTACTATATCCCCCCTAGAGGCATATATATAACATTTTATATACTTTGCTAAAGAAACTTCATGAAAATACGCATTAAAAACACCTGTCGATTCATCCTTGCCATATCCATCATGTTTTCGCTTATTACAAGTATCGCAAGTTGTAACAAGATTATGGGGAGTTATAGCAAATTGAGGAAATTTAGACTTTGGTAGAACATGATCTAAATTTTTATCATTAAATCCCCACCGTTTATCACAAATAGGACATCTATCTGGAGCCAGAGAATATAGTCTATCCTTATAAGTACGACTACCCGTCATGCAGTATGTGAAAATACCCTTCATTTGCTCAATTGTTATTCCATATGCATCGTCCATCTCTTCCATAGTATACAATTGATTTCTATTGTCAAGATAATTTATCTCATAATGCTCTAGTTGTGCTTTCCACCCTGCCGGATCTACTTGTGTGAAAACATCCTTGATGTGCTTATCTTCTTTATTTGGAGCATCAGTGATTACAGTATCACATACATCAGAAACTTTAAAATCCGGTTCGTCAATCTTCTTCATTTGTTTTTAATTCCCTCGATAGCTGTAATATAATTCTTGCTTCACTACCCAAAACTGCTTCAAAACTATCTGAAATTTGTTCTTCGCCTATTTTATCTTGTAATACTTTGTAGAACCCTGTATTTCTTAAGTCAGTACCAAAAATAGTATCATTAATGAAGCTAATACTCTCTCCATAAGTTTTACTTGATAGTTTCACTATACTACCCATATGGCTTTCAAAATCATATTTTAACTTCCTAATATTTGTATTAGGTACTTCCTGAAGTACGATTGCAGAGTGAGTTGCTAATAAACAAACACCATTTCCTTCCTCAACAATTTCTTCTACTCCTCTAATATATGCTTTTAAAAGTGGTGGATGTAAGAATAACTCAGGCTCATCAATAATTACAAGTGTTTTTTCAAAGACCTTGATAATCAAATTCAATAGACTAAGTAAAACTATTTTTTGACCAGAACTTAGTTCATTAATTATATCTTCCGATAATTCTCTTTCTTCGACTAACGGAAGAATCCGCATAAACAAAGGATCAAATGAAAATTTGTCTATAATTTTTTTAGTTCTATTCTTATTTTTGGGAGTCGCCGCCTCCTTAAAAAGAGTTTTTATTTCTTCAGTAATATAATCTTCTAAATTAGTTGTCTGATTGAAATCAATACCAATAAATTTATAATTTTCTCTATCTTTTTTTATGATTCCTGTATCAAAAGGACTATATGAAATTAATACAATTGACTCGAATTGATTAATATTGGAAGTACTATTTTTAAATAAATCACTATTTTTCTCAATATAAAGATCAATCAAGTTTTTTATGAAATATGTTTTTCCTGCTCCATTATTTCCTACAATTGCATATAGAGTATCCGGAAAATACTCTATTGAATGTGGATCCTTTCTAAACTCTAAAACATTGTTTCCATTTTTATCAATAATACTAATTTGATATTCATCAACGTAGTTCCCACCCATACTTAATCTATGAAACTGATTTCTGATTTCGCTTAAAGTAACACTGCGTAAAAAAGAATTCTTCAATAAATAATAGTCTTCAACAGGATAATAAATCGAATCATTCTCAATTGCCTCATCTAGCCTATCTAAGTCGTAGGCAATATCACCCATTTTTTTGAAATACTCATCTTTTTCAGCTGAGGTTAGAAACTTATTTAAAAACTCGTAATACTCTTTATCTCCAAATGAAATCAGATTATATTTTTCCTCTTTATCAAGAATCGATTGTAGGTCAATTTCCTCATTATGCCTATAAGGAATAAATGATAATTTAAGACTACCAAAATCGTATATTTCACCTTCAATTTTTGCCGTCAATGCATATAATGTTCTATAGCCATAATCGTTCCAATGATCAAAAGCATAATAAATACCATCATCTAGAGAACTATAGTCTTTATCAGATAGCGGAAAATTCCTCTTCCATATCTTACGTCTAAAAGGATATTTTTTAAAAAAATTTATCATATCTTCAACCCCACAACCTGTCAAAAGTTCTCTTAAAGTAAACCACCCTTTTTAAAGGCTTTCTTCCGTTCTTCCATAAATTCAATCAACTCTTTTTTAAATATTTCTTTTTCTTCATTAGTTAAACCTTTTGAGTTCATACGGAAAAGTAACTCAACATTATCTAGTTCCTCATCATTCCCTGCAAGGTAGTCCATCGTAACTCCAAAGAAATTCGCAAATTTCTCTAAAGTTTTAGACGATGGCTTTCTTTTTCCACTTTCCCATTGCTGATAATTAGGTTGTTTGATCCCAAATTTTTCCGCAATTTCCTTTTGTGTTAATCCTTTTTTTAATCGGAGTTCTTTTAATCGTTCTGGAAATCCCATTGCTAATTCCTCAATAAATTTTAAAATATTTTTCAATAACCTCTTGACAATATACTCAGATGAGTATATAATATAAATATATTCGAGAGAGTATATTCCTTCTAAAAATAATAACCTTATTTTAGAAGGTTTTGATCATTGACAATTAAATAAAAAGTGCGTCTGACAACCAGAGGACTGATCATCAGAACAACACATAAACTTCGTACCTTTATTGTAAATGTTTTGATAAGAAAAGTCAAGTCCGTTTTATGGTTGAAGTGGAGATATAAAACATTTTTGTGGGCTTCCACGCATTTCGGACTTTCGCACTTTTCCGAATAGTAAAGTGAACTGGCTTCGCCAAAGGGCGTAAGAGAATCTTAAGGGTATGATGATGACTACCTAAAGAGATTGGCTGGGAAAGCGATGGTAATTGACGCAAAGCACCTTGCTAAACGTTGCCACCGTGGAAAGAGGGATCTTTCCAACCAAATAACTTTTCTTTACTGCTGTCTATCTAATTAGATAGACCTACTCTCAAGCTACTAAGTTCTTTCCTTTTTTCACTTAGTAGCTTTTTTACTATTATAATAAAGGGGAATGATATGACAAACTTTTTTCGCACTACAATGTAAGCGACTCTACGAAAACTATCTCTTTACTTATGAGATGTTTGATAGTTCAGAAAATCTACTAGCTAAACTATATAGCCAAGCTCTGGTAGATATCGATCAGTTAGTCTCTAAGGCAAAAGAAACAGGATTTGCTTATGGGGATATTGATCTCTATAGTCGCATGTATAAACGCAAAATTTTTAATCACTATTACTCAAGAGTGAAGCAACTAGCTTAACTCTTTTTATTTTACACTCAGAAAGGAAAATCTTATGATCTCAGAAACATTGAAAATGAAACCAGAATTTATTGGCCCTGCTTACTATGAACGTTTGGGAAATGCTCCTAAATTTATTTTTGGAAAAGAAGGCAAATACCAACGGCATATTTTAAACAGTGAAATACATGGTTCCTTCCATGTTATCACACCTGCTTCTACCACTGTCTTCCCAGAAGATGCTCTAGTAGAAGCGGTTAACCCAATCTTTTTCCCAGATACTGCTTTAAATGGCATCACTGTTGCACCTTATCTCAATGTCTTTGCGGAAAAATTGGTACTTAAAAAATAAGAAATAAAAAGGAGAAAATCACATGGCTAAAATTGGATTAAACTACGGAGAAAAACTACAAATTGCTGACAAGACTTATCGTGTCATTACAGACGGGCTAGATGTCCCAGCTGTCCTTGGAAAACTGACTTTTCGAGGTATTGAAGGTCCTGATATCATCTTTGAAGTGGATCGCTCACAACGGAATCCTGATGGATCATTTGTACAAGTCAATACGGGTGAGATCCGTGGGATTGTCGTAGGGATTCACTCTTCTGTCCAGCATGAAACTCTCTTTTTCACTATCGCAGATATGTCTGAGTCTGAAATTGAAGACCTGGGTATTAAATACCGAGAAGAAATTGAACTAGAAGATATTGTTATCACGCATACCCACGTCAATCGTAATGATATCTATAAGCTCTTTGCTTCTAAAATCAAGAAAAAAGCTGGAGGCGCACCGTCTAAAGAAAACAAACCGGTAGAAAATAAGAAAGAAAACTAGGAGGTGATGCAGGATGAAACTCTTTACCTATCGTGGAAAAAGAGTTCGAGTTTTTCATCGTAAACTAAAGGGAATCACATGGTTTATCTGGTGGTTTCCTTTTTTGTTGGCTATTAGTTACTACAGCTACATACATATAGAAGAATTAAAAGTCCATCCTTTACCCCAAGGATATTTTCTAGGAGCTGGGCTTCTCTTTTCTTTGCTTCTCTCTTGGTTTATTAATCGGGTTTGCTACAGGAAGATACTCTTTTTTCAGAAGCTCAATAGTCTTCGAATCCTTTCACGCTTTTTGCTTGAGAATAACCTCTATCTAGTTAAAAAGGTTAAGCGTGAAAACAAGATCATTGAAAAAATTACCTTGCCTCAAGTGTATATCAAGCAGTCTCGCTACAAGATTAAAGTGAGTCTCATCTTAGAAGGTAATAAATTTCAAGATCGCTTTTTAAACCTTGGGGCCACGCTTGAAGTCATGTTTAACGGGGATTTTCGTAATAAAACCTTTGATAACCGCTTTATCAAGTATGAAATTGCTATTAACCGGATTGATAGCAGAATCACCATTGATGAAGTAAAAGTCAAGGGATCAAAACTCCAGCTCATGAAAGATGTATCTTGGGATTATATCGAAGAGCCTCATCTTCTTATAGGTGGTGGAACTGGTGGAGGAAAAACCGTTGTTCTCATGACCATTATCTACGCTCTAGCTAAAATTGGCTTTGTTGATATCTGCGATCCAAAGAATTCAGATTTAGCTGGATTAAAGAAAATTCCAGTCTTTCATGGCCGTGTTTATACTAGTAAGGAAGATATCATCAACTGTTTTAAAGAGAATGTAGAGTTCATGGAAAAACGCTATGAGCGGATGTCCACTTCGCCAAGATTCCAAGCTGGAAAGAACTTTACTCACTATGACATGAAACCAAAATTCATCCTGGTAGACGAGTGGGCAGCCCTCATGGCAAAGATTGATCGTGACTATAGCCAACAGTCAGAACTCATGGAATACCTCTCCCAGTTAGTTCTAGAAGGTCGTCAAGCTGGAGTCTTTATCATCTTTGCTATGCAACGGCCCGATGGAGAATTTATCAAAACGGCTCTTCGGGATAACTTTATGAAGCGTCTCTCCGTCGGTCATTTAGAATCAACAGGATATGACATGATGTTTGGAGATGCCAATAAAACCAAAGAGTTCAAAAAGCTAGATGAAATTAATGGTGTCAAAGTCAAAGGACGGGGCTATATCGCAAACAACGGTGAGCTGGCTGGGGAATTTTTCTCTCCTTATGTACCGCTTGATCAAGGTTTTTCCTTCTATGATGCCTACTCTAACATTCCGATCATGGAGTTTGAAGGAGAAGAATTCTCAGTATTTGAAGAATATAAACCACCGGTTGAAACAATTGATCCTATAGAGGAAGAGGAGACTATAGAAAACGAACCAAACAAACGACCACTCAAGGAATTTGCAGACGAACAAAATCTTAAAATGCCAACCTTACGCAAGATTATCTATCTTTTAACAGAACAAGGGATCATCTTTGAACGGACTGTATCCGCTATTCTAGTGGATCCTTTTCAAGAAAAACTTCTTCTTGAAATCCTCGCTCAATTTGAAGAGGGAGGACGCAGGTCTTATCCAAAAGCAGTTGAAGCGACGATTGTTCATCATGGGCTAGGACAAGGGCAAGGGCAAGCCTGACCGCAGGTCAGGCGCAGACCGTAGCCCGAAGTTTCTAGGCCATGATGAAACTTCAACCCCCGTTTTCTAACAGGGGGGTTACATTTGGCAAAAATGCCATATCCACCCCTCTTCATTCCTTATGGGAGTTGAGTTTACAGATTTCAAGAAGTGTGTAACTTTCGTCAAAAAAGTGTGTCACTCTAAAAAAGGAGGTATACTCATGAATGGATAAAATCAGCCCATTCAATCTTAAAAAATTTCGTCAAGAAACTGGGATGAGTCAAAAACAATTTGCAGAAGCTATTGATCTTCCAACTAGAACCTACCGTTCATATGAATCCGGAGAACGAGGTTTAACTATCGAAAAGTTCCGAAATCTTAAAGAGAAATTGGGATTTCATAAAGATTATGAAGAAAATAGACTGCGTGCTAGAATTGACTATGTAAGAATTTCATTCCCATCCCTACGAGATCTAGAAAGCTTTTGCAAAAACTTTCTCTATTGCCATCTCACTGAATTCACAGAACAAGAAACACGGCTCATGAATTACACTCATCTCTGGCAACGAGGAAATATTTGGATCTTTGATTTCTTTGATAAAACCGAAACAAAGGATTTTCAAGCTTGCCTTCAATTATCTGGTCAAGGTTGCCGTGAGATGGAAGTTCTTTTAGAACATAAAGGAGTAACCTGGCAGACATTCTTTCAAAATCTTCTTTATACTTATGAGGATTGCCGGATTAAACGACTAGATATCGCTCTAGACGAACTCTACAAGGGGTTCGGTAGAGAGGATGAACAAATACATCTCCCTGAATTAATAGAACGCTTATACGCAAAAGAAATCATCCTAAAGTCACTTAAAAAATGGAATGTGACTGGTGGAGGTTCTTTTACAAATAACGAAGACATGGAAGCAAATCACGGGCTATCTATTTATTTTGGATCCCGTCAAAGTCAACTCTACTTCAACTTCTATGAAAAACGCTACGAACTTGCTCAACAGGAAAACATCTCCTTGGAAGAATCCTTGGAGATTTTTGGTATCTGGAATCGTTATGAAATTCGCTTTTCCGACCAAAAAGCACAAGGTACAATTGAGGAATATGTCAATGGTGTGGATCTTGGAGAAATTGCCCGTGGTGTCGTTAATAAAGAAATTCAAGTATATAATGGCACTAATCAATTCGGAGCTTATAAACCAGACGAAAAATGGCAAACACTTTTTGGAGGTGTTGAACCTTTAAAACTATCAACAAGTCCACAACCTTACAGTTTTGAGCGTACTATTCGCTGGCTAACCCATCAGGTATCGAACTCCTTAGCGCTCGTGAATGAAGCGGATAAAATCATGCAGACGGAATACATGAAAATGATTCAAAACAGCGGAGAAATCACAGACCGAGGGAATGCTATGCTAAATCTTATTAAAGCAAATAAACAATACGAAACATAGAAAGGAATTATCCATGGAATATAAAGTAGAATTAAGCTCACTTGAAGGCTTTAAAGCATGGTCTGGTGCCCTAAATACATTAAACACCGTTCGAGAGCGAGGAGGAATAGATGACTTAACCACTATATGTGAAGAAGTTTTCTGCGGAGACATCCCAACCGAAGTACAAATTAATGACTGGCTTTGGTTTGACTCTGACTTTATCTACCAAGCATTAGGTTACGAAGACCTATTGGAAAACTAATGTTAAAGAAAATATATAGAGAAGATTTTTTTCTATTACCTGATCAAGAATTTTGGACATTCTACATCCTTTTACGAAAAGGAAAAGAGTTTTACTATGAATGTGCTGCAAAATCTAGAGAAGAATCTCCTAACTCAAAAGGATTTTATACATACGACCATGCACTATTCACAATAGATGGTGAGTTAATCAATTTCAACTTAAACATGCGTCCTTCTCTCATAACCTATATTCAAAAAACAATTAAAGTCAATCAAGAAATATTTAGAAAGGAAATAATTATGGCTACAAAAACACAATTTAAAAAGAAAGTCTGTCAACTTTCCTATGAATTTGGGGAATTGCTCAAGAAAAAGGACCACAATCAGGCTTGGACAAAAGCTGGTGAGTTAAATGCTCTCCTCAAAAAAGAAGAAGTTAAAGAACTAAAACAAGATCTAGTAGAGCAGCTACAAAATGAATTGCGAGGATACTACTTCATCAACGGGGAGATTGAAAAAGCCAATAAACGGCTTTATGCAAAAGGTTCAAAATTTATTGAATTAGCTAATATTTAAAAGGAGTGTCTATGAATAAATCAAAGAACTACCTACTAAAAATTAGAGATTATCTCTCAAATTTTGAAAAGAAAGAGAAGAAAGGAAAACCACCAAAATTAAAAATTGTAAATAAAAAGACTGTAAACATAGCTATGATCGGAGGAATTTTTTTCCTCCTTTTTATTGGTCTAATGGGTTCTTTCCGAGCTATTACTCTTTCAAATCAAGTCACTTCTCTACAAGAAAGTATTAAAAACATAGACATCACTTCAAATCAAACTAAAATGGAGCCCGATCAATACAACTATCAACTTCAATACTATCTGAATGACTATGTTTATGCTTATTTTACTCTCTCCCAAGATACCGATAAGCAACAAGAGCAAGTTAAACGATTAGAAAACTTCTACAACTTTGTTCCTGATATCAAATCACAAGGTCAAATTCGAAATCCAAGTGAACTTGTCTCATCTCAATTACTGACTGTAGAGGATAATATTGCCAGATATAAGATTAAATACAAAGAAAAGATCAATAATGAGAATCCCAAAGAATACCAGATAGGTTTCAACATACCTTTTGGAAGAAAAAATGGAAAATTCTTTATATCCGGACTACCCTGGTTCTCTGCTTTAACATCTTATCAAGCTGGACAGTTTAACGAAGAAGAAAAACTAAAATTATCTGCGACAGATCAATTCTCTGACTCAGAACATAAGAAAGTAGAGAAATTTCTTACGATTTTCTTTACAAATTATACTAGCAATCAAGATAATTTAAATTTAATTGCACCAGATATCACTGTTGTGTCTAATACAAAATTTAAAACTATCGACTATATTTATCTTAAAAATGAAGGAGACTCCCTCATTGCTTATGTGCAAGCTACTTTTGAAGTTGGAGGAAGTATTCACTCAGAAAACTTTACTTTTACCCTCTCAGAAAAAGAACAGACGTACTATGTCACAAAATTAGAACACACCATTCCATTAAATTATGCAAACGATAAAGAATAGGAGAAACATATGAATACTGGAAATCTACGAACATTTCTTCAAGGTGATGCCGTTTGGATCTTAGGAGCTATTGCTGTTCTATTAGCCATTAAAGCCTGGCGCAATAGTTCTTGGATTCAACTCCTTTCCGTACTAGGATTTTATGCCGTCATCGTCTCACTTACCAAAGGACAAGATATCTTGAAAGCTTTTGGTTGGTTCCTTAGACTTTTCGGAATTGAAACAGGTCTTTAATCATGAATGAAGAAAAACTATATGACTACAGCAAGGGGCTCAACGCCCCTTATTGGATTCAAGAGATAAAAACGAAGCAAGGTACACGAATTTGGTATTTCGCAACACCAATGCAGTTATCTTTTTTTATTGTCTTCATCTTCATTTTTGTGATGATGTTGCTTTTTGGAGGATTTATTTTGATTCCAATCGCACAATTCACACACTCTATTTCACTACTACTCTATTGGTATATTCCTTATAAATTAGCTAAATTTTATACCGAATATGAACCTCACGGTAAGAAAATGCATGTCTTCATTGGAGACTATATCATTTATCTTTTTGATTTTAAATTAAACAAAAACGCAATCTACCACGAAGATCGAATAAACCCAATAGACGAAATAGTTTTTGAAAAAACAAATTTATAGAAAAGGAGGATTTATGAGTATTATCTTAACTTACCCAATTAAAGCAACCAACAAAAATTTAGCACTCAAAAAAGATCAATCAGTTGTTGCTTACTATCGCATTCCTAACACACCCATCACCATTACGGATGAATATAAAAAAGAGAAACACAAGATAACAGTTTCTCAAATCATGAAGAAACTAAAGAAAAATAAGCACTTTGAGATTTCACTAATCCCAAAAGATTACCTCTTAGAAGAGAAATTGCGAGACTTTTCTGAAGCTCTAGCGAATGATAGTCGGAAACTTGGAGAAGAACTTCTTCTCTATACCGTTGATAGACTAACTGATGAGATGGAAATTCCCTATCAGTACGATTGGGTTGTAGGAATCAAGTTACGTAAACAAAACAATGGTGCAACCCTAAAAGAACTAGCTCTTGAGGGCTTCACTGAATTCTCTGAGAAAATTGCTAATGGATTTGGATATGAATTCAAAACAGATCTGAATTGGTATGACGATTATAAAAGCGATGAAGAAACTGTCTTTCAAGCTTTATCTACTCTTCGTGCTAATCGTCTTACTGATGAAGAACTCTTTTATTATCAACGCATGCAATACCTTCGCTATATCCCGCACTATAAGAAAGAGGTTCTTGCTAACCGTTCTCAATTCAATATTACAGACACTCTAATCAAAGTTCTTAAAGGTGGATTCCTCAAACTCGAAAGTCCTTATGGTTCGTCCTTTGTTACTATCCTTCCAATTGGAAAATATCCTGTGCAATTCAATGGTTTTCATCTAGGGGAGTTTGTCCAACGATTGAACTTCCCTGTAGAACTTCGAATAAAGGCAGAATTCATTGATTCCAACAAAATAAAAGGGAAAATGGGCCGCTCTAACACTCGCTTTAGAAACATCATGGAAGAGGCAGAAAACACTGATACTGTTCAACAAGACGAAATTATTATGGGTTCCATCTCCCTAAAGGATCTCATGAAAAAAGTGGGAAATAAGGAAGAAATCATTGAATACGGAGCTTACCTTGTTGTATCAGCCTCAAGTGTAAATCAACTTCGTCAAAGAAGACAAGTTATTCTAAATTACTTCGATGATATGGGTGTTGAAATTAGCGAAGCTTCACAGGATGCGCCTTATCTCTTTCAAGCACTACTTTATGGAGAATCTCTCCAGAAAAAAACTCGGACATGGACACACATGGTCACATGTAGAGGTTTCTCTGAACTTATGCCCTTTACAAGTACTTCCTCAGGAAATCGTATTGGCTGGTATATTGGTCGTGTAGATAACTGGATTGGACGCTGGGATAATATCGAAAAGGCTATCGATTCTTCAAAGAATATCGTCCTCTATAATGCCACTGTCGGAAATAAAGAAGATATCGCTGGTAAGATCACTAAAAACCCACACATCATCATTACAGGGGCAACAGGACAAGGGAAATCTTTCCTGGCTCAGATTATCTTTTTGAGTGTTGCTCTACAAAATGTCAAAACACTCTATATCGATCCAAAACGTGAACTTAGAAATCATTACCATGAAGTAATTAATTCTCCTCATTTTTCCGAACTATACCCGGAACGTAAGAAACAGATAGAAAACTTCAATTTTGTGACTCTAGACAGCTCTCTCCCATCTAATCATGGAGTGTTAGATCCAATTATAGTTCTTGAGAAAGAACAATCCGTAGAAGTTTCTAAAAATATGCTCGAGTTTCTTTTACAAGCTGTTGATGATGTCTCAATGGATCAGAAGACAGCAATCACAGAAGCAATCAATGCAATCGTAGAACGTAGAGCAGCAGGTGAAAAAGTAGGATTCAAACATGTTTTAGAATCTCTAAGAAACTCCTCTTCTTCTGAAATTGCTTCGGTAGGAAGATACCTAACGTCAATAGTAACAAATTCTATTTTAGAATTAGCTTTTTCTGACGGAACAACCCAAGGCCTTGACTATGAGTCACGAGTGACTATTTTAGAAGTCAACAATCTCAAACTCCCTAAAGACGACTCCACAAAAATCTCCGACCACGAGCGTAACTCCATAGCTCTCATGTTTGCGCTTGGTGCTTTCTGTACTCATTTTGGAGAACGCAATGAAAATGAAGATACAATTGAGTTCTTCGATGAAGCTTGGATTCTAATGAAATCCGCAGAAGGAAAAGCTGTAATTAAAAACATGCGCCGTATTGGACGCTCTAAAAATAATACTTTAGCACTGATTACACAATCTGTTCATGATGCAGAAAACGATGATGATACAACTGGTTTCGGTACAATCTTTGCATTCTATGAAAAATCAGAGCGAGAGGATATTCTAAAACATGTAAATCTAGAAGTTACTGAAAACAATCTAGAGTGGATTGATAATATGATTTCTGGTCAATGTCTTTATTATGATGTCTACGGCAATCTTAATATGATTTCAATTCACAATCTATTTGAAGATATCGATATGCTTTTGAAACCAATGAAAGCCACTGTATCTTCAAGCCTCGAAAATAAATATGCTAGTTAGGAGGTAAATCTATGCAAGAGGCTTTTGACAAGCTCAAGGGAGTGGATATTTTCTCTCTTAAATCCTACATGGAACCAACAGGCTATGCTTCTTTTAATGGAGCTTGGGTTCTCATCAATGAACTTTTTGTCAATCTCTTCTTTTTCATCCTCAATGCTGTTGTTGGCTTTTTCTCTTTGTTCATCCGAATCCTTGAAAGTATTGATCTTTACAGCGCATATAAAACTTATGTTTTTAACGGCGCAAAAAGTCTATGGAATGGATTTACTGGTTCAACAAAAGGGAATGTTACTGACCAATCATTAGTTGCATTACTTCTTTTGGTACTCGGTTTTTATCTCTTCTACCAGTATTTCTTTTCTAAAGGCTCATTTGCTAAAACTCTTCTTCATGTTTGTCTAGTCATTCTACTAGGATTTGGTTACTTTGGTACAATTGCTAGAACTTCCGGCGGACTTTATCTTCTTGATACCATCAACAATGTCTCGAAAGATGTCAAACAAAAAATTGTAAGTATTAAGGTGGACTATGCAAAAGACAAATCTGTAAAAGTTGGTGAGTCTATGTCCGATAGCTATATAGCTGAAACTTCATATAAAGCCTATCTTTTTGTAAATACTGGCCAAGAGAACGGCAAATACAAAAACAGTCAAAATGGAAAAGAAGAAGATTTCGATGATAGCAAGGTCCTTGGAACTAGTGATAGTAAAGGACATTTCACTGCGGTAAAAACAAAAGAACGTTCTCAATATTTGGACGAACTAGGGAATGGTGCTAATGAGGATGGTGAAAAGAATCGTTGGGTTTCTGCAATGCCAGATTTTATCTTTATACGCACATTCTATGTCATCTTTAAGGTATTAGAAGCATTTGTCTTAGCACTACCAATCATTGTTATTCAATTATTAAATATAATCGCACAAATTATAGTGTTAACAATGATTCTCATATTCCCAATCGTTCTTCTTATTTCTTTTATTCCTCGAATGCAAGAATTAATTTTTGGGGTTCTTAAAGTTATGTTGGGAGGTTTAGCCTTTCCAATAATCTCTAGTTTATTAATCTTGTTAATTTTCTACATTGAAAAAATTGTAGAAAATATGATTATCACTAGTTTTGATACTATTTTGAAGAATCTGCCATCCTTAGTTCTACTCGGTCTAGTCTTTAAGTTATTAGTTTCGGTAGTTGCTAAAGGTGTCATCTACTTCCTGATCTGGAAGTACAAAGCTGAATTAATTCAATTTATCCTTGGTTCTAAAGCTAGATTAGTAACATCTGATATTGGTAATAAGATTGAGAGTGGCGTCATAAAAACAAAAGAAATTACATCTCAAATTCCAACTCAAAGCTTGAAGACAGCTCAACATCTTGGAAACTTTACTCTAGCAGGTGCTGGATTTGCTAGTGGTATGGTGATGAATAGCAAGAGCCACTTCCAAAATATCGGCTCCTATTTTACACAAAAAGACACAACTTCACCTATAGAGAATTCGCAGTCTAAACCAACTGAAAATCCAATTTCTCCAAACCCTTCTGAAATAACTGATCCTCAAATAGAAATCATTCATAAAAACACTCAAAAACCAGCGGTTCATTCCACTAACCAACAAACAGCTACTCCGACATCCAATGATGAATTTCAAACTCTGAAGGAAGAAAGAATTTCACCTTTCAAGCAGCATAGGATCAATAATATTGAACAACAATTAGAAAAATATAAAGATACTCAGTCAATGTATAAAGCACAAGGTTCAAATGCTTTCACTCGTGCTTATCGTAAAACAATGACACGAGATAACAAATTGAAAGCAAATATCGAACGACGAAATAGACTGACTCAACGACTAAATCAACTGAGAGGAGAATTAAATGAACATTAAAATACACTCAAGAACTGCCTTCCCAAAAATTCTTGAAGAAGCACTTTACCAAGCTTATAGAGAAGGAAAACGATCTGTCGATTTCCTTCTTTTATTTCCTGTTTTAGAGGAAGAGCAAGAACAAATTATTGACCAAGTTATATCTCATGCTGTCGTTTTGGATGCTAAATGGAGATTTGGAACTGTCTTATTTACTGCTTATATTAAACACTAAAATTAGAAAGGAGATTCTATGAAAAAACTAAAATGGTATCTATTGTCCTTCCTCATTCCATTAATAATTCCAGTCTTTGTAATTATAATCTTCATGGGAGTAATTGGAGGAAGTGCAAATAGTTCTTCCACAACATCAAAAGATTTCAAATATGCTGAACACTGGTCAGATGGAGATCCATATACACATAATCTCCTTGTTCATCGTTATGGTATCAAGGCTGAACAATTAGACGGCTTTTTAGATACATTAGGAATCTCCTTTGACCGAAACCGTATTAACGGGAGAAAACTTTTAGAATGGGAAGCTAAGTCTAACTTAGATGTTCGTGGAATTGTAGCAATCGCATTAAATGAAAGTTCACTAGGAACGGCTGGTGTAGCACGAAATCCTGGCGCTAATATGTTTGGCTTTGGTGCATTTGACTCCAATCCAGACAACGCGAAGAACTTTAATGATGATATAGCAGTTGTTAGTTTAACTAAGCAAACAATTATTGGAAACAAAAACGAAACCTTTAAAATACAGGACGATAAAGCTCTCAAGTATGCGAATGGAACTCTTAATAGTTCTATAGATGGTGGAGTATATTTTACAGACACTAGCGGTTCCGGAAAACGGAGAGCAGAAACCATGCAAAAACTCGACCAGTATATAGATGAACATGGAGGAACTCCAACAGCTCCGAAGGAAACAAATGATACTGGAACCAGAGTCAGCTCAAGTGAAATTCCATCAGGATATAGCATCACACAAACCATTGATACGACTAATTACATAGCTAGTAGCTATCCCTGGGGCCAGTGTACCTGGTTTGTTTATAATAGGGCAAAACAACTTGGAATTACATTCGATCCCTACATGGGGAACGGTAATCAATGGATGGAAAAATCTGGGTATTCAACCACTAAAACACCTACAGAACACTCTGCACTATCATTCTCATCAAGTCAAGCTGGAGCAGATCCAGTATACGGGCATGTAGCGTTTGTAGAGCAAGTTAAATCTGATGGTTCTATACTTATTTCCGAATCGAATTTTAAGGGACTCGGAATAGTCAGCTATCGAACATTCGATGCAGAATCAGCTAAACAATTTACATATGTCTTGGGACATTAGAAAGGAGAAAATATGTTAGTACAATTACCTGATGAACAAACTCAAGAAATTCAACAAATGATTGCAACTCTCTTGAAAAATGAAATCCATCACTTTAAAGAAGATATCGGGGCAGACAGTCCTTTTCTTAATAAAAAGCAAACTTGTAATTATCTGGGTGTATCTAATAATACTTTAGATATCTGGATTGCTATGGGACTCCCTTATATTAGAATTGGAAAATCAATTCGTTTTAACAAAGAAAGTATCAATCAGTGGATGACTCGATTAGAGATAAGCGCATAAGGAGGCAAAAATGGGCATTTCAAAAACAAAAAATGGATCCTATAGGCTTAGGGTATATATACCCGACGACGTCCAAGGAAAGCTGGGGATTGGAAAACGATTTGAAAAAAGATTCAAAACTCGCAGAGAAGCAAAGGAAGCAGAAATAAAGTTAGCGGTTGACATTGAAAATGCACGTTTAGGAAGGTCATCTACTTTATCTCAAAGAAAAGGAGACATCCTATTCAAAGATTTTTACAAAGATATTTGGCTTGAACCCTATAAAGCAGGGCAAGCCACTGCTACTATTAAACCACCTACAGCAGTAACTGTCTGTCAGACAGAAAATCTCTTCCGTTTGCAAATTCTTCCAGTCCTAGGTAATTATTCTATTGATCATCTCAATGAAAATAAACAACTAGTTTTGTCACTTCTTACTCCACTATCGAATTCTTATGCCAATTTTAAATCCATTAGAGGGTACGTCAATTCTGTCTTGGACTGGGCAGAAGAGCTTGAATATATTCAAGTCAATAAGGTAAAAAAGACAATCAGTAGAATTAAAGCTAATAAAAAATTAGCCCTCAAAGAAAGTAAAAAGTTTGAAGACCTAGCATTAAATGAGGAAGAACTTAAACAATGGCTACAAGCATTTGATGACGATCTAAAAAATGATCGAATGGAATTAAAAGATTATGCTTTGTTCTATACGACATTCTTTTTATCAGATAGAAAATCAGAAACCTACGCTCTCCAATGGAAACATATCAATTTTGAAAAAAATGAAATTCTCATTGAACAAGCATTAGACAAATTCGGGAATGTTAAATCAACCAAAGGAAATAAAAAAACTCTATTTAAAGCACCTAAAGAACTAATGAATATCCTGACCGATTGGAAAATAGAACAAAAAAAGCAACTAAAGCTGTTTGGAATCAGACAGAATGAAAAGCAATTCGTTTTCACATACAATAATAGAACAAACGGTATTAACGTTCCACTTCATATTGATTATCTTAATCATCGAATGAATTCTATTCGAAGAAGACATCCGGAACTTCCTCCAGCATCTCCTCACAAATTAAGACACACCGGAGCAACTCTGGCAAGACAGGCTGGAACATCATTAAATGCTATTTCAGAAGCACTTACTCATAGTGACATCCAAATAACGAAGACTTATGTCAATACTACTGAAACAGTAAATCAAACAGCAGGAGAAATAGCCTTTAGAAGTCTCAAAAAGTAATAGTGTGAACTTGGGGTGAATTTTGGGGTGAACTTTAGTTTTTTGAACAAAAAAAGACATCCAAGAAATAATTCTTGAATGTCTGTAAACGTTGATATAATCGTGTTGATTAACGTTTTGAGAACTGGCTAGCTTTACGAGCCTTTTTCAAGCCTGTTTTCTAGTATTTTTATATCTACTGGCAGATTACCCGACTTATCCCCATCAACATCTGACTCTAACTCAACCTCTGAAGAAATCCTAATATTGCGTACTTTGATATATTCGATATTATTGTTACCTACTAGATCCCCTTTTTAATAAATCTGGGATAGCCGATAATTTAGAAATGATGGATGAATCCTTTAAAATCAAGATATTTCCATATTCATCTGTATTTTCATCAAATAGTTTTTTGTCTGCATAGTAATTAGATAGAAGAACTAAGACCTGAGTAGCTTCACCTTCATAATTGCCATTTTCGCTTTCAAAAGGTAATAATTGCTTATTCATAGCTTGGCGAATCAGTTGCACCAGCCAAATTAATTGTCTTGACCGACAAATAAAGCGACTTCTTTCAAGGATTCGACCATAAGGAAACAGTTGGCAGATTCTATAAAAGCGTCGATGTGATTCGGCACGCTCATCAGACTCGCTACACAGAGCTGGTACATAATATCTGCTATAATTTTCTGGAAGATTTGGTCAAGCGGTCTTTTAGCCGTGTGACAGGCATACAGGAAAAACACTATTTATTTACTTTTTGCACGGGAGGCTTTAAGAATCTGATGGACATCTTTCTTGATAGTCACTCAGAGTCTCCAGAGTGTCTGGGCTGGGATATGGCAAAGATATACCGCTGCCTGAAACTGTTCTTTAACGCTGATAAACGCGACATATCAATTAAAATGTCGCACTAAAATGATTGAAAAATGATTGAAACTGTATTATAATGAATGTGTATATTTAGAAAAGAGGTACTAACTATGGAAAACCTAGTAGTTTCAGTCTTTAACACTGAAAGCGAAGCTTATCAGTCCTTTGCGGATTTGAAGGCTTTCCGCCAAACTCAGACGACCAAGGTTGCTCAAATCGCCTTGGTCAAAAATGAAAACGGTCACATCGTTGAAAAAGAACGCTATGACTTTGAAGATTCAACGACGGATGCAACCCTAGAAGGTGGCTTGCTCGGTGCAGTTATCGGGCTTTTGGGTGGTCCTATCGGCGTCTTGTTTGGTTATGGTATTGGCAGCCTCTATGGTTTGGCTGCTGGTGATACCGTTGATACGGCAGAAGCTGGCTTGATTGACGTTGTGTCTCAAAAATTGATCGACGGCGAAACAGCCGTTGTCGCCTTGGTGCAAGAAAACAACGAAGCAGTCATCGATGCTTACTTCACCAAGTACGACACCCAAATCGTGCGTTGGGATGTAGCAACCGTCGTAGCTGAAGTTGAAGCAGCCCTGCAAGTCCAAGAAGACCTCTACAACCAAGCGCGTGCGCAAATGAAGGCTGAACGTAAAGCAGATCGCAAGGCCAAACTTGAAGAGTTCAAGGCAAACATCAAATCAAAATTTGATAAATTGAAATCCTAACGTCTAAGCGTCTCATAAATTTAAATGTGACTGAGACACCATTTAAAATTTATGTGCGTCGGATTCTCACAGTTAAATAATTGCGTTGACAAATCCGTTACAGCCGTTCTTCCATTCTTTGAAAAGAGTGTTTAATAGACAAGAAATCTGGACTAGTATTGGTCTGGATTTTTTTGTGAATATAGAGGTCATAGCTTTTTGACTATGCTTTGTTATAATTAGAAAGATTTTAAGTTTTATCAAGATGAAATCAGTCAGACGCAGGCACCCTGAACTAGCACCAGCTTCCCCACACAACTAAGACATACTGGTGCGACACTCGCAAAACAAGCTGGGGTTTCTCTTGAAGCCTTCTCAGAAGCTCTTACTCATAGTGATAAAGAGATTACAAAAACTTACGTTAATATCAAAGATAAAGTCAATCAGACTGTAGGTGATATTGCTTTTCGTAGTTTAAAAAATTGATGGGGTGAATATGGGGTGAATTTTGGGGTGAACTTTGATTTTTTGAAACAAAAAAGACATCCAAGAAATAATTCTTGAATGTCTGTAAACGTTGATATAATCGTATTGATTAACGTTTTGAGAATTGTGATGCTTTACGAGCTTTCTTAAGACCTGGTTTCTTACGCTCAACTTTACGTGAGTCACGTGTAAGAAGTCCTGCGCGTTTCAATGAATCGCGGAAGTCTGGGTCTACTTGAAGAAGGGCACGAGCGATACCGTGACGGATAGCTCCTGCTTGACCAGCGTATCCACCACCTACAACGTTAACGAAAACGTCGTATGAACCTGCAGTTGAAGTAACTGCGAATGGTTGGTTGATTACAAGACGAAGGTCAGCGTGTGGGATGTACTCTTCAACATCTTTTTTATTAACAGTGATTTTACCAGTTCCTGGAACAAGGCGAACGCGTGCAA
The DNA here is from genome assembly GCF_047464155.1 of Streptococcus infantis. Lineage (GTDB taxonomy): Bacteria > Bacillota > Bacilli > Lactobacillales > Streptococcaceae > Streptococcus > Streptococcus infantis_U. The sequence goes on from NZ_JASHCL010000002.1 coordinate 78,174, forward strand.
CAGCGTTTTTACGACGTCCAGTACCTGCATATTGTGCTTGTGACATACTTTATTGTTCCTTTCCTTAGATAAGTCCTGAAATATCAAGAACTTCTGGTTGTTGTGCAGCGTGAGTGTGCTCAGCTCCAACGAATACTTTCAATTTCATACCTTGAGCGCGGCCAAGAGTATTGTGTGGAAGCATACCTTTAACTGATTTCTCGATCAAACGTACTGCATTTTTAGAACGAAGTTCACCAGCAGAGATTGATTTCAATCCACCTGGGTGGTTTGAGTGAGTGTAGTAAATCTTATCAGTTGCTTTTTTACCAGTCAATTTAACTTTTTCAGCATTGATAACGATTACGAAGTCACCTGTATCAGTGTGTGGTGTGAATGTTGGTTTGTTTTTTCCGCGAAGTACGCTAGCAACAACTGCTGAAAGGCGTCCAAGAGGTACATCAGTTGCGTCAACAACGTACCATTTGCGTTCTACTTGGCCTGGTTTAGCCATGAATGTAGTTTTGTTCATGATTTCTCCTATATGAATGTCGTTTTTGTTTACAGGGCGGATGTTCCGGTCCGCAAGTTATTTGAAAGGTTCCGGGGCCTTACAAATGGGGTAAACAATACCGCCTACTATTGTATCAAAAATCTCAGATAAAAGTCAAGCGGTTGGGAAAATATTTTTTATTTCTGCCAGATTCGTAGTCTTCTTTCCCCCTTCTCCTCAAGCATGGTCTGAAAAGCTTTAGAGACTATGTAAATGGCGAAAGTCAAGAATAGCGTAACGACTAGATAATTGATCAAAGGACCGTGGTCTCCAACCAATGGTGGTTTTGTCAAAAAGCCATAATCTCCACCCGTCATTAGATTAACCACAAAGATCAGCGCATTAAGCGAAGATGTGATGGTTAGGATTCGTTTGAAGTCCAATAAGCTAGCATCGTAGTCCTTCAAAAGATAAATCAAGGAATTTCCAAAGAGGGCTAGGTGTCCGAATATAAAGGACAGGATAGCGATGTGGGGGAAGGGATAGGGATCTGGCACTGGATAAACAAAGGCCGCCAAAGTCCCAAAGGTTCCCAGCACAGCAAAGTACTGTTTGACTCTAGAGACACCAGGAATCAAAAGCACTACAAACATTGCTAAACGGCAATGATAAAAGGGCAGACTTTCTGTTAGAGGCATCTGGTTGACCAAATACCAACCGTAGAGCAGGATTAACTGCAGAGCCTGTAAAATCTGGAAAAATCGTTGGCAAACTTTTTTATCACCATAACGATAGGCAAGAAATACAGTCAATGCCAATAAACTAAATAGACTTCCATACCAAAGAAGATCAAATCGGGGTGGCTCCGTCGGCTGCGTGCTAAATAAAGCATCCCAAACATTCATGTAACTTTCCTCATTTTCATATAAGCAGGCCTCTTACTCATCTCTATAGAGCCTAGCTTACATTTATTTCTTATAATTTTGTGTAAAAGAAACTGTCGATCTTAATATAAAGCAAAGCTTCTAATCGACATATTGTTCCCGCTCACCCTGATAGACCTGCCATAGAATTTCCATTTGTTCTTTGGTTATTCGTTTTTCAGATAGGGGTGGGAGATTCTTGATATCAAAAAATTCAAGTTCTGCAATTTCTTGATTTTCTTGAAATTGTCCATCCAATAACTGACAGTCAAAAACGAACTTGGCATACTGTTTGTTCTGAAGTTGAAAGCGGTTGGTATCAAAAACCGCCAATAAAGAACCTACTTCTGCCGAAAATACTGTTTCTTCCTGAACTTCTTTTCGGATATTTTCCTTGGGAGAATATCCTACCTCGCCAAAGCCACCAGGTAATGCCCAAGTATCCTCTCCTTGTCCTCTAACCAGGCAAATCTTCTGATTTTGAACAATCCATGCCCGCACATCCATCAAGGGAGTTGCATAGCTACCTGTTGGTTTTAAAATTGCAGTCAATTCCTCTTGATCGAGCTCCGTTTGATCCTGCAAGACACTCCATAAAATCTGACGTAAATCCTCATAACGTTCACGGTCATAAGGATCCTTTGAATAGGTCAACCCAGTATCAGTGATAGCTAACATTCTCTGAATAGCTTTAGCGAAATTAGTTGTGCTCATTTTCTAGGCTTTCTACTAGCTTGGCTAGATTCATAGAGTTCGAACCTTTAAGCAGAATTTGGTCATGTGCACCAAGACTTTCCTTGACCTGCTTAACCATGGCTTCAAACTGGTCTTCCTCAGCTGTTTTCTTGAAGTAATAGACATGACCAATTGGAAACATTTGACTGGCTAATTGAGCCAAGTCAGCAATGTCTTCACCGTAGAAAATTACAGTATCAAGGACATCTGGTGAAAGGCTCAAAATCATCTGATTGTGGAGTTGAACAGACTGGTCTCCAAGTTCTTTCATATCTGCCAGAACTGCGAGTTTCTTGCCACCTTCATTGGCTGGAATGGCAGAGAAAGTTTCTAAAATCAACTTCATAGCTGTTGGGTTAGCATTGTAGACATCTGACAAGATATCTGCTCCATTGGCAGCTTTTTTCCACTCGGTACGATTGCGGGTCAATTCAAGATTTTGGAAGGCTTGACCAATTTGCTCCTCAGTCACTCCTTCTTGCAAAGCAACATAAGAGGCAATCATGGCATTGGTCGCATTGTACTTACCTGTTACTGGCAAGTCGAGAGCCTGCTCCAAGAAATTAGCCTTGAAGGTTAAACTATCCTTACGCTCAATCAATTCTGTAATTTCGAGTTCTGCACCTGGACCAAAACGAACCACTTTTTGATCAGCAGGTAGATAATCTTCTACAATAGGATCAGCTGGTGCTAAAAGCAAGGCACCCTTTTCCATCCCATCAGCGATTTGCAATTTCCCTTTGGCAATTTCAGAACGGTCTTTAAAGAAGGCTAAATGAGCTTCTCCTATCAAGGTCACAATAGCTGTCTTTGGATGAGCCAGTTCAGATAAAAGATGGATATCTCCTAGGTGATCCTGCCCCATTTCTAAGACCAGCTTTTCAGTATTATCTGGCATATGGAGAACCGTATAAGGGAGGCCAATCTCGTTATTGTAATTTCCTTGCGTTTTGTAGGTTTTGTAGCTTGTAGAAAGCAAATGAGCCAACATATCCTTGGTCGTTGTCTTCCCATTTGAACCTGTAACAGCAAAGACATCTACTCCTGTCTTTTGAAGGTAATAAGCTGCAAGAGCTTGAAAGGCTGTCAAAACATCCTCTACTAAAATGTAAGGATGACCTGCTACTGCCTTCTCTGACAGGGTTACAGCAGCACCGTTTTCAAAAGCCGTCTCAATAAAGTCATGACCATCACGCGCCCCCTTGAGTGGCACAAATAGATCCCCAGCTCCAATCAAGCGACTATCAAACTCTGCCTTGACTAACGGGTTATCCGCATAGCTTGTCACATCATTTTTTGCATCAACAACACGCGCAACTTCGTGAATCGTAAGTTTCATATTTACTCCTTTAAAAAGGGGCAAGGAGTCCTTCCCCGCCCTTATGTCTGTCTTTACAATAGGTGCGCTTCACGCTTGTCAAAACTTTCTTTAGCAAGGTCAACCAACCTCTCAATTAGTTCTGGATAGCTAATCCCCATATTGTCCCAGAGCAAGGGATACATAGACCATTGGGTGAATCCTGGCATGGTGTTGAGCTCGTTTAGGAAAACTTCTCCCTTATCTGTGTAGAAGAAGTCACAACGTGATAGACCAAGTCCACCAATAGCACGGAAGGCAGCTTCTGCATTTTTACGCATGACTGCTACTACATCATCACTAATCTTAGCTGGGATATCCATAGTAATCTTGTTATCGATGTATTTGGCATCATAATCATAGAAGGCTACATCTTTGACAACTTCACCAGGAAGCGTGCTCTTGACATCGTAGTTTCCTAAGAGACCAACTTCGATTTCACGTGCATTAACTCCTTGTTCTACCAAGACACGGCTATCGTACTTGAAGGCAAGCTCGAGAGCTTGATGGAGTTCCTCTTTATTTTCAGACTTAGAAATACCGACACTAGAACCCATATTGGATGGTTTGGTAAAGACTGGGTAGGTTAATTTATCCTCAACTTCTGCAATCTTAGAAGTCAAGTCATCCCCTTCAACAATCGCTACGTAAGGGACTTGGGCAATCCCAGCAGATTCCAAGACACGCTTAGTTGTGATTTTATCCATGGCAAGGCTTGAAGATAGGATGTTACAACCGACATAAGGCATTTTCAAGACTTCTAAGAAACCTTGAACAGAACCATCTTCCCCCATAGGTCCATGAAGAACTGGAAAAACAACCGCTCCTTCTTCGTAGATAGCACTTGGAGCAATTTTCTTGTCCCAATCAATCGTTTCATTGGTCATGAGACGTTCATCTTGTCCAGGAGTTTGGGTAAATTCTTGTGTTTTGATGAAATCACCGGACTGGCTGATAAAGAAGGTTTTGACTGCGAAACGATCATAGTTGACCGCACGCATGACACTCTCAGCTGACAATACAGACACTTCACGTTCTGCACTGCGTCCACCATATAATAAAATAATTGTTTGTTTCATATGATTGTCCTATTTCTACTAGAATACTTGCTCTTTAGTATATCACATTTGTCTCTTTTTTTAAACTTGAATAGCAAAAAAGAGACTGGATTAAAAATAAATCCAGTCTCTTGATTTCTTGAAATCTTATCTGCTAACTAATTGCCTGCTCTATATACTTACAGACTAAAGTTCTGTACGATTTTCGATTGCTCTTAAGAGCGTTACTTCATCTGCATATTCGATATCCGCTCCGACTGCTAGGCCTCGTGCTAGGCGAGTAACCTTGATTCCTGCGGGTTTGAGAAGTCGTGAGATATACATGGAAGTCGCCTCACCATCAGCAGTCGCATTGGTCGCTACGATGACCTCAGAAACTTCGCTATCCATGAGACGTGTCATGAGACTCTTGAGATTGATGTCATCTGGGCTAATCCCATTCATAGGTGAAATTAAGCCGTGTAAGACATGGTAAAGTCCGTGGTATTCCTGAATATTTTCCATAGCAGCTACATCTCGACTATCCTCTAGGACGAGGATAGTTGTTTGGTCCCGGCTTGGATCTGTGCAGATAGAACAGGGATCTTCATCGGTTAAACGTCCACAGATAGAACAATAGGTCAACTCTCTTTTAGCTGAAAGGAGATTTTTAGCAAATTCGTTGACGTCATCATCCGGCATTCCAATAGTATAAAAGGCTAGACGGGTTGCTGTCTTAATCCCAATACCAGGAAGTTTAGAATAACTGTCAATCAACTTAGCAATAGGTGTTGGATAAAGCATGGCTTCCTTTCTAATTCATTGGATGGTGTTGGTTGTATAGATTGATAATGTCGCGAGCAATTGCTGGCCCAACATTTTTGGTTAAATTGGTATTATGAGGAAAGACTACTGCAACTGCAATTTGAGGATTTTCTGTTGGAGCATAGGCCACAGCATTGGTATTATTAGCTTCTTGACCACCAGCTACATAGCTTTCAGCTGTACCGGTCTTACCACTTATAGAAACAGTGGCGCCATCTAAAAACGCCCGTCCTGTCGTAAGGGGACTAGTTCCATGCGATACTTGGTAAAATCCTTGGTGCAAGATTGCCATATCTGATTCAGAAATATTGACCTTGTTGATTTCCTTGGTATCTATTGCTTGGATTAATTCTCCAAGACCACCCTTATCATTGTTGTCGTATATTCCCTCGACAATATGTGGAGCTAGACGAACGCCATTGTTAGCAATCGTTGCAACGTACTGGGCTAATTGCATCGGTGTGTAGTTATCAAACTGGCCAAAAGCATTAGTTAAATAATTAGCCAAGTCAAATTTTTGGGGGATAAATCCTGTTGATTCCTCGGGCAAGTCAATACCTGTAGAAGCACCCAAACCATACTCACTAAAAGTCGCGCGTAGTTTTCCCATGGCAGACTCAAGTTGGTTGGTTTTGACTGTCATATTTGGTTGATAGGTCTGACCCATCATTCCTAGCGCAGTTTGAACCATGTAGGCATTTGATGAATATTCTAGAGCCTCAACGGCTGTAACCGGGAAGGAACCGTAATAAGGGGTATACCAGGAATTGATAGGGGCAGAACCTTGGAAGACGATTGGTTGGTCTGTCAAGGTTTGGTTGCCTGACAAGACCCCATTTTCCCAACCAGAACTGATGGTTGCCGCCTTAACGACAGACCCTGGTACAAAAACATTGGTCACTGTTCCTAGTGAGTCTGGTGTCAAGTCTCCTGTTTCTAGATTGTGTTTAATTCCTGACATTGCCAATACAGCACCTGTCTTAGGATTAAGGGCTACCGCATAAACGCCTTCTGAGTATTTAGCACCACCATTTGCAAGTTCAGAATTAAAATAACTCTTCAAGAGGCTGTCTACGCTATCTTGGAAGGCCAAATCAATGGTTAATTTGATGTTTTTTCCCTTGCTACCTTCTTCTATATTCTCTACGCTCTCCATGTCTCCATGCTTGTCCAAATGGATTTCCTTGACGGTCCGTTTCCCTTGCAAGACTTCTTCGTATTGTTTTTCAAGATAGGAAGTCCCGACGCGATCATTGAGCGAATAACCTTTTTTCAAATAAGCGTCTACTTCTTCTGCTGGAAGACCTGATTTTTCACTAGAAACAGTTCCGACAATAGATGAAAGAGAAGTTTCTAAGACCTTTCGATCCCATGAGGTAGAGATAGAAATACCTGGCAATTCCTTTGAAGCAGAAGCAATTACAGCTACCTGTGTATCACTCAAAGGATCTGTTTGAATATTTCCTGTAGCAAAATTTCCAACTGAATTGAGCTGGCTAAAGAGATAGATGGCCTTCTTTTCATCCTCGGAATAGTCCATCTGATTAGCTGCAATACTATTAGCAGCGTTGTTATAGAGTTCAGATTCAGAAAGTTGATTGCCATCTGAATCATACCGTTTATCTTTTGGAAGAGCTTCAACTGTTTTCTTATAAGTTTCGGCATCCGCCAAGTAGTAGTCTGCCATTTGTCGATCCGTCAACTCTGGAGAAGTGACTGTGACATAAGTCAACAATTTTTTAGAAATATCCTTCAAATCAGCCGCAGTCATCTTGTTGCTTCGTGTAAAGGAAACAACTTGTTTAACGGTGTTTTGGACTAAAGGTTTTCCTGCTGCATCATAAATTTCTCCACGAGCGGAACCCATGGTTACTCGAGTTTGGCTAGCAGAAGCTAGTTTATTTTCATAAAAATCCTTATGAAGAACTTGCATATAAAGCAAACGGCCAATAATTGTTAAAAAAAGCAAAATGACGATTGCAAATAACAAATTAAGCCGTATCGGTATCGAGTGGCTATTGAATTTTCTCATACACATCAATCTCATTTCTAATCAAAATCACACTCTTCATTGTACCATAATTTAGGTAGAAAATTATGGAAAAAGAAAAGACTTTCCCTTTTTGGTCCAAAAATTATTTTCTATGATATAATGGAAGTGAGCGATATTTTATTTGTTAGATTTATCAAATAAGTTCTGGCAAATAGCTATCAAAGGAGTCCCATGAATAAGCAAGATATTTCTACAATCATTGAGCTTCACTTTGAAGAAATGACCGATTTAGAGCAAGAAATTGCTCGCTATTTTCTGCAGGCAGATACCATAAATGATGACTTATCCTCTCAGCAAGTTACTCAAAAACTTCATATTTCCCAGGCAGCGCTCACTCGTTTTGCCAAGAAATGTGGTTTTAAGGGCTATCGAGAGTTCATCTTCAAATACCAACAACAAAAAGACACTCTTTCTGCTCCTCAACAGGATATGAATCCTTTGACTCAGAGAGTCCTTAGAAGTTATGCAAACCTGCGAGAAATTTCTCAAGGATTGATTGACGATGAGCAACTGGAACGTGTGGCTCAGATGATTGACCAATCCGAACGCGTGTATTTTTTCGGAACTGGGAGTTCTGGTCTGGTCGCACGTGAGATGAAGCTACGTTTTATGAGATTGGGTATCGTCTGTGAAGCCTTAACAGATCCAGACGGTTTTGCCTGGACGACTAGCATTATTGATGAAAAATGTTTGGTCTTTGGTTTTTCTCTCTCAGGAACAACACCATCTATCATCGATAGCCTATTAGATGCCCAGGATATGGGAGCTAAGACAGTTCTATTTACTAGTGCACCGAATAAGGATACCCAAGCATTTACAGAAACAGTATTAGTCGCAAGTCAAAGCCAGGCCTCTTATATCCAACGAATCTCTGCTCAGCTTCCAATGCTGATTATCATTGATTTACTCTATGCTTATTTCCTAGAAATTGATCGCGAAAGTAAAGAAAAAATCTTTAATAGCTACTGGGAAAATAATCGATTGAATGGTTATCGCAGAAACACAAGAAATAGAAAACCCTGAAATTGGAGACCATTCAGGGTTTTCTGTTTAAAATATTTTTCCCCACAAAAAGGAGCCCACAATGGGACTCCTTTTTTAGTGGTTCAAGATACTTCCTTTGACGTTCTCTATTCTAGTCCTTCATATCTTTTTTGAAGAAGAATAGCATCATTCCTGAAACAAGAGTGAGGGCAGGCAAGAGAGCTGAACTTACTTCTTCTCCTGTTGCTGGTAACTGTTTGCTTGTAGAGTCTGCTACAGTACCCTTAGCCTCTGCTAAAGGCTTATCTTCTCCCATAGGTTGTGGAGCAGGAGTTTCTACATTTGCTGGTTCACTTGGTTGAGCTGCCTCCTTGTAGACTACCGCATAGACACCTAGGTGTGGAGCTACAAATTCAAGTGCTGAACCTTTCTGTTCAAACTTCACTTCCTGCAATTCTTGATTTGCATTCATAGCATAGACATTGGCTACATCAGACGCCACAGCAACTTGAACAAGGGCTGCACCTTTCAATTGAACAAGTTCTCCTTTCTCATTCTTCAATTGAATTTGATAAGCATCGAAACGGCGACCTTCCAAGACCTGGTTAGCAACCTTATCGACCTCTAGAACAGAACCACCATTGAGGTCCCCTTCTCGAGCAATCAGTTTCAAGTTTGTTGATGAATCTTTCAAGACCTTCAATGTGCTATCAGTTGATGGACTTTCTTCCTTGGTTCCAACTTCGACGATGCGGTCTTGGGCTTCCTCACGTTCAACCTTAAGAACCTTACGGTTGTCACCATCGACTTCTACATAAGTCGTTACTTGTCCGTCTTTTCCTTCAGAAACAACTTGTTCCTTACCTTTAGCTAAATCAGCATTCTCACGGCGAACAGTCTTGAAGGCGATTGGTTCTTTCTCTACTTTTAGATTTGGTAGATTAAAGTCCAAATTCATAACGCCTTCTGTCGGCATAGCAGTTCCTTCTTGAGTACCGACTTCAACGATGCGGTCTTGAGCTTCCTCACGTTCAACCTTAACAACTTTACGAACGCTGCCGTCAACTTCTACATAGGTCGTTACTTGTCCGTCTTTTCCTTCAGAAACGACTTTTTCCTTACCTTTAGGTAGAAGAGAATTTTCACGACGAATAGTGTTGAAGGCAATCGGCTCTGTCGTTACTTCAAGGCTTGGTTGAGTTACACTCAATTCTTTAACACCTTCAGCTGGAAGATTTGAATGTTTCACTTCCTCTTCTGGCTTACTTGGGTCCTCTGGTCTTGCGGGCTCTTCTGGTTTACTTGGCTCTTCTGGAGCTGGTTCCTCTTTTGGTGTCGCCTGAAGATTGTTGATAGATGTCAGAGCGTCTTTCAAGGCCTTATCTACTGCATCCTGAGTTTTGGCTTCTTCAATAGCAGCTAAGGCTTGTTCTGCTAGTTCAACTAATTTCTTCTTAGCTTCCTTGTCATCACCCAACTCAGCTGTTTTACTTTTAATGGCTTCGGACAAGCTTGCCATAGCTTTATCGTAGTCAATCTTAGACTCTTCTGGTTTGCTTGGCTCCTCTGGTCTTGCAGGCTCTTCTGGTTTACTTGGCTCTTCTGGAGCTGGTTCCTCTTTTGGTGTCGCCTGAAGATTGTTGATAGATGTCAAAGCTGCTTGCAAGGCCTTATCTACTGCATCCTGAGTTTTGGCTTCTTCAATAGCAGCTAAGGCTTGTTCTGCTAGTTCAACTAGTTTCTTCTTAGCTTCCTTGTCATCACCCAACTCAGCTGTTTTACTTTTAATGGCTTCGGACAAGCTTGCCATAGCTTTATCGTAGTCAAGCTTAGGCTCTACTGGTTTGCTTGGTACCTCTGGCTGTGTTGGTTCTTCTGGTTTTGCCGGCTCCTCTGGTTGTGTTGGTTCTTCTGGAGCTGGCTCCTCTTTTGGAGTTGCTTGAAGCTTATTGATGGATACCAAAGCGTCTTGCAAGGCCTTTTCAACAGCATCTTGGGTCTTCGCTTCTTGGATAGTTGCAAGAGCTTGTTCTCCTAGTTCAACGAGTTTTTCCTGAGCAGCCACATCATCGGCAAGTTCTGTTGCTTTTTTCTCGATAGCTTCAGTCAAATCTGCAATTGCCTTATGGTAGTCAACTTTAGACTCTTCTGGCTTACTTGGCTCCTCCGGCTGTTTTGGCTCTTCTGGAGCTGGTTCCTCTTTCGGAGTCGCTTGAAGCTCATTGATAGATGCCAAAGCAACTTGCAAGGCCTTATCTACTGCATCCTGAGTCTTGGCTTCTTGGATGGCTGCCAAGGCTTGCTCTGTTAGTGCGACTAGCTTCTTCTTAGCTTGCTTGTCATCACCGAGTTCAGCTGTTTTTCTTTCAATCGCTTCGGTCAGACTTGCCATAGCCTTGTCATAGTTTGGTTCTTCTGGCTGTTTTGGTTCTTCTGGAGCCGGCTCCTCTTTCGGAGTCGCCTGAAGACTGTTGATAGATGCCAAAGCTGCTTGCAAGGCCTTATCTACCGCATCCTGAGTCTTAGCTTCTTGGATGGCTGCCAAGGCTTGCTCTGTTAGTGCAACTAGCTTCTTCTTAGCTTCCTTGTCATCACCGAGCTCAGCTGTTTTTCTTTCAATCGCTTCGGTCAGACTTGCCATAGCCTTGTCATAGTTTGGTTCTTCTGGCTGATCTGGTGTTGGCGTATCATCTGTGCCATAATTTTCTTCCTTATCAAGGATTGTTTGTAAAGCTGCTGCTGTCTTCAGAACTTCTTGTGCATTGGCTTCACTTGCTGAAAGTTGCTCAGATAATTTATCCAAGTTTGACTTGAAGGCTTGACGCGCCTCTGGAGTGTTCTTCAAACTTGTTTGGTCAAATTTAGCCAATTCATCCTTCCAGCTCTTCATGGCTTGAATTAACTCTGCTTTGGTATAAAGAGCACTATCTTCACCATGAGTGATGAACTGGTCAACTTGGATACCAATATTTCTCGTAGTATCATTACGTTTTGGATCCAATTGCAAGGTCACAGCATGCCAACCTTCTTCGAGTCCAGTCAAACGAACGAGAGTCTGATTGCCTTGACGTGTAGCTGCTGTACCACTGAAGTACTTCTTGCCATTTACATCAGTGGCATTTCCTTGACCATCTTGATACTCAAGTTCTTTACCATCTAGAGTAACCTTGTAGATACCATGTCCAGGATCAACAAAACCTTTGATTTCAAGACCTGTTCCGTAGAAGTAGGCTGTTACACTAGCATTTTTCTTTTGCTCGTCATTCAATCGACCGAATGATGCCCAAGACTCAGTGTTTTGGTATTTACCTGATGAATTGGTTTCACGGTGCCAACCTGGGCTATAGTCAAGCTGAGTTGCTTGATCGTCATAGCTTGTCTGGTCTTTTTGGAGTAGTTCTGCCTTCATCACTTGAATCGTAGCTTCTGAAGCAAAACCAAGGAGGGCATTATCAGAAACGCTAGTCATTTTCACTTTGAAGTCAAAGATTGAATCAGCTTGCTCTGTAAAGTCAATCGTTGGAATCGTGATTGTTTTCTCAGTTTCACCATCTTGGAAAGTCAAGTCAGCTGTTGTGTCCTTGTACACTTTACCATGAACCCCTGTTCCTGGTTCTGTTACAACATGGACTGTTGCTGTTCCTTTGCTACCACCAACACGCTTAATGGTTACAGTAACCGGTTGACCTTTTTGAACTTCATAAGTTGTTTCTTTCATCTCAAACATACCTTTGCCGGCATTGTTAAGAGTGTAGATACCTTCAGTCGCAATAGGTTTACCAGTCTTGTTAACAAGTTTGATGGTATGTTCACCTGGAGCCAAATCACCTGTTTCATAAACCATCTGGCTACGTTTACGAGCTGCATTATTGGTTTGCACGTCTGCAACCTTCTGACCATCTACGTAAACTGACATTTCACCGTGGTTTGGATCCACTGTAGATACGACATAAGCCTTAGTTCCGTTGAAACGGTAGGTTACACTTGCATCTTTTTGGTTTGTCCACATAGATGTTCCGCGAATACCTTCAGATTCGTCATACCAAGTTGTATTTTCTTTATCAGCTGTTGTATTTGAATGGTAATCCAATCCTAGAGGGTAGCCGTCTGTTTTCTCAATACTGCTTGGTGTCTTATAAACAGAGAAGTTTGTCAAAATAGGTGTCGCTTGTGCACCAGTAATGGTCACGCGAATTTTTTGTGCTTCTACTGGTTGACCTTGGATAAGGCGACGATAACCAACAGTTGATCCTTCACCGTATGGTACCCAACGACCGTTGAGTTCAACTTCAACCTTGAACCCAGAGATTCGTTGACCTTTAGCAATATCTTCTTTGAGTTCGACTACGTCAAAGCGTCTCTTTTGACCGAGATCAACAGTGAATTCACCTGTCTTAGCATCATTTGCTAGTGCCCAGCTGGTATCATCCTTACCATCTGTTAGGTGGCTTGCTTGATACAAGTGATTCTTACGAGTAGAGCTTGCAGTAACTGTTGCACCCTTAGCGAAGTCAGTCGCATACATTTGATCCAAGGTTGCTCGGAATTCTTTTAAGCGGGCGACATCTGCATCTGCGAATCTACCTTCTTTATTTGGTGGAATATTGAGTAGAAGTGGCGTTCCACGACCAACAGACTTGAAGTAAATATCCATCAAATCTTTGATTGATTTTGGTTGTTGATTGTCATGGTAGAACCAACCTGAACGGATAGAAACGTCTGCTTCACCAACTGAGTACATATCTCCTTCTGGATCTCCATGATTGAGATAATCATTCTTCACATCGTCGGTGATTTTAGCTTTCTTGACTTTATGCCAAACTGGATCTCCAGCGATCCCACGTTCATTACCAATCCAACGTACGCTTGTCGGTTGAGCAGAGAAGATAGCGATATCCCCTTCAGCTTTCTTGATGTACTCGAACCACTTGTCAAAGGTATAGGTTACTTTTTGAGCTCCACTACCACGCGCACCGTCCATCCATACTTCGATGAATTTACCATTATTCCCGTATTTAGGATTGCCAAGGATTTCCTTGAGTTGGTTAAGGTAGTATTCGTTGTACTCTTTTTCAGTATTCACGTGATAGTTTGGATTATTTGCATCCCATGGTGATAGGTACACACCCATATTCATGTCATACTTAGTTGCTGATTTTGAGATTTCTTCAAGAAGGTCACCCTTACCATTTTTCCATGGACTAGCAGCTACGGTATGTTTTGTATATTGAGAAGGATAGATTACAAATCCATCATGGTGTTTAACAACCATAATTGTTCGTTTGAATCCAGCGTCCTTCAATGTCTTAATCCACTGGTCTGTATCAAGGTTAGTCGGGTTAAAGTTTTGAGGATTTTCTCTACCGTTCCCCCACTCAGAGTTAGTATAGGTATTCATACCATAGTGGATGAAGGCAGCCAATTCTTCTTTATGGTAGTCCAATTGAGCCTTGCTTGGAAGTGGACCGTAAGCAGCAATTTCTGTTTCTTCATCTTTTGGATCAACCACTGGAGTTACAGGAGTTGCTGGTTTTGGATCTTCAATCTTTTCGTATTCAAAAATAACGTCATTCACCCCTTTATGCTGTATAGTTGCTTCTTGACTTGCATTGACTGCACGATAACCTGCAATTTCTTTAGCTTGGAATCTATGAACAAAGGAAACATCGTACTCCTTGCCTTCGTTATTGTCCACATCTGCAGTTATTAACTCTTTATTAGAGTCTTTCAAGCGATAGTGAACCTCAAAGGAACCTTTGTTAACTTTATAGACTACTTTAATGACACGAGTTCCTGCGGGAGCCTTGCTCACAACACTATGATCCTCATCCCAAGCGTCTTTCAATTGTTTATTGACTGGAGAATCACCAATTGAAACAATCTCATATTTTTCTTTATTCTTCTTGTAGAAATCTGTTTTTTCAATTTCCGATTTGTAGTTATAATTGAATTGTGCTCCAACTTCTGCCCTGTCTACAAAAGTATCGTTTTCTTTGACTGGGTTATCATTTTGGTCCACATGTTCGATAACTACACGGCCGTAGTCAACGCCTTCAACTAGGGTAGCAAGACCGCTATTGTCAAAGGCATACTTGTTCCCACCAATGACAGCTGTGGTATTTCTGAGTAATTGTCCTTTTGAATCAAAGTAATAGCGATTATCGTTATCGCCTTGATACCAGCCTTCTTTGACTCCGTATTTTTCAATGATGCCTTTAGCCCAAGCTAGTTGTTCTGGAGACAAGACCAAACCTCCTCCGAAACGATCTTTTTCAGCAATGTTCATATTGTCAACAGTACCACGTTGGTGAATTCCGATGACTTTGCCATCACCGTTGATAATACCGCCACCAGAAAGGCCTGATACAGAAGTCAATCGATAGGTAACACCTACTGTTCCCTTATCATCATATTTTTCAGTACCTTTAACAACACCGTCAGCCTTATACAACTGTCCTGGAATAATCGGCTCCTTCAATTCTGGTGAGCTTGAATCTGTAGGATAACCAATGGTACTAACAGGTTCTCCAGCTTTGTATTCCCGATGCTCTGCCAGAGGAGTGAAGGTTGCGGCCTTATTTGGACTAGCGATCTGAAGTGGAACAGGTGCTACGACCAAGGCTAGGTCATTCTTGTAACCTTCACCAAACTTATCTTTATTCCAAAAATGGATATCCTTTTCCTTGAAAATAACCGTCTTTCCTGAGTTTGGCAAAGATCTTACCTTGGGACTATTTGAACCAACATTGTAGTAGAATTTAGCAGTATCACCACCACGGATAGATCCCGCATTGGTATCCGCATCCTTGACTAAGAAGTTGTGTGCTACTGTCAAGATAATATTTGGTGCAACAAAGATACCAGAGCCAGAATTGAGATAATCCTGCTTTCCACCATTTGCAAGTGGAGAGCTAAAAATGCTATAAACCATAGTCGCAGATGTAGCTGGTTGTCCTTCATAGTCAATATGTTTGAGATCCTGACCACCATTGATAATGGCTCTATTTTCTTTCTCTCCTCCAGTTGCACTTGCTTCTTCAGCTTTTAGAATACTCTTAGTTTCTACTTTCGGGCTATCCTTTTCTGATACAATAGTTGAAGTATCAATTTTTTTCACTGGCGTATCAGGATAAGCACGGTCAGGAATTTCTTCTGGAAGTAAATCTCCAGCCTCTTCAGTAGTTTTAGCCTCTTCTGTTACTTTTTCTATAGCAGGAGCTGCTTGTTTAGCAACTTCTTCATTAACAGGACTCACTACTTCTTTAGTTTCCTTAACTGCTTCCGCTTTTTCTTTATCAACATCGATTACTTCTTTTGCTTGACCTTCTACTTCCAGTTTTGGCTCTGTCACAACTTCGTTAGCGGCAACATTTCCAGATGCAAAAAAAGCCAGTCCAACTGCCACAGAGGCTACACCAACCGTTAGTTTACGAATACTAAATATACGACTTCTTTCAAAAAAATACTGTTTCATCAAATTCTCCTAATGAACAAAAGCAGTCAGCTACTGCAAGAGCCCAGTTTCTCTGGCGACAATCTTATTTCTCAGTACCTACTTTAAAACTCTTCTTCCTCCCACTCTTATCTTCTGTTTAAATTCATTTTAGAAATCGCTTACATTTTTTCTGAATAAAAAAATGACTTGATTTTACAAACGCTTTTTCGAGATTTCTCAGTATAATAAATATACTATATTATTCCAAGAAATGCAAGGGCTTCCAAAGTTTTATTAAAGTTTTACCTAACTTTTTTCCTGCCAAAAAAACCTAAATTGGCAAAGCCAATTTAGGACTGTTTGGTTCTGAAATGATAATATGCTCCGAGCATACCAGCAGTATTCTGATGGTGGGCAAATTCAAGTCGAGTCTTGTCTGCCAAACTTGGAACAAGCGAATCTTTCAAAGCCTTACGGATTTTTGGTTTCAAAATTGCTTCTTGCCCCATAATGCCACCACCAAGGATGACAACTTCTGGATTGGCAACATAACAAATATTTGCGAGACCCTTACCAAGGTAATCTACCATACGGTCAATCCCCTCCATGCAGAGTTTATTGCCTTCGGTAGCTTCTTTGAAAATTCTGCGACCGTTCCACTGTTCCATTTCATCTCCATGTGCGTCTGCTACATACTTAACAAGAGCTGTCGTAGACGCTAAATCCTGGAAAGCTCCATCTTGCATGTGCAGATAACCAACCTCACAGGCAGAATTACTAAAGCCATGGAAAACTTGTCCATCAATGATTAAGCAACCACCGATACCAGTCCCAATTGTCAAGCAAAGAGTAATACTTGCACCTTTTCCTGAACCAGAGACAGCTTCAGCAAGCCCTGCACAGTTGACATCATTTTCAATTTCACAAGGAATATTAAAGCTAGCTTCAATTTCCTTTTTAAATTGGGTTCCGGCATAATTTGGAATCTGTGGACCAGCATAGAAAATTTCACCCTTATCAGGATCAACCATTCCCGCTGAGGAAATGGCTACACCTGACACTTGTCCTTTTTCTAGATAGCTAGCTACGATATCTTTTGTTTTCTGTAAGATGTGTGGGCCACCCTTATGAGCCTCAGTCGCTACTTCGTTAGACTCTACAAGTTGTCCATCTTGGTCAATTAAACCGTATTTGATATTAGTTCCACCAATATCAATTGCAACGTAATTAGTCATAAAGCCTCCTATTGATTAGAGGAAACGCTCCTTAGTTTCACGAATCAATTGAGCAGCTGCTTCTACAACTGGACGATCTTCTTCGGTCACTGGTGTAAGTGGAGAACGAACTGATCCGATATTAAGCCCTTCATTGATTTTCAAGACTTCTTTGATAACACCGTACATGTTTCCATGTGCAGCAGTCAATTTACCAATGATAGCGTTGATTGCATATTGCAATTCACGCGCTGTTTCTAGGTCTTTATCTGCAATCAATTGGTTGAGTTTCAAGAAGAGTTCTGGCATAGCACCATAAGTACCACCAATACCAGCTTTAGCACCCATAAGACGACCACCGAGGAATTGTTCATCTGGACCATTAAAGACGATATGATCTTCGCCACCAAGACTAACAAAAGTTTGAATATCTTGAACTGGCATTGAAGAATTTTTAACACCAATCACACGTGGGTTCTTCAACATTTCTGTGTAAAGACTTGGAGTCAAAGCAACTCCTGCCAATTGAGGAATGTTATAGATAACATAGTCTGTATTTGGTGCTGCTGCACTGATGTCGTTCCAGTATTTTGCTACTGAGTACTCAGGCAAACGGAAGTAAATTGGAGGGATTGTTGCGATAGCATCTACTCCCAAGCTTTCTGCATGACGAGCAAGTTCGATACTGTCTTTCGTATTATTGCAAGCCACGTGAGCAATAATTGTCAATTTACCTTTAGCAACTGCCATGACTTCTTCCAAGATCAATTTACGGTCTTCTACACTTTGGTAGATACATTCACCTGAAGAACCGTTGACATAAAGTCCTTGAACACCTTTATCAATAAAGTATTGCACCAAAGCACGAGTACGTTCTGGGCTTACTTCGCCCGCATCATCATAACATGCGTAAAAGGCAGGAATGACGCCTTCATATTTTTTTAAATCTGACATAGATTTCTCCTAAGATTTCTTATTATCTGCTCTGGGCAGATGATTTTTTACTATTTTAGTATACACCTTGTAAAAAGCGCTTTCAATACATCCAAGCCACTTAGATTTTAATTTCTATTCATATCCCGTAGCTTTTCTTGTTTGAAAGTAGTTTCATATCGTTTTCAATCTGCTTGATATTTAGCAAACAATTTTTCCATTAATCCAGCTTGGCAAAAGGCAAGTAGACCAAAGCCAAAGAGTAGAAATGCTGAACCACCAAGCACTAGAGTAAAGCCTGATAGATAGAGAAGCATAATGATTAACAAAATAATCGCAAGCATCAAGAAGAACCAAACGAAGTTAAAACTTACCAAAAGTAAGCCCTTTTGGAGCACTTCTTTCCAAGTTAATTCATAGCGTGCAGCAATTGGATAGCTAGCCAACATAACTAGTGTTAAAAATATAAGAATTCCCAAACAAATAGCTTTAATGAGTTGAAAGGCAACACCAGTTTGACTCCAAAATAGTGATAAGTCAACCACGCTAATCAGAAAAATTCCTAGTTCCAACAAACCTAACTGGAGGCCTAATTTCAAATTTTGCTTAAAAGCTCTCATATACGTTTTAAAAACAGGAACTCGACGACTACCCTTAACTTCGAAGATTGTCTGATAGAGACTGATTTTTGCTACTCCGATTGTCACAATAGGCAAACAAGACACAACAAAGAGTAGGTTCACCGTCACAATATCTAAAACCTTCTCGCAAAAACGCATCAGAAAGTTATCCGTATCGAATGCCGCTTTTATCAATCCAGATCCTTTATGTGCCATTGTTTGCTCCTCCTAACTGACTAATCGATTAAAATTTTAAATAAATATTTGCGAACTGTATCTTCCATACCTGCATAACCGTTAGGCTGATGAGGTTCACCTGGGAAAAAGACTGCAAAATTGTGATAACCCAATAAAAGTGGGTATTGTTCATGACAATGAACAAAGCCGATATCGCTAGCTTCGTCAAAGGCTACAGCCTCGTCTTTTACACGAGAACCGTAACTAGAATATTCATGTCCTTCAACTAACAAATGCAAGTCTGCATAGTTTTTATGGTGCTCAAAGCGATCATTTTCTTCTTTGTTGAGAACATTTTCCTGTACAACTAAGAAGACCTTATCTCCATCAATATCGTATTTACCTAATTCAAAAGTATCTTTACGATGCTCATAGAGATAGTCAATAGCCTTGTCCAGATTTGGGTGAATTCCCTTGTAAAAGCTAATGTTTTTTAAATCATCAAAAATCATAGTAATTTCCTTTACCTGATTGTTACCTTCAGACATAAGATGTCTAGCCAGTAAGTTTATAAGTGTCTAACAAAACTTCGTGAAGCAACCAACTCTCCTCCATTTTGTAGACACTTATATTTCCTGTATTCTCTTAGTCTATCAATTATACTTCTGCATACTGATAAACAGATTGTACTATATTCAATTTTCGCAGAGTATTATCCTTTGACAGCTCCCATAGTAATCCCTTGAGTGAAGGATTTTTGGAAGACAAGGAAGACTGTTACGATTGGCACAGCTGCAAGAGCAGCCCCTGCCATAATTAAACCATAGTTAGTTGCCATCTCGGCCTGCATAGTCGCAACCCCGAGTGAGATAGTCAAGTTTTGACGTGAAGTCAACATTACCAATTGCATGAAGTAGTCATTCCATGTATTGATGAAGGTGAAGATTGCAAGAGCTGCAAATCCTGGTTTCACAATAGGGAAGGCTACGCTCCAGAAAGTACGAATCTCACCACATCCATCGATTTTAGCAGATTCGAGCAATTCTGTTGGAATATTTTCACTGAACTGTTTCATGAGGAAAACCCCAAATGGCCATCCGATCAAAGGCAAGATAACCGCCCAAAGAGTGTCATGGATTCCCATGAAGTTGACGATACGTACCAATGGTACAAGGACAACTTGTTTTGGAAGAGCCATGGCAGCGATAAAGATAGCGAAGAGAATGCGTTGTCCATAGAAACGTTTCTTAGCCAATACATAACCTGCTAGTGAAGAGGTTGCACAAACCAAGAACATTGTTACCAATGAAATGAAGACTGAGTTCCACATCCATTGCAAGGCTGGGTTTTGAACCATCAATTGTTGGAAGTTCTCCATTGTTGGAGCTTTAGGGAACCATTGTGGTGGAATCATAATGGTATCTGGTTGTGATTTGAATGCACCTGTCAAAATCCAGTAGAATGGAAAGATAAACAGTACAGTCAATAAAAGCAAGAAGATAGTTGAAATAACAGTGAAGGCTGTTAAAGGTTTCTTTTGTGTAGATTGCATAGCTGTCTCCTTTCTATTAATATTCTACGTCGTTTCCAAGTACTTTAAATTGAACAAAGCTGACGATAGCGATCATAACTGCCAAGAATACACCAATAGTATTGGCATAACCATACTCAGTCAATTGGAAGGCTTTCTCATATAGGTAGTACATAAGTGTACTTGTTGAGTAGTTTGGACCACCGGAAGTCAAAAGCTGAATCAAAGCGAAACACTGGAATGAGTTGATTGTTGTAATGATTGCGATATAAAGAGTTGTTGGAAGGAGGCTTGGCCATTTAATCTTCCAGAAAACTTGTAACTCAGTAGCTCCGTCGACACGCGCCGCTTCTACAAGTGAGTTATCAATATTACCCATTGCAGCGATGTAAAGGATGATTGGCTGACCAACTGAGGTTGTCAAAAGAATAATCATAATCGCCATCAAAGCCCAGTTTTTATCTCCTAACCAAGAAATGTTTTGGCTAATGATATGGCTTGACTTAAGCACGAAATTCAAAATACCTGATAGAGGATCATAAATCCATTTCCATACAACCGTTACGGCAACACTACCTGTTACAACAGGAAGGAAGAATACGAAACGATAGAAGGATCTAGCAACTGCATTTTGTTGGTAAGTTTGTGATGCCACAAATAGTGAGAAGAGTACAACGACTGGTACAGATCCGATAACTAAGATTACGGTATTAATCAAAGATTTTGTAAAGACAGGGTCTTTAAACATGCGGATGTAGTTGTCAAGTCCCACAAACTCAAAGCTAGTCATCGAGTAGTTAAAGAAACTAGTGATGAATCCCATGATCATTGGAGCTAGGACAAAGACGGTAAAGAAGATTAATACTGGTGCTAAGAAGGCATAAGAAACAATTGTTTCTCTCATGCGAATTTTATTGACTTTCACAGTCGGCACCTCACTTTCAAATAGTTTTTGTTTTTTTGATTGTTGTCTGACATTGATGTAAAATCAAAATGAAATTTTTTCCAAGAAAAGCCTATGTAAGAACTTCATTTTAATTTTGACCTGTCAGTTCCTTACATTTTTCAAACAAAACTCCCCCTTTTCGTACACAGATGTGCACAGGGAAAAGGGGGGATTTTACTTTTTATTTAGGGCTTATTATTTAGCTGCTTTTTTGATTGTTTCATTCGCTTTTTCAGTGAATGTTTTCAAAGCTGCAGCAGGTTCTTCGTCACCATTAGATACTGATTGAAGCATTGGGAACCATAGAGTTCTCATTTCAGCAAATCCGTCGATTGTGTTGTAGTATGGAGAGTAGTATTGAGTCCAACCACTGATAGTTTCCATACGTTTATCGTCGTAAAGTTTACCAAATGAAGTACGAACTGGGAAGGCACCTGTACGAACTACGTCTTTAGGACCCCACTCTTTATCATCAGCGATGAATTGGATGAATTTCTTAGCAGCAGCAACTTTCTTTTCATCTTTGTTGTTAAATACTGCAAATCCGTTTACAAGGTATTCAAGAGCTGGTTTGCCAGAATCAGATGGGAATGGAACTTCTACCACTTCAACTTTACTTGCTTCCAACAATTTAGCTTGGATACCGTTTTGAGCTGGTGCCCAAAGGATTGTGTATGATGTTTGACCGTTTGCAAAGTTTTGGATGTCTGCTCCACCGTCAAATTGTGAACCGTTGTTCAACAAACCATCTTTAATCCAGCTAGTTGCTTTTTCAAGACCTTTGACGAACTTAGGATCGTCAGTTGTGTATTTAGTAACTTCTTTGTCTGTTACAGAACCGCCGTAAAGGTTAGCGATGAAGGCACGTGTTCCTTGGTCTCCCCCTTGACCAGAACTGAACAATGAACCTGGAGTGTATCCTTTGTCTTTAAGTGCTTTCAAGACTTTTTCAAAATCATCAGTTGTCCAACCTTCTTTAACAAGGTTAGCTACACCAGCATCTTCCAACATTTTCTTGTTCATAGCCATGTAGAATGGTGCAGAACTGATTGGATACATGTATGCTTTATCACCAGCCTTACTTGCTTGAATGATGTTTTCATTGTTAACATCTTTAACAAATTCATCTGTAAAGAGGTCATTCAATTCAGCTAATTTACCATTTTTACCGTAATTAATGATACGACCTGGTGCATCGAAAAGTACATCTGGAGCAGTTCCAGCTTCAATAGCTGTCGTAATTTTTTCTGGACCAGATTTGAAGTCGATTGTTTCTAGTTTAACTTTGATATCTGGGTTTGCTTTTTCGAAAGCTTCGATGATAGATTTTTCATAAGTTCCTACACCGTCACCAGATTTTTCTTGAGTGAAGACTGGGAAAGCCCACCAAGTGATTTCAGTTTGTCCTGCATCACTTGCAGCGTCTTTTTTAGCGTCTGATTTGCCACAAGCAGCAAGAGATAGGACAGCAGCACCCGCAAGTACTGTACAAGCTAGTTTTCTAAATTTCATTAGTATTCTCCTAAATGATGATAAGCGTATCCGAAACGGATAATGAGTATTGACAACTTTGTATACGTTTACATTTTGTTTTACTAATCAACCACTCTCCTCGTGTTTTAATTGTCTTATTTGAGACCCGCAACAAATCGTTCCGTTATCTCTTTTGGTCTAGTAATAGCGCCACCAACTACAATGCCTCGCACTCCGTAACCTAGGATTTGCTTAGCCTGTTCTGGTGTGTGAATCTTACCTTCTGCGATGACGTCTACTCCTGCATCACAAAGTTTCTTAATCAATTCAAAGTCTGGACCATCCAATTTCGGGCTATAAGATGTGTAGCCTGACAAGGTTGTTCCAACAAAGTCAATTCCTGCTTCAACTGCTGTAAGCCCTTCTTCAAAGGTACTTGTGTCAGCCATCAAGAGTTGATTTGGGTATTTTTCTTTGATTTGACGGATGAATTCTTGAATTCCCAAGCCATCATGGCGTTCTCTCTTGGTACAATCAAGAGCAATCACCTCAATATCTAGAGCCGCTAGTTCATCAACTTCTTTCATAGTAGCAGTGATGAATGGTTCCTGTGGTGGATAATCACGTTTGATAATTCCGATAATCGGAAGATTTGTGACCTCTTTGATTTCCTTAATATCTCGAACACTATTTGCTCGGATACCGACTGCTCCACCCTGCTCAGCCGCTTTGACTAGCAAGGGCATTACACCTCCCGCTTCTGTATAAAGCGGTTCATGAGGAAGTGCCTGACAAGAAACGATGATTCCATCTTTAATCTGCTCAATCAAAGCTTCTTTACTGATCTGTGGCATCTACTTTCCTCCTTTTCTTTTTTCTTATGAGCCTATTATATATCATTTTAAAAGCGCTTTCAAGAACTTGTACTAGAATAGATTGAAGTTTCAAAACAATTTTATGAAACAGAATCTCCTGAAAGTAGTTTCAGGGAGAACTGCCCGAGTTAAATTCTCCTTTCATCCGCTTATTTCTACTAGAATCTTCGCTTTCTGCAAACAAAAGAGCCTGTAACGAATGAGCGTTACAGACCCTTCTAATATAAGTCTAAACCTTTTTTATAGAGACTTTTTAGATTCAATGTTGCCATTAATCTTCTTTTTTCTTAGCCATTCCAAACAAGCCGAGGAGCATTCCAACCATTCCTACAGATACTAGAGGAGTAGAAACCTCACTTCCTGTTGCAGGGAGGGTTGATTGCTGTGGTTGAGCTGCTGGAGCTTGATATGTCTTGTCTTGCTGTGCTACTAAAGTGACAAGCGGTTTTTCTTCACCCTTATATTCTGGAGCTTCATTGACTGCTGCTTCGACTGCATTTACTCCGCCTGTGAATTCTGGAAGTTCATGCTTAAGGGTTTGAACTGCATTTGCTCCACCTGCAAATTCTGGAAGCTCATTTTTGAGCGCTTCAACTGCGTTTACTCCGCCTGTGAATTCTGGAAGCTCATGAACTGCCGCTTCTACTGCATTGACACCACCTTCGAATTCTGGGATTTCCACCGTTGGCGCTGCTTCGTCACCTACTGTTGCACTAGGTTCAGTGTACTCAGGGAGCTCTGTTACAGCCGCTTCCTCACCATTCACGCCACCTTCGAATTCTGGGACTTCTACAGTTGGTGCTGTTTCCTCACCTGCTGTTCCAATAGCTTCTGTATACTCAGGTGCCTCTGTTACAGCTGCTTCTTCGCCATTTACGCCACCTGTGGATTCCGGAACTTCTACTGTTGGTGCTGGCTCGTCGCCCACTGTTCCAATAGCTTCTGTATACTCAGGTGCCTCTGTTACAGCTGCTTCTTCGCCATTTACGCCACCTTCGAATTCCGGAACTTCTACTGTTGGTGCTGGCTCGTCGCCCACTGTTCCAATAGCTTCTGTATACTCAGGTGCCTCTGTTACAGCTGCTTCTTCGCCATTTACGCCACCTTCGAATTCTGGAACTTCATGAACTGCCGGTTCCCCTTTTGAGGTCTCCACTGGATTATATTCTGGAACTTCATGTACTGCCACTTCGTCACCATTGACGCCTCCAGTGAACTCTGGAACTTCATGAATGGCAGGTTCTTTACCATTAATTCCACCAGGGATTCCTGCATCTTCAAGGCTAACTGGTAAATTATGCATACTTTCAATTGCACCACCAGCTAATTCTGTAACTTCTTGGCCAATATCTTCTTTTTTGACAACAAATAGTAGAGTTTTTGTATCGTACTGAGTTAAGAAGGTTGCTAGGTTTCCATTCGCTAATTTAAGAACAGGAGCTTGGTTTACCAAGACTTCTGAATCAAATTCTAGTGCAACAATATTGTTACCCATATCTACTGCACTTTTTACTTTTGCTTTAGTTGGTGCAACCATATCTTTGCTCAAGAAATCCCAGTTGAATTTCTTATAAGACAAAGTATATTCATTTTGATTGGCATCTGCATGTTCATAAAGTAAGCCAAATTCACCATTCCCAAGATCTTGCAATGAGTTATAGGCAAATTTACCACTTTGAATTGGATTATGTTTAAGCCAAGTTAATTCTCCGTTAGCTTCCACACGTGCCAAGTGTACCAAACCGTTGTAACGTCCTGGTCCACCTGCGTTACTGAGGACGATATATTCCTTACCATTTTGTACAGTATGAATAGCAGACATTTGAACGTATACGTCCTTAACATCCGCATAACGTTTTACATCTTTTTCCCAAGTTGCTCCACCGTCCTTACTTGTTGCAACCTGCAAATCTCCTGTTAATCCACGCATGAAGAGTTTGAGGTCTCCGTTGTTCAACTGAACAACAGTTGACTCAGTATTTTGAGCACCTGGATTATTCATTGTTGAAGAGTGAATTGTTTGGTTACCTACTGGACGGTTATCATTGACTGCTTCACCTGCTTGCCAAGTTTCACCATGGTCATCTGAGTAAATAACACGTGAAGACTGAGAACCACTCAAGTAAGATACGTTATTTGTAGTATAGACTGGGATAACGAGACGACCTTTGTGAGGTCCTGAGTGCAAGGCAATCCCTGTACCAGGTCCAGTACCTAAGAAGTGCATCCAGTCCTTGCGAATACCGTATGTAATATCTTTAGGTGCAGACCATGTTTTCCCATCATCATCACTATAAGACATCCAGAGATAGTTGGTATTTGAAACTCTAAAGATATTCTTGTCACTGTATTCGAAATAGACATTACCAATCAGTTCTTCACCCTTGTATAGATCACCCTTATCGCTATAAGCTGGTTTTTTAGGATCAACTACAACACGGTATTCTGTTTTTCTATTTTCAGGGTCAAAAACTTCACCATTTTCACGGATAGTATAACGTCCCGCATCACCTTGTTTGTACAAGACTTGATAAACCTTATCTCCAATTTGCTCATAGGCTTGTGGAGCTTTCCCAGGAAGAGAGAACACTGCTTTCCCTTCAAGGAACATATCATAAATTGAGAAAATTCTCTTGGTTTTCGGATCTTGGACTAAAGCCATGTCAATATTAACCGGAGATGGCCATTCTGGATTTTTAGCTTTTTCATTGTCACGAGGATTAGAGATGGTAATTCTATCTCCCCATGTCTTCCCATTGTCATCACTACGACGAACAACCATACCAATATCACCCCAGTCAGAGTGATGCAAGCGTCTTTCATCCGTTCCGGCAATCAAGGTACCTTTATCTGTCTTTAGAAGTGCAGGTATACGGTAACTTGCAATACCATCTTTATTTGGCTTGCGGTTCACACCACCTTCAAAAACGTCCAGTTTATCCGTAACTTTTGCTCCTTCAGGAAGTTTCTTCTCCAACTCTCCTCTTTCAAAAAGTTGGCTACGTTTTTTAACTTCTTCTGGAGAAAGGGCACGATCATAAACAGTTAGATTACGGACTTTAAGATTAGCGCCCCAGAAGTTTTTTCCTGTACGTTTTGTTGTACCAATTTGTACGTGGTTGACATCTGGCATGTCTTGGATGAAGCGACCAGACTGAGGACTTGTGCGCGACAAGACACCATTTACATAGACGCGAACCTGACCATTTGGTTGGTCAGCATTTGGTCTTTCAACTGTAAAGGTTACAGAGTTCCACTCACCTGGCTTAATTTTCAAAGGAGCAGTTTTATAATCACCATAGAATTGGTTTCCATTTGCATCACGACCTTCAACGATAGCTGTGTTATCAAGGATGGCCATGGTGAAGTACTCATTTACTTTGGTATCACTAGAAACTGAGAAGAGGTTGTAAAAACGTGGAGCAGATGCATCTGGCTTAAACTCCATATGAACGGTAGCATTCTGAAGTTTTTTCAGTTTATCAAGTTCATCATTCAAATCAACTCGTTGACCATTTGTTGAGTTGGTCTCTACATCTTCTTTTTCAACAACAGCATTAGCATTTTCTAATTCTCTTGCGTAGAAGTCACGTGGGACGCCACCAACTTCCTCATTCTCAGTTTCAGCTGCTGGAGTCTCTGCTGGAGTTTCAGTTTCTGTCGGTTTTTCAGAACCTGGGTTTGCTTTCAGCTCTTCACGGTTTACTTCAGTTCCTTTATCCGTCGCTTTTGCCAACTTATCAGCAAGTTCCTTATCAAGGTTAGCTAGATTTCCTGATTCTACTTCTTTTGGCAATTCTGGCAAAGCTTGTCCAGCTGTTTCACCACTGGTTGCTGGAGCTTCTTGAGCTAAAACTGGTGAAGCACCAAAAACAACTGCCCCAATGACTACTGATGCAGCTCCTACTGTAAATTTTCTAATCCCAAAACGTTGTTTCCGTTCAAAATCTCTCTGTGTCATATATTTCCTTCCATTTTCCACAAAAATAAAGCGCTTTCTTTTTTGCTTAAAAATTTTTGCCCCTAGGGCTTTGAGCAAGAAAGAAACTGTATTGTTGATGGGTTTTTCCCATTCTTTTCATCTGAATTTCTGTTGCATTTTTCTACTTTATATCTTAAAGCAAGCAACAATTTTACTCCTTTCAAATTGATACTACACTTATTATATAATAAATATTCCAAGTTTTAGCCTTAGTAATCTATAATAGAATTTACTTTCAGATATATTTCTATGTTTCAAACTTTTTGAAACTACTTTCTTTACTCCTCAACAAAGAAAGCCCTGTTTTAGCAGGGCTCTTTTTCATTTTTTTAATGACCTACATAAGTAAAGGGAATCTCACTACCACATAACCAGTTGTAAACCTGGTCATTGACATGGACATTCATAGCTTCGTGGGCATATTCTGGCATGAGACGATAGCTCTTTTCACAAGTCAAACGATTGTAAATGGCAAACTGGGTAATTGGATAGCAGACATCGTCATCAAGCCCCGTAATCATTCTCACCTCGCCTTTTATTCGATGGGCAAGGTTTTTCACATCAATATAACCAAGCGTCTCCATGATCTGTTCTTCTGTTTCATGGAATGGATCATGAAACTTAAAATAACGGAAGAGTTCATCATAGGCTTCACTGGTATTCCCAATTTCTAATACTCGTCTAAAGTCTGACAAGAATGGATAGATTGCAACTGTTCGCTTGATACGTGGATTGAGCCCTGCAGCCACTAAAGCCAGCGCTCCTCCTTGCGAAGCTCCATAACTAGCCAACTGCTCTTCATCTACTTGCGGGAGACTAGCTACAATCTCAATCAATTGATAAATATCAAGATAAACATCCTTATAGAAGAGTTGCTCTTTTCCTTCTACTGCACCACGGATGATTTGCCCCTTAACTGTATTTCCGAGAGGCGAACGCAAGCCATCTTGTGAGTAACCAGATTGCCCACGAACATCCATCGATACAACCCCATAACCAGCGACGGTAAAGGCTAGCATATCTGTCCAATCCCAACAACGTCCCATATAGCCATGGAAGTGGAAAATAACTGGTACTTTCTTATCTGATTTTGGTAAGACCACACGCGCATAGACAAGGCCATCACGTGTACCTTTAAAGGTTAACTCATAGCACTTAACATTTGGAATATGAAAATCACGTTCCTCTAGTTGGTAATCTGGCAAGACCAAAACCTTGTCAATCTCACCATCCCAAAAAGCATCAAAATCCTGTGGAACTTCATCTCTTCCTTTATATGTTTTCATTTCTTCTACTAATGCTGGATTTCTCATAAAACCCTCCTTTACTTTGTAACCGTTATCATAACTGTAGCACATATGGGAAAGCAATGCAAGAAAGAAAGGGAAACGGAAAGTGGATTTAATGTCTGACCCCTGCAAGAATCCCTCTGAAAGTAGTTTTAAAAAAATAAAAAAGAGCGATTTCGCTCTTTTCTTAGTATTTAGGAGAAGGTTGAATTTCCTTTTGAAATGTCTTTTGGTAATTTACTTCAATTGTCATGAGAGAGTCCTCGTTTCTTTTTGATGACTCTAGTATAGATACTCACCCTAAAAGCAAACTTAATATTATCTTAGAAAATGCTTAATCCAGATATTCTTTCTTTTCTAGATGTAAGGCAATCATGTGCCACTCTGGATCCTCTCGCCAGTTAGGGAGAGAACTGATATAGCTTGCTACCTTTCTAGCTTCCTCAAGGATTGGGAAGTCTTCGATGATATCAGCTACATGAAACTCTGGTAGACCCGACTGTTTGGTCCCAAAGATTTCTCCAGAGCCTCGCATTTTCAAATCTTCCTCCGCAAGGACAAAACCGTTGGTCGTTTCTGTCATGATACGCATGCGGTCTTTCCCAGAATCAGTTTTTGGATTGGCCACTAGAACTGCGTAGGACTGCTTGTCCCCACGACCGACACGACCTCTGAGCTGGTGAAGTTGACTAAGTCCGAAACGGTCAGCATCCATGATAATCATGACTGTCGCATTGGGAACATTGACCCCGACCTCGATAACCGTTGTAGAGACCAGGATATCTGTCTTTCTCTCTTTGAAATCCTGCATAATCTGGTCTTTTTCATCACTCTTCATCTTCCCATGCAAGAGCGCAACTTTTGCTTTCCCAGCAAAATGAGTTGTTAACTCCTCTGACAAAGCAATAGCGTTTTTCAGATCAAGAGCTTCAGACTCCTCAATCAATGGAGAGATAACATAGGCTTGAGAACCTTTCTGAATTTCTCCCTCGAGCCAAGTCAAAACCTGTGGCAGTTGCTCATGCTTAATCCAACGTGTCACAATCGGTTTACGTCCAGCTGGCATCTGGTCAATAATGGAAACATCCATATCTCCAAAGGCTGTGATGGCTAAGGTTCGTGGAATGGGAGTTGCCGTCATCATGAGGACATCTGGATTTTCTCCTTTTTCACGTAAAATACGTCTTTGCCCCACACCAAAACGGTGCTGCTCATCGATGATAATCAAGCCGAGTCGGGCATAGTCCACTCCGTCTTGTATAAGGGCATGGGTACCGATGATTACATCAACCTCGCCCTTAGCAATAGTTTCCAAAACCGTGCGCTTTTCAGCAGCTTTCAGCGAGCCTGTTAGAAGAGCTAGTTTCAACTCAGGAAAGAGACTCTCTAGACTTTCAAAATGTTGCTCTGCAAGGATCTCGGTCGGAACCATGAGGGCAGCCTGATACCCTGCCGTTACGGCTGCGTACATCGCTAGACCTGCAACCACTGTTTTCCCACTACCAACGTCCCCTTGTAAGAGTCGATTCATGTGATGGTCCGACTTCATATCTGTTAGGATCTCTTGCAGGCTCTTTTCTTGGGCTTGGGTCAGAGCAAAGGGCAACTTTTCTTTTACCGTCCTTAGTTTTTCTTGCGACCAATTCAAGACTAGACCACTTCCATGAACCTTATTTTCAGACTTGAGGGTCTGTAATTGCATTTGGAAATAAAAGAGTTCCTCAAACTTGATTCGACGGAGGGCCTGTTTGTATTCTGCCAAATCCTTAGGGAAGTGCATGGCACGCACAGCCTGACTTCGGGGCATGAGTTTATATTTGTCTAGCAAGGACTGAGGGAGATTTTCCTCTATCAAGAGATCCAGTCCTTGATCAAAGGCGGTCTTGATGACCTTAACAAGTCCTGCTTGACTGATACCTTGTGCGAGACGATAAACAGGTTGGAGGTCGTCCTCTACTTGGGCTAAGACCTTCATCCCTGTGAGACTAGCCTTGGCACGATCCCACTTGCCAAAGACAGCTAGAGTCGCTCCTAGCTCAATCTTGTCTGCCAGGTAGGGTTGGTTAAAGAAGTTAACGGCAAACACAACCTCTCCTTGCTTGAGGCTAAAGCGTAGGCGATTGCGCTTAAAACCATAATACTGAACACTAGCTGGCGTCACCACCTGACCAGATAGGACTGCCTTCTCACCGTCTTCTAGCTCTAGCACCTCCTTGGTCTTAAAATCTTCATAACGGAAAGGAAAGTAGAGCAAGAGGTCTTGCAGGTTTTCAATTCCTAGTTTGGTATATTTCTCTGCAGATTTTTGTCCCACGCCAGGCAAGACATGCAAGGGTTGATGTAAATTCATGCTCCTCTCCTTTCCTTCTGTTTCTTAATAATATTCTCTTGGAACTCGATCACTGAGGAGACAAACTACCTCATAATTAATCGTTCCTCGGTAGACTGCTACATCTGTTGCAGTAATCTCCTTGTCACCGTTTGAGCCAATCAAAGTTACCTTGGTCCCCAATGGATACAGCTTAGGCAAACGAACCGTGATTTGGTCCATGGATACACGCCCTACAATGGGACACAATTGGCCATCCACCAGAACTGAGAAATTCTGCATGTCTCGCGTCCAACCATCTGCATAACCGATTGGCAAAGTAGCAATGACTTGTTCACTGTCTGCCTGATAGGTCGCTCCATAGCCCATACAAGCCCCAGCTGGGACTGTTTTAACATGAACAATAGCAGTTTCTAAGGTCAAGGCTGGTTTTAGTTCATAAGGCAACTCCAAAACTTGTCCGCTTGGATTGAGACCATACATAGAATCTCCCATACGAACTGCATTAAAAATCGTTTCCGCATGCCATAGAGTAGTCGCAGAGTTACTCGCATGAACCAATTCTGGTACTTCTTGCAAGCCTGCGATTATTTCCTTGAAACATTCCAACTGTTGGTTAAAGTAGCTATCCGACTCTTCATCAGCAGTTGCAAAATGGGTAAAGATCCCTTCAACATTAGCCCCATGTTCCTTGAGCAAAGTTTGAGCCTGTTCTGCCTCGCTTGCACTTCTAAAACCAATTCTCCCCATACCTGAATCAATTTTAAGATGAACGGTTAAACCTGATAAGTCTGGCTCTGTAGCTATGAGTTTCTGGATCCATTCCAATCCTGCCACTGTTAAGGTAATGGCATACTCCTTAGCCAGTGAAAGAGATTCAACCTCAGATACTCCTAAAATAAGAATCTTCTTAGAAATTCCTGCCTGACGAAGTTCGAGGGCTTCATCGATATTAGAAACGCAAAAGCCGTTAACATCATCCTGGATAGCCGTCGCAACAGCTACTGCTCCGTGTCCGTAGGCATTGGCTTTTACAACTGCCCATTTGAGGGTATCTTTGAGAATGTGCGCTCCCATTTGTTGGATATTGTAGCGGATAGCACCCAGATCGATGAGGGCTTTGGTTGGTCTATGTGGACTAGTTTTCATGATTCTCCTCCAAAATAACACTAGCTGTCACAAACTGATCTGTATGGCTGATCGATAGCCAAACTTTTCCTGAAAACGGGGATTTGCTGAAGTAGGGAGCTCCTCTTTCATTGTTCAAGATTTCCAAGTCTTGAAAGCCCAACTTACCAATTCCCGTTCCCATAGCCTTTGAGAAAGCCTCTTTAGCTGACCAACGGCCAGCCAAATACTCGACCTGTCTGCGACCTTTGAGACTGGAAAAGCGCTCCATTTCCTTGTCTGTCAAAACACGTCGAGCAAAACCTTCTCTTTTTTCAACTGCATTTTGTATGGAAGCTAATTCTTCGATATCGATTCCGTGTCCAACTATCATTTTCATCAAAAGGAGTTGAGATACCCCCAACTCCATCCTTTTCACTTATTTTGTTAAGGTAGTATAGATTTCTTCTACCAGGGCTACTGTGTTTTCCCATCCTAGACACGGGTCTGTAATGGAACGTCCAAAGATTTCTGGCTGGTTTTGGCGACCATCTGCTAAGTAGGATTCAATCATGAAGCCTCGAGCTACCTTTTTAATCTTCTCATTCCAGTCACGGTTGAGAAGAGTTTGGCGAACAATTCGAACTTGCTCCATATACTGTTTCCCTGAATTATCATGGTTAGTATCAATCATGATAAAGGGATTTTCAAGACCCATAGACTCGTAACGTCCGATAGCATCTAAGAGAGTTTCATAGTAGAAGTTTGGTTCATTTTTCCCATATTCATTCACAGCTCCACGTAAGATAACGTGAGCCAAGGGATTCCCTGAAGTTTCAACTTCTTGGCCATGGAAGAGAAAGGTTTGTTTGTTTTGTGCTGCATAGATGGCATTAAACATAACTGATAGATTTCCAGAGGTTGGATTCTTCATTCCCACTGGTGCATCGATTCCTGAAGCAACAAAACGGTGTTCTTGGTCTTCTACTGAACGCGCACCCACTGCATGATAGCTCACCAAGTCATCAACTAAGACTAGATTGGATGGATACAGCATTTCATCCGCTGTGGTCAATCCAGTTTCTGTAATCACTCAATAATGAAGTTGACGAACCGCTTGCAAACCATTAATCAAACTTGGGGCTTTAGAAGTATCTGGCTGATGAACCAAGCCCTTGTACCCATCTCCATTAGTACGTGGCTTAGCTGTGTAAACACGCATGACCATGAAAATCTTATCGGCCACTTTTTTCTGCAAGTCTGCCAAACGACGAGCATACTCAAGTACTGCTTCTTCATTGTCAGACGAACAAGGCCCAATGACCAAAAGGATACGGTCATCCTTACCTGAAAGGATATCTGCCAATTCTTGGTCACGATTTTCCTTATGTTGCAAGGCTTCTGCAGATAGCTGTGTTTCCGCCTTAATCGCTTCAATATCGATTTCTTGACCTTTCTCGATAAATGCCATATTAGTCTCCTAGTCTTTGGTAGATTTCGCGAACAAGAGCTTCAGTATTTTCCCATCCTAGACATGGATCGGTGATAGATTTTCCAAAGACTTCTGGTTCATTTTGACGACCGTCTTCTAGATAAGACTCAACCATGAAACCACGGACATATTTTTTAATCTTTTCATTCCAGTCGCGGTTAATCAGAGTCTGACGAACGATACGAATCTGATCCATATACTGTTTACCTGAGTTATCATGGTTGGTATCAATAATAATGAATGGATTTTCAAGTCCCATCTTTTCATACAGAGCAATAGTATCCATCAAATTATCGTAGTAGTAGTTAGGAATGTTTTTCCCGTACTCGTTAAGAGCTCCACGGAGAATAGCATGCGATAAAGGATTTCCAGTAGTTTCGACTTCTTTCCCTAAGAAAAGGAAACTCTGCTTGTTTTGAGCCGCATAAATACCGTTGAACATAACATTGAGATTCCCAGAGGTTGGATTTTTAAAACCTGTTGCAAAATCTGCTCCACTAGCTACAAAACGGTGTTGTTGGTCTTCAACCGAACGGGCTCCAACTGCCATGTAAGAAATCAAATCATCTACCAAGGGAAGGTT
Source organism: Streptococcus infantis (assembly GCF_047464155.1). Taxonomy (GTDB): domain Bacteria; phylum Bacillota; class Bacilli; order Lactobacillales; family Streptococcaceae; genus Streptococcus; species Streptococcus infantis_U. Next base: position 112,546 of record NZ_JASHCL010000002.1, read on the forward strand.
CTCTGGGTACAACATCTCATCTGCTGTTGTCATTCCTGTTTCAGAAATAACACGGTAGTGCAAATGACGAACTGCCTTGATTCCATTGATGAGGCTAGGTGCTTCTTTGGCATTTGGTTGGTGAATCAAGCCCTTATATCCATCACCATTAGTACGTGGTTTAGCAGTATAGACGCGCATGACCATAAAGACGCGGTCTTTGACTTCTTCCTGAAGTTTTGACAAACGCTTAGCGTACTCTAGGACTGCTCCTTCATTGTCAGACGAGCAAGGACCAATCACTAACAAGATGCGTTGGTCTTCCCCACGAATAATTGCTTCAAGCTCTTGATCACGTTGGAGTTTATTGGCCAGCGCTTGTCCTTCTAATTTAGACAAACTACGAACTTCATCAATATTAATTTTAGGGCTTTTTGCTGTAAATACCATTATTCATCTCCTTATAAAGCAAACGGACGCCAAGCGAAAATTCACTTTTCACTAGGCATCCGCCTGAAAACTAGTCGTTCTTAACGTCGTTTACCGTGACAGTTTTTAAATTTCTTACCAGATCCACATGGGCACAAGTCATTACGTTTTACTTGGCTGAGGTCCAAATCAGCTGGAAGATTTTTCTGTTGAGCAGCAATATTTCGAGTTGCTGTCGTACTAATATGATGTTCGGTTTGTGGTCGTTCTTGTTCATGAATTTGTGCTTTCATCATCAAGCGAGTCACATCAAACTCAATCGAACCAATCATATCGTTAAACATACGGAAGCCTTCCGCTTGATATTCCACGACAGGGTTATTTTGGGCATAACCACGAAGACCAACAGCATTTCTCAACTGATCAAGGGCATCGATATGGTCTGTCCACTTATTATCTACAACACGTAGAATCAAGACTTTCTGGAATTCTTTCACTGCTTCTTCGTCACGAAGCTTGGCAACTTGACTATCGTAGACTTTCAATGCACGTTGGTATAGTTCATCTTTGATAGCTTGATCAGACAAACCTTCTAGGTCTGAAAGTGAAATCGAATCTTCTGGGAGCAAGTTGTACTTGGCAAAGTTCAAGATTGCTTCAAGTTTTTCATCTTGTTTAGAACGAGCATGCCCATCGACAATTCGTCCAATCGTACGGCGAATCATGGCGTGAATTTCAGGAGCCAAGTCACGTTCTGCAGTGATAACATCATAGCGTTGTGCGTAGATGATCTCACGTTGTTCACGCATAACGTCATCATATTGGAGGACTTGTTTACGAGTATCGTAGTTATTTCCTTCAACACGTTTTTGCGCTGCTTCGACCTGACGTGTCAACATACGAGATTCGATGGCTTCGTCAGACATATTCAGACGTTCAAAGACACCTTTCAAACGTTCTGAACCGAAACGCTTCATCAAATCATCTTCGAGTGACAAGTAGAACTGTGACTCACCTGGGTCACCTTGACGACCTGAACGTCCACGAAGCTGGTTATCGATACGACGGCTCTCATGACGCTCTGTACCGATAACACAAAGTCCACCAAGCTCACGAACACCTTCACCAAGCTTAATATCGGTACCACGACCGGCCATGTTTGTTGCGATAGTGATCGCACCACGTTGACCAGCATTCATGATGATTTGCGCTTCTCTGTAGTGGTTCTTAGCATTCAATACTTCGTGAGGTACGCCTGCTTCAACCAATTTTTTAGAAAGAAAATCACTGGTTTCAACGGCAACAGTACCTACCAAGACTGGTTGACCTTTTTGGTAACGAGCCTTAACATCTTCAACGACAGCCTTGAATTTTGCATCGAGGCTAGCGTAAAGAAGGTCTGAATGGTCGATACGTTGGATTGGACGGTTAGTAGGAATTGGAATAACACGAATGTTGTAGATTTCGCGGAATTCTTCTTCTTCTGTTTTACCAGTACCAGTCATACCTGCCAATTTTTTATACATACGGAAAAGGTTTTGGTAGGTAATCGATGCTGATGTCTTAGTTTCATCTTGGATTGGCACACCTTCTTTAGCTTCAATCGCTTGGTGCAAACCATCAGAGTAACGACGACCTTCCATGGTACGACCTGTAAATTGGTCGACAATCAAGATTTCTTGTTCTTCGCTGACCACATAGTCAATATCAAGAATCATGATGTAGTTGGCACGAAGGGCGTTGTCGATAAAGTGAGTCAAAGCCACATTTTCGATATCATAAAGGTTTTCTAGTTTAAAGTAGCTTTCAGCCTTGTCAATACCTGAGTCAGACAAACCGATTGTCTTAGACTGAATATCAATGATGTAGTCATCTTTATCCAAAGACTTCACAAAGTGGTCAGCCATGTGGTAGAGTTGACTTGTTTCAACTGCATTAGCTCCTGAAACGATCAATGGTGTACGAGCTTCGTCGATCAAGATAGAGTCAACCTCATCGACCAAGGCATAGTTAAGTGGGCGTTGAACCATGTTCTCCGCACGAACAACCATGTTGTCACGAAGATAGTCGAAACCAATTTCTGAGTTTGTTGAATACGTAATGTCACAGAGATAAGCTTCTTTTTTCTCCATTGGAGATTTCGCAGCTAAGTTGATCCCCACTGACAAACCAAGCCATGAGTACAACTCACCCATCTCAGTCGCGTCACGTTCTGTAAGGTATTCGTTGACGGTAACTACGTGTACACCTTTTCCTGAAAGGGCATTAAGGTATACCGGCATTGTCGCTGTCAAGGTTTTCCCTTCACCTGTACGCATTTCTGGAACGTCACCGTGGTGAAGAACGATACCACCCATAACCTGAACCTTGTATGGGAAAAGTCCAAGAACACGCTTAGCTCCCTCACGTACAACCGCAAAGGCTTCGTACAAGAGTTGATCAAGCGTTTCACCATTTTGATAACGTTGCTTAAATTCTTCTGTCTTAGCTTGCAACTGCTCATCTGTCAAAGCAGCCATTTCATCTTCGTATTTGAGGACTTTATCAGCCATCTTTTCTAAGCGGCGGAGTTCCCCTTTATCATTTTCGATGATTGTTTTTAATAAATTTGCCATTTTTTTCCTTACTTTAAATTCTGAATATTTTAGAATGTTCTTTTTATTGTAGCATATTTGCCCAGCTTTTTCAAGAAAGAATCCGTGTTTATACAAGCTAAAAAAGGCTCATTTAGAGCCTTTTTTTGTAAATGTTCAAACTATTGCTAATCATTGATTTTCTTTTAGAAATTTCAAGCCTATTCTTTAGTTGTAGAAGTGCTAAAATCAACCTTTGGAGCTGTCTTGGCTTCTTCGCTTTCTTTAAAGGTTTCTGCCTCTTTAAAGTTCATCATATTAGCAAAAAGAACTGTTGGGAAGCTTCTTAATTTTTGATTGTATTCCGTTGCCACTTTGTTGTAATCCTTGCGGGCTACAAAGATACGATTTTCACTTCCAGCCAGTTCTGTCATGAGTTGTTCCACATTTTGATTGCTCTTGAGTTCTGGATAATTTTCTGTTAGCGATATCAAACGTGAAATAGCTGAACTCAACTCTCCTTGAGCCTCTTGATTTTCTTTTGAAGTTACGGAGCCATTCCCAATTTTAGCACGAGCTTCCGCAATTTGGGTAAAGACTTCTGTCTCATGGTTCATCTGGCCTTTTACAGACTCTACCAAATTTCCAATCAAATCAGAACGACGTTGAAGAGCTGTCGCTACATCTGCTTGCGCTTGCTCGACCTTGGTTTGTTCGGAGACAAGTCCGTTATAAGTGCCTACTACTGAGCAACCGCCAAGTAAGATAATAGCCAGCAAAATGCCCAACACATAAATAATTCCTTTATTTTTCATATCTAAACCTACTTATTTCCTTAATTTATACACGAACATTACCAATCATCGGATGAGCCTCCGCCATCGAAGCCTCCGCCGTCCCAGCTACTAGAGGAGTCTGATCCTGAGTCGGACCAAGATGAACCTGAGTCGGAAGAGTCACTAAACCACCATCCTCCATCAGAGGAATCTCCTCCTCGGCCACCTCCACCTCCTCTAATAATGGCTATAAATACGATAATGAAATAAATGATTATCCCGACTCCGAACACATTGTCCATAGGGTCACTGTTCTTACGACGACTGGACGAGCTACTATTGCGACTCGATTTTTTCCCACTGATGCTATCAGAATAACGTTTGATTTCAGAGGATTCATCAGATGGAAATGTTCCACTTTCTCTATAAAACTGATTGTCTAAGCCTTTGGCAATCGCTAGAATTCCTTTACTATAGTCCCCAGTTTTAAAATCTGTACGACTAGCAGCCAATATCTGCTTGGTTTGATAGTCCGTTATTCTAATGGCGGTATTATTACTGGTTTCAATCCTTGATTTACGTTCTTGAACGGCTACTACAATAAGACTTCCAAAATTATCGCCTGAATAGCCAATCTTCCAGGCTCTAGCTGTCTCATTCGCCACCGTTTCAATGTTTTCTCCTTCCAGACTATCTACGATATAGACACCTATTTGAAGCTTTTCTGCCTTTTGACTATTGGCTTCATTCAAATCACGAATTTGAGTAACTACTTCCTCTGTCAAATAATGATTTGGGTCATAAATACCGTAGTCTGGTTTTTCAGGTGCAGTGAATGCTGATAGGAAGAAAAATGCCATCAGCAATCCAAGTAGACGCACCAAGAATGGATTCTTTAACAATCTATCTTTTTTCATAATAACCTCCTTATGCAAGGAAAATTGTTTAGAGCATTATAGCATTTTGAATCTTACAAAGAAAGTACGTTTCCATTACAAAACCGTGACAAGGACCAGGAAAACATGTTAATTTGATGACAAATTTAGTCTTACGTTCTTGGTATCCTCTACAAAAAAGAAGGCCTGAGAACCTTCTTCTTTTTATCATTTTATTTCCGTTTTCTTGCAATCAGATGGATTGGTGTTCCTTCAAAGACAAAGGCCTTGCGGATTTGATTTTCCAAGAAACGCAAGTAAGAGAAGTGCATTAATTCTTCTTCGTTTACAAAGATAACAAAGGTCGGTGGTTTGGTTGCCACTTGAGTCGCATAAAAAATCTTAAGGCGTTTCCCTTTGTCTGTCGGTGTTGGATTGATGGCAATAGCATCCATAATCACATCATTCAAGACTGCTGATGGGATACGGGTATTTTGGCTCTCGCTGATTTGCTTAATCATCTCTGGGAGTTTGTGAAGACGTTGCTTGGTCAAAGCCGAAACAAAGATAATCGGTGCGTAAGGCAGGTATTGGAACTGCTCACGGATATCCTCTTCCCAGTTTTTCATAGTATGATTATCTTTTTCAAGTGTATCCCACTTGTTAACTACGATGATCATCCCTTTACCAGCTTCGTGGGCAAATCCTGCGATACGCTTATCGTACTCACGGATGCCTTCTTCGGCATTGAGCACCATCAAAACTACATCTGAACGGTCAATAGCACGCATAGCACGCATAACTGAGTATTTCTCTGTATTTTCATAGACTTTACCAGACTTACGCATACCAGCTGTATCAATCATGGTAAACTCTTGACCGTCAGCATCTGTAAAATGCGTATCAATGGCATCACGAGTTGTACCAGCTACAGGACTGGCAATGACGCGATCTTCTCCCAAAATGGCATTAATCAAGCTAGATTTTCCGACATTTGGGCGACCAATCAAGCTGAATTTAATGACATCTGGATTTTCATCTTCGACTTCGTGTGGGAGATTTTCGACGATAGCATCCAATACATCCCCTGTACCAATCCCGTGTACAGATGAAATTGGCAGTGGTTCACCCAATCCAAGAGCATAGAAATCATAGATATCATTTCGCATTTCGGGATTGTCCACCTTGTTGACTGCAAGGATGACCGGTTTATGGGTTTTATAGAGTTTACGAGCTACGTATTCGTCTGCATCTGTGATTCCTTCTTTTCCAGAAACGACAAAGACGATGACATCAGCTTCTTCCATGGCAATCTCTGCCTGGTGCTTGATTTGTTCCATAAACGGAGCATCAACATCATCAATCCCTCCAGTATCAATCATACTGAAAGAACGGTTAAGCCATTCACCAGTAGCATAGATACGGTCCCGTGTCACTCCTTCGACATCTTCTACGATTGAGATGCGTTCCCCTGCAATACGGTTAAACAGAGTTGATTTCCCAACATTGGGACGTCCTACGATGGCAACAGTTGGTAAGGCCATGTTTTCTCACTTTCTATAATAAGTTCTTTTGTTCAAGATTTTCTCTAGTTGAGCTTGGTTCAGGCTGACCGAATTGCTCTGCAAGACGTTGACTCCAAGTGGTAGTCGCACGAGCTCCTGCATATTCGGTCTGCACACGGTCATAGGCTTCAATAGCCTCAGCTGTTTGTTCTTGGTATTCTTCCTCAAAAACAACATTCTCTAGTGGCAATCTTGGTTTTACATCATGTTTTTGGTTCGGCACACCAAGTGCAATCCCAAAAACTGGGTAGGTATAGTCAGGAAGTTTGAACAATTCTGCCAATTCAACAGATTTGTAACGCACCAAACCGATGATTACTCCACCATAGCCAAGGCTTTCTGCCGCAAGCAAGGTATTCTGTCCAGCCAAGGCTGCATCTACTGAAGTAATGAGGAGTCCTTCCACCCCTTGAGGTTGGAAAGTATCGGTATGGAGACGAGCCCCTTTTTCTGCACGGTTTAAATCTCCTACAAAGAGGAGGAAGGCGGCAGACTGACGAATCGCTTCCTGAGGAACCAGCTCAAAAAGAGCATCTTTCTTTTCTTGACTTCTGACTAGAATCACAGAATAAGATTGGAAATTTTTCCAAGAAGAAGCCATTTGGGCAGCTGTTAAAATCTCATTCAAGTCCTCTTGTGGAATCTCTTCTTCCTTAAATCTGCGCACTGATGAGTGGCTTTGCATTAATTTAATCGTTTCTGTCATCGACGATTTTCTCCTTCTAATCTTGTTTCCTCTGCTAAATAACGAATACGCTCCATGACACGTCTGGCTTCCCAAGTTTCATCGTTTCCGTTCTTGCCTTTTGCAAAATGTTTTTCCAAATCTTCAAAATTGAAGTTGGAAGTAAAAAAGGTTGGTAAATCTTCTTGCATACGATACTGAAGAATGACTTGCAAGACTTCATCACGGACCCAAGGCGTTGATTGCTCCGCACCAATATCATCCAAAATCAAGACTTCAGCTTGCTTGATTTCATCCACCAAATTCTTGACATTCCCATCTCCGATAGCATTTTTGACATCAATGACAAAACTAGGATAGTGAAGAAGGGTTGATGAAACTCCACGTTTTTCTGACAAATCATGGGCTAGGGCAGCTACCATAAAGCTCTTCCCAACACCAAAGTCTCCATAGAGATAGAGACCTTTACGGTTGTCTGGATAATCATTAACAAATTTAATCATTCTATTTAGAACAGTTAAACGCGCAACATCATCACGATAAACATCTAAAAAGCTGACATTTTTCAAACTAGATGGCAAATTGATTAAGTTTAGACGTTTCTTAATAGCCGCTTCCTTCTCAGCTGCGATTAGTTCCGGAGTTTCCTCATAAGATACATCTGCGTAACCATGATTCATAACCAAGATAGGCTTATAACCACGCGCAACATAGTCGGTATCTCCGCGAAGGAACTTATCACGTTCGGTGATGTATTGATTAAACTTAGAGATACTACGATTTAATTCCTCTTGACTGAGAGATTCCTTCTGGATAAAAGCCGCAATATCTGGATCTTTTACAATCTGCTGGACCAAGTCCTGGTATTGAAAACGACTAGGATGACCTTTAAGTACATCTCCTACACTTTCCATCTATTCCCCTCCATTATCTAATTTTGCTAACAATTCTAGAGTTTGGCGTTCCATTTCTTCCAACTCCTCAGCTGATGACGTATTTTTATATTCTGGATTACTCCATTTTGGGACATTACTTTTAGTTTGGCTTGTTTTCGCTGATTTTTGTTCTTGCCCCTTTTGATTCTTCTCTCTGATTCGAAGTACAGCTTCTTCAGCAGTTCTGATCTTGTTATAAGAGTAATCATTAGCCACTTTCATGGCATATTTTTCATTGAGGTTGGCAGAATCAACCTTGTTGAAGGTCAAGAGGATAACAACATTGATAACTTCATCAAGCAAGCCCAAGTCTGCCATCTGTTTTAACAAATCGCGTTCAGCTTGGATAATTCCTGCATTTCGTGTTTGTTTGATTCCCGCTAAAAACTGCAGGGCAGTTTTGCTTTTAGCTTCCCTGATAATAGTCGCTTCTTGGGGACTGAAGTCCGACGAAACAGATTTTTGCGCTGATTTTTCACGCATACGCTTAACAGAGATAACTTGAGAAACAGCTGTTGATTTGGCCAATTGATAAGTCTCAAACCAAGTCCATTTTTTCTCGTCAGCAATTTTAAATAGCTCCAAGACATCAGACTGTTCATCTTGGAAACGGAGATTATCTCTCGCCATGAGCTGACGAAAATGCTCCAAATCAAAATCATTTTTAAAATCAGCTTTTACTGGTGTCTCATCATGACTAGCCAATTCTTCTATCTCTGGAAAGGCCTGACTCAAAGGAACGGCCAAAGGCTCTCCATCTGCCTGCTCTTGGCGCAAATCAGAAACTGCTGGTTCACCGATTTTTTTCTCCAATAAGGTACGATAAACCGTATGACGCAAGAAATCTGAGCCAGAAAGCGTTGGATGAATAGCAAGTTCATAGACGTCACCCTTTTGATAGAGGGTAATCAGGTTGAAGGCTGATAAGATTTTAAAGGCTTTTAAAAGCCTGTCCATCCCAAAATTGAGATGGTTGAGAATAGCTGCAAACAGGTGTTCTTTTTGTCCATCATCCCAAAAAGCTAAGGTATAAAGGTAAAGACTCAGCGCATCCTGACCGATAATCGGGAGGTAGCACTGCACCAAAGTTGTGGGATCTTGCGACACCCGATTATTCTTTAGAAAAGAAAAACGATCATTAGGCTTCATTTATTTTTCCTTTTTCTTCTTTGAAGATTGCGTAATTTGTTTGAGAAGATTTTCGAGCTCACTCACGTCCTTAAAGCTACGATAGACACTAGCGAAACGAACATATGTGATTTCGTCGAGTTCAGCTAACTCTTCCATGACGAGCGAACCAATATCTTCGCTCTGAATTTCATTATCATTGCGACTGAGGAGTTTTTGTTCGATACGATTGACTACCATGCCAATCTCATCACTAGACACCGGACGTTTTTGAGCCGAACGAATAATCCCGTTAAAGATTTTATCTCTGGAGAACTGCTCCCGTGTACCATCCTTCTTGACCACAACCAGCGTTCTCTCTTCTACACGTTCATAGGTCGTAAAACGATGCTGACATTCTTCACACTCACGTCTTCTTCTAATCGTATTTCCTTCTTCAGCCTGACGGCTATCGATAACACTTGATTTAGTAGCGCCACATTTTGGACAACGCATGCCTTCCCCTCCTTGTCGTTTTCTTTTCATTATATCATTTTTTAAGCAATTCCCAAAATAATTCTCCTTTTAGCTTGACAAGTTTTTTGTTTAGTTGTATTATTTAAGTGATACAAAAAGAAATTGTAGAAAGGAGACTGTGATGTCCTGGACATTTGATAACAACAAACCCATTTATTTGCAGATAATGGATAAGATCAAACTGCAAATCGTTTCCCATAAACTAGAACCCAACCAACAACTGCCAACTGTCAGAGAACTGGCTAGCGAGGCTGGCGTCAATCCTAATACCATCCAACGTGCCCTATCAGATCTAGAAAGAGAAGGCTTCGTATACACCAAGCGGACTGCAGGTCGTTTTGTCACCGAGGACTTGGACCTAATCCTCCAATCCCGTAAGCAACTATCTGAAGAACAACTGCAGCAATTTGTAACAGGCATGGTAGAATTTGGCTATGAAAAAGAAGAACTACCAACTGTTTTGAGAGATTATATTGAAGGAGTTTAGACTATGACCTTGTTAACATTTGAAAATGTTTCAAAATTCTATGGAGCAAGCCCTGCTCTTCAAAATGTTTCCCTTGAAATCCCAGCCGGAAAGATTGTTGGACTCCTTGGCCCAAACGGTTCTGGAAAGACAACCTTGATTAAACTAATCAATGGCTTGTTACAACCTGATGGTGGGCGCATTCTTATCAACGATATGGAACCAAGCCCAGCAACTAAGGCTATCGTTTCTTATCTACCTGATACGACCTATCTCAACGAACAGATGAAAGTCAAAGAAGCTCTTACCTTTTTCAAGACCTTCTATAAAGATTTCAATCTCGAACGTGCTCAAGGTCTTCTTCGTGACCTTGGTATCGATGAGAATAGCCGTTTCAAGAAACTCTCAAAAGGGAATAAAGAAAAAGTTCAGTTAATCCTTGTCATGAGTCGTGATGCTCGTCTATACGTCCTTGACGAACCAATCGGTGGTGTCGATCCTGCAGCTCGTGACTACATCTTGAACACCATCATCAACAACTACTCTCCAACTTCGACTGTCTTGATTTCAACTCACTTGATTTCAGACATCGAACCAATCTTGGATGAGATTGTCTTCCTCAAGGATGGAAAAGTTGTCCGTCAAGGAAATGTGGATGATATTCGCTACGAATCAGGAGAGTCTATCGACCAGCTCTTCCGTCACGAATTCAAAGCCTAGTTAAAGGAGATTCTTATGTTTTGGAATTTAGTTCGTTATGAATTTAAAAATGTCAATAAATGGTTTTTAGCCCTCTATGCTGCTGTACTATCCCTATCTGTCATCATAGGAATTCAGGGCAGCACCCTCACTAGTACCTATTATCAAGACAAGGGTGTTGTCATGTTAGTATTTCTATCTCTGGTTTTTGGGGGTCTGCTTATTACTTTGAGTATCTCAACCTTGATTTTGATTATTCAACGATTTAAGGGAAGCGTTTACGATCGTCGTGGCTATTTAACTCTCACCCTGCCAGTATCTGAACACCAGATCCTCTCCGCTAAACTTCTTGGAGCCTTTGTTTGGTCTTTGGCAAGTACAGTGGTTTTCCTTTTTAGTCTTTACATCATCATGTCCATGATTCAACCAGACGTCTTAATATCCAACGTTGCCGATTTTATTCTCAAAAATTATCAAGATGATTTCTGGTTAGCCTTGATTTCCTATATCGTTAACACTCTTGCAAGTATCCTTTGTATCTACTTTTCTATCTCTATCGGTCAACTCTTTAATGAATACCGTACAGCTCTTGCGGTTGTCGCCTACATCGCTATCCAAATAGTCCTTGGTTTTATCACCCTAAATCTTCGCATCGATTTCGACTACAATTGGGTATTATCCTTTGAAATTTTCAAGGACTTAATCCTTAGCGTCGGCTTCTATCTCGGCACCTACTATATCTTAAAGAATAAAGTTAACCTTCAATAATCAATAACCCCCTAGCAAAAAAATTTGCTGGGGGTGTTTTATTCTTAATTAAACAGATAAAAGGCCAAGAAATACTTGACCTTTAACTCAATATTAAACCAGCTACGATGGGACTGATAAAGACATACAGCAGACCTGTGACACCGATTGCCAAACCAGCCATGGCACCAGCGACTGATCCGTAACGGAAGGCTGTCCCAGTTCCAACCGCATGACCTGTTCCTCCCAGGGCCAGTCCAACAGCTACTGGGTCGTCTATTTTTAGCCATTTCAAAAGTGTTGGTCCAATAACGCTAGTCAGAATGCCAGTTGCTACCACAACTACCAAAGTGATCGTCGCTATCCCTTGTAGCTTATCCGTAATTCCAACTGCCATGGCCGTCGTTACAGACTTTGGGAAAAGTGAAATCGCCAAGAAGAAATCCATACCGAAAAATTTTGCAACTAAAGCTGTAAAAATGGTATTCACAATGACTGCTAAAAAACTCCCAAGTAAAATACTTCTAACATGGTGTTTCATGAGGTGAAAACTCTTATAAAGAGGAATTCCTAAAGCTACTGTTGAGGGAACAATCAAGTTATTGAGGTAGACCCCACCTTGATAATAGGCAGCGTAAGAAATACCCGTAAATTTCAGAAATGCTATGATAAACAAGGTTGCTAGCAGTAAAGGAGTTGTCAGAGGATGAGGGTAGCGTCTAAAGATAATCATCCCTCCTAGATAAGCTAGGATTGACAAGGCTATCCCAAAAAGTGGATTGGATACAAATTCGCTCATTTGGCACCTCTTTCTTCGTAATCACCTTCATAACGCTTTTTGATAAACTGAACGACCAGCGCAATCAAGATAATATTGATGACTGCCGCAAAAAAGACAATCAAGACAATGGGCAATAAATAGGGAGCAATCACATCAAATTTCTCCATAATCCCAACTGCAGGAGGCAAAAATAGAATAGTCATATTAGCCAGGAGAAAATTCCCAACCATGTTGACATGACGTACCCGCAACCACTTGAACTGCAGGGCTAAAAATAAAATAATCAAACCAATGATGCTTCCAGGGATAGGCAAATGGAAAAGAACGGAAATTCCCTCACCAATCAGCGAAATGACAAAGAGAATCATTAACTGAACATATAACTTCATCGTATACTCCACAAATAGACTTTCTGCATACCAGTTTACTCTTTTTTCAGAAAATTTCAAGGAAATACACAAGAAACATCCTTCTTGCTATCTCATGGAAAAAGTTGTATACTAATTGCGTGCGCAAGCATCTTAGATGTATAAAGCTATTTACAACTATTATATAGGAAAGGAGATTGACGTGACTTACTTAGATAAATGGTTTGACTTCAACCGCCGACAAGTAGAATTAGAAGCTATTTTAGAGCAAACGATCGCTGAGCAAAGCGAACAAAATCTAACGCTCAAAGAATTCTACCTCTTGCACTTTTTAAATCAGGCTCAAGAAAAATCTTTGAGACAGATTGACTTGCCAGATAAACTTCATCTGAGCCCTAGCGCTGTATCACGGATGGTGGCACGCCTAGAAGCCAAAAACTGTGCTTTACTTAGTCGGAGATGTTGTGACCAGGACAAGCGAGCTAGTTTTATCTGCCTCACTAGTGAGGGCCAGACGACTCTTGCTTATCTACAAAAAGCAGTCGAAGAAAGTCTTGAAACAAAAGCAGACTGGTTGTTCTAAATTTTTCAAAAAAACTTGCGTGCGCAATCAATTTTCTTGACATTCCTTTTTCCAAGGAGTAAAATGAAGACATGATTTAGCAAAGGAGAATCCTATGATTGAAATCACTTATCTGGATGCCAGCAAGCAAGAGAGAACCATGACCTTTGAGTCATACGAAGAATTTGAACGTTCTCAACACGCCTGCCTGATTGGTGTCGCCGACTATTACCCTGTCCAAAAACTAACCTACAATGGTCATGTTCTGGACTACCATGGGACTTATGGGGATGTTTTCTTCTATCTCATGAAACAAGATTTAAGCCAATATAACTAAAAAGGAGAAATACTATGGCAAAAGCAATTACAGATGCAACATTTGAACAAGAAACAAAAGACGGATTGGTCTTGGTAGACTTCTGGGCAACTTGGTGTGGTCCATGTCGTATGCAAGGTCCAATCTTGGACAAATTATCTGAAGAACTTTCAGAAGATGTCTTGAAAATCGTTAAAATGGACGTTGATGAAAACCCAAATACAGCTCGTTCATTTGGTATCATGTCTATCCCTACTCTACTCTTCAAGAAAGATGGCCAAGTTGTCAAACAAGTTGCAGGTGTCCACACTGCAGAACAAATCAAAGCAATCGTTGCTGAATTGAGTTAATTATAAAATCCCCCACCTCTTATCGTGGGGGATTTTAATATATAAAAAAACCTACTCTTCAATGTGAAGAGTAGGTTTTTAGAGTTTCAATTATTCTTCAGTTCCAAGGAAGTTTTTAGCAACAAGGGCTGCAAGAACTCCACCAACGATTGGGGCAAGGATGAAAATCCAAACTTGTTGAAGGGCTGCGCCACCTACCAATACAGCAGGAGCCAAGCTACGAGCTGGGTTTACTGAAAGTCCAGTGATGTTCAATCCAACAAGAATCAAAGCAGTCAATGACAAACCGATCACCAAACCAGCGATTGCGCCATTTCCTTTGCTTGCTGAAGTCACAGTCATGATAACCAAAACAAACAAGAATGTTGCAATTGTTTCAAACAAGAAACCACCAAAGACAGTTACTCCGTTTGCCAAGGCATTTTCACCAAGACTTGCAGTTGACATACCTGAATTCGCTAAGAGGAAGAATACAGAAGCAGATGCAAGGAAAGCACCAACTACTTGACCAAGGATGTAGTTTACAAGCTCTGAAGATGACAAACGTTTGTTCACAAACATAGCGATAGAAACAGCTGGGTTCAAGTGAGCACCTGAAACAGTTCCGATTGAGAAGGCTGCGACTACGATTGCTAAACCAAAAGCAAGAGCAATTCCAAGGTGTCCAAGTCCTTCAACACCATTTCCAAAAACAACCGCTCCTGTTCCGATGAACACAAGCATAAAAGTACCGATTAATTCAGCAACAAATTTTTTCATGATAAGTCTCCTTTTTTCAAACTATGTATTAGTCTATCAGAAGAAGGAAAGGGTTTCAAGAAATGTGCTTGGAAATACAGGGGAAAGTTTTTCTTATAAACACTTTTAAAAGAGAGCGCAATTCATCTGATACAGTTTCCCCAAATTATGTACTTTTATTTTTTTATTATAAAAACTTATGGAGTCATTTGAAAATCTACACCTCTTAAATAGTCAAACAATATTAGACAGAATGATAGTGTTTTAACTCCATTCTTCAAATAGTCAAGAATTCCCTATCTAATCCACTCGCCATTGTAATTAACTCGATATCCATCAGGTGTGGTTGTACTGATTGCTAAGGCACCTGAACCATATGCATAGTACCATTTCCCTGAGACAGTAAACCAACCTGTTTGCATTGCTCCCGAAGAATTGAGGTAATACCATGATCCACCTGTTTTTACCCAGCCTGTTTGCATCCATCCTGAACTGTCAAAATAATACCATGTACTGTCGATTAGTTCCCAACCATTAGTTGTATAAGAACCATTGTTGTGTCTGTACCACCAACGGCCGGAGGATTGAACCCAACTTCCTTTCGAAGCCGCTTTTTGTTTTAACAATAAATACTGTTTATATGCTTCAGATACTTTCGTATATTCTTTCTTCGCAGCATCTTTTTTAGCTTTTGCATTTTTTAGTTTAACATTTGCATTTTCAAGTACTTTTTTAGATTCAGCAACCTTTTGTTTAGCTCTAATCAATTGTTTTTTAGCATCGTCGAGTTTTCTTGGAGCATTTTTGAGGTCAATGACATCTTGTTGCACCTTTGACAAATCCTTCTTAGCAGTCACTAATGACTGTTCCGCATTCTTACTAGCATGAGATTTATTATTTTTGATTGCTTTCAATCGATTTAGTTCAGTCTCTTGTTTCAAAAACTCAGTTTTAGCAGCATTCAGTAATTTTTGTTGTTTACTCAATTCTGCTTGTGCTGATTTCAAAACGTTTAACTTAGCTTCATTTTGTTTTGTCAAATCCACAAGACGTTTTTTAGATTTGTCTAGTTCTTTTTTATCTTTATCTAAAGTCGTTTTAGCAATGGTAAGGTTATTGTTTAGAGACGATAGTTTTTCATTTGCCACAGTCTCTTCATTTCTTTGTTTTCGATTAAAATTATCTAAAGCTTCTTTCGCTTTAGTATAGGCTGGATTTTTAGGATGTGTGATTTCATTCCAAACATAACGGAAGGTTATTTTCGGTAAGAATTTTACTCGTTTCCCATTAAAGTAAAATTCGCTATAATCTGGATTACTATCTTTATTTTCTGCTTCTGCTAAAAAATAACTACTATACCCTTTAGCTCCAGAAGGAAGTATTCCATAAACACTTTTATCTTCACTTATAAATGTTAACACTCCATAATTTCCATAGCTTGTTTTTTCGCTAGAGGATGCTCCTATAGCCATTCCTGTCCCAGAAGCTGCTAGCAATGGAATTCTATGACCATAGTTAAATGTATTTGCTTCTTTAGGATCTGACGAGCCATATGCTGAGGCATTGTTGTAGTCATTAAAGTAGCTTAAAACCTCTTTATAAGCAAGTTCTTTTTCACTTAACAGGCTCTTTTCTGGAACGGAACCAGCTGTAGCGTTTTCTGTTGCGTCCTTAAAACCAAAATCTTGATTTTTTAATTTTGTATCGTGTGATAGTTTATCATTTGCCACCATTTCATCGGCCCTAGCTTTTCCATATCTCAAAGCCTTGTCAGTCACAGGTGGCACTGGAATATCAATGCCGTTGATTCTACGTAACTCGATTAAGTAGTTACGAACATATTCAGAAACTTTCTTATAATCAACTACATGAGGGGTGTGGATATAATCCTTAGATTTTACTACAATTGTTTCAGTTCTTTCACCACTAAAATTAACATCTTCGTTCGCAGCAACATAAAGGGTCTTTCCATCTCTTCCTACAAAAGTTTTTTCCTCAAGTGGAGGAGTCTTGGAATCACTCTCGCTAACAGAATTTGATTGAATCTCGTGAGGGACCGTAACTGTTAAAAACTCATTCCCAGCTGATTTTAAATTCTTTTCAAGAGTAGAACGGTTCTTATTTCCTCTTTCTACAAGTGCTTTTCTTTCTTGTTGTGCTTTTGAGAACTCACTAGTTAAAGAACTCACTTTAGCCTGGTCAGCTTTCACCTTCGCATCCAATTTCCCAGCAGTTTGTTGGACCTCACGTAATGTATTCCAATCAAAAGAATTCTCTGCTACCCTTACTTTGTCTTGTGCCTTTTTTACGTCTACTGCTCTTTGATCAACCTGAGTTTTTGCCTTATTAACAACTGTTTGTTGGTTCTCGACACTTGTCTGAGCTTGTTTCTCACCTTGTTTTGCTCCAGCCAAATTTTCTTCGGCTTTCTTGACAGTTACTTGTTTTGCGGCAAGATCCTTTTCTGCATTTTTAATTTTCTCAGGTGTAGCTTGCTTAGCAAATTCTTGAGCTTGTTTCAAAGCGTCATCTGCTTTGTTCTTATTTGTTACAGCAGATGCATACTCTTGTTGCGTTTTATCAACAATCTTCTGAGCATTCTTTTCTTCTTCAATTGTTTGATTCAGTTTTACTTCTACATTTTTTACATCTGATTCTGAAACTTCAACATCCTTTTTGGTCTCTGATTGACTGACGGTAGTTTTAGTCGATTGTTTATTTGTAACCTCATCTGCTTGGACATGACCATTAAAAGCAGTTACTATTGCAGTTGCAACTCCCAAACCAATCAGCACTTGTTCCTTTTTCATAAAATTAACCTTTCTTTAAAAACGTTTACATTATTAATTTTAACATATTTACTTATATTTCAAAATAAAATGAGTAACTCTTCATCTGTACTCTCTACATCACTCCTTCTCAGGAGAATATTTAAGAGTAGAGACTTCAGCTATTTTTAGGGCAATCTTATTATATAGTATAAATAAAAGTATAGAGAATACCAATACTATTCCTGCTTCAATATTTTTTTAATCACCACCAAAAATAAATGTCATTCTAAAATCTAAACAATATTGCTATATTGTTGCACTTTTATGATTTTACTCCCCCAACTCCGCACTGTAGGTGATAATTTGATCAACTGTATCAGACAAGAACTGAATGGTATCACGGAGTGGTTTATCTGTTGAAATATCTGCTCCGATAATCATTGCTGACTCAAGTGGTGTCTTACTGCCACCTGACTTGAGGAGATTGAGCCAATCTTCAGCTCCAGTTTCTGAATTTTTCAGATGAAGGTAACCTGCAGTCGAGATTACAAGTCCAGCTGAGTAAGTATAGCTATACAAGCCCATGTAGTAGTGAGCTTGGCGCATCCAAGTCAAAGCCGCATCATCATCGATTTCAATAGCATCCCCCCAGAAGTCTGTCAAGACTCCCTTCATAATGCTGTTGAGTTTACTTGCTCCAAAGGTCTCTCCTTCTTCAATCAACGTATATACCTTACGTTGAAAAGCTGCTTCCAAGAGATGGGTAATAAAGTTATGGAAGTAGGTGTCTGTCAAGCGATGAGCCAGAGCGAAGCGTTTTTGACGTGGGTCATTAGACTGGTGCTCCAAGTAATTACTAAGAAGCAATTCATTGAAGGTTGACGGCGCTTCGACATAGTAAGTAGACATGTGAGCATTGAAGTAGCTTTGGTGATTATCCGAAAAGATGAATTGACCAGAATGCCCGATTTCATGAATCAAGGTATAAACATCGCTCAAACGACCTGTCCAGCTCATGAGAACATAAGGATGCACGCGATATGGATCCGCCGCATAGCCACCAGAATCCTTACCGCTATTGGCAGCAAAGTCCACCCAGCGTTCTTCTTGATAGCGAGCAACTTCCTGACAATATTCTTGTCCCAAAGGTTCTACCGACTTCATGACCAAATCATAGGCATCATCAATGGTCACTTCAGGATTAAGGGCGCTGTCCAAGTCCAATTTCCAGTCTGCAAAGGTCATCTTTTGAAGACCATTCACTTTGGCAACATGCTTGAGATATCGCTGAGCAACTGGCGCAAAGTCCTTCATGATGAGGTCAATCTGGCGGTCAAACATGGCACGGTCTACTTCTTGCTCAGCCAAAAGATAGTCGAATACTGAATCATAACCTTTCATATCTGCCAACAATTTCTCAGATTTAACCTGAGCAAGATAGGCTGCCGCAGCTGTATTTTGGTGCTTACGAAGTCCTTCTGAGAAAGAACGGAAGGATTTCTCACGAACCTCAGCATCCTCGTGGTTTTGGTAGAAATTTTCATAGGTCACAAAACTGTTTTTGTAGGTTTTTCCATGGGCTTCAAAATCAGCCATTTCAAAGTCCCCAGCTCGCATTTTAGTATAAATATCCTGTGGACTGTAAAAAACTTCGCCCAGATTGGTCAAGGCCTTCTCTACATCAGCCCCAAGATAGTGGGCTTTTTTAACTTTTGCCTGACGAATGGCTGCAGTCAAATGTGGCAAGTCACCCAAACGGTCCAAGACTTCTTCATCTGCTGCCACCAAGGCATCGTCAAAGAAGGTTAAGGCGACACTGGCATCTGTCTCGAAGTCCATCCCAGCTTGGGCGATATTGGCAAAATCCTCGTTACTGTAGTCCGTCGTCTGAGGCATAAAGGCGTAGTTGCCAATATGACTCATCTGAATGTAGATTTGTTCCAATTCTGCAAAAGCCTTTTCAAAATCTTCAAAAGTGTGAAGATTATCCTTGTAGTCACGGCTAAATTTATTGATGTCTTCACGCGCCTTTTCAATCGCACGCAAGAAGTCCTCACGGTCTTGATATAAGGCTGTCAAGTCCCAAAGTTCCTTTTCAGGAAATTCTGAACGGTGTTTTTGTTCCATCTTTTTCCTCTTATTTCTCTAATTCTAATAAAACACTAAGGGCTGATAAAGCATAAAGTGGTGCTGTTTCTGCTCGCAAAATACGAGGACCAAGTCCTGCCAGGACTGCTCCCTTTTCTTCAAAACTTTCAATTTCTGCAGGAGATAGACCACCTTCTGGTCCAAAGATAAAGAGCAGTTTAGATCCTTTTTCTAACCCCGCAACAGCTTGGATAAGCGCTGCTGATTCAC
Source organism: Streptococcus infantis (assembly GCF_047464155.1). GTDB lineage: Bacteria > Bacillota > Bacilli > Lactobacillales > Streptococcaceae > Streptococcus > Streptococcus infantis_U. The sequence goes on from NZ_JASHCL010000002.1 coordinate 132,163, forward strand.
CTTCTTTGGCTGACTCTTCATAGGCTACCACGATAGAGTCAAACTGGTCCAGCTGAGATAGAAAATCTGCTTTTTTTTCAAAAAGGGTGACACTTGGGACCAGATTGCGTTTGCTTTGCTCGGCTGCTCCAAGGGCAATTTTTTCTAACTTATCAACCTTTTTGCCCAATTTCTTGCCATCCCACTTGGCAACGGACCAGTCCGCGGGGAAGCCCCAAATCTGACTAGCACCCAGCTCCGTCACTTTTTGAGTGATGAACTCTAGCTTATCTCCCTTGGGAAAGCCAGAGGCAATGGTCACTTGGACTGGTAGTTCTACATTATCAGCTAATTCCTCAACCAGCTCCAATTGACGCGCCTCTACATTTACCACGCGCGCCAATCGCTTGATCCCATCATCAAAGACTAGAGTCACCTCATCATCTTCTTTCAATCGCATAACCTGAAACATGTGCTTGCTGGTTTCCTTATCCTCGATGGTGACAGGAGAGATTGCACTGCCTTTAACAAAATACTGCTGCATGCTAGCCTCCAATCACACCGGAGACATCCTTGGTCTTCTTGAAGACGCAGGCATTCCATTCCCCTTGGATCATGTGGGTTTCAAGGAAAAATCCAGCTGACTCAGCCGACTCACGCACCATGTCCCACTTGTCCTTGATAATGCCACTCATGATGAGATAGCCTTCGTCCTTGACCAAACGATAAGCATCATCTGTCAGATGGATAAGGATATCTGCTAGGATGTTGGCCACGATGACGTCCGCCTCAATTTCTACGCCCTTAAGCAAATCACCTGGGGCTACATGGATGTTCTCCATACCAGGATTGAGCTCAATATTTTCCTGAGCCACCCGAACCGCCACATCATCCAAGTCATAGGCAAAGATTTCCTTGACACCTAGGAGAGAGCTAGCAATAGAAAGAACGCCTGAACCAGTCCCTACATCTAGCACTGTTTCACCACCACGAAGGACTTGCTCCAAGGCAAAGAGACTCATCTTAGTTGTTGGGTGCGTTCCCGTTCCAAAGGCCATGCCAGGGTCCAGCTTGATAATTTTTTCTCCCGCTGTTGCCTCATAGTCTGTCCATGACGGTACGATGGTCAGGTCATGGGTGATGCGAGCTGGTTCATAGTATTTCTTCCAATTATCTGCCCAATCTTCCTCAGCCAAGGCAGTGGTGCCAATCTTGACTTCACCCAGATCCATAAAATCTGTCAAGTCTGCTAAGCGATCCTGCAAATCTGCCTCAACAACGGCTACATCAATCGTTTCAGGATAGTAGGCTGTCACCACGATTTCTTCTTGCTGCTCGACATCAGGGAAAATCTCACCAAAGCGATCCACATTTCCCACATAGTCCATACTGTCCTCAATCGCAACACCCTGGGCGCCTAACTCGATCAAGAGATTAGAGACCAACTCCTCTCCCTCACGCTTGACTGTAACCTTTAATTCTTGCCATGTTTCCATTTTGTATTTTCCTTATTCTTCTTAAATTCTTCAATCACATCTGTATAGTGTTCTTTCATTGCGCTATGAATCTGCTGTTTAAAAATACCAAACATAAGATAATAAACAAATAGAACAATTCCTGCAAGCAGTAGCAGTAATAAAAAATGTACTGAAAGGGGCAGTACGAGACCTTCACCACTCATTAAGGGTAAAACAAGCATTAATCCCCAAATAACAGCCATAGAGATCCCAGCTACTTTCGTACCACTTTCTCTCTGCTTCTTTAACTTTAAATATTCCATATAAATAAATGTAGCTTCTTCTCTAGAGTATTGTCCAGTTTCTAGATTACGCTTAACTTCCTTATTCAACGTGGTTGTTGCAATCGCAAAAATCATTTTTCTTCCTCCAAATAATCCCTCAATCTCCCCTGGAGCTGAGGTACAGCCTGTTTAGAATTCAAAAATTCCTCAATGCTCATCAGTTTGTATGTCTGTCCTTCATCTCCAAAGGTGATATTATCAAACTGATCCTGACTTAGCTGACCGACCATAAAGACAGACTGCCGACCTTCAAAGAGCATGCTGGGATAAACCTTACTCCAGAGCATACAATCCTCATTTAAATGAATTCCCAGTTCCTCATAAACTTCACGCGCTGCGCACTCGAAAGGACTTTCGTTCCCTTCACGGCCCCCACCTGGTAACTCCCACATATTGGGCCAAGGGATATTGTCCTTGTCATCACGCAAGATGGTCAGTAGCTTATCTCCACAAAAGAGGGCAATTTTGCAGCCTGTGAAATCTGAAATGTCTATATCCACTACAAGCTCCTAGTATCTCGGATAAGGATAAAATTCTCCTTCTTCCAAGCCAACTTTTCCTTCTTCAAAGACTTCTTGGTTCCATTCCATGACGAATTCTTCTGCTTCTGGGTCTTCCAAAAAGTCCATGAGGGCATCTAGTCCAACCTCTGCAGTATCTTTAAGGAATAGCGCAAAATAAGCTAAAAATTCACGAGAAAAACCTTTCTTCGGCAGGTAAGGGATGACCGTGAGATAGTCTTCTTCATTAACTGTTGACTTGGCAGGGTTGTAAAAAAGTACCGCTTCTTCAAAAAGGATATCATCTGACGAAACCTCTCCGTCTTCATCTAACATCTCCACCCCTGCAGCATTTTGTGCCTCTAATAGAAAACTCACTTCAACCGCATGATTACGCTTGTCCCAACTAATCTCATAATCAAAAGGAAAGTTCTTGTCCAACTCTTCTTGTAAAACATCTAAAAATCCATATGTTGCCATTTTGTCCTCTTTCTATACGACTCTTTAATCGCCCCGAATACTCGGAAATATGCTAAAATAGATACTACCATATTACCACATTAGTATCAGAAAATCCATGTTAGAAAGGACTGCTATGCCAGACAATCTCGCGCTTCGTATGCGCCCCAAAACCATCGACCAGGTCATTGGTCAGGAGCATCTAGTTGGACCAGGCAAGATTATCCGCCGTATGGTGGAAGCCAATCGCCTATCCTCTATGATCCTCTACGGACCTCCAGGCATCGGAAAAACCAGTATCGCTTCAGCCATCGCTGGAACAACCAAGTATGCCTTTCGGACCTTCAATGCCACAGTTGATAGTAAAAAACGCCTCCAAGAAATCGCTGAGGAAGCTAAATTCTCAGGTGGCCTTGTACTGCTACTAGACGAGATTCATCGTCTTGACAAGACGAAACAAGACTTCCTCCTTCCTCTCTTAGAAAGTGGTCTAGTCATCATGATCGGGGCGACAACTGAAAATCCTTTCTTTTCTGTCACTCCAGCCATCCGAAGTCGTGTTCAGATTTTTGAGTTGGAACCCTTGTCTAACCAAGATGTCAAAGAGGCCATTCAAATCGCCCTGACTGACCCTGAACGAGGCTTTGATTTCCCTGTCGAGTTAGATGATGATGCCCTTGATTTTATCGCAACATCTACCAACGGAGACCTCCGTTCTGCCTTTAACTCACTGGACTTGGCAGTTCTCTCCACTCCAGAAAATAATGACGGTATCCGTCATATCACGCTGAATATCATGGAAAATAGTCTCCAGAGAAGCTATATCACTATGGACAAGGATGGAGATGGACACTATGATGTTCTATCTGCCCTTCAAAAGTCCATCCGTGGCTCGGATGTGGATGCCAGTCTTCACTATGCTGCTCGCTTGATAGAGGCCGGTGACCTTCCTAGCCTAGCTCGTCGTTTGACTGTGATTGCTTATGAAGATATTGGCTTAGCCAATCCTGAAGCCCAGATTCATACTGTAACTGCTTTGGATGCAGCACAGAGGATTGGATTCCCCGAAGCCCGCATCCTCATTGCCAATGTTGTGATTGATTTGGCCCTTTCTCCAAAATCCAACTCAGCCTATGTGGCTATGGATAAGGCTCTGGCTGATCTTAAATCATCCGGTCACCTACCAATCCCACGTCACTTGCGTGATGGTCACTATAGTGGTAGCAAGGAACTAGGCAATGCCCAAAACTACCTCTATCCACACAACTACCCAGGTCACTGGGTCAAACAAGAGTACTTGCCAGAAAAAATCCGCAACCATAGCTACTTCTCACCAGAAGATAGTGGAAAATACGAACGGGCTCTGGCTCAACGCAAGGAAACCATTGATAAATTACGAAACTTATGAAATCCTTTTCAAAATTTTTAATTTTCCCTTGATTTTTTTTGAAAAAGTGGTATCATATAATCATAGAAACGCTGTGGTGTACGACTTTACATTTAAGTGTTGACCGACTATTTTTTGTATTATTAGGGAAACAAAAGTCTTCTAACAGCATGTAGGCCGTCTCACACGGAAACAGCTTCAGTTAGAGCGAGTTGCCCACCTGCTTAATTGCGCGGGTTCAATACAAACCGTGAAGTTTCGGCACCAATACAGCTTTTTATTTGCCTCCTTAGCTCAGTTGGTAGAGCAGTAGACTCTTAATCTATGGGTCACAGGTTCGAGCCCTGTAGGGGGCATCTAAATCAACAGGAAAAAGCCTTGATTTCAAGGCTTTTTTGATGTCAAATAACTTTTTGTAGCAAATCATTATAAAGGTTTTCCAACCTTATCAAACTTATCATTTATTCTCAATCAATTGCTAGCAATATTTGATAAGACTAACTGTTTTTTACAGTACAGAGCTAGTCTATAATTAACTAAACTATACTAATTTGTGCCCATATTACATGGCCAATCCGCATAGAGATTAAAATGGGCTATTATGAATTCATAAATTTTCGCAACAGAACAAGAGCAAGTCATTTAGAAATAAAAGAGAAGAGAATCTTTCACTCTCTTCTTAGTATATCTTATTAAATTCAGTCTTTCTCAATCTACCTGATTTTCCTTTGCAACGACAAATTCTTTAACCAGTCGATAGATAACAGCAAATACGGGGGTAAAGAATATCATCCCAAGTAAGCCAAAGAGATTGCCTCCAATACTAGCTGCTGCAAGTGTGAAGAGAGCTGGTAAGCCGATAGATTGACCTACAACTTTTGGATAAATAAGGTTTCCTTCAATCAGCTGTATAACTTGATATAGAAGAAGAGAAAGTAAGGCTTGAGTAGGACTCACTGTGAAGATAAAAATCGCTCCCACAACACAAGCAATCATAGGCCCTACATAAGGAATGAACGATAGCACTCCTGCAAATATACCTGTCATTACTCCATAGGGTATCCCAAACAGGCTGTAACCAACCGCTATCATAACTCCTATGATAACTGCTTCAATCAGCTGACTCATCAAAAATTGGTCATAAGTCTCTAGTGCTACTTGTCCAATGTAAGTCAACTTTATCACCACCTTCTCTGGAAGAAAAACTTTTAGAAGTCGACTCGTCATCGCTGCCAAATGTTCCTTACTGGATAAAAATAAAAAGGTGAAGACTATAATCAAAAAGGCATTCATCAAACTTGAAAAAATATTGCCGATATTACTAGTCAGACCTGATAAAAAACCTATCAAAGCTTGGCTAATAGAACTAGATTGTCCCTGTATGCCTGATACGATAGTTGACAACATGTCTTTGGTTACAAATTCCGAGCTGCCTAGCAATTTCCCAAGTTGAGTAAGGACTGTTGAAAGGACTGTTCCCAGCTGACTAATAGTCTGAGCTAGGGTTGGCAGCACCAAAACCAAAAGAGCAATCACGATTAAGATAAGAGCTAGGAAAACAAGTACCATGGCAATCGGACGACGCAACTCTGCCTTTACCTTCAATTTAACTAAGTACTGTTCAATTTTTTTCATGGGAACATTGAGCACAAAAGCAATAACAGCACCATAAATCAAGGTTGATGTTACATCAAAGAGAGAGATTGCTCCTGATATAAAGCTCGATGCATTCAGAATTACAAGAGCAACCAGCCCTATAAAAAGGATTAACGGGGTATATTTTTTAACTAAGTTCATAAATTCTCCTTAATAAACATGTTTAGATACGACTATACTATTTGGTTTTTCAAACTCTCGATCAAGGTAGGCTTGGTAAGTTCCTGGAGCGATAAATCCTTTTGGTGAGAGGATATCTGTTCCAGCTTGACCGACTATGGTATCAGCCAAGAGCACACAGTTTGTGGACAAGACAAAGTAGGATTTAAACTTAGATTTGATAAATTTATAAAGTTCCCCATCCGTCTCATGTCTGATTTTATAAGCGTAGGTGTAGTCTTCCTTACCATCTTCCGTTTTAATTTTATCTGCGCTTGGCTCCCATGGAATCGTCAGTTGTTTCAATTCAGCTAATTTTTCCTGAACCGCTTCTTCCATTTCCGGTGTCAAATCTATTCCGTAACCAAATAGCGTTTTTTGACTCTCCCGTTTACATAAGTCAATGTACTTATCACGGTCACAGAAATATAAGACACCATCTCCTACCATACCAAATAAGGTCTCAGATGACGGATCATAGTTGCCATAAGAAATAACACGGCCCTGATAGCAGATATCCACATGACCAATAGCTGAAAACAGGGAGGTCTCAGCTGTATGAACAAAAATTTCTAGCTCTGCTGTCTTACCAGACTTCACCATTCCAAGATAGATTTCCTCTTCCTTATCAGCATTTTCCTGCATGAATTTATTGATTTTTGCTAAAGTACTTGCAGGGATGAGAGCGGCTAGGGCAATAGGTAAGCTCATTCTGACACGACGTTTGAGATGGTTTTTCCCAATTTCCTTTTCAAATAAGAAACCGTCACGGATATTGGACACACCATAAAGGCAAAAATAAGCCCCTAAAACAAAGAGTTGAAAGACAGAATTTCCCGTAGAGGACAAAAGACTAGTCCCACCAAGAAAAACTAGTACGAGACCATCTAGTAAGAAACGAAAACGAGGTCGAATTTTGTTTTTGCGGTAGAGAACATAGGTGACAAGGTTGATACTAGCATGAAAAATCTGAGAAATTCCAATCACAAGAGCCAAAATATAAATTGGCACATCAGTAGCAAGATTCGAGCCTAGCAAATATCCCATCACTAACAATTTAACCAGTGCAACTCCCAAGGTGTCCGTTGACTGACTTTTTTTGAAAATACGTAATACTAAATCTAAGACCGTTGCTATCCAAGCTAAAAACAGAACCAGTCGAATAACCGTCACTGGCAACCAAGTTCCCGTGACCATCAAGATAAGACCTAGCAGAACAAACAAGAAACCCTGAACAAGTAATTTCTTACCTGTCAGACCTAAAGAAAGAATTTTTTCCATAAAAGACCTTTCAAAAATAATAATTAAGCCCTTTGATCAAATTGACTGGTAAATAGCCAACGGCACAAACAGTCTGTACCAGCAAGACATAGCGATTAGCGATGACTGTAGTAAGGTCACCATCTTGTCTTATGCACTTCTAAAATTTGTTTTATTGATTCGAAAACAGAGCTTATAAAAACTAGCTAAACTTGAGAGATAAGTACAATTGAGACGAAAAAATGTCTAACCAATACTACTTGTAAAGGTAAGAAAATATTATTTCTATTCTATTAATGATTTATATACTATCTATTGTGACACAAAACTCACTATAGTTCAACATTTTACTAATTAAAAATCATAAAAGAAGTTTCAAGTCCTCATAACGCTTTGAAAAGAACAAAAAAACGGAATGAAATAACATATAATTAGATTATTAAACAAAGTTTACTAGGCACAAACTAAGATATGTTTGATCAAGCAGAGAGGGGAGATGCTGTTTCTTTAAAACAAGTTTATCTCACTATTTTTTATGAACTGCCTTTCCAGACATCTCTAATCTGATGACACTCTTCAAAAATATTTTAAAAATTTAAAACAAAAGTCTTGCTTTTCATTTTATTTGTGATATACTTGTTCTCGTATTAGATACAAGTTATCCAAAGGAGTTTATATGGATACAAAATTTTCAGTAGCCTTACATATCCTAACCATGATTAGCGAGAGCAAGGATACCTTAAGTTCACAAGCTCTGGCTGAGAGCGTCGGAACCAACGCTAGTTATATTCGTAAGGTGATTGCCTTATTGAAAAACGCTGGCTTAATTACTTCCCATCAAGGAAAAACAGGCTATCAACTCAGTAAGTCCCCAAAGGAAGTGACCTTACTTGAGATTTATTTTTCCACACAAGAAGTCAACCACATCAGCTTATTTCCCGTTCACCAAAATAGCAATCCGGATTGCCCAGTAGGGAAACATATTCAAGCTGCCATTTCGCCACTATTTGCTAGCGCTGAAGCTCAACTTGATAAGGAACTAGCCCAGCAAACCTTAGAAGATGTCATTAACAATCTTTATAAAGATGCCAAACAAAAACGAAACTGATTTGCATGCAGATCAGTTTTAAAAAGACTATGCTTGTATCTCTATCGGATACAACAAAAAATAGAAAAGGGTAGACAATGAAAGTCGCACAACATACTACTTATAACAAAAACAATATCACACTAAACATCACAGAAATCGCAAAACCAAGCATCACAGACAAAGAAGTTTTGGTCAAAGTCACCGCAGCTGGTGTTAATCCTCTGGATAACATGATTTCCCGTGGTGAAGTAAAGGTGATCGTCCCTTACAAACTTCCACAAACTGCTGGAAATGAAGTGGTCGGTATCATTGAAGAGACAGGTAGACAAGTCAAAAATCTCAAAGTCGGAGACCGAGTTTTTGGGCGTTTACCACTTAATCATATTGGTGCCTTTGCAGAATACGTAGCTGTCGATAGTCAGGCTCTAGCCAAGGTTCCAGACTATCTGTCTGACGAGGAAGCCGCTGCTGTTCCTTTGACTGCCTTAACCATTATGCAAGCCTTAGAACTCATGGGGGCTCAAGCTGGCAAAACCATCTTTATCTCTGGTGGTACAGGCGGTGTCGGCGGTATGGCCATTCCGATTGCTAAGGCTAAAGGTTTGAAGGTCATTACCAATGGGGCTGGAGATAGCGCTGAGCGTGTATTGAACCTAGGAGCAGACCGCTTTATCGATTATAAAACAGAGGATTATACAAAAACTGTTAGCCAGGTTGATTATGTCCTCGATACCCTTGGTGGCGCTGAGACTGAAAAACAAATGTCTATCATGAAAAAAGGTGGTCAGCTTGTTTCCCTCCGTGCTATGCCAAATGGTGACTTTGCCAAACGCATGAACCTGCCAAAATGGAAACAGATGATTCTTGGCTTAGCTGGTCGCAAATTTGATAAGATGGCTGACAAATACGGCGTTCACTACCATTTTATCTTTGTGGAAAGCAATGGTGCTCAATTACAAGAGGTAGCTGACCTCTTTAGCAAATTAGAAATCAAGCCATCTATCGATACAGTCTATCCATTTGAAGAAGTGAATAGCGCCTTAGACAAGGTCGCTAATGGTCGCTCACGTGGAAAAACTGTCCTCAGCTTTAAGAAATAAAAAGGAAAAGACAATGTCATATCTTACAACTAAAAATCAATACATCACTGTTGAAGGGAACAAAATTGCCTATCGCGAACTCAGCAAAGGCAAATCAAAACTACCTCTTCTGATGCTGGTCCACTTGGCAGCAACCCTCGACAACTGGGATCCAAAACTTTTGGACTTGATTGCTGAAAAGCACCATGTGATTGTGGTCGACCTTCCTGGTGTGGGAGCCAGTCAAGGAAAAGTGGCCCCAACCATTTCTGGAATGGCTGAGCAGACGATTGCCTTTATTCAATCCCTTGGTTACGATAAAATCAATCTCCTAGGTCTTTCTATGGGAGGGATGATTGCCCAAGAAATGGTCCGAATCAAGCCTGATTTGGTCAATCGTCTCATTATAGCAGGAACAGGACCTCGAGGTGGAAAAGAGATTGATAAGGTCACAGGGAAAACATTTAACTATATGTTTAAAGCTGGACTCGAGCGCATCGATCCTAAACGCTATATCTTCTATAACCATGATGAACAAGGAAAAATCGAAGCTTTGAAAGTTCTCGGACGAATGGGAATGCGAACCAAGGAATTTGCGGACAAAGACATGAGTGTGCCTGGTTTCTTGACTCAACTCAAAGCCATTAAACGTTGGGGGAAAGATTCTCAAGACGACCTAAGATTTATCACCCAACCAACCTTAATCGTCAACGGGGACAAGGATATGCAGGTTCCAACAGAAAATTCTTATGATATGCATGAGAAAATAAAAGATAGTAAGCTGATCATCTATCCAAATGCTGGTCACGGTTCGATCTTCCAATATGCAGAGGAGTTTTCAAAAGAACTCATTGCTTTCTTGGAGGACTAATATGGTCAAAACGATTCTGATTACAGGTGCTACTGACGGTATCGGTAAACATTTGGCAAAGAAATTAGCCAGTGAAGGCCATCAGGTCATCCTCCATGGTCGCAATCCTCAAAAACTTGAGCTGGCGCTTCAAGAGGTTCGGGCCGTTTCCTTGAGAGGCAGAGTTTCGAGCTACTTGGCAGATTTTTCAAAATTAGACGATGTTTATCGATTTGTAGGGGAAATCAAGCGAGACTTTCAAAGGATCGATGTCTTGTTTAACAATGCAGGCCTGTATGCAGGAAAAGAACGAAAAGCGAGTGCTAAAAATGTCGAGTTGACTTTTATGTTATTCGTTCTCGTTCCCTATCTGTTAACAACTGAGCTAAGCCCCTTGTTAGAAAAATCGGCTGACAGCCGTGTCATTAATACTTCTTCCTATATGCATCATTTTGCCAAGGTCAAGGATTTGGACTTTGGATTTGAGAAAGAATACAATCCAGGATTGGCCTACAATAATTCAAAACTTTACACTATTTGGATGACACGCTATCTGGCAAGAGACTTCTTTTTAAGAGGTTCAAACATCACCATCAATGCCTATCATCCTGGTCTTATCTCGACTAACTTAGGGAATAATTCTAGTGATGAAAAGACAAAAAAGTCTCTCTTCGGACGCCTGATGAAGTCTCTCTCGAAAGATCTAGATCAGGGAATCGAAACAGGCTATTATCTCACCTTATCAGAGGAAGTCAGGGGCTTGACTGGCTACTATTTTGATGAAAAGAAAGTCAAGTCTGTATCTGAAAAAGGCTACACATTTGAAAAAGCACAAGATTTAATCAATTACTGCAATGATAAAATTGAGTTGTTTAAACAGAAATATGCTCTGCTTAATTAGAAAAAAATTCTCTTTCCATTTTGCTAGAAAGAGAACTACCAATTCAGGGATAAAGGAATTCGTGTCACGAGCGCCTGCAGTATTGAGCAAGACACTCTTTGGAGCAGCTAAAGCCTCTCCTGTCTTTTGGTCATAATAAACAGCCTGTCCATTGCATTCGCCGATAAAGACACGACGGCGTCATAGAAAAAACACCTTTACCTCTTTCTATTTCCTTTGTTATATTTTAAATTGGTTAGAAAGCAAGGGCGTTTCTACACCCTTACTTCTTACTAGTATTCTTATTTACGGTAAAAATGACTATCTTTGTCACTTGGTGATTGGCCGATGGACAAGACTTCTTGGCTACCATCTGTACCTGTCAATTCATTTTGGACTCCCGCTGGAGTGTAGATAAGGCGAGCACCTTCTCCACCATCAACAAGTTGGATTCCTGCTGAGTAATAACCATTTTTTTCCTCTACTTGACCCATCTCGTATTTAAAGGTTCCATTTGAACTTTGGATTGTTACAATTCCATCTGCTGTGACTGTTGCAGTTGTTCCTGCGTAATTTTCCCAAGTTCCTACAAATTTAGCGTAAGTCTCTAATGATTTTTGCTTATCTTCCGTTTGTTCTGCTTGAGTGGTTGCAGCTTCTGTCGCACTATTTGTTTCTGACTTCTGCTCCGCTTTTTGGCTTGCTTCAGTTTTACTTGCGGACTCTGTAGTCACCTTGCTTGTTGTTTCCTTTTGGTTTGTAGCTGAAGTGTTCTTGTCAGTCTTTCCACCACAGGCAACCAAGGTCAAGGCAGCCAATAAGGTCAGGATTGATAGGCTCGTATAGCGCATTGTTTTGTTTTTCATAAAAATCTCCTTTGAAATAGATACAGATAAAAGTAGCTCGTCAGATTTTGCATATATTTGACGGCTGTCTCGTAGTCTTCGGTGTATCATTTATTTGCTTTTAATTCAACAGCTATCTGATATCAAAAAAAGGCTAATCCAATCAGGAATTAGCCCTTCTATTCTTAATAGATAAACATGGCATCGCCAAAGCTAAAGAAACGGTATTTCTGATCGATAGCATGCTGGTAGGCTTCGAGGACCAATTCACGGCCTGCAAAAGCTGAGACAAGCATGACTAAGGTAGATTTCGGCAAATGGAAATTAGTAGAAAAAGCATCCACAACCTTCCAGTCATAGCCAGGCTTGATAAAGATATTGGTCCAGCCAGAGTCGGCCTGGATTTGACCATCAAACTTGCTTCCGATGGTTTCGAGCGTACGGATAGAGGTTGTCCCCACAGCAATCACGCGGCCACCATTTCCCTTGACCTGACGCAAGGTCGCAGCAGCTTCCTCAGACAATTGGTAAAACTCTGAGTGCATCTCGTGCTCATCTAGATTATCGACGGAAACAGGTCTAAAGGTTCCAAGACCAACGTGCAAGGTCAAGTAGACTAGGTGAACTCCTTTTTGCTGGATCTCTTCTAGTAGTTCTTTGGTAAAATGCAGACCAGCAGTCGGGGCAGCAGCTGAGCCACTCTCCTTAGCATAGACGGTCTGGTAACGTTCGCGATCATCCAACTTTTCATGGATATAAGGAGGCAAAGGCATTTCTCCAAGGCTTTCAAGCACTTCTAGGAAAATTCCCTCATACTCAAAGCGAACAATACGGCCACCATGGGTTAATTCCTCGGTCACGACTGCGCTTAGGCGACCATCCCCAAAGACAACTCGGGTACCAACCTTGAGACGTTTGGCTGGCTTCGCCAAGACTTCCCATTCGTCTCCTGCGGTATTTTTCAAGAGCAAGAGTTCAACGTGGCCCCCTGTTTCTTCTTTTTGACCATGAAGTCGCGCTGGTAGTACGCGGGTGTCATTCATAACCAGGGCATCACCTGGCTCTAGCATTTCAATAATTGAGTGAAAATGGCGATCTTGAAATTCCCCTGTTTTGCGATTGACCATCAAGAGTTTAGAGGCATCGCGCTTTTCCAGAGGCGTCTGTGCAATCAGTTCCTCTGGCAAGTGGAAATCAAAATCATTTGTATTTAATGTCGTCATTCTTCTTTTCTCTTCTCATTTATTCAAATTACTTATCAAAGCGAACTTCTTCAAGTAGGTACTCAATGAAGCGTTCACCCATCTTAGACAAGCTAGTTTTCTCATGCTGGATATAAACCAGTTCAATGGGATCATCAATATCAAGTGGAATCGAGACGATATTATCTCCATTAAGATTACTATTGAGGATACCCGTCGCGATGGTATAGCCGTCCAAACCAATCAAGAGATTGAACAAGGTCGCACGGTCACTAACCACGATGGATTTCTTGTGGTGTTCCTGTGACAAAATCTCTTCTGAGAAATAGAAGGAATTATGGGTTCCTTGGTCATAGCTCAAGTATGGGAAGTCTTCTAGATCTGATAACTGCACCTTGTCTCTCTTAGCAAGTGGGTTGGACTTGCTGACAAAGATATGGGGTTGGGCTGTAAAGAGATGGTGGGCAACTAGATGGTTATCATCCAACATCTTAGAAAGGACATCACGGTTATAGCTATTTAAAAAGAGGACTCCGACTTCACTACGGAAGTTCTTGACGTCGTCGATGATTTCCCAAGTTCTGGTTTCACGCAAAAAAAGCTCATACTTTTCCATATCGCTTTTCTTGAGCAAGGAAACAAAGGCGTTGACCACGAAGGCATAGTGCTGCGAAGACACACTAAAAAGCTCGCGATGAGCGATGGGATTTTTATAGCGTTCTTCTAGAAGTTGGGTTTGCTCGACAACCTGACGGGCATAGGACAAAAACTCCATCCCATCACGTGTGAGGGTAATTCCCTTGGGATTTCGGATAAAAATCTCAATTCCCATCTCATTTTCTAGGTCACGAACTGCATTTGATAGACTCGGTTGTGTAATAAAGAGTTGCTTGGCAGCCTCATTCATGGAACCAGTCTCTACAATTTTGATAATATAGTGTAATTGTTGAATTCTCATGCTTTTATTGTACCATACTTGACGCAATATAAAAAGAACCAGTAACTGCATCTCCTATTATCCTCTGTGAATCTTAAAAGAGGTCGGAACTATACCAACCTCTTTTAATCTTTATTATTATACAAGCTCTTTAATCGAAACTTAGCTTCCTCTTTCCCAAAAGATGGCTAACAAAATCATGGCACCGAGAACTGATGGGATAATGGCTGTACCGTTTAGGCTTGGCCCCCAAGCACCAAAGAGTAATTGTCCTAAAAAGGCACCAATCCAGCCGAGAAACATTTTCCCGAAGCATCCCATACGTTCTCCACGATTGGTGATGGCTCCTGCTAATAGTCCGATCAAAAGACCGACAAACATACTTCCAATCATAGTTTCTCCTTAAATTGCCCAATCTCCATTGCGGAAGAGTGGTACGCGTGTTCCATCCTCACGGATACCGTCAATATCCATTTGGTTAGAACCAATCATAAAGTCAACGTGAACGTCTGAACGGTTGAGCCCTGCAGCTTCAAGCTTTTCTTCGCTCATCTCTGCTCCACCAACAACGCTCGTTGCATAGGCTGCACCGATAGCTAAGTGGTTAGAAGCATTTTCATCGAAAAGAGTATTAAAGAAGGTAATACCTGACTGAGAAATTGGGCTTGGATCTGGTACCAAGGCACATTCACCCAAGGCACGCGCACCAGCATTCTTAAAGACGAGATCCTTCATTACTTGATCACCCTTTTCAGCTGTGATATCAACGATTTGACCATTTTCAAAGGTCACCTTGATGCCTTCGATGATATTTCCATTGTAGCTAAGAGGTTTTGTAGAAGTGACATAACCATCTGCACGACGGAAATCAGGGGCTGTAAAGACTTCTTCTGTTGGCATATTTGGCAAGAAACCTTCACCTTGAGCATTGATAGCTCCAGCTGATTCCCAAACGTGGTTCTTAGGCAAGCCAAGTGTCAAATCAGTTCCAGGGGCAGTGTAGTGAAGAGCTGAGAATTGCTCTTTGTTGAGCATTTCGGCCTTGCTCTTCAAGATTGCTGCATGTTCTTCCCAAGCCTTAACTGGATCTTCTTCGTAGATACGGCAAGTTTTGAAGATTTGGTCCCAAAGGAGGTCCACTGCTTCTTCGTCGCTTGCAGCATTTGGAAAGACTTTCTTAGCCCACTCTAGTCCAGCAGCAGCTGCTACAGTCCAGCTAACCTTGTTAGATTGAGTTGCGATACGCATTGGCTTCATAGCAATTCCCATAGCTTTAGCAGAAGCTGAAAGTTTTTCTGCATCTACTCCGTTCAAGGCACCTGGGTCAGAAGAACGGACACCGAGACGACTCGCTTTGTTTTCAAGAAGGTAGTTCATCTCAGCAATCTTGTATTCTGGTACATTGTCCAAACGCTCCATCGGCGCGTGAAGGAATTTCTCACGGTTTACAAAGTCATCTGCCCATTGAACGATAACTTCGTGTGCTCCAAGTGCATAAGCTTCTTTGACGATTAAGTGAGCCAACTCACGTTGCTCCACATCGATCGAGAGAGCCAAAGTGTGACCAGGTTGCACGTTCACTCCGTTTGCAACCAAGAGCTTAGCATATTTTTCTAGATTTTCTTTAAAATTTGGTAAAACCATGTTGTTTTCTCTTTTCTATATGTTTTAGTTTTTATGTAAAGCAGAGAGTAGCCCTGCTAGTGCAATAGCACCTGACAAGAGTGCAGTCGACAAAAGAATTGTCTGATCAGCAAGGTCTAATTGATACTCAAACACCTTCTCAGCCGGCTTGTCTTCCGCAAAAATTCTTAGTTTCATGAAATGTCCTCCATTACTAGTATATCACATATGATATAAATTTAAAAACAAGCCTAATTAAGCTTGCTTTTAATTAACTATCACAAAAGTCGTGTACATATCTTTCCACTTCTTTTTCCATAGATTGAATCTCACCAATATCCCATCTATTTTTTTTAGAAGTTATTTCTGCCATCATCTGTAATTTTAGACTCTGACGATCAAAAATTCCTTCCCACTGTTTATATTTTGCACTCGGAACTAAATTTCCAAACTTCGAATTTTGACTATCTGTAATGATACAGAGATTTCCAAAAGAGTGTAAGATTTGATCATCTATTCTCTCAACTCTCTCATCACTATTTGGATGTTGTGGAAACCAATGCTCTATGGAGCGACGATAAGCAAATTTAAAATCTTCAAATTTAACATCGTATGCTTTCTTCAATTCTTCACGATTTTTCCATAAAACATAGTCTACAAAGTTAAATGCATAAACAGGAATTGCACCATATTTCTTAATTCTTCTATCCTCAGTAAACAATCTTTCTTCTGCATACGTCACTGCCATTTTTTCAAGAAATTCTTTAAAATAATCACCAAATTTTTGATCATTTAGTTCTTCAATATGTCTGTAGAGAAATTGTAAAATTTCATATAACCAACGACTATCACGATTTGCAGTGAAAGTCACAGCAAACATCGATTGCAAAAGAATGATGTTTTTGTTAATTTCCGAATCTGAAAATGTATTTTTAGTAAAGCGTTCCTCAACTATGTAATGCTCTTTTGCTTTTCCATTTGGTTGGTATTCATAATAAGTCCCCTTCTGCAAAAACCATTCATCCTTATTTCTGCTTGAAGAATCCATATTTGAATTTCTAACGATGTAATTATCAAAAATATGTTTTATTTTAAGAAGAAATTCACTGAATTCAATAATCCAAGTCTTATTTTTATTTTTTATATCAAATAAAGTTAAAAGTTTCTTATCGTCTAACTGAACCTCACTGGTATCCTTACCTTCCCAAATTGCCAATACATGGAGTAGGAAGGTTGGAAAATCGATAACTTGGGTATAATCACCAAAATCTTTTTCTACTTCTATATTTTTTTCATTTATCTTTTTTCCTAATATATCTGATAACTTTCTTCTTTCATTTTGATAAAAATCAATATCATCATAAATATTATGAAATGAGTAATTTGAAAAGTGCCATCCAAAAATACGTTCGCGTTCTTGAAAATCATCTGCTCTCTTCCGTCTCATCTTAAATTGACTTGATACTGGTTTATCAAACTCTGCACAGGCATCCCAGATTTTCGCAAATTTTTGCGCCATTTCTTGATCTTCACCGAACTTAGCCATCATTTGTGCCTTAAGAATCTCATGGGCCTCCAGTTGCTCTCCTCGAGAGTTGAAACGTTCGAAATATAAATTCAAATCTAAATCATTGGGAAGAATACTACGAAAAATAATGACATTATCAAATAGATAATTAAAGAAATATTCAGATTCAAATTGCCGCTCCTCTAGTACTTTTTTCAATGCATCTTTAGCATATCCGTAGCCTCTAGTCAGCTCATTTTCATCGTCCTCTGAAATTTTTTTCTTGGCAAATAAATCTTGAATATTCTTATTTGATTTCTTCCTAGCTGGGAAGGTAAGATTGACAGCTTTCAATCTATCAAAACCAAACTCATGCTTCAAAGCTAAGGCAATCAAATTAAGGGCTGTTGTCCGTTGTTGCCCATCTATAATTTTGAAAATGTCATTCTCTTTATTAACGACTAATGTTCCAATATAGTAATTGTCTCTATTTTCATTGTCTCTATTTTCTTGAAAAGCATCTGCTACATCGTTCAATAACTGTTCAATTTCATCATAAGTCCAGGCAAAATTTCTCTGATAAAGAGGAATGGCATAGGTATCTTCATTTAACAAACGATTAACTGATAAGCTTATATGTGTTTCTACCATTTATCTTTTTCCTCTTCTATAATCTTGTCCACAGTATAATTTTCAAATAGCTCTCTATCTATCTTAATCATGAAATCATTCGGAGTGACAGCATGAGATAAAAGTTGAAATAGCTTTTGAGCCTCTTTTTGTCTAAACCTTCCACCAGCGGCGTATTTCCCTACCGTTGCATCATATATAGCTTTAGACTTAACTCGAGGGTAATAAGACCAAATAAACAAGGTCTCTATTATCTCCTTTGATAGCTCATCTTTTCCAAATCTCTCTGCAAAAAGAGAGCAAATATTTAGAAACAGATTGTAGCATTTGAGATAGCGTCCCTTTGAGCTATTGTAAA
Organism: Streptococcus infantis; assembly: GCF_047464155.1. Taxonomy (GTDB): domain Bacteria; phylum Bacillota; class Bacilli; order Lactobacillales; family Streptococcaceae; genus Streptococcus; species Streptococcus infantis_U. The sequence goes on from NZ_JASHCL010000002.1 coordinate 150,365, forward strand.
TGTTCAACATGCCTTCTGGGTAAGCTACATTTTTTTCTCCCTCTTCAGGCTCATCAGAAAATCCTAACCTTTCATTTAAGAAATCTTTATGATCTTTAATAGTTTCATGAGCAGATTCAATATACTCAAAAAATTTACTTCCGTCAATGATTGGCATAGTAATTGACATAGGGAAGTTTTCAATATGACGATATAATTCTAGGTATGGAAAATTCTGATTCAAATCAACGCCTTTAAAGTCGTCAATATAATCCTCTGTAAATCGTAGATAAGAGCCATAACGCTTGTTTGTTAATCCTGTTTCTCCCCTAGACCACCGTCTCATACGGAAAAGATGTTTATCAAATAACTCTTTGAGGCTTAAATCCTTATCTTCTACAAATTGCTCCCACTTTTCAACAATCTTTTCATCTTCTGAATCTTGCTTGCGAAGATGATAGGCTTTGAGCAAATCATGAGGTTCTAAAGATTTACCACGATTATTCTGAGAATCAAATAGCTGAAAGGCCTCTGATAATCGTTCTTGGGGCATAGTAATCACAGAGACAGCACAATTCTCTAATAAAAAGTTGCAAATATCTTTTGCCTCATTTTCGCCAACTAATTGAGTTAAATTTTTCCACTCATTATAATTTTCACTCGCATGATAGCAAGATATCTCTCCAAATTCAGCACTCAACAGTTGATTAGCACCCATATAATTCTCTAAATCATCTAATAAATGAAGAAATAAAGAAATAGAAATTAGCCGTTGCTGTCCATCGACAATATCTAAGTGTTCTTCATTTTCATGTTCATTTTCATGCAGGATAACGGATCCTATCTGATATTCCTTTTTCCCCATAGCATCTCGTAGATCATAAAAAAGATTACGGATATGCTTTCTGTTCCATTTATAAGGTCTTTGATAAGAAGGAATCCGTAAATTCTCTTCTTTCAATAGTTCTCCAACTTTTTTAGAAGTAAATTGAATACTCATTTTATCCGCCTTTATAGTATTTTAAAAAAACTACAAATTCATATGAATCTGTAGTTAAGAGTGGCTAATTCTTTTGAATAACACTTGTATTAGGAATATTTTTTGAATACTGTTCTGCTGCTTCCTTTGTCCAAAATCCTTGTGCAATCATGTTGCCAAACTGATCAATAACAATCCATTCAGTCATATCTCCATCACCTTTCTACTTCTTTATTAATTATATATTAATCATTAGAGGTAGTATAGCATATAAAAATTGTAAAATCAATATTGTCTATGTAGAACATAATATTATTTTTCTCAATTTAAGACCAACTACAATAAATTTTCTATATTTGAGAATACCAGTATATAATTACAGGAGTAAAATAGTACGATTTTTAGCAAATTTCGTTCTGTCCTACTCCTGAAAAGATAGTGTAACATTCTTCCGAACTTAGAAAATGAACAATTAAATCAATCAGTTACTGCATCTTGTAATTATGACTTTTGTTCATTTTAGATTGATAACGTTTGAATAAAAATCATTTATCCATAGTTCTCCAACTTTTTTAGAAGTAAATTGAATACTCATTTTATCCTCATCTATATTTATCTATCATTTCTTGAACGGTCCGCTTCATATCCTCTACTAAAATCCGAGGAGACAAAACAGTAACTGCTTCCCCTTGTCCCAGCAACCAGCGTTTAAGACCCGGTGTATGCTGACTTTCAAACTTAAAATGAGTCCAGCTACCATTTTTCCCAACTATTTTTGCATTTGGAAATTGATCCATCACAATAGTAGGATCGTACAAGAACTCAATTTCAATACTGATTTTCTTCCCGATAAAAGCGTCTACTCTCTCGTTACGAATGTCTCCATCTCTAAATTTATCTCGATAAGAAATAGAGGGTTTCTCTATATCACTATGAGACCAGGACTGGATACGGTCTACTCTTAAAGTAATATAAGTCTCATATTTCAACTGGTATACAACCAGATAGAAATAATGACTATCATAATAAAGAGAGACTGGCAAAACAGTCTGCCTCTTAGAAGACTCAGAATACGGGTTTTGATAGATAATATCTAGAACCTGTTCATGCAAAATAGCTTCCGATAAATCCCAAATTTTCTCTACTCTATCTTGCTGATCCGTTAAGGGAGTATAGTTAAGTTTTTCACTGCCAATGATCTGCTCAATTTCTTTCTGGTCATCACGAGGAACTAAGGCAAGTAAATTTTTTAGTAAGCTATCAATTTCTGGTTTATTCAGTGCTCGATTTTCCAATAAAATCTTTGAAATAACGAGAATATCCCTTTTATTAAAAACTGACTTACTTGATAGGCTATACTTATTCGTTTTACGACTATAAAACAATTCTCCACTATAACTGGTGTTACTAGATAAAATATCACGGAGTAGCGAAAAATCTCTCTGTATCGTCTTTTCACTAACTTCAAATTCCTGAGCCAATTGCTTTTTTCCTAACTGAGCCCCAAACTGTAAACGTAAAAAAATCGTTAGCAGCCTCTCTTGATCATTCATTTGCAATTTCCTTCTACATATTATTCAAACAATATTATTTCCAGTACATTATTATCACTTCTATAGTCTAACTAGCACTTTATATTCAAAACGATTAAAGCAAAATAAACTAGCCCTTAGATGATTTCAACTGTACCACTATGCCAGATTCGAAGAACTCAACTACGGATTCTGGCATATTTTTTAAGTCTTCGGGTAAGCAGTCTGAATATACAATGAAGAGTTTGCTTCTTTTCTTATTCTCTTTGAATTGCTGCATCCAGTATTCCTGTACCCTTTGATCAGCCTCTCCTAAAAATTGAACTCCATCCAGAAAAATCAAATCATACTCTGTATACCCCATTTGCAGTTTCATCCATTGACTATGTTTAGAAAAAATCAAATTATCTCTCACTCGATAATATGCAAGTGATGCTATTGGAGTAACAGGTTTTATTTTAGTTAACGTATAATAAAACAAATGCCATCTATCAGTCTCTGAAATACCGCAAATGTAAATACATTGAGAATCTTCTTTTAAGTCTATTTGTGGGAATCCGGTCCAATCATTCCCATCATCTTTCAAGCCTTTTTCAAAATTATAAATTTCCTCTTCAATTGACACATTAGAATTTAAAATTTCTTGATTCATATTATACTCTCTTTTCTATTACTTTTAAGAGAATTATAACAAATCAAGTGGACATATTTTGTCCACTTGATCAAAATAAGCAATTTTTAAAACAATTCATCAAATAAACTCAACTGATTATCCTCTGGCATATTACCGAGAATGCCCATTTCATCCATCTTTTCAACCAAGGTTGATGATAGTCCACCACGCTTGCGAAGTTCTGTTTTAGAGAGGAACTCACCTTCTTGGCGTGCACGGACCAATTGCTTGGCAACGTTCTCTCCTAGGCCATCCATAGCGACAAATGGTGGGATGAGGGTATCTCCGTCGATGATGAATTCGGTCGCATCACTGCGATAGAGGTCCAACTTCCCAAATTTGAAGCCACGTTCCCACATTTCATTGACGATTTCAAGCGTTGTATAGAGGTCAATTTCTACGTTAGAAGCTTCATTGTTCTTGCGCTTTTCAGCAATTTCTTGCATCTTGCGTTTGATAGCATCCAAGCCTGCACCCATGATCTTGATATCAAAGGCCTTGGCACGGATGGAGAAGTAAGCACAGTAATAATAAATCGGATGGTGAACCTTGAAGTAGGCTACACGAAGGGCCATCATAACGTAGGCTGCCGCATGGGCTTTAGGGAACATGTACTTGATTTTCCCACAAGATTCGATGTACCATTCAGGTACATTATTCGCCTTCATGGCTTCGATATAACCGTTGCGCTCTTCTTCTGATATTTTAAGCCACATTCCCTTACGCACACGCTCCATGATGGTAAAAGCCATCTTTGGATCTAGGCCAGCGTGCATCAGGTAAACCATGATGTCATCCCGACATCCGATAACGGTTGACAGGTCCGCAATTCCTGCCTTGATCAAGTCTTGGGCATTCCCCAACCATACGTCGGTACCGTGAGACAAACCAGAAAGCTGAAGCAACTCTGCAAAGGTCGTCGGATGGGTTTCATCCACCATTCCCCGAACGAAGTTGGTCCCAAACTCTGGAATTCCAAGCATACCGGTCGAAGTCCCGATTTGTTCAGGTGTCACTCCCAGGATATCTGTACCCGAAAAGAGAGCCATGACACCAGGATCATCCATAGGAATATCATTTGGATCAATGCCTGATAGGTCCTGAAGTTTCCGAATCATGGTCGGATCATCATGACCAAGAACATCGAGCTTGAGGACGTTCTCATCAATATCGTGGAAGTTAAAGTGAGTAGTCTGCCATTCAGCAGTCACATCATCGGCAGGGTACTGCACTGGAGTAAAGTCATAGACATCCATATAGTTAGGAATAACAACGATTCCCCCTGGGTGCTGACCGGTCGTCCGTTTAACACCAGCAGCTCCTTGGGCTAGGCGCTCTACTTCGGCTTCACGGTAGAACTTGCCATAGTCACGCTCGTAACCCTTGACAAATCCATAGGCTGTCTTAGCAGCCACCGTACCTACCGTTCCTGCACGGAAAGCATATTCTTCCCCAAAGATATCACGTACATCCAAGTGGGCGCTCGGCTGATCCTCACCTGAGAAGTTCAAATCGATATCAGGTACCTTGTCCCCGTCAAAACCAAGGAAGGTCTCGAAAGGAATATCCTGTCCATTCTTGCTGAGCTTATGCCCACAGTTAGGACAGTCTTTATCTGGCATATCAAATCCTGAACCGTAAGAACCATCTGTGATAAACTCACTGTACTGACACTGACCACAGACATAGTGAGGAGAGAGCGGATTGACCTCGGTAATCCCAATCATGGTCGCGACGAAACTGGATCCAACAGACCCACGTGAACCAACCAAGTAGCCTCGTTCGTTTGAACGGTGCACTAGCATTTGCGAAGCCAGATAAATCACGGCGAAACCATTCCCAAGGATAGAAGTCAATTCCTTTTCAATCCGTAGATCAACGATATCAGGCAGTGGATTTCCATAGATTTCAAAGGCTTTTTTATAGGTTAACTCGGCAACTGTTTCTTCAGCTTTGTCAATGAAAGGCGTGTACAAATCACCCTTTACAACCTCAACAGGTTCAAAGATTTCTGCCAGGGCATTGGTATTTTCAATGACAATCTTACGAGCCAAATCTTCTCCTAGAAAGGCAAATTCGTCCAACATTTCATTGGTCGTTCTAAAATGTGCCTTGGGTAGCGGAGCTGGTTGGGCAGCTTCTCCATGACCAATAGTCCGGTTAATCATAGCTCCCTGACCTAGACTTCGGACGATGATTTCTCGATAAATTTCATCCTCAGGTTCGAGATAGTGGACATTTCCTGTCGCAAGAACTGGTTTTCCAAGGCGCTCTCCAACCTCTATCAAGCTCTTGATGATGGTGTGGAGTTCCTCCATATCCTTAACCTGCTCTTTGGCAATCAAAGGTGCATAGATAGCCGGAGGCATCACCTCGATAAAGTCATAGTATTTAGCTACTTCAACTGCCGCATCTACTCCTTGTGACACGACTGCATCAAAGACTTCTCCTTCCGTACAAGCCGATCCCAAGATTAAACCTTCTCGATGGGCATCCAGAACCGTACGTGGAATTCGTGGAACTCCTTCAAAATACTGGGTGTTTGAGAGAGAAACCAGCTTAAAGATATTTTTTAAGCCCACCTGATTTTTCACATAGATGGTCGCATGCTTGACTCGAGCTTTTTTATACGAATCTGGGCTGATTAAATCAAGGTTTAATCGTGCCAAATCTGTCACACCATGTTTTTCTGCCACTTCCTTGATAAAGATAAAGAGCAGACGGCCAGTTGCTTCTGCATCGTAGTTGGCCATGTGGTGGTGTTCTAAAGCAACACCAAAACGTTTAGTCAAAGGTCCTAGACCATGACGTTTGTATTCGGGATAGAGATTTCTAGCGAATTCTAACGTATCAATGACAGGTTGTGTGATTTTTGGCAGTCCATGACGCTCGTAGTTGGCGTTCATAAAGCCAACGTCAAAGGTTGCATTGTGGGCTACAAGAACGGTATCTTTACAGAATTCTTGGAATTCTTTCAGAACTTGAACCAAGGGTTTGGCATTTTTTACATGGTCATCCGTAATTCCTGTCAATTCAGTTGTAAAGGCTGATAAGGGGTGCCCAGGATTGATAAATTCATCAAATTCAGCAATGATATTCCCCTTATACATCTTGGAAGCTGCCACCTGAATCAAGTCATTATAGATAGCTGAAAGTCCTGTGGTTTCTACGTCAAAGACTACATAAGTAGCTTCAGAAAGATCCATCTCCACTTCGTTATAAACGATAGGAACACGGTCTTCAACGATATTGGCTTCCATCCCATAAATGAGCTGAATACCAGCTTTCTTTGCTGCCTTATAACCATGAGGGAAGGATTGAACATTACCGTGGTCTGTGATTGCTACTGCCTTGTGTCCCCATTTGGCTGCTTTCGCAACGAGTTCCTCAACTTCAGGTAGAGCATCCATAGTCGACATATTGGTATGTGCATGGAACTCAACCCGACGTTCTCCCTCTGGCATCAGATCCTTACGCTCATAGTGGACAACTTCCTGCACATCTTGCACATTCATGGTCAAGTCTCGCGTGAAATTATTGACCTCAACATTCCCACGAACACGGAGCCAAGAATTTTTCTTGATCATGTCAAACTTCAGAGCTTCTTCTTCGTTTTTGACCCATTTTTGCATGGAGAAGCTAGAAGTGTAGTCTGTCATCTTGAAGTTAATCAAGACACGACCCGTTCTAGTCACCTTTTGCTCAACATCAAAGACAACACCTTCAAAAACCAGACGGTTTTCCTCAGTATTGACCTCAATCATTGGAGTAATTTCTGCCTTGTCTAGTTTTGGCTTGGCAGCTGCCTTCTTAGCTTGAAAATCAAAGACAGGCTTGTCCTCTACTGGAGGTGGTGGCGCCATCTGTTCCAACTGTTCCATGGACCGAAGTGTTTCTTCATTAGCAGCCTGAACAATCATTTGATTTTCCAAATGGAAAGCTTCTTGCTCTTCCTTGGTCAAATCTTCATTTTTTTCTAAGAGACACGTTAACTTAGGAAAGCCAAAAAGTCCCAGCTGTTTACTGAGATTTGGTAGATGGTTTTTTCTAAAATGTTCTGTATCTGCTGCTTCAGAAGCCTCAATAATCAACTGATCATTTTCAACTCGTACCTGAAACCCCTGATATACGGAACGAAATCCTTGACTAGAACAAGGCCCATCTGAAAAAGCCTCCCGATAGTAGGCCTGTAAAAGCTCTCTTGAAAAATCTTGATCTTTCGTTTTAATCTCGAAAGTCGCTTGATTTCCTGTTTTTGAAAATTCTTCTTTCAATCCCTTCTTCAATGCTAAAAAGAGTTCAAAGGGCAGAATATTTTCAAAGACAAAACGAAACTCCCAAATATTACTTTGTTTGTGTACAATAACTTGTTCAATTTCAGCCTGGGAGAAGGCCTCATGATTTCTTATCTCAGCGGGGATACCCAACTGATTCATTAAAATTTCAAAAGTGGTTGACATCCATTTTCCTCACAATATACTCCTTCTATTTTACCATATTTGAGGCAATTTTAGCTATTTCTACCAAACAGAAAAAGAAGCCACAAAGTGACTTCTTTTAAAGTGACGGTGAATTATTCTTCACCTTTGTTTTTCTTAATGATTTCTTCTTGTACTGACTTAGGTACATCTTCGTAGTGGTCGAATACCATCATGAATGTACCACGTCCTTGAGATGCAGAACGAAGAACTGTTGCGTAACCAAACATTTCAGCAAGTGGAACGTAAGCACGAACGATTTGGCTGTTACCGTGTGCTTCCATACCATCTACACGTCCACGACGAGCAGTTACGTGACCCATAACATCACCAAGGTTTTCTTCTGGAACAGTGATTGTTACAAGCATCATTGGCTCAAGGATAGCTGGTTGTGCAGTCTTAGCAGCTTCTTTAAGTGCAAGAGATGCAGCGATCTTGAAGGCAGTTTCAGATGAGTCGACATCGTGGTATGAACCATCGTAAAGCTTAGCTTTAACGTCAACCATTGGGTAACCAGCAAGAACACCGTTAGCCATAGATTCTACCAAACCTTTTTCAACCGCTGGGATAAATTCACGAGGAACCACACCACCGACGATTGCGTTTTCGAATTCGAATCCTTTACCTTCTTCATTTGGAGTAAATTCAATCCATACATCACCGAATTGACCTTTACCACCAGACTGACGTTTGAAGAATCCACGTGCTTGAGTAGAAGCGCGGAATGTTTCACGGTAAGATACTTGAGGAGCACCTACGTTCGCTTCAACTTTGAACTCACGACGCATACGGTCAACAAGGACGTCAAGGTGAAGCTCACCCATACCAGAGATAACTGTTTCACCAGTTTCAACGTTAGTTTCAACGCGGAATGTTGGATCTTCTTCAGCCAATTTTTGAAGGGCGATACCCATCTTGTCTTGGTCTGCTTTAGATTTTGGCTCAACCATCAATTGGATAACTGGTTCTGGAACGTTGATTGACTCAAGAATGATTTTCGCTTTTTCATCTGTCAATGAGTCACCAGTTGTAGTGTCTTTCAAACCAACGGCAGCAGCGATATCACCTGAGTAAACAGTGTCGATTTCTTGACGGCTGTTAGCGTGCATTTGAAGGATACGTCCGATACGTTCACGTTTACCTTTAGATGTGTTCAATACGTATGAACCTGATTGAAGAACACCTGAGTAAACACGGAAGAATGTCAAACGACCTACGAATGGGTCAGTCATGATCTTGAAGGCAAGAGCTGAAAATGGCTCTTCATCAGATGCTGGACGAGTTTCTTCTTCTTCAGTATCTGGGTTGATACCTTTGATCGCTGGGATATCAAGTGGGCTTGGAAGGTAGTCGATAACCGCATCAAGCATCAATTGAACACCTTTGTTCTTGAAGGCTGAACCACACAATACTGGGAAGAATTCAACGTTGATAGTCGCTTTACGGATACCAGCTTTCAATTCTTCGTTAGTGATTTCTTCACCTTCAAGGTATTTCATCATCAATTCTTCGTCAGTTTCAGCAACTGCTTCAACCAATTTTTCACGGTATTCTTGAGCTTGGTCAAGGTATTCAGCTGGAATATCTTCTTCAAGGATATCTGTACCAAGGTCGTTAGTATAGATTTCAGCCTTCATCTTGATCAAGTCGATAATTCCACGGAAGTCATCTTCAGAACCGATTGGCAATTGAATTGGGTGTGCGTTCGCTTGAAGACGATCGTGAAGTGTGCTTACTGAGTAAAGGAAGTCAGCACCGATTTTGTCCATTTTGTTGGCAAATACGATACGTGGAACTCCGTACTCAGTTGCTTGACGCCAAACTGTTTCAGTTTGAGGCTCAACACCTGATTGTGAGTCAAGAACTGTAACCGCACCGTCCAATACACGAAGAGAACGTTGTACTTCGATTGTGAAGTCCACGTGTCCTGGTGTGTCGATGATGTTTACACGGTGGTTGTTCCATTGAGCTGTTGTCGCAGCAGATGTGATAGTGATACCACGTTCTTGCTCTTGCTCCATCCAGTCCATTTGTGACGCACCTTCGTGAGTTTCACCGATTTTGTGGATTTTACCAGTGTAGTAAAGGATACGCTCAGTTGTAGTTGTTTTACCAGCATCGACGTGAGCCATGATACCGATATTACGAGTTTTTTCAAGTGAAAATTCGCGTGCCATGAGGTTTGTTTCTCCTATTATTTTTTATTTCTATTCTATTATAACACGATTTAATAAAAACGGATAGGCAGGACCTACCCGTTCTCAGTGTTTATCTTGTTTAGTTGGTTTCAACTTGTGAGATGGGAAGTTGAATTGAACTCGGGCTAAAAGCTCAAGTTAACTGATTTGAACCCGAGCGAGGCCCGGTGCAAAAAAGATAAACTGATTTGTGTTCACGGAACACTGCATCAGTTTCCTATTTTTGCCTTGGGCCTTTACCGCTCTTGGTATCATTTTATTACCAACGGAAGTGTGCGAAGGCACGGTTAGCTTCAGCCATACGGTGAGTGTCTTCACGTTTCTTAACTGCTGCACCAGTGTTGTTAGCAGCATCCAAGATTTCTTTTGCAAGACGGTCTTGCATTGTGTGTTCACCACGAAGGCGAGCGATTGTTACCAACCAACGAAGTCCAAGTGTTGTACGACGTTCTGGACGAACTTCAACTGGGACTTGGTAGTTAGATCCACCAACACGACGTGCACGTACTTCAAGTACAGGCATGATGTTTTCCATAGCTGTTTCAAATACTTCAAGTGCATCGTTGCCAGTAGCTTCTTTGATTTGCTCAAAAGCACCGTAAACGATTGAAGCAGCTGTACCACGTTTACCGTCAAGCATAACGCGGTTGATAAGACGAGTAACTAGTTGTGAATTGTAAAGCGGATCTGGCAATACGTCACGTTTTGGAGCTCTATTTTTACGACTCATTTCTCTTTATCCCCTTTCCTTATGCTTTTTTCGGACGTTTAGTACCGTATTTAGAACGGCCTTGTTTACGATCGTTAACACCTGCAGTATCAAGTGCACCACGGACGATATGGTAACGTACCCCTGGAAGGTCTTTTACACGTCCACCGCGAAGAAGCACCACGCTGTGCTCTTGCAAGTTGTGTCCGATACCTGGGATGTAGGCAGTAACTTCGATAAGGTTGCTCAAACGTACACGAGCAAATTTACGAAGGGCAGAGTTAGGTTTTTTAGGTGTCATAGTTCCAACACGAGTTGCTACACCACGTTTTTGTGGTGAAGAAACGTTTGTTTGAACTTTTTTATGACTGTTGTAACCAACGTTCAAAGCTGGTGATTTAGATTTTTCTACTTTTGATTTACGCGGTTTGCGAACCAATTGGTTAATTGTAGGCATCTACATTCTCCTGTGTTTTTTTATTTTTGGTGATGATACACTTGGTGACAGCTATCATCTGTGTGTACTTTTGCAACATTTGTCAGCACGTCCCTGTACACTCTTGAGAGACCAAAAGTAAAAAGTACCGTCTAACATTGTACCACTTTTTTTCTATTTTTGTCAATATATTTCTTCTTATTTTTTGACTTCTTTACTCTAAAATCTCTTTGAAAACGGTCACCTACCAGATAGACTCTTCAACCGACCACATAGACAAAGCTTCTTGTAATTGTCAAAAAAATGGTGTTTAATAGACTTGTAAGTAAGAGATCTCTATTACAACTAGATAAAGGAGAAATTATGAAAGTCAAACTCGACATTGATCAGCAATATGCAGAAGAACAAATCATCATAGAAGCACCAACTTTGTCCCCTAGAGTTCAAAAAGTTCAAGACTTTGTTCAATCGCTAGATCAAAAAGAAACTCTTAAAGGAAAATTTCAAGATCAGGTTTTTCTTATCGAAATTCAAAAGATTCAACGGATTTACATTGAAAACCGTAAATTGATAGCTGAAACAGGTAATCGAACCTATGCACTCGACATTCGTCTCTACCAAGCAGTTGAAATCTTACCTGCTTCCTTTATCCAAATTTCCCAATCTGAAATTGTCAACATTGACGCTATCAGTCATCTTAAACTAACCTCTAACGGCTTGATTGAAATCTATCTCAAAAACGACAGTTTTACCTACTCATCTCGCCGTTACCTCAAAGCTATTAAGGAGAAATTAGAACTATGAAAAAACAAGTATTTCACGATGCTACAACTGGTATCCTCATCGGCCTCATCCTATCTATTATCTTTTCGTTTATCCACTCACCAAGTAACTACGCACCTCTCAGCCCCAACTCTTTGATTGGTCAATTCATGACCCAACATCAGGTGCATGGATCACTCGTCCTGCTATACTGTCTGCTTATCTGGGCAGCGATTGGAGTCCTCTTTAGTTTTGGCAGTCGTCTCTTTGCTCAAGACTGGAGTCTCCTTCGAGCTACTGTCACTCACTTCTTCCTTATGTTGCTAGGTTTTGTCCCTCTAGCAATCCTAGCCGGTTGGTTCCCGCTTCACTGGACTTTCATCCTTCAGCTCATCCCAGAGTTTGCAATCGTCTACCTCATCATCTGGATTGTTCTCTACAAGAGAGAATCTAAAAAGGTTGCACACATCAATCAACTATTGGCTCAAAAACACTAATATACAAGAAACCCACTCACAAAACGGAGTGGGTTTTTGCTTATAATTTTTGCTTCAGCTCTAACAAGAGATTCATGGCTTGCATAGGTGTCATATTGTACACATCTACATGCGCAAGTTCTGTCAGGACTGGATTTTCTTCTTTTTCATCAAAGAGTGACATTTGTTCATTGACAGTATTTTGTTTGGTAGGAATTGGGTTTTCCTGACCCTGGCTTTCTAATTGAGTTAAAATCGCATCTGCCCTTGCTAGCAAGTCTGCTGGCAAACCTGCAATCTTGGCAACGTGAATACCGTATGATTTGTCTGCTGGACCTGGTTCAATCTTATGAAGGAAAGTAACTTGACCATTCTGCTCAAGCGTAGCCACGTGAACATTCACTAGATGTTCAAGACTAGCTTCCAGACTGGTTAATTCATGGTAGTGAGTCGCAAAAAGAGTCTTGGCTCCAATATGCTCGTGTATGTACTCGATGATAGACTGGGCTAAAGCCATCCCGTCATAAGTTGCGGTTCCACGACCAAGCTCATCAAAGAGAATCAATGAATCCTTTGTCGCATGAGAAATGGCATTATTGGCTTCCATCATCTCTACCATAAAGGTAGATTGGCCTGAAACCAAGTCATCTGCCGCCCCGATACGGGTAAAAATTGCATCAAAGATTGGCAAGCGGGCACTTTCTGCCGGAACATAAGAGCCCATCTGTGCCATGACTGCTGTTATCGCCAACTGGCGCATATAGGTTGACTTCCCGCTCATATTAGGTCCTGTGATCAGTTGGATGCTGGTGTCTTCATCCATCTGGATACTATTGGGAATATAGGTCTGAGCTCCCATGACCTTTTCAACGACAGCGTGACGACCTTTTTGGATATCTATGCTAGACTCTTGCCCAAACTCTGGTCGAATCAGGTGTTGTTTTTCTGCAACTACTGCCAAGCCTTGCAAGACATCGACAGTAGCGATTCCTTGAGCCAGAGCCTGTAGGCGTTGGATATACTTACCAACCTCCTCACGAATACGCATAAAGATTTCGTACTCTAGGTTTGCTGATTTCTCACGCGCCTCTAGCATTTCACCTTCGATACGCGCTAACTCCTCTGTCCCAAATCGCTCAGAGTTTTTCAGCGTAGCCTTGCGGAAAAAGTGGGCTGGAACATTACCTAGCTGTGAATTGGTCACATGGAAATAGTAGCCGTCCTTTTTATTGTAATCAATCTTGAGAGTATGGATGCCAGAGTTTTCTCTTTCCTTAGCCTCAATCTCAGCAATCCAGCTGGTCCCTTCTCTCAGTACACGACGGTATTTATCCAAGGTCTCATCAAAGCCCGTTCGAATAATACCACCTTCGGTAATCACGTGAGGAGCCTCAGGAGCAATAGCTGCACTAATCAAACTTTCCAACTCAGGAATAGCATCCAGTTGTTCAATCAGATAAGCTAGAGCTGGTTGCTCCATTCCTTCTAAAATGGCGCGAATCCTTGGAACACTTCCCAAGGTAGTCGCTAGTTGCAAGAGGTCTTTAGGATTGCTTTTCCCAAAAGATACACGACTAGCCAGACGTTCGATATCGTAAACTCCCTTGAGGCTTTCCGTTAGATCGCTACGCTCAAAGAAATAGTCCAGAAAGACTTGCACAACTTCCTGACGTTCTAAGATACGGTCCTTATCAATCAAAGGGCGTTGAATCCAAGAACGCAAGAGTCGCATACCCATTGCAGTTTTAGTCTCATCTAGCAACCAGAAAAGGCTGCCTTGTTTCTTACCTGAGCGAGCATTTTCAACCAAATCCAGACTAGCCTTGGTCGCAAAATCCATCTGCAAAAAATCTTTGATTTCATAACGGATAACAGGTTTTAAGTGATTCAACTCTCTCATCTGCGTCCGATGAACATACTGGAGAAGTTTTCCACTGGCTGCTCCTTCAACAGGAGCCAATCCTGAATCTAATAGATGTAGGTCTTCATAAGTTTCCTGTTCGTAGGAAAGGACTAGATTCATTTGACGACTGAGAATCTGCTCCTCTACTTCAGGCAAGTCATAACCAATCACCACTTCTCTGGCCTTGAGGTTACGGATTTCACCACAGACTAGAGAGAAATCTGATAATCCCGTTACATAGAAATCACCTGTCACTAGGTCCATGTAGGCTAAACCATATTGAGCCCCATCACGATCAATGGCTACCAAAAAGTTGTTTTGACTATCTGGCTTACTACTATCAACAACCGTTCCTGGTGTTATAACCTGAACGACCTCACGTTTGACAACGCCGACAGCTTGTTTGGGATCTTCCATCTGTTCAGCGATGGCAACTTTGTAGCCACGTTCTACTAGAACATCGATATACTGCTGGGCAGAGTGGTAAGGAACACCAGCCATGGGAATAGGATTTTCAGCATTTTTATTACGACTGGTCAGTGAGATTTCTAGTATCTGGGCAGCATTAACTGCATCCTCATAAAACAACTCATAAAAATCACCCATACGAAAAAGCAAAAAAGCATCTGGATATTGCTTTTTGATATCCACATACTGTTGCATACCCGGTGATAATTTTTCAGTAGTCATTCATTCTCTCCTTGTAAAAACAGTCCTGAGAGAAGCTCTCAAGACCTTATCTATCTTCCATTAACTCTAGCAGGCGTTCTTCCATCACTTTAGCAGCATGTTGATCTTTACAGATGACTAACAAGGTATTTGCTCCTGCAACTGTTCCTAAAATCCATTCATCCTTGTTGTCATCAACAACATTGGCTAAAACCGCGGCTTCACCCAATTTAGTGTGCAAAACTAAGGTAAACTCAGCTCTTGCAACACCTTCTAAGTGATGTGAAAGAAATTCGACCAAATCAATCTTTTCTGTCTCATTTGCTAATACATAATAGACAACATCGTTTTTCTTAACTTTGGTTAAGCCAATTTCTCGCAAATCACGAGATAAAGTTGTCTGTGTCACAAAGACATTACAAGCTTCCAATCGATCCTGAATTTCTTTTTGAGTGCCTAATTTTTCTTCTGTAATCATTCGCTTAATAAGCTGATGACGTTCTCTTTTTCTCATATGTTCCTCTCGAGTGCATATTTATAACATTTTACATTTTTTTAGTAAGAACATTATATCAAAAAAACTGGATATTTCAAAAAAATTCTCTTCTTTCCAAAAAAATGTAGTAAATTGTGTTAAAATAGTAGAAAAGCCCTAAAGGAGCCTTAAATGAATACAAAAGAATTGATTGCTAGCGAGTTGGCTAGCGTCATTGATAGCCTGGACCAAGAGGCTATTTTAAATTTACTAGAAACACCTAAAAACTCAGATATGGGAGATATCGCCTTCCCTGCCTTCTCATTGGCAAAGGTTGAACGTAAAGCTCCTCAAATGATTGCTGCTGGCATCGCTGAAAAGATCAATAGCCAAGCTTTTGAAAAGGTTGTAGCAACAGGTCCTTACGTCAACTTCTTCCTTGATAAGGCTGCCATTTCTGGTCAAGTACTGCAAAACGTTATCACTGAAAAAGAGCACTACGCTGACCAAGAGATTGGCAATCAAGAAAATGTCGTTATTGACATGTCTAGCCCTAATATCGCTAAACCATTTTCAATCGGTCACCTTCGTTCAACAGTTATCGGAGACAGCTTGTCACATATCTTCCAAAAAATCGGCTATAAAACTGTCAAGGTCAACCATTTGGGAGACTGGGGTAAACAGTTTGGGATGTTGATTGTTGCCTACAAGAAATGGGGTAACGAGGACGCTGTCAAAGCTCATCCAATCGATGAACTCCTTAAGCTCTATGTCCGCATCAATGCTGAAGCTGAGAATGACCCAAGTTTGGATGAAGAAGCACGCGAATGGTTCCGCAAGCTTGAAAACGGCGATGAGGAAGCTCTCGCTCTTTGGCAATGGTTCCGCGATGAAAGCTTGGTAGAATTTAATCGTCTCTACAATGAGCTACAAGTTGAATTCGACAGCTATAACGGAGAAGCTTTCTACAATGATAAAATGGATGCAGTTGTAGACATCCTTTCTGAAAAAGGACTATTAGTCGAATCAGAAGGTGCCCAAGTTGTGATTCTTGAAAAATATGGAATTGAACACCCAGCTCTTATCAAGAAATCTGACGGCGCAACTCTATACATCACACGTGACTTGGCTGCGGCCCTCTACCGTAAAAACGAATACCAATTTGCCAAATCTATCTATGTCGTTGGTCAAGAACAATCTGCTCACTTCAAACAACTCAAGGCTGTCTTGCAAGAAATGGGTTACGATTGGAGCCAAGACATTGTCCATGTTCCGTTTGGGTTGGTAACAAAAGAAGGAAAGAAACTTTCTACTCGTAAAGGGAATGTTATCTTGCTAGAGCCAACTGTCGCAGAAGCCATCAGCCGTGCAAAAGCTCAGATCGAAGCCAAAAATCCTGAACTTGAAAATAAAGACCAAGTCGCTCATGCTGTTGGGGTTGGAGCTATTAAATTTTATGACCTTAAAACTGACCGTACAAATGGATACGACTTCGACCTTGAAGCTATGGTATCCTTCGAAGGGGAGACTGGCCCTTATGTTCAATATGCCTACGCTCGTATCCAATCAATCTTGCGTAAAGCTGATTTCAAACCTCAAGCAGGTGCCAACTATAGCTTGAACGATGCTGAAAGCTGGGAAATCATCAAGCTCATCCAAGACTTCCCACGTATCATTAAACGTGCAGCTGATAACTATGAACCTTCTATCATCGCTAAATTTGCAATCAGCTTATCTCAAGCCTTTAACAAATACTATGCCCACACTCGTATCTTAGATGACAGCCCAGAACGTGACAGCCGCCTAGCTCTCAGCTATGCAACAGCAGTTGTCCTTAAAGAAGCCCTTCGTCTGTTGGGTGTAGAGGCGCCAGAGAAGATGTGATTCAGTACAAGAGACTGGAACTAAAGTTCCGAGTCTCTTGACGGCAATCGCTATAGGGTTATTTACTTAAACGCTTCACTAATTAATAACAAGTAGCGAGGCGCTTTACAGTATCATCACTCAAAAAGTGAAAAACTTTGCTTTTATCTTACCACCTACTTCTTTATCACTTAGGGAGAATTTTTATGAGCCAGTATGCTTATATTCTAGTTGTTATCAGTCTTCTTTTTCTCTTTCTTGTCAACAAATATGAAAAAGAGAAACTTCAAAGACTGCTTCAGAACCAACTATTGAAAGATCAAGCTTTTCGTGCAACTATCAAAGAGAAAATCCAAACGATAGAAAACATCAATGATGTCATTGACTACATTAACAAAGGTTACCGTTTAGGAATTCCCATTTCAAAAGAAATCGTTGACGAAATTCGCAAATAAGAAAAACTCGAGATACCATTTCTCGAGTCTTTTTATTTATTTCTGACAGCTAAGATTTCTACCAGGATAACAATCCCTAAGGATACCATGGTTCCAAATGGTGCCGCATCTTCATCAAAAATTTTATCAGAAAACATCATCAGACTAATTGCCAAGAGCAACAAAGCACTGCATAGCATAATATCCTTGAAGCTTGGTTTGCGTTTTATATACTTTAAAAATGATCTCTGTAGTTTACTCATTTCGATTGTCCCCTTTGAAGTAAATCCTTTATCCATAGAATAAAACTCTTCCTCAGAAAATCTAGCCTCTTATAAAGCTTCTAATTCATACAAGTCTGCAATAATCCCTGCAACCTTTTTGATATCTCCTAGCATGCCGCGCATCTCAAAGTCAGCCAGGACTGGAAAACCAAAGCGTTGACTGTATTGTTTTGCAGTTAGACAGTATTGGTTGTTGAAGTTACGATTCCCAGATCCTACGACACCAAAACACTTGCTAGCATTGTCACCATAAGCAATAAAGTCACCTACTGGAGTGGTCAAGATTTCCACATCTCCATTGTCAACGCCATTGCCACCTTCTAGGTAAGTCGGTAGAAAAGCCACATATGGATTGGTCATCTCAAAGAAATCTTCTCCTTCCTTGACCAAGTCTTTAATATGAATTTTTTCCACATCAATATTCGCATACTGCTCCAACAAATAAGCTTTCAAACGTGTCACAAAACTCTCCGTGTTCCCGCTCAGACTGATATAAACTAAGGAAATTTTTTTCATCTTTTCCTCCCTCTTTCTCGAATCCAAAAAAATAACTACCAAGATTGTATCTTGATAGTTATCCTTTGTCAACTCTTAGGCGAGTTCTTCCTCTTGAGATTCTGTTAGTTCTTTTTGCTGACGCCATATTTTATAAAAGACGATTCCCAAAAAGATAACATTGATGACGATGAATATGATAGTGGTTACTTTTGACATGACTTCCATTCCTAAACGAAGGGTGTCATCTTTAATCAATTGCATAGCATCTTGTAGATTCATATTGTCATGGACTAGTCCAACAATGGCTAGCAAGGCATATCCAACATAAGTGTAGTTTGCCAACTGCAAGTTCTTACGAATTAAGAAAACAAAGGCTACTACAACTAAGATAACAGATAGAATAATTAGTATCGTGTTAAAAATAGAGTGAGATGACTCAGACACTTGGTGGGCATAGTTAACAGCATCTTCTATTTGTTGAGCACTAAGTGTCCCAACATTTTCTTGGCTAGCACGAAGGGCGTCCTTACTAGGTACTGGAGTGAGTATTCCAACTACTGCCAAAAATGAACTAATCGCTGATAACACCAATAAAACCCATAGATAGATTGGTTTCTTTTTCATAAAAGTAACCTCCTCATATTTTTTAAACTTATTATAGCATATTTTAAAATGGATAACAAAAGTTAGAGGGTGACCTCAATCTGCTTGCGGTAGGCCTTTGGAGACTTTCCACATAGTTTTCGAAAGACCTTGTAGAAATACCCTACATTACTATAACCAACCGTATAGCAAATATCCTCAATACTATCGTTTGTAGACAGCAAGAGTTGCTGAGCTGCTTTAATCCGTTGCTTATTTAGGAGTTCTGCAAAAGTTGAATTGGTTTCCTTCTTGATTAACTGACCTAAGTAAACAGGGTTGATAAAGAGCTCCTTACTGATATCCTTGAGAGACAGCTCTTTTTTATAGTCTCTACCAATGACTTCGAGTACACTGACGACATTTTCATTCATGCGGTATTGACCAAAGAAGGACGTCAAGGTTTCTTTTGTATAAGCCACTAAGTCCTCAAAGTTAGTAATAGCATGAATTCTCTTGACAATATCTGTCATATCATCTGCTTTCAAATGTTCAAAGAGATGGAAGACATCCATAACAAACTGAGTAAAGAGTTGCTTGGTGATGGATACCCTAGGTGTGTTTTCTAGCACAATCTTCTCGAGTAGGTTTAACTCATCGATAATCTGCTGAAGATTTCCCTGGATAATCACCCGATAGATGGGTTCATAATATGAGAAGAGACTTTCAGACTGATCGAGGTTTACAGTTCCATAGAAAAGTGCTTTTTCTACATTAAATTTCCATTTCTCAAAGTTGGCCTGATAAGGTGCCCCAAAAGGCAGAACGAGTAAACCGTCGAATTTCTGGTCCGCAATCACAATTTGCCAGTCCTGACCTAAAACGTAGTAAGGAATAACAAAATCCCCTTGTTTTTCTTTTGAAAGACCAATCCACCAGTTTTCTTTTTGAGAAAGATGCGCATTAAATGCTTCTTCATCTAATTTTTGACTTAACATTTCTGGTTCATGCACTTTCTCACGAAGTTGACCAAGGATTTTCTCAAGTAAATGCTCCAGTTCAACCTTATCAACTGGTTTGACAAGGTAGTCTACAACATTGAGGTTCATGGCTTTCTTGACATAATCAAATTCTTGATAGCCTGAGAGAAGGATATAATATGCATCTGGCAACAATTCCTTCATCTCCCCAATCATTTCAAGACCTGTCTTGTCAGGCATGTTGACATCAGAAATGACGACATCTACAGGATGCTCTCGAACATAGTCCAATGCCTCGTCGGCATGGTTGGCTGTTGCGACAACTTCCATATCCCATTTTTCAAAAGGAATCAAACGCTTAAGTCCTTCTGTAATCATGTACTCATCATCAACTAATAGTACTTTATACATGTTTATCCTTTCTCTTCGTCCTGAATGGTGATTCTATATTGAACACCCTTTTGTTCAGCAGATTCTACGCTAATGTTATAGCGGTCTCCAAAGTAGAGTACAAAGCGTTCGTGGATATTCACAATCCCAATCGACTGTCGTTTCCCACTATAATCTGCTGTATGTTCAAAGGTTCTTTGAGACAGTTTAGCTTGGATTTCTGCTAGTTTTTCAGCAGACATTCCACGGCCATTATCAGTTACCAAGATTTCGACATAGCCATCTTGTTTCAAAGCCTTGATACTGATAACATTATCTGTTCTTTTGTGATCAACTCCATGGGCAAAATAATTTTCCACTAAAGGTTGGAGGGTGAACTTTGGAATACGCATTTCTTCCAATTCAGGATCAATTTTAAATCCATAGGCAATGGATTTTGGATAGCGAACCATACAGAGATAACTGTACTTCCGACAAAACTCCACTTCTTGTTTGAGTGTCGTTTCTCGCTCGTCAGAGATATTATTGCGCAGGAGACTACTGAACTCATAGATGATATCTGCTAATTCATTTTGGTTCTCCATAACTGCATACATCCGCAAAAATTCCAAAGTATTATACATGAAATGCGGATTAATCTGAGCTTGTAGCGCTCGCATGTTGGCATCTTTTTGATTGAGTTCCAGCTGATAAATATCGTGAATGTTACTTTCCAGTCGATCCAACATATCATTTGTCGACTCAGCAATTAGAAGCAACTCCTGATCCTTTTTGTCGGTATTGATCCTCTTGGTCTGCTCTCCCTTAGTAATGGCTTGAATGGAATCCACCAAGTCCACAACCTGACTTTGATAGTCAGAAAAGGTCCTTCTTAAGGTCATATATAAAATGATGATAAAGAGGGCGCTCAAACCTAAAATAAGTGCCGAACTTGCTAAGGTCCCACTCCAAACATAATCATTTGGTACAGCTACTCGAACTTGATAACCATGGGCTGTTGTTCCTACTAACCAAGATTCATTAGTCCCTTTTGTCCCTATATAGAACATATCTGTTTCATATGGTGCAATGACAGTTACTGCTACAGGAATTGTTCCCCTAGTATTGTCAATCGCCTTATAGAGGAATTCTGGTTCTACGGAAATATAAATGACCCCTATAGCTTGGTCCGAGATGGGATCAGACACTGGAACAGCGAAACTATTAGCATCCGGTTTAAAGCTATCAGCTGGAATCTTCTGTCCACCTCGGTTTCCTCTTTTGGAAACAAATACATCTGTTGAATCCTGTAGAACAATCGAAACACCTGTCACAAAATCGTTTCGCACGTATATATCATCAATATTTTCATAAATGGAAACAGAAATATAAGGCGACGCCTTGCGTTCTAACTGCCAATAAAAATAATCCGGCGTGCTGAGACTAAAATATTTGTAAATCCCTTCGATGCGGGCTTGATTCTCGACCAATTCCTGAGCTAGGCGGGTTGATTCTCGATAATAGTATTCAACCTCATCAACTGTTCGAGCGAGAACACGCTGGCCAACACGATTGGCTTCCCTTTCACGCATATCCCAGTCTGCATAAGAAATCAAGAGAGCAAAGCAGGAAATGATGATAATCATTACCAGACTATAAATTCTTAGGAGTGAGTGGAGGCGAAACTGTTTGGTCTTATTTGGTTGCCAATTTTTCATGAATACTTTCATAAACAGGCTCCAATAAATCACTAATAAAGAAATGCCACATCCCAATACCTACAAAAGCGATGAGGGCCGGCATATAGAAACCAATAATGGCTAACAAGACGCTACCAAATAGAACCTTGGCCACTGCTGATAAACTCATAAAAATTCCGATAAAGGCAAGCTTTAGGGTGTTTTTATAGGATAATTCAAAGTAAACCTGCAACTTTAAAGATACCGTATAGGCCAAAAATACCAAGGCTACTAAAAAGATATTTAGAAAGGTTGCTGCCAAGTGGATGATGGTCTGGTTGGGCAATTGAATCATCAGATACAAACCGTAAATCAAGATTAAGTCAATTCCCATAAAGGTATAAAAGCTGAGATTGCTTTTGACAAAATTACTCTTAAACAAAGCCCAGGCTTCCTTAAAACGATAAGTACGATAAGAATAACTGTGTTCTGCATATAAACTCATGAGAGTTGCACTAGCGGGCGCTATACCAAAGACCACTCCTCCTGCTAGTGTCAATAACCAAAAATAAGCTGTCGCAATCATCCCCAAAAAGAAACGATGAAAGACTAGCTCAATGAAATTTCCCACGGTTTGCCTCCTATAAATTAATCTAGTTTTATTATAACATATTTCAAGCGCTCTCAAAAATAGGCGCAGTAAAAAATAAATACATTTATTGGTTTAATAATGATGTTTGTACTATAATAAAGATAGATAGAGATACCGATTAATAATCAAAGAACAAAGACTTTACCAGGGCAGATGGATATGTTTGAAAATTAGATAATTACTATTCAACTTATTTACTGGATTAACAACTAACGAAAGGAGTATGGACCATGACTATTTTTATTTTAAAAACTACTTTGTTTTGGGTTGCGCTTGTATTGAGTCTTTTCTCTGATAAATTGTTCAAACAACAATATGTAAAAATCGTAAAAATAATTTGCACTATAATCATGTTAGTCGTTTCATTATCATATCTGTTCTAAGTTATTTTAGGAGCTGGATTAACAATAATGAAAGGAGTATGGAACATGACTACTCAAACTTTAAGCACTGCGTTGATGTGTGTTGCGCTTGTATTGATTCTTTTCTCTGATAAATTGTTCAAGCAACATGAAAAAATCGGAAAAATAATTTGCACTATAATAGCATTAATTGCGGCATTGTCATTTCTGTTCTAAGTTATTTTAAGAATACAGGAATTTGTTTGTCCTGTATTCTTTTTTTCTGCCAAAATGTACATTGATCAAATAAATGACAAGTTGATAAAATTGATATGTAATTTCAAAACAAGATAAAAACGCTCTAGACAATATGACTAGAGCGTTTTTCTTATGTATTGATTCGTATTGAATGCTTACTTCACTTCTGTAAAAAGATTAAATAATTCCTATTTTAGCTGTTAGAAACGTTGGTACATCAATGTTTTTAGAATGCTACATAATAAAAGGTAGAGTGAATGGTAGAGTAGTAAAAATAGTTGTTATCCTAGTTGATTAAAAAATCTCTGATTTCCTCATCTTTTATAAAATAATATATAATTTTCCCCTCTCTTCTAGTATCCAAGATGTTTTGATTGGCTAGTTTACGAAGATGGTGGGAGGCAGATGCCATACTGAGATTTAGTAAACAGGCTATATCACAGACACAGAGTTCTTCAACAGCAAGAAGATAAAAGATGATATTTATCTGTTTATTATCGGTAAACTTTGATAAAATACGAAGTGATTTTTGGACTTTTTCCTTTTCAAGGTAGTTCGTTGCGGTTGTAACATTTTGTTGATTTATAATATTCACTTGGCATATACTATCTTTTTTCATAATTTTTTCTCCTAGCCGAACACAGTCCTTAGCATGTCAAAGCTGTTGTTTTCAATCAGGATATACATCCCCAATCCTAAATAAACAACGGCAATAAACCATCTGCTATATTTTTCCAAAGCTTCTCCAACAGAAGGGACTTGTGCCAATTTTTGGGCAGAAAAAACCAGGAGATAAATCATGACTAGAAAAGTAAGTAAAGCCACTATCAAATTCGCTAAATTTAAGGTAATAAAATATGGGACAAAAACACCAATATTGTCAGCACCACAACTTGCAAAAGTAATCATAGCGACTAGAAAAATCAGGTTTTTATCATCTTTGCGCAAACCATCTTTTGCAATAGCTTCTCCATCAGAATCTCCTAAAAGCAAAACTTTGAGTCCTAGGAAAATTGGAATCAAACCGAGCAAACCTAAAATCTCTTTACTAGGAATATAATTTAAGACAAATGCAAAAAGTAAACTTATCAATATTAGACTAAATTAGACTAACAGAGCCTAGAAATTGTCCTAAATAGATGTTAATGATGTCTTTTCTGCTTTTTCTTTTGGCAAAAAATAACATTAGGATAATAAGTAAGTCTACGGCTGTCCCAGAATACAGGATTATTGAAGTAACAACATTTTGAACCATAAAACACCTCATTCAAATATATTTTTGAATGTATTTTAACATTAAACTTTGTAGATGTCAACTTCAGCTCCATCAAAATATAGATAAAAAGGTAGTGTAGCAAACATTAAAAAGTCCTTCCATCGAAATGATAGCAGGGCTTAACTTCAATATCCAGATGATATATTTATCTAAAAAAGGTAGAGAAAAAGGTAGAGTTTGGACTGAAATATAGTGAAATGTATTGAAATTGAAAAAAGAAAAAACGCTTGAAATCAGCGTTTTTCTTATGTATTGATTCGTATTGAATGCTTACTTCACTTCTGTAAGGAATACTTAAAATCTATTTTAGTTGTGATAAACCCTATTAAATCAATGTTTATAAGCTATTGATTTGGATAAAACTGTCAGAGGTTGCCAAAAAGGTTGCCATGAATTTTATGAGGTTAGCTCTGCAATTTTATTTAGATAAATATCTACCGCTTGTGTTTGATTTTTAGGGGCAAGCTCGGCATATATGTCCATAGTAGTTTTGATAGACTTATGTCCCATACGAACCTGTAACTCTTTCCAGTTCATACCTGCATTTAACATCATAGAAGCGTGTGTGTGGCGGAATAAGTGAAAACCATAGTCAGGTAGACCAACTTCTTGTAATCGTCTTTTGAGTGTCGCACGTTCATTCCTATCGCACATATAATTTCCGTAAATAGTTGGGAAAATCAACTTACTTTTTGAAAGACCGTTCTTCTTGAAATAAAGATTCATTTCATCATAGAAGTTTTGAAGTTGCTCAATAATTTGGTACGGAACAGCTATTTTTCTATTGCCCGAATCAGATTTAGGAGTATTTTTACAAACAACCTTTCCTTTTAATCCTAACTTAGGTTTCGCATTTTTCCAAACAAGAGTTTTAGTGACTAATATTTCAGAACTTTCAAAATCAAGGTCATAGATAGTCAAAGCTAATAGCTCATTGATTCTCATTCCTGAAGCAAGTAGACTGTCGCAGATAACTTTAAATCGCCGATTAGCCCTAGTATTAGGTAAAGTATCGACGAAATTTAGCCAGATAGTTAAATCTTCATCATGAAGAACCATAATGCGTTTTTGATTGCTTTTTGGTTTTGGAGGAATCTTGATAGATTGAACAGGATTATATTTGAGTTCAAAATGTGTTATTCCAAAATCAAAAATCTCTCTTAATTTGTGAGCGATTGCTCCGAAATCTTTTGCGCTTCCTTTTTTAGCTCGTTTATTACCGGCATCGACAGATTCTTTAGATTTTTGGGCAAGCTCGTTAATCCAATTTTGTATATCGGAAGAAGTGATTTTATCTGGTTGATAGTGTCCGAATTTGGGTAATATATAGGTATCAAGATAATTTCTCACTCGATTGAGAGTATTATCTGAACTAACCCAAGTTTCGTAGTTTGAAAACCAAAGTTCAGCTAATTCTAATAATGTAGAGATACTAAAAGATTCTTGTCTTGTTGAACCGCTTTCTTCAAAATCAAGTTTAGCTTGTGTAATTTTGCGATCTAAGGACCTCAGGGTTTTCGCTGTTATTGTTGTTTTTACAGGTTTTCCTGTTTTTGTATCTAAACCTAGATAAATACTCTTTGCTGAATAACTAATCTCGCCATTGTCCTTTACTTTCTTGAGGACGGTTTTCCCTTTATGGATAATTTTTTCTATATTCATTGCTGCTCTCTTCAATCAATCGAAGAATTGAAAAAAGCTAAAATAGATAGTATCTCACTTTCTTTTTTGATACTCCTATTTTAGCATATTTCACTTCCAGTTGTGACTTAAAAACTCTAAAACGGTATCAATATGATAGTAAACGGTTCTAGTACCCTCAATAGGTGGTTCTAAACGTTTAAGACCTCTATTTTCCCATGACCTCAATGTATTTGGAGATATACTCAGTAAATCTAATAACTCTTTTTGAGTATAAATAATGCCAGTTCTATTTTTTTCACTATTTAAATGTTTTAGTAGGTCAATCACGGTAAGAAGCATGAGTTCGATTTGCTTTAAATCAAAATTATTGCTAGACATACTATTCTCTCTTTCTTTGGTAAATATAATTGAAATATGAGATAATAGCAGTAGGGGTAAGCTACTGCTTATCTCTTGCTAATCCGCAACATCACTTTTAGGCTTCTTGGCGGAATCTTTAGGAGTGATGTTGTTTTTTTGGTAAAAGATTTGAAAGGCATCTTCCAGAAAATCTTTAAAATTTAGTTTTGACAGTTCACCACTGAATTTGTTTAACCATATCCCAACATCTGGATTTGGGATATAGTTGAATTCGTATTCTTGAACTAACCTGATGATGAAGTGATTACGGGCTTGCGTACCCCAAATTTCCTCAATTTTCTTTAGAAGTGGATAAAATCCGCTACCTTTTAACAAATAAGAAATGGTTGCTAATAAATCATTATTTCGAGAGTTTAAGGATTCAAGCTCTGGGAAGATACCAAAACCTTTAAGTAAATCACTAGTGAATGGCAACAGTTGACCAGTCTCTGCATCATGGAAACAATATTTATCAATCATTTTGTTGACAATGAGCTTGCTCAAATCTTGAGAACTATCAATAGCAAGCAACAAGGTTAGAATTTGATTGCTATAAGTACCTTTGTAGGAAGCCTCCATGCGTACCCAAGAATTGCAATACTTAGTTAAGTGCATATAGCGACCTTGATTGTCTAATTGTTCCTGATACTTGTTATAGATACGCAAAAGAGCACTTACATTCTTTTTCCTGCTACCAATATACATAGTTTGAGCTTGACCATTCACTTCTTGAGCGCTAATCTTAGAAACATTTTTACGTCCTTTATGATTGGTGATAATATATTTTTTGATTTTTAACCCTTGGTAAAGGTCATTGACAGCCATTGGATAATTAAAGTAATCAACAGCAAGGTCAATACGAGAAAGGCGCAAATCATAATAGTCAGCGTACAGCAGTTGTGCTATATTGTGAACGTCTATTGCTTCACTATAATAGTCTTGATAGGAAGCTTTATAGTGAGACAAAGCCGATGCAGAAAATTTCAGGATAATTCCCATCGTGAAATTAGTCTGATGCCAAGCAATCGCAAAATAATAGGGGAGATTCTGAAAGGTAAAGCCATCAGTATAGCCTGCTGGTGAGGTTTTCAGTGGAACATAATCTCCAAATAGAAGTGGGAGGGATAGATTTTCTGCTACTGTTTCAGACAGCGATAAAGCAATTCGATGCCAATTATCAGGATATTCTCCTACAGTATCTTCTGTCGGTTGGATGACAAATGTAGCTTCATCGACACTGGTCATAATGACTGGGTTATGGTCGTTATCTTTTTGAAGATACTTTTCAATTTCATTTTTACAAATCATTTTATTTTCTTTCTATCCGCCTAAAGAGTGAAAGTTAACTGGGCGAAAAATATTGATTTAGTTAACTATTTATTGTAATGTACCGAAATTCCTACGCTTTTATTCTCTCACAGTTTCAGGGAGTAATCACCCTAAATAAAAAGTTATAGAATAACGTTGATATAACAGCATTTTAAGGGAATTGAGCATTTTACCCTAAAGTGGAATTTACAAAGCTTTAGAACAAGGCCAAATGGAACGGGGGTCTTTACATGTCCCCCGTATAACAGCCAGCTAAAGCTGGCGAGGCTGTAAGACCATCTGATTCTCTAGAGTGAATCAGGGTCAACAGCCTCAGCAACATTAGCAGACTTTCCTAATATATCAAGAACTCGTCCCTTCAGTAAATTTATATCAGGTACTTGTTTAACCTTAATTTTAATAACATTAGAACCATCATCAAAACGCTGAAGATAGCCAAATCTTTTGGGTAAATTTTTTTGTAGCTCTTGTCCTTCCTTTAGTTCAAAAAGTCCCTTCGTTACTGATGACCTCAGTGAACCCAATGCAATGACTAAAGAAAATTGATTCCGAGCAGACCCCTCCCCTAGTGCAGAAGCAAGCAGATCTTGTGAAACGGCTAATAATTTGACATTAAAGGCCCTCCCAGTATAAAGAATAACTCTAATTTTCTCCTGATATTCTTTCTTAGACTTTCCTGCTAATTCAAATAATGAAGTTAATTCTTCTACTACAAGATAGTAGGGAGTTTTTTCTCTTCCTCTATTCTTTTTTCTTAACTCAATCTCATTAAAAGCTACATCTATAGCTAAAATAGCTCTGTCACCTAAATACACATTGGGTAAATGTTCTGCAAATAAATAATCAGACTGCTTCATCTCAGAGATAATAAATTCACTTGCAGGATTTTGATTGTATAGATAATTGATGATAGCGAACACAGCCGTAGATTTTCCAACACCACTACTCCCCAGCAACAAAAGATGGATGAAATCTATATCTGGCGTTCCGCCCCCAGCTTTTAGAAATGGATTTTTAGAGCTCAATGATTTCATCAAGGTCAAATTCCTCCTGAATTTTAGGTTCTGTTGCTCTAGCATTCTGATTAAAGGTAGCGTCCTCAATAGTTTCTAATTTTAAGAAAATAAACCACCCTCCGTTTACTAACTCAACTTGACTGTAATCAATAGTATAAGAAACTTCGTGGTTTGCAATAATTCCTTTTGCTATATTCTCAATCTCACGCTGTTGTTCTGATGAAATATTGGAACCGAGTTGAATTATTAGATATTCACCACTATCAGAAAGTTTAACTTGCTCTTTAACCTTTAAATGTTCTAGCGTAGGTAACAGAGAATAAATATTCTGTTGGATACTACCTATCTTAGACCACTCTCTAGGAAGAGAATATTTATTGTTTAAGTAGTTAAAGAAAAGTTGGTTTAGGAATATTTTATCAAATTGATATATTCCCCAAATGACAAGAGCCATAATCCCTAACAATAGGATAAATAGTAGTGAAATGGAGTACAGAATAATCATTAATTTTCCTCCTTGCTTTCAGGATCCCTCATTCGATAATTAAAATCTACGTAAGAATCATGAATATCATAAGAAAATTCAAGTATTTCCTTGATATGTTTATAAACCTGATTAACTACAAAGTCTGCTATATCTATGGAAAAATCCTCGGTTACCCAGAATCTGATACGACCGCTGTAGAAATTACCCCTAGGAAGATTTATAGGGTGATTATCGAAAAGGATAGGTTTTTTACTTCTATCAAGGTATGATGATAAATTTAAATCAATCGTTTCATGTAAACTATTTAAAATAAACATAAATTAAACCTCCAATAAATGAGAGGGAGGAAGACCTCCCCTAATAATTTAAACAAGCTCAATAAAAGCAGACTTAGCTTTTACTGATAGCGCAGCACGATTTCCACTGTTATAAGCATTGATAGAAACACCCTCAAGAACAATTTCTACTTTTTCGTCAAATAAAGTTGTAAAATCAGATACATTAACCATATCAACCTTGATATTTGTTTGATTGAATCTGCCGTCTGGAGTTCGTACACCGATGGTTAATTGAGTTTGACCAGTGCTAAGACCAGAAGAAAAATCTTTTACTTCTGATGCACCGATTAAACGACCTTGCATTGTTGTTTGTGTAGCTTCCATAGGCTACCTCTTTTCTAACCGTTTTATTAAATACATCAAAAAATTCACGGCTTTTCAAATTTATTGAAGATATGTATTGTGTGATAGCTACCTCACATCTTAATTCTCCCATAAAAACTGACAAGATTTTACCTAAATTCACTTAAAATATACGTAATAATTTTTCTTGGTTTTTTTGAGATTTTTTTGTTTGTTCAAACCATTGTTTAAAGCTTGCTACATAGCACTTTCAGTGGAATATAATTTATTATCTATCGAGATTATTTGGTTCAAAAAAAAAATAAATTTTTGTAAGATTTTTATTGAAAGCGTTTTACCCTAAATTTTTATAAAACCCATTAATATCTTGACGTTTCAAACGTATTAATGCTAAACTGATACATAAACTTTTTTGTGTAAAGGATGTTTACTATGGAAGAAAAAAAAGAAGAACGCATGCTTGTTGCAGTTACAGTTAATTTGATGCACAATATGGAAGAATTTAAAGAGTTCAAAAAAGAACAAGGGATTAGTGGAGATTATGAAGCTAAAATTGCTTATTTAAGAGAAAATTTTCACATGAGCGACCAGACAGCAGAAAATTTGTTGTCTGGTAAGGTAGTTTCTAAAAATAATTATTTAGCTATTTTTCCTTCCTTTGACAAAGATAATATAAACGAAAAATCTACTGCATTAGAAAGATTTGCAGAGACTATTGTAGATGCAATAGGGAAGGAAGATGAAGATATTATTACAGAAGTATCTAATATAATTACTAATAAATTAGAAAAACTTGATTTAAAAAATAAGGCAAAAGCTGTATTATCAGATGATAAACGAGCGGAATCATTAAAAAACTCCATAATATCAAGCTTAAAAAGTGTAGAGTTCCCAAATAAGAAAACTAAAATTAATGACTACGCTCTAATTGTATGGATTGATCACTTTTATAAGAGTATCTCTGAACAAGATAATCTATTTGAAATTACTAGCAAATTAGATACTATCTCGAAAGCTATTGAATATCTTCCTCTTGTTGAAAAGATATTTGAATCTGAAGAAAACATCGAAATATTTTCTCAAGTAGCTAATCGTCTTGACACATTTAGGATTGCTGATGAGTACGAGGATTGGGATAATATAGAGAGCTTTATCAAAGACGTACGAGAGCGAAATGGATTTGATAACTACTTGAAATAGAATATAAAAAAGCCAAGTTCAAAAACACTTGGCTTAATTTATTTGTTTTAATATATCTCGGAGAGCTTTTATAGTAGGTTCTCTTTTTTCTGTTGGTAGGTTTCTAATATCTTCAATGAGTTGTGAAAATTCTCCGCTTTGATTTTGATTTTCAATATTAAAAAAAGTATTCATATCAACTTCAAGCGCTTGTATGATTTTTTCAATAGTCTCAAGCTTAACGTTTAACTGTTTATTCTCTAATCTATAGATATAGTTGAATCCCAGATCAGCCTTTTCTGCTAGATATTCTTGTGTCATTCCGCTTTTCAGTCTTAGAAGTCTGATTTGTTTTGCAACAAATTCTCTTAAATTTATTTTTTCAGTCATGATAGTACCTCATAACTATCATACAAGTTTATCTCATTGAATAAATCGTTATCAAAAGACTGAAATTTTTGCAATGATAATGTTTAAAAGACTGTAAAATGTGGTATAATATTATTCATAAAACAGTCTTTTAAGACATAAAGGAGTTTACATGCTAGAATCAAGCACAACAGGTCACGGAACCATCAAGAAATTGCGTACTGGTGCAGTTATTTCAACGCTTGCAATCTCGGCTCTAGGGGTATCTACTAGTGTATCTGCTAGTGAGACTGAGGTAGCCGTTAATGAGCCAGCAACTAGGGTAGTTGCTAAGGACGAGGTTGTTCCTAAAGTTCCTACTCAAGCTGATGTTGACAAGGCTAAGGCTGAATCGGATAAGGCTAGTCAGGATGTAGCTAAGCAAAAAGAAGTTGTTGCATCTACTGAAGCAAACATCGCCACTGCTGAAAAGACTATCGCTGACACTACTAAGAAAGTAGAAGAAGCTAAGTCTGTTACACCTGAAAAGGTAGCTGAGGCTAAGGCAGACGCTGACAAGAAAGCCAACGAGCTTGCTAATGCTGAGAAGACTGTAGCTGATGCTGATAAGTCTGTTTCGGCTACTGCTGAAAAGGTTGCTGACAAAACTAAGGTAGTATCTAATGCTGAAAAAACTGCCACTGCTACGGCTAATAAGGTAGCTAATGCTCAGAAGAAAGTAGATTCTCTTTCAACTACTACTGATACTCATGAACTTGAAAAGAATGAGTACACCCTTTCTACAAAAGTTGCTGTTGATGAGAGAGCAGTAGAAAAGGCTCAGAAGAAACTTGACGAAGGCAAAAAAGCTATCGCAGACAAAGAACAGGCTATGAAAGACACTCAGAAGAAAGTAGATTCTGCAGAATCTAAGCTCTCTCAAGCTACCACAGCCCTTGCCAATGCTAAAGCTAACCAAACTGCAAAAGAAGATGCAGTTAATAAAGCTAAATCAGCTCTTGACGTAGCCAAACAGGGTATTACTGAAACTACTACAACTTCTGAAACAATGTACGATGTTCCTAAAGCAACCTATGCTCCAGCTCTTTCACAGGGGTATATCGACGCAATCAAGGCTCTTGCCAACGGTACAGGTACTACAGATGCAGTAGATACTGCAGTATATGAAGTTCCTTACACTGACCCTAAATCTGGTGAATCTGCTGACTCATTGAGTGACTTTAATTCAACGGGTACTCGTTCTGAAAAAGGTAAAGCTATTGCTTATGGTGCAGAAGACACAGATGACACTGAAATTGTTGACTTCCAACACCTAACAAAAGACCAACAAGTTAAGTTGTCTATTTATGCAGCCTCAATTATCAATGAGTTGCGTTCTAAAGTAGGTACTAAACCTGTTACAGTAGGTGATACTTCTCTCCAATTGGCTGAAGCCTTTAACAACAACGCTAACGGTTACACTACAGGTACTGGTGGTGAGTACAATCCTTTGAATACTCAAGACCTTACATTGAATGACAAACTGAACATGGCTAAAGAGTCAACTAATGTAACTGGATCTGCCCTAGCAATCCGTACATCAAGTATTCCTCATTTCCTTGACTTGAATGAGAACCTTACAACTATGGCTCGCATTAAGCAAGTCTTGTACACTGGAATTGTAAACACCTTGATGGGTGGTGAGTCTAACACTGGTAGTTCAGACCGTTTCAGTGGCGCACTTTCTCTTCTTGGTTTGAAAGATGAAGATAAAACAAACCTTGGAGTAGGTTTAGGTGCTATGGTCAGCCAACTTAACAAGGGGTATGAAGCATCATTCACTTTGTCAACTCCTCAATCAACTACTGCAACTACTAAGAAGGTAGACGAAAAAGCAGTTAAAGATGCTGAAACAAACTACATCAACGCTAGCAAAGAGCTTGAAGACGCAAAAAATGAAGTATATCTTGCTAAGACTAAATACAATGACGCTGATTACGAACTATTTTCTGCTCGTAACCACCTATCTGACATCAGAATGAACAAGGTTGACATTCCAGCTCTTGAAAAGGCTCTTGCTGAAGCTAAAGATACGCTAGCACAGGACTCTAAAGCTTGGCAAACTGCTAAAGAGGTACTTGCTCTAGCTAAATCAAACGCTACTGACAAAGCTAAGGCTCTTGCTGAAGCTAAAACAGCTCTTGCTAACGCTAAAGCTGAACAATCAGATGCAGACAAGACTCTTGCCACTGCTAAGGGTGAATTGGAAGTCCTTACTAAGGCTCATGATGTAGCAGTCTTGGCTCGTAAGTCAGCTAGTCAAGACCTTGCTCGTAAACGTGAAGCATCTAAAGATGCTAGCGATACTTATGAAGTCCTTGCTCTTTCCCTTACTGAGCGTGATAAAGTTCTTAAGGCTTTGGAAACAGAGCTTACTGGTGTCAAATCTAAGCTTGGTGTACTCAGTGCTGAGTTGAAAACTGCTAAGGACGAGTTGGCTCGCCTAGAGGGTATCGCTGAAGCTAAGGCTCGTGGGTATGAGAACTTTAAGCAACTCAAAGCCGACCATGACGCATACCTTGCTGAACAACAACGCTTGCAAGCCTTAAAAGATAAAGAAGATGCAATCCGTAAAGCAGGCGGAGAGGTAAAACCTGTCCTTGACGCAACTGGTAAAGTTGTTGATGTTGTGGATGCTAAGGCTAAGGATAAAGCAGTAGTTGCGACAGTAGGAACTAAAGACGATAAAACATATCAAGCTCCTGCACAAGCTACAAATGCAAAAGCAGAACCTAAGAAACAACTTCCAAATACAGGAACTACGGGGTCGATGCTAGGATTATTAGGCTTGGGGTTACTAGCAGGTTTAGGATTAGGGTATACCAAAAAGAACTTAAGAAAGTAAAAATAAAAAATCTTCTTACTTATTGTAGGAAGATTTTTTTGGATTCCTAAAATTTATTGAAAAGACTGCGCTATTCCAACAATTTTTAGGAATGAAAAAAGTCCTAGAAAATTCTTAGGACTTTACATTCTTCGATTGTTGACTTTCTTTTTTATTTCAAAAAAGGTTGCCAAAAAGGTTGCCATAGAACTGATTTCAAATGATTTGTAATGAAATTCAATATTTTAAAAATCGCATGAAATCAATGTTTTTCAGTATGTACTGAAATGTACTGAAACCTTATTTAACTTCTGTAAACACAACGTGTTTGCGAAGTTTTGGTGAGTATTTTTTCAATTGAAGACGGTCTGGAGTGTTACGTTTGTTTTTAGAAGTAAGGTACAAGCGTTCACCAGATTCTTTGTGTTCAAGTGTAATATTTACGCGCATGGTATCTCCCTTCTATTATTCAGCTGATGCAGCTTTAGCGATCTTACGTCCTTTGTAGTATCCTTTAAGTGATACGCGGTGAGAACGTGAGTAATCTCCAGTAGTTTCGTCAAAGTTTACAGATGGAGCTGTTACTTTGTAGTGCGTACGACGTTTGTTTTTCTTCGCTTTTGATGTGCGACGTGCAGGTACTGCCATTTCGTTTTTCTCCTTTTAAGATATAATTCAGTTAGGTTTGATTTTCATCAACTTTAATAGTATATCAAAACTTTTTTGTAAAGTAAAGTTACTTGACAAAAAAAGTTGTATTTTTTTATCGTACACTGTTGAATTGTCTGAAAATTTAAAAATTTTCTTCTGTTATTCATATGAAAATTGTGCTATAATGGAACAAACTGAAATGGGAGGGACTTGAATGACAGAATTAGATAAACGTCACCGAAGCAGCATTTATGACAGTATGGTAAAATCACCAAACCGTGCTATGATGCGTGCGACTGGTATGACAGATAAAGACTTTGAAACACCGATTGTAGGGGTCATTTCAACCTGGGCAGAAAACACACCGTGTAATATTCACTTGCATGACTTTGGTAAGCTTGCAAAAGAAGGTGTCAAATCTGCTGGTGCTTGGCCGGTTCAATTTGGAACCATTACGGTAGCTGATGGGATTGCTATGGGAACGCCTGGTATGCGCTTCTCTTTGACATCTCGTGATATTATTGCGGACTCTATCGAGGCTGCTATGGGTGGTCACAACGTAGATGCCTTTGTAGCTATCGGTGGCTGTGATAAGAACATGCCTGGTTCTATGATTGCCATTGCCAATATGAATATCCCAGCTATTTTCGCCTACGGTGGTACTATCGCCCCTGGAAAACTAGATGGCAAAGACATCGACTTGGTTTCTGTATTTGAAGGAATCGGAAAATGGAACCACGGTGATATGACGGCTGAAGACGTCAAACGCCTCGAGTGTAACGCCTGCCCTGGCCCTGGTGGTTGCGGTGGTATGTATACTGCTAACACCATGGCTACTGCTATCGAAGTTTTGGGTATGAGCTTGCCTGGCTCTTCTTCTCACCCAGCTGAATCTGCTGATAAGAAAGAAGATATCGAAGCAGCTGGACGCGCCGTTGTCAAAATGCTTGAACTCGGTATCAAACCGTCTGATATCTTGACTCGTGAAGCCTTTGAAGATGCTATTACTGTTACTATGGCTCTCGGTGGTTCTACTAACGCCACTCTTCACTTGCTCGCCATTGCCCATGCGGCTAATGTTGACTTGTCACTTGAGGACTTCAATACCATCCAAGAGCGTGTGCCTCACTTGGCCGACCTGAAACCTTCTGGTCAGTATGTCTTCCAAGACCTCTACGAAGTCGGTGGTGTGCCTGCGGTTATGAAGTACTTGTTGGCAAATGGATTCCTTCACGGAGACCGTATCACATGTACTGGTAAGACTGTCGCTGAAAACTTAGCTAACTTTGCAGATCTTACTCCAGGTCAAAAAGTCATCATGCCACTTGAAAATCCTAAACGTGCGGACGGTCCGCTTATCATCTTGAACGGGAATCTTGCCCCTGACGGTGCAGTTGCCAAGGTGTCAGGTGTTAAGGTTCGTCGTCACGTTGGTCCAGCTAAGGTCTTTGACTCTGAAGAAGATGCTATCCAAGCTGTCTTGTCAGATGAAATCGTTGATGGCGACGTAGTCGTTGTTCGTTTCGTTGGACCTAAGGGTGGTCCTGGTATGCCTGAGATGCTCTCACTTTCATCAATGATTGTTGGTAAAGGCCAAGGAGACAAGGTTGCCCTCTTGACAGACGGACGCTTCTCTGGTGGTACTTATGGATTGGTTGTTGGACATATCGCTCCTGAAGCTCAGGATGGCGGACCAATTGCTTACCTTCGTACAGGAGATATCGTCACTGTCGATCAAGATACAAAAGAAATTTCCATGGCCGTTTCCGAAGAAGAGCTCGAGAAACGTAAGGCAGAAACAACCTTGCCACCACTCTATAGCCGTGGTGTCCTTGGTAAGTATGCCCATACCGTATCTTCTGCATCTCGTGGAGCCGTTACAGATTTCTGGAATATGGAACAATCTGGTAAAAAATAAGCAAATTAAAAGCAAGTCACTGTAGACTTGCTTTTTTTGTGTTTTTCAAAATAGGAACAACTATCGTGGAGGAAGTCCTAGAGCTATACGCCCATAACGACTAATACGTGTGATCTTCCAGGCAGGAGACCAGGTCACCTCAACCTTGACATCCTCAATCCCATCAATTTGTTTTAAACCTGCCACAATCTCAATCGGCAGACTTTCTGCACAGTCACAAGCAGTATCGGTGAAGGTCATGACAATCGTACAAAGTCCAGCCTCATCTAAATGAATCTCATAAATCAATCCAAGATTGTATACATCTAGTTCTACATCTGTATCATATACTTTTTCGAGTACTTCAATGATTTGGTCTTCCAAGGTTAGAGCGCGGTCATTAATCTTGATGTCTTCTCTCATTGCATTCCCTCCATTTTTTGACTGCTCTTATTTTCTCATAATTCTGACAATTTGGCAAGTTTTTCTCAATCCTGTTTAAAGCAAAAAAGTAGAGATTCTATCTCTACTTTTTATTGATTATTTTGATTTGACAGGTTTGTCTGCCAGAGCTTTAACGGCATTATTAATAGTTTCTGCATAAAGTTTAGCGCCTTCATCCTGCTTAGTGGTATCACTACCGAAGTGAACTCGGTCTGTCCCTTTCCAAATATCTGGATGATCTTTGGCTACTTGGTTCCAATCTGCAAGTGCAATATATGGATACTTTTGTGCCAATTCACGCGCATAGCTTGCATACTGTTCTACGTAAGGTTGCGTTTCCTGCGTTGTATCACCCTCGTATGGAGTTACAAGGACAAGCTGATGTCCCTTAGGTAGATTTGTTATCAGTAGATCCAAATCAGCCTTATAATCTTCAGGATTATTAACACCAGTCGCGATGACTACAATTTTAGGCAAGGCTTTATTCTGACTGTAATTCAGCATCAATGCATTTGCTTGTTTGGTATTTCGACTGACTTGACCATCAATCTGAGCATCTGGTAAGATTTCTTTCAGTCCATCTGAAGCACGCAAGGTGACAGAATCTCCGATGATGGATACACCGTCAGCTATATTGTAACGACTTGCTTCTGCTTGATCGGCCATAGTTTTTGTTCGAGTAATATTAGTTTGGGCTTGATTGAGACCAGTAACCATCAAATCCGTTTCAAAAGCACCTACTTGTGGAGCTATCAGTATCACGACCAAGGTAATCAAACTAAGAACTCCAACACTACCAGCAAAGATTGGCTTGATGTGAGGAATTTCTTCTGCCATTCGCAAGAGTTTGCTGGACTTCCCTGCAATCAAAGGTTCAATCACATAGAAAGAAAGGGTTGCGAAAAGATAAGTGAAGATAATCGTTAGAATCACTGCTAGTATATTTCCCACCAATTGAGAGAAAATAATATAAAACGGCCAGTGGAAAAGATAGACGGCATAGCTAGTGTCTGCTAAAAAACCGATAATCTTTGGTTCTTCGATTGTCGGAGTTTTCTCATGCAAAAGTCGTGCTGCAACAATCATCAGAAGTGTAGCTAAACTTGCTAACAAGAAGCCAAGTAAATAGGCAAAGAGATAAGTGAATTTCACAAAGAAAGTCAATAAGAGCAAGACTCCTAGACCAGACCCAAAGACTAGCAAAGTCTGCTTCAAATCCAAGCTTCTATTCAAACGTTTAAGAAGTGGCGTTGCATGACGAACCCCAATTACGGTAGCAAGCACACTACCTAAGAAGAACGGAAATACATGAGTCAAAGTTGAGAAGTAGAGTGTTGAGTAGGAACTAACGATAAAGCTACCAATAAACATAGAAAGGAAGCTAATCATAAAGGTTGCTGAGGAAAGCAGGAAAATCATTCCTCGTAGTTGTCCACTTGTTTTTGCTCGTTTGGACAAGAACCAGACTGCTAAGCCCCACAAGATATAGTAATGAACTTCAACAGCTAAGCTCCAGTTGTGAACAAAGAGGTGAGGGATAAACTGAGATTCATAACTTCCTCCTGTCAACATTTCATAGAAGTTAGTCATAAATCCAAGAACGCCGGCAATTTGACCACCGATTCCTGCCACATAATCCTGACGAACCAAGAACGTGAAAGGCATAACGACGAGGACCATCAAAACAACCGGCGGAAAAATTCGATAGAAGCGTCGTCTAAAAAATCCTAGGACATCAATCTTACCTTTTTGTCCAAATTCTTCTAATAATAGTGAAGTAATTAAAAAACCTGAAAATGTGAAGAAGACGTCAACCCCAAAGAAACCTCCTGGGAAAAGCGTCTGAAAGAAATGGTACAAGAGTACCAAAAGCAAACCTGTAATCCTAATTAAGGAAAACCATTTAATACGCATACGAGTTTATTCTCCATTCATTAGATTGGCAAAAAAGCCATCTAATTTTCAATCCATAATACCTTTATTCTATCAAAAAAAACAGAAAAATCCTAAGATAAAACTTAGGATTTTTAGCTGACATTAAGTTAAATTTAGAAATTACGTCCAGACTTGTTATAGCCATATTTTTCAACAAAATGCTCACGGAATTCCAAAAGATTATCATCCATGATAGCCTGACGAACCTGTTTCATGAGATTAAGCAAGAAATAGAGATTATGGTAACTTGTCAAGCGAATACCAAAGGTTTCATCTGCCTTAAGCAAGTGACGAAGATAGGCACGGGTGTAGTTCTTACATGTGTAGCAATCACACTCTGGATCAAGTGGTGTGAAGTCCTCAGCAAACTGGGCATTCTTGACAACCAAACGTCCTTGGCTAGTCATACAAGTACCATTACGAGCGATACGAGTCGGTAAGACACAGTCAAACATATCAACACCACGAATAACACCATCAATCAAGCTATCTGGCGCTCCTACTCCCATCAAGTAACGAGGTTTATTTTCAGGAAGCAGTTGGGTCGTAAAGTCCAAAACTGCATTCATCTCCTCATGGGTTTCTCCAACGGCTAGTCCACCAATAGAGTAGCCTGGGAAGTCCATGCTGACAAGGTCTTGAGCTGACTGACGACGAAGGTCTTCAAATCCTGCCCCTTGTACAATCCCAAATAAACCTTGGTCATGTGGACGACGGTGAGCTTTCAAGCCACGTTCAGCCCAACGACTGGTACGTTCGATTGATTTTTTTACATAATCATAGGGTTGATAAAATTGAGGGCACTCATCAAAGGACATCATGATGTCTGAACCTAAATTATTTTGGATAGAGATGGCCTTTTCTGGTGACAAGAACATCTTAGAACCATTGAGGTGATTCTTGAAGGTAACACCTTCTTCTGTAATATTACGGCTATCTGCTAGAGAATACACTTGGAAACCACCACTATCTGTTAAGATTGGTTGATCCCAGTTCATGAACTTATGCAGCCCCCCAGCACGGGCAATGAGTTCGTCACCTGGTCGAAGCCACAAGTGATAAGTGTTGGACAGGATTATTCCCGACCCCATCTCTTTCAATTCTTCAGGAGACTGAGTCTTAACTGTTGCTTGAGTCCCTACTGGCATAAACATGGGTGTCGGGAAGGTACCATGTGGTGTGATAATCTCACCCAAACGAGCTCCTGTATGTTTTTCTTTCTTAATCAATCGATATTTGATTGGTGAATCTGACATTTTTTACCTCCGAAGCTGGGAAAGACAGTCCCAGTTCTTACTTTGTGCCCAAGGGCATACTGTATGATTCTATCAAAAAAAACAGGAACTGTCACGAACTATGGTATAATGAAAGAATGAAGTACCCAAAAATTAATTTAAAAGAAGTTCGCCAGCAGGCTAGACAATTTCAAGCTGAACACCCACGTCTGCTGCTTGTCTTTTTATTGCCAAGTATTCTCTTGATTCTATCGAGCTTCATCAGACCTTTATCCCTTCTCGACGAGGGCATTCTTGAACAGTCCTTCTTGAGTTTTCTAGGGATCACAATCCAATCTGCTCTCTTTCCGATTGCCGTTGGATTTACAAGCTCCATTATCCTAGCTGGTGCTCTCTTTACTACCATTAATCTTTACAGAATTTCTGATATAGAGCTTTCCTTTAAAGATAGCCTGTCCTTGCTTGACAACCGCTTCTTTACCCAGACATTTCTAACTCTATTGCTCAAGCGTTTCTATCTCTTTTTATGGAGCATTCCTAATCTTTTTGGAGTTTACTTGCTTTTTTATAGCAGTGCAATGGCTCGTAAATTTGTGGAACTTCATCCCGAGTTTCCATCTGTCGACGTGACCAATCCAGATATCGAACACTTCCTGCTTACTTTCGCACTCTACTTCTTTGGTAGTGTCCTTGTAATGATTTTGGGAACCATTCTCTATCTTCCACAATACTATGCCTATTCCCAAGTTGAACTACTTTTATGTGACACCCTTGCAATCGGAATTGCCAAACCGAGCCGCGTGCTACATACCAGCCGCTTTCTCATGAAAGGCTATAAATTCCAACGCTTTGTCCTTGATTTACAGCTACTTCCTTGGTATATCCTTATCTGGATTAGCTTTGGAATCGCAAGTATCTCTATCTTCCCTTATATCTATAGTAGCCAAATCTTCTTCTATCAAAGGCTACTGGAAATCAAACGCAGAAAAGTTTAACAGCAGTTATTAAAAACCAGCACCTTCATAGAAAGTGCTGGTTGTTTTTATTTTAATAAGAGGATACTCAAAAGAGTTATGATCGCTGGACCACCTTGCTTTAGAATGATTTTTTTATCTGCTGTCAAAGCACCATAAGTCGCTGCTCCTATGACAAATAAAACAAAGATTGTTACGATTTCTAAGCTATGCGAGAAATAAATCCCATAGATAAGAAACACCCCAATCAAAGCATTATAAATACCTTGATTTTTAAACAGTGAGGTGACAGAAGGTCGAGTCAACTCTTCCTTTTCCATATTAAAGACTTGGCTGGTTGCATCTGATTGGGTTGCGATACTCTCCAAATAAAAAATATAAAAATGTTCCAAGGCAACAAGTGTTGCTAAAATAGTAGTAATGAGTGACATCGTTTTCTCCTTAAAATTCTATTTTTTCTAGACCTGATACTAGTTTTGTCAGTAAGGTTGTCAGTTCTTTCTGCTCACCAGGCGATAAGATGCTCTCCATCTGTTCCTTCACATTCAAATGATATTTAGGCGGATTGACCAAGAGTTGATTCTTGGCTTCTTGGGTTAATTCAACTAGGACTTCTCGCTGATTGATTGGATTACGCTTACGACTGACATAACCCTCTGACTCTAAAACCTTAAAATGGCGGGTCAAGGCTGCCT
The DNA here is from genome assembly GCF_047464155.1 of Streptococcus infantis. Taxonomy (GTDB): domain Bacteria; phylum Bacillota; class Bacilli; order Lactobacillales; family Streptococcaceae; genus Streptococcus; species Streptococcus infantis_U. The sequence goes on from NZ_JASHCL010000002.1 coordinate 192,608, forward strand.
GGTCAATCTGTAACTTTTCTTGAACGGCAGTTTGGTTACAGGGTGACTTTTGCAATAAAAACTGCAGAATTTGATAGCGGGTCAAACTAATTCCCAATTGTTTCTCAAAAAGTTGAGTAATCGTCTGATCTACCAAATGGAGCTGGTACAGTAATTCATTGATTTCTGACATTTCTATTCCTTTGTTAAAATTTGATTTGTCAACTATTGACTTATCAAGTATAATACAAGCAGGTTAAAAAACGCAACTATTTTGCTCACTCCGAAAAAATAGCCTCTTGGTTTCAATCCCAAAAGGCTATGTTTTTTATATTCTAAATAAAATCTAGCACTAACCTACCAAATCTGCTCGAAGGATTTCTCCCTCTTTATCAATGACGACTTCAATGGCATGGCCTGCAAAAATTTCCTCGCTATCATCATAGTAGAGAGTCAATTCCCCGTCTTCGTTGATCGATAGTTCACTCAAGGAAAGTGAGTTGGTAAAATACTCTTCTGTTAACTCCACATCATTTTCATCTGAATCTATCCAGTCTTGAGCTGTTTCCCACAGTTCTTTGACAATATAGTCTTTAATCCGAGTATCTTGAACTTGGAAAGTTCCCATAAATTTCTTTAAATCATCAAAAGAACTTGGAGGGAGACTTTCATCTGCACTCGCAGCAAAGAAAGCATGAATCTTACCACCCTCGTAAGTGATAAATCCTTCAAACCAAGAATAAGCTCTGTTTAAGGTGAATTCGCCAATATCGTCTTGAATGATGACCGGTTTTTGATAGGTTTCAATCAAGGTCTCTAACCTAGAGTCTGAGGATTGGTCATCTAGGTATTCCAGCAAATGGTAGCAGTTGTTAGCAACTTCTGACATATAAGGCTCTAACTCCATGAAGGGACGTTTTTGACATTTGATACGGTGAACTTTGTAGGGCTCAAAGCTAAAACCCCAATGCTTTTCTTCAAATTCTTCCTTAGTCAGGAGCCATTCCAAACGTCCTTCAAGTTCAGAGAATTCCTGGGTTGCGACATTGACACTAGCTTTAAAATTTACTGACAGTACCTTGCATCCATCTTTTAAGGAGATTGCTCCACTTACATTTTGGAAGGTAAAAATCAAGAGCTCAACAATTTCTCCGCAAAATTCCTGTTCAAAATCATCTCTTGTTTTCTCAAATGGAGTTTTTAATCGGTTTGTCATCTTTATCATCCTTTCTCTCTGATTTTAATGCCCTAGTATTATTTTGTATCCGCTTACATTTTATCATGTTTTAGATTTTATTTCACTTATAAATACTATTTTTACAAAAAAGAAGTGGAAACTGAATCAGTTCCCAACTTCTCATTATTCTTAGTTCATAGATACGTGAACGTGGTCATAGTGGTTTTCTGTGACGCTACCACGATCTGGCATTGGATTCCAAGTGTAGGCTGGTCCGTATTTGCTATCGTACGGTGCGTAGAAACGTTGTTTCCAGATGATGTAGCTAATGCCACGGCTAGCCATATTTTGGATGGCGTAATCTGCAATTTGATCACCGAGTGCTGAACTTACTGGAACCATGAAGTCAATAGCAAGACCTTTTCCGTGGTCTCCGCTATCTCCTGGACGATAGCCACTAAATGATGTGATTCCGAACAAGTTTGCTACTTCTTCTTTAAAGGCAGCTGTTTGTGGTTGAAGACCTGCATTTTCTGATTTTGAAGCTGCAATACTTGCATAATCAGGTGCCGCTGGTGCTGCATAAGTTGTTGATGCTCCTTGGCTTGGTTCAGCTTGGTAAGTTTCTGGTGCTGACTGTGCTTCTGTTGTTGCTTCAGTAGTGGCTTGTGTTGTTGTTTCAGTAGTTGTAGTCGTTGTTTCTTCCACTACAGGCGCTGCTGTTACAGCTTCAGTTGTTGCTTCTGTTGTTGGCTCAGCTGTCGTTGTAGTTGTTTCCTCAGTGGCAGGTGCTTCTGTTACTGCCTCTGTTATTGCTTCTGAAGATACTGTTGTTTCTGCTACAGCTTCAGTTGTAGCTTCAGTAGTGACTTCGGTTGTTTCTGTTGTTTCTGTTACAACTTCTGTTTCTTCAACTGGTTGTGTCAAATCTTCGACTTGAACAGTTTGCTCATCTACCGTTACTTGATTCGTTGTTAAATCTGCTGTTGCACTTGCTACATCAGAACCTACTTCTTGAGGTGTATAAACCTCAACCTCTGTTACTTCTTCATTTTCGTTAACAATTGTAGTCAGTACAGTTTCTGGGAAAATCAAATCAATATTCGTGATTTTGTTCAAGTTTGCAAGGACATTTAAGTCAATTCCCAAAGCCTCTGCGATTGTGCTTAGGGTATCTCCATACTTAATGGTATAACTTGTTTTATTTTCGCTTTTAGCAACATCGTTTTGAATTTGCTCAACACTACGTGGTGACCATACAATTTCCTCTGCTTGAGTTGCCAAGGTAGGGGCAAGTGATAGAGCTACTGTTGATGCTAAAATAATTCGTTTCTTCATACTATTCAAACTCCTTTTCAAATGTAGTACCTTTCTATCATAACACAAAGGAAAAAGAAAAAAAGCCCTTTGGGGGCTATTTAACAGAACTGTACATTCGTTGTAACAAATCAAATTACTTGAAATAGTTTGTTAGTTTCTTGTCATCAAGCTGACACATTCTTCCTAAAAAACTCTAGAAAGAAAGCGAGCTAATATCTTCTAAATGCTCTATCTGTTGATTACAAGCTGCGGGAGAGGCAAGGAAATTGATACTCTGGATGCCACTGTTTTGAGCAAAATCGATATCCAAAGTTCTATCTCCTATATAATAGGTCTGTTCTGGATCCAAGTGGTATTTATCGATGAGGTAGGTAGCTGCTTCTGGACTTGGTTTACGAGCAAAACCGCTCTGGCTTGTCAAAATTTCTGTAAAATAAGAATCCAATCCTAGATCACGTAAAATGGTAAAGGCATTGTCTCCTTTATGAGTATAGACAAATTGCTGAATTCCTTGCTGATCTGCCCAAGCTAGAACCTCACGTGCACCTGGCATCAAGACGACTTGGGCATTTTTTTCAGCCAAGCTCTGAGCACGAACTTGATTGAGGAGCCCTACATCTAGTCCTCGCTCTTTTGCCACTTGCTCCAATAAATCCTGGACAGAATATTTCAAGATAAAAGCTCGAACTTTTTCCTTGTCAAAAGAAATGGAAAACTGTGCATAGGTCTCCTCAATCCCTGACAAAATAGCTTCATAGGAGTTCAATAAGGTCCCGTCTAAATCCCAAATAAAAGCCGTTTCTTGCATTTTTTATCCTTTCAATGTCATATAAGATTTGTAACGATAGCGTAGGAAAATCCAACGGAAACCATTATCCAAAAGCGTTCCTGCCCAGATACCAGGCAAACCCCATCCAAGAACAATTCCCATCAGGTATCCAGTCCCAATTCGGATGCACCACATTCCAATACTTGTCGCATAAAAGGGAAGTCGGGCATTTCCCAAACCTTGCCAGACAGCTGTATAAATGACCGTTCCCGTTGTCATAGGAGTCCCTAAAAGTGAAAAAAGAGTCACTAAAACACTGGCTTTGATAGCCACAGGATCGCTGGTGTAGAGATAGCTTAGTGGTGTCCCGAGAGCATAGATACTAAGTGTTAAAGGCAACATAAGAAAGAAAGACAACCAAAAAGTTTGTTTACTTAGTCTGTCCACCCTTGCCCAATCATTCTCCCCTACTGCTCGAGCCACCTGCATGACTGTTGCTGTCGCAACACCGAAGGCAGGTATATAGTTGAACTGAGTCAAAACTTCACCGATAGCATTTCCCGCGACTGCCTCCGTCCCAAAGGAAACAACCAAGGCAATTATGACTACATCACCAGCCCTCATCATGAGACGTTCTCCTGCTGCAGGTAGAGCCAAGGTCAGCAGGTCTTTATCCAGCCCAAAGGTCGGTCTCATATATGGAAGTTTTAATTGTGACCACAAAATTACAACCCCGACCAAACGAGACAAAATAGTCCCCCAAGCTACACCAGCTATCCCCATATCAAGGATAAAAATGGCGACACTTGAAAAAACAATATTTAAAGCATTGGATAAAAAACTAACATAAAGCGGAAGTCGAGGATTGTGGGTAGCGCGAATCAAGGCTCCTAGACTAGTCATCAAGCCCAGGAGAACGATTGTCCCACCAACTAAAGATAGGTATAAGCCACCACTTTCAGCCACAGCCTGTTCAGTACCCAAAAGACCAATCATCTCTTGACCTGCAAAGATGGATAAGCCACCTAAAATTAAACTCAATAGCAAGGTTATCTTGAGAGCTTCTGTCACATGGTAGGCTAGTCTAGACTGATCTTTCTGTCCCAAACTTTTTGATATAACGCTAGAAATTGCTGCTCCCAAGGCAATAAAAATAGCCTGATAAATGGTGATTATGTTTCCAGCTACAGACACACCCGAAATGGCTATCAAACCTAGATGGGCCACTAGATAACTATCCACCATCCCCATAAGCATCTGCAAGAAATTTTCACCCATGGCTGGCAGGGCTATGTTGAGAATATCTTTATATTTCTTAAACAATCCTTCCTCCTGATGAAAAGAAACTCAGTTAGTTGCCCAACCGAGTTTACTTCCTCTCTTTTAAAGTCCTAGATAAGATTCTACTGCAGCCTGCATATCTGCTGCTGCAACAATTGTCTTGTGACGAACCGGAGCTGTTTCGAGACCATCAACTGCTGGTGGCACTGCTACTCCTGAGATTTCATGTAATTGAGCCAAGGCCTCAAAGTCACTAAGACCTGATTGTCCAGTCACAGCTTCTACTGCAACGACTGGGAATTTGTATGGACTAGCTGTTGAAGCAATCACAGTCTTAGTCGCATCACCTGTCGCTGCTTGGTATTTTTTATAAACAGCTGAGGCAACCGCTGTATGAGGATCCTCAATATAAGAATCTGATTCGTAAACACGCTTGATTTCTGCAGCTGTTTCTGCTTCTGTCGCATATTCTGCTGCAAAGAGGTCCAAAATCTCTGCATCAAAGTCTGTCAATTCATACTGACCTTGAGTGTTCAAGGCATTCATAAGTTCAGCGGTCTTTTTAGCATCATTTCCCAAAAGGTGGAAAATCAAACGCTCCAAGTTTGAAGAGACCAAGATATCCATAGACGGGCTAGTAGTTACCTTAAACTCACGCTTCTTGTCGTAGACACGAGTTTTAAAGAAGTCTGTCAAAACATTGTTGTCATTTGAAGCGCAGATCAACTTACCAACTGGCAAACCGATTTGCTTAGCGTAAAAGGCAGCTAGGATATTTCCAAAGTTTCCTGTCGGTACAGTGAAGTTAACCTTGTCACCAGCTTTAATCTCACCAGTTTTTACCAACTGAGCGTAGGCATAAACATAATAAACAATCTGGGGCACCAAACGGCCGATATTCATAGAGTTAGCCGATGAAAATTGCAACTTGTTAGCTGCCAATTTTTCACGAAGAGCCACATCGTTGAACATATGCTTCACGTTGGTTTGTGCATCATCAAAGTTTCCATCAATGGCGATGACATGAGTATTATCACCAGTCTGAGTGGTCATTTGCAATTCTTGCACCTTGCTGACACCGTCTTTTGGATAAAAGACGATAATTTCAGTTCCAGGTACATCCGCAAATCCAGCCATGGCAGCTTTTCCAGTGTCTCCAGATGTTGCTGTCAAGATGACAATCTTGTTTTCCAAGCCATGTTTCTTAGCAGCTGTTGTCATAAAGTATGGCAAGATAGACAAGGCCATGTCTTTAAAGGCAATGGTTGATCCATGGAAGAGTTCCAAGTTGTATTGACCATCAAGTTTGACAAGAGGAGCAATAGCTGGAGTATCAAACTTGCTATCGTAGGCATTGTTGATACAGTAGTCCAACTCTTCTGCTGTAAAGTCATCCAAGAAGGCTGACAAGACAAGTTTGGCCACTTCTTGGTAAGAAGCATCTTTTAATGTGTCAAAATCCAAATCTACCTTTGGATAACTAACCGGAGTAAACAAACCTCCATCTGTTGCCAAACCTTGCAAAATCGCTTGGCTGGCTGTTACGGTATTTTTCGCATCACGCGTTGATTGATAAACTAATGTCATAAATCTCTATCCTTTATCTATAGTCTCATCCATTATAACATGATTTTTCAGAAAATTCTCCCTTTATAAGAAAATTATAGAGTCAATTCTTCTTTTAAAGGCTCTAAATAAGTCATTTCTCTCAGACCTCTACTCTCAAGTCCTTGCTCTGCTATAGCCAGCAAGTCTTTGGAGAACTGGACAACACCAGCTTTTTCCTCATCTGTGAGTTGTTTCTTAGAAAACTGTCGTCTCAAAGACTTGTAGTCACGGCCAAAGTTCTCAAAGAAAGGAGCGGTTTCGAGATAAGTTTCAAGCTTGTCTAGATTTACCAACAAACCTAGATGAAAGGCTGCTGAAGCAAAGGTGCGGTCTAGCGGTTGCGTACAAACACTACGGAATTCAATCGTCCCTCGAGTTGTTAAGTCTTGATATTGGTAACTACGGTGCGTCTCGAAATCCTTCTCTTGAGGAACCAGAAGAGTTTCTTTTCCATTTAGAGTATAGGCAGGAATTTCATCAGTAGCTAGGTAATCTCTAGCCCGAATTGGAGAAAAATAGTAGGTTTCCCCATCTCGTTCTGCTGTAAAAATCGCAGAGCGGTCTAGATAATCAAAGAAATCATCCTCATCTTTGAAGAGTTTTGTATTGACACCGACATTCTCTGGATAAATTCCATGCATGGATTCTTCCCAAAAGATATCTCGTGAAATCCGAGTATCCCAGTCTGCTCCCGAAAACTCAGAATTGGCAAATAAGTAAGCTTTTGCTGCTTCAATCTGAGTGAAAGCATTAATGACACGTAAGTAGTTAGCAGTCGATACATCCAACTGAACTTGACTCCCACAGATAAAGGCTCCATATTGTGGGAAGTCATGCAAATTAACTCTCTCTTGGCGACTTCCCATATGTAGGTAATCCATCAGCATCTGGTAGCGTGGATAAGCCACCGGTCGATTGTCATTCTGATCCCAGTTTGGATGAATCCCCCAACCCTGAATAGCATGATCCTTTTCGCTTAGCTTTTCCTGAATGACCTTCATATAAGCTTGAAATCGTCCTTCGACCTCTTGGATTTTCTGGGCTCTACCAAAGGCAAACTCCAAGGTCGTATAAGAAACCTCAAACAAAATCCGATCCTGACTCGCAGGTTCTACAAGTTGAATCGGATTTCCGTCCTCGTCCTCTTTCTCAACTTCCAAGCTGAGAGCATCCACCAAAAAGCGCAGTAAGTCCTTACTGACTTCAATATCTGTGGGTTTCCCTTTCGTGTGTACGATAGGAAACTCCAACTCAATCCCGATGTAGAGTTCTGGATTTTCTTTGATATTTTTTAAATAACGGCTTTTCAATATCTGAATAGAAGGGGACATACTTACCTCTCACTCTAAATTCTCTTACTAGAAACATCAATTGCTTTCTATATTATACCAAAAAACTCTATGAGAACTTGACCGAAAAACGACTTTCTACAAATTAGTGATTACTTTGAAGGTTTATACTAATTTTCCATGCAAGATTTTATGAAGTCTCGAAAAGTATTGATATATCAATATCTTCAAAAACAAACTTTCCCCTTACATTCTTAGGATTTATTATAAGTAGTTGATTTTTTGCTGAAAACGGTTTATACTTAAAGAGTCTTAAAGTTTTCTTAAACTACAAGTCAAACATTTTATAAGGAGGAATGACAATAATGAGTATCGGAATCATTATTGCGAGCCACGGTGAATTTGCCGCGGGTATTCATCAGTCAGGATCTATGATCTTTGGTGAACAAGAAAAGGTTCAAGTTGTAACCTTTATGCCAAACGAAGGTCCAGATGATTTATACGCCAAATTCAACAATGCTGTGGCTGCATTTGACGCAGAAGATGAGGTTCTAGTCTTGGCTGACCTTTGGAGTGGTTCTCCATTTAACCAAGCTAGTCGCGTAATGGGAGAAAATCCTGAGCGTAAATTTGCCATCATCACTGGACTTAACTTGCCGATGTTGATCCAAGCCTACACAGAGCGTCTTATGGACGCGAATGCTGGAGTGGATAAAGTCGCTGCGAACATCATTAAAGAAGCTAAAGATGGCATCAAGGCTCTTCCAGAAGAGCTAAACCCAGCTGCAGCAGTTGCAACTGTTGCAACTGCTGCAGCTGCTCCAGTTGCCCAAGCTGCTATTCCAGAAGGAACTGTTATCGGAGACGGTAAATTGAAAATCAATCTTGCTCGTCTTGACACACGTCTTCTTCACGGACAAGTCGCAACTGCTTGGACACCAGATTCAAAAGCAGACCGTATCATCGTTGCTTCAGATAACGTTGCAAACGACGATCTTCGTAAAGAGTTGATCAAACAAGCTGCTCCTAACGGAGTGAAAGCTAACGTTGTTCCAATCAAAAAATTGATTGAGGTTGCAAAAGATCCTCGTTTTGGTGAAACACACGCCCTTATCTTGTTTGAAACACCTCAAGATGCCCTTCGTGCTATCGAAGGCGGTGTGCCAATCAAGACTCTTAACGTTGGTTCAATGGCTCACTCAACTGGTAAAACAATGGTCAATAACGTATTGTCAATGGACAAAGACGACGTTGCTACATTTGAAAAAATGCGCGACCTTGGTGTTGAATTTGACGTACGTAAAGTACCAAACGACACGAAAAAAGATTTGTTTGACTTGATTAGCAAAGCTAACGTTCAATAATTAACATTAAATAGAAAAGGAATAAAACCATGTCAGATATTTCAATCATTTCTGCTATCTTGGTTGTAGTTGTTGCCTTCTTCGCAGGTCTTGAAGGTATCCTCGACCAATTCCAATTCCATCAACCAATCGTAGCATGTACCCTTATCGGTCTTGTAACTGGTAACCTCGAAGCAGGGGTTATGCTTGGTGGATCACTTCAAATGATCGCCCTTGGTTGGGCTAACATCGGAGCTGCCGTAGCTCCTGACGCGGCTCTTGCTTCTGTTGCTGCTGCAATTATCATGATCAAAGGTGGTAACTTTACTACTGAAGGTATCGCAGTCGCAACTGCAACTGCAATCCCTCTTGCCGTAGCTGGACTTTTCTTGACTATGATCGTTCGTACAATCTCAGTTGGTTTGGTTCACACTGCAGATGCTGCTGCTAAAGAAGGAAACATTGCAGCTGTTGAACGCGCTCACTACTTTGCCCTTGCTCTTCAAGGTCTACGTATTGCTATCCCAGCTGCACTCTTGCTTGCAATGCCAACTGAAGCAGTTCAAGGAGTATTGGAACTTATGCCAGAATGGCTTAAAGGTGGTATGGCTGTCGGTGGTGCCATGGTCGTTGCCGTTGGTTACGCTTTGGTTATCAACATGATGGCTACTCGTGAAGTATGGCCATTCTTCGCTATCGGTTTTGCTCTTGCAGCAATCTCTCAATTGACTTTGATTGCCCTTGGTGTCATCGGTGTTGCCCTTGCCTTCATCTACCTCAACCTTTCTAAACAAGGTGGAAACGGTGGCGGAGGAGCTGCAACTTCTAACGATCCAATCGGTGATATCCTAGAAGACTACTAGAAAGGGGAACAATCATGGCTGAAAAAATTCAATTATCAAAATCAGATCGCCAAAAAGTTTGGTGGCGTTCACAATTCCTTCAAGGTTCATGGAACTACGAACGTATGCAAAACTTGGGTTGGGCTTACTCTTTGATCCCAGCTATCAAGAAACTTTACACTAAAAAAGAAGACCAAGCCGCTGCTCTTGAGCGCCACCTTGAGTTCTTCAACACTCACCCATACGTAGCTGCTCCAATCATGGGGGTTACTCTTGCACTTGAAGAAGAACGCGCAAACGGTACTGACATCGATGATGCTGCTATCCAAGGTGTTAAGATTGGTATGATGGGACCTCTTGCTGGTATCGGTGACCCAGTCTTCTGGTTTACAGTACGTCCTATCCTTGGTGCCCTTGGTGCATCACTTGCAGCAACTGGTAATATCGTTGGACCACTTCTCTTCTTCTTTGGATGGAATGCAATCCGTATGTCTTTCCTTTGGTATACACAAGAGTTTGGTTACAAGGCTGGATCTGAAATCACCAAAGACATGTCAGGTGGTATCTTGAAAGACATCACTAAAGGAGCTTCTATCCTTGGTATGTTCATCCTTGCCGTTCTTGTACAACGTTGGGTATCAATCAACTTCACTATCAACCTTCCAGGTAAACAATTGTCAGAAGGTGCTTACATCGTCTTCCCAGAAGGTCCTGTTACAGGTGGAGAATTGAAGGGAATCCTCGGCCAAGCACTTAGCGGTTTGAGTTTGGATAGCGTTCAACCACAAACGCTTCAAGGTCAGTTGAACTCATTGATCCCAGGATTGATGGGACTTCTCCTTACTTTCCTTTGCATGTGGTTGCTTAAGAAAAAAGTATCTCCAATCACAATCATCCTTGCACTCTTTGCAGTTGGTATCGCAGCTCGTTACTTCGGTATCATGTAATCTCGGTGAGAATATACAAACAAAAAAGAATCAGGTTTATCACCTGATTCTTTTGGCTCTTTGTCAAATAGTGTTGATGAAGAACCTAATGAAAAAAGAATCCAACAAAAATTGGACTACCTGTCTCCGGTTGAATACCGAAGACGGTAGCCCTAGGGTGTTTTTATTAAATTCTCACTTTTTGGGGTCAGTCCCTAAGCCTGATAGTAGTTTCTTGTTCATACTATTCCCCTTTAGTCATTTACTACTTTGAGTCCTAAACTATTGGCAGCCTCTTCTGCCTTTGATCCCTTAGGTGTATGGATTTCTACATTCTTATTTGAATTTTCTGGGAAGTAAAATAAGTCTGTTATTTCAATTACACTTTCAGGTATTGTGATCGATTTGATTGATGGTGTGTCTGAAAATACCAATTGACCAATTGATTTTGTTCCTTCTGGAAATACAACAGACTCTAGAGAACTTGCTCCTAAAAATGCATGATCATCAACAGTTTCTAATGATGTTCCTAAATAAATGTACTTCAATGCTTTATCTTGACCAAAAGATGACTCTCCAACATATCTTACTGTATCTGGTAAGACGATTGCTTCACATTTTTCAACATTTGCCATACCACGCTGTGCAATCGCTATAACAGGTTTACCATTAATGGTTTTTGGTACACGAACAACCTTGTCGTCAGAAGTACAACTATAGATTGCGTATCCTTCTTGCCACTCTTCATATGTGAAGTACTTTTCATCTGTATCCGGGAAGTCTTTGAAGTTCTTCTCTGTTACTTCAGAGTTATTTGTTGTGGTATTTATTGTTTCTATTGTAGAAGTACTTGTTGTGGTATTTTGTTTTGACTCCTTAGGTCCGCATCCTACTAAACCTGATAAGAGTACTGCTGCACATAAGCCTGATAATAGTTTCTTGTTCATTATTTCTCCTCCTAATATTTTATGAATATATTAATACCTATATGTTATAAGATGTAGATATTCTTGCTAATATCAAATATTTCTATTTAATCTTCCTATAAATATACGCATGTTAATATATTAATATCTTTAAGTATTTATAACTATAGTTCCTTAATTTTCCCAGTAAAAAACGAAAGGCACCACAAGTTATTTATATGTTTTCTTTAAACGATTCATGTACTTCTGTCGCAACTTCTCGCCCGTCTTTAATTGCGGTTGCGATAGATTGAGGACCTAAATATGCATCACCTGTTATTATTTATTTCTATGTATTCTGATGTTGACCGAAAGTCAAATTTTTACCTTTCATCTAGAACACTAAAGTCTACTTTTGTTCAATTGCTGCAACGACAAGATCACATGGAATAATATGTTCACTACCTGCCACTTCATGCGTTAATCTTCTTCCACTTTCATCTGATTCACCAAGTTCCATTGTAATAACCTTTACACCAGTTACTTTCCCACTCTCATCACGCAATACTTCTTTAATATTCTCTAAGAAATGGAATGTAACACCTTCATTGTGTGCATCTTTGATTTGTAGTATAGCTTCTAGTATATTGTTCATATGGTCATCATCCTTTTGTTTTAGGTTTAGGCGCTTTTAATATAATGGATGTTGGCCTTTTTGTATACACTAAAATAGGGTTGGTGGAAAATTTCCATCAACCCTAAAAATTATAGAACCACACAAAACCCTGACCAGAGATGGTCAGGGTCTTGTATTTCAAAAATTATTCTGTAAATTCTATAGTTACTTTTACTTCAGAATCCATTGAAGAAAATATTGTTTTATAATAATTGATTGCAGATTCTTTAATTTCACTCTTAAATTTATCTAAATACTCTGCTTGTTTATCACTAGAAAGTTGGTTTGTGACCAATTTCCCAGTATCAACATCTTCTGTAGTCCCACTTAATAACTCTCCATGACTATCATATAAATCATAAGGATCATCTTTTGAAAGTTCAACACCAATTACTTCCAATTTTGGAACAATAACCTTATATTCTTTTTCGCTTATTTGTTCAACCTTTACACTACTTTTAATTCCAAATTTAGCGTTATAATTTAAAATTACTAATGCTGCTTTTTTAGAGAACGGCACATCAAACCCAAAAACTTGAGTTGTTTTTGTTTCAGAAATAATTTCATTAATTCCCGCATTCAAAAATACAACTTCATTCACTTTTTCAATACTTTCGATATTAATTGACGATTTGACTTCTGATTTATGTTCCTTAGGTAAGAAAAATAGCACTCCAATAGCTATAATAGCTATTAATACCAGATTCAATAGAACACTAAACTTATTAAATTTCTTCTTTAATATAGACAAGATAAAAAAACCTCACTTTAAATAATCTATCTAAATTTTACACATTCTAAAGAAAACAGTCAATATTTTTTCGTACTATCTTCTAAAATTAATTGTGCCTATTAAAGATGAAATTAGTTTGTTGCATTTGATTATATTTTTTGAACACCAAATCCATTTAAAATTGAGTGCTATTTTGAGCACTAAAAAAGGGCTCTTTGTCAAATAGTGTTGATGAAGAAATTTAGGAAGGGATTAAGCAACTAATTGTTGCTTAATTCCTTTTTGTTTTGGGCCAAACATTTTTGTTATTAAAATAATCCTATTTCTAAAATAGTAATAGTTTCTAAAGCCGTAGGCATTTCTTTTAAGCACTTTTATTTTATTGTTTATTCCTTCAATAGGGCCATTTGTTCTAGTTGGATACTCACAAGTATTTTGAATATATGGCAAGTAAGTCATAAGAGTCTTTAATACTCTTTTTAAACCAGGAGATAGGTCTAATTGCGTAGCTGCTTCAATCGTTTCCTTGAATTCTATATAATCTCTATCCTGTATACATTCACGAGGTGAATGTACAACCTCATAATCATTTTTTAGAGATGGATTGTTTTCTAAGATATAATCTACGATTCCTTTACTTGTTATGAAGCTTTCAAAAAGCTTATAACGATTATATTTATAGTTCTGAAGTTCATTAGGGTTCTTTAAAATTAACTTCCAATAATGTTTTAACTTTCGATATAATTTAGGATTTTTATAACGATGCTGATTCATGACACGTACCCGAGTTCGATTTAATTCTCTATTTAAGGCTTGTACGATGTGAAAAGGATCAATGATAATTTTAGCGTTAGGAAACATTTCTTTTATTAATTGAATGTACGGTAAGTACATGTCGATTGAGATAGTTTTTACCTTTAATCTTGTCTTAGTCTCAAAACGATGAAAATATTGTTTTAAACTGTAAGATTTTCTATCACGTACAACATCGACCAGCTTGTGTGTAGTGCTATCACAAATAATGAAGCTCATATTACTATCGGAAGCTTTGACGGATTTAAATTCATTAAAACACAAATGTTCAGGGAAATCATGTAATGGTTTAATCGTTAATAATCGTGCTGTATCATCTATGATACGTCTTACAGTATGAACTGAAACATTTGATTCTTTTGAGATATATATTTCAGATACTGTTTCACTTATTTTTGCCTTAATTTCATTTTTTAATCGTTTCGAAATATGACAATGTTTTTCTACAATGCGACTAGCATCTGCGGTAAATGAAGAACTACATTCTCTACAGAGAAATCTTTGCTTGCGTAGATTTAAGTAGGCCGGAAGGCCTGAAACAGAACAGAGAGTGATACGAGAAGTTTTCGTTCCGTTTTTAACGATATTGTTATTTTGGCTAACACACCCACAAACAGTACAAAATTCTGGTTTATGCGTATATGTAGCTGAATAAAATAAAGATTTTCCCTTTTTAAATATCTTCTCTTGAACTTTATCATCCCAAATAATGTTTTTATCTTTGATTTGTAGTGTAGCTTCTAGTATATTGTTCATATGGTCATCATCCTTTTATTTTAGGTTTAGGCGCTTTTAATATAATGGATGTTGGCCTTTTTGTATACACTAAAATAGGGTTGGTGGAAAATTTCCACCAACCCTAAAAATTATAGAAACATTCTTTTTATATCTCATTTATTCTGCCAAGGCACCCATTGGATCCCATGGTGCAAGGACGATTGGTTCTGCTTCGTAAGCAGCTCGTTCTTCTGCTGTTAGTAATTCCTTACGAACAACAATTTGGTAAGTGTATTCGTCCATCCAAGCATCTGAAGCAACAAAGTAACCATCGGTACCAACCTTGTCTCCCCATGAGTTTTCAACTTTCCACTTGACTGATTTACCGTTTTCGTCCAAATCAACACCTGTCAAGACCATAGCGTGGGTCATCAAGCTTTCGCTGTAGTCCAAACGACCTGCTTTGTCCTGAGTGAGTTGAATATCCATGCTTGATTCAAAATCATAAACATCTGTCGCAAGGATTCCGGCTTTACGGTTGCTGAGTTGGCCGACATCTGAACCAAACCAAACAGTTTCTCCTGTCTGCATTTGGGCAATGGCCAATTCTTTCAAACGTTCCATCGGTACGTTGATGTAACGAACCGCACGGCTACCAACGACATTTCCCAACATCTCAACTGTGTAAGATTTACCGTAAGGTTTGTCAGCAGTTGGAGCATTAATCACAGAAACGTAATCTTCTAGTGGAAGGTCAACGTATTTCTTGTAAAATTCTTGTGGGGTGATGGCTTTTTCGCTTTGGTAGTTGTTGTCCTTATCGCGATAAGCAAAGTCAAACTGACGTGGTGGAAGTCCTAGTGACATAGCAAGGAAGTTAAAAATCTCTTGCAAGAGGTCTTCTTTCTTAGCTTGAACAGTCGCTTGGTCTGCGCCTGAAGCCAAGAGGTCACGCAAGATTTGAGCATCTTGACGAAGCAATTTGTTAAGGATTGCATTGAGCTCACGGCTACTGCTAGATGAAACAGACTCTGGATAAACAGACTTAGGAACGACACCGTATTTTTCAAAGAGAGCTACAACCATATCCCATTGTCCACCATCTTGTTGTGGAGTTTGAAGTAGAAAGCTAACCTTGCGACTCGTCAATTCTTGGTCTGCAGTCGCAATCACTTGCTCCAAGAACCAGTTAGATTTTTCATACTTGTCCCAGAAAAATGTGTGGGCTTGTGACAATTCAAAGTTTTCAAGTTTGTATTGAGAGATGAGTTTGTGACGGAAAGTATTAAGGGCCGCAAACATCCAGCAACGACCAGATGCTTTCTGGTTAGTGACCTTGTCCTTTGTCAAATCAAGTGAGAAAACTGGTGTGTTGTCGACATGACTTTGACGACGCTCAAGGGCTGCAAAAATACCGTTATGGCTAGCAGCATTTTCGATAGCTTGGTACTTTACATTTGCTTCATAGTTGGCAAATAATTTATCTGTAAATGATTCTTGAATCGCGTTCATAAAATCCTCCTTTTTTCTTACTGTCTATTATAACTCTTTTCACAAAGGAAGCAACCAAAAACTGAAAAAGGCAAGGATATTTTCCTCGCATTTTCCTAATATTTCATGGTGTTGCTATCACTAGCGGATACTCTCAAGCAAAGCTTCTAGCTCATCCTTGGTTAAACGACGCCATTCTCCACGTTTCAAATCCTCATCCAAGGTCAAAGTTCCCATGGTCAGACGTTGCAAGTCCACCACTTCCTTGCCACAGTAGGCTACCATCCGTTTGACTTGGTGAAATTTTCCTTCTGCGATGGTCACTCGGACCAGACTTTGATTCTTTTCTGTATCCACAGACACAAGCTCCAGCTTGGCAGGTTGACAGGTAAAGTCCTTGAGCGGAATCCCTTGCGCAAATGTCTCAATGTCTTCATCCGTCATGATTCCCTTGACCTGTGCCAGATAAGTCTTATCCACATGGCGTTTAGGGGAAAGAAGAGCATGAGCCAGTTTGCCATCATTGGTCAAGAGTAAGAGGCCATGCGTATCAATATCCAAACGACCGACTGGGAAAACTTCCTTTGAACGAGCCAAGTCATCCAACAAATCCAAAACAGTCTTGTGTTTAGGATCTTCAGTTGCTGAAATAACCCCCTGGGGCTTGTTCATCATATAGTAAACAAACTCCTCGTAGTCTAACTTTTGTCCGTCAAAGTAAATCTCATCTGTATCTTCATTAATTTGCAGCTTGGCAGATTTTTCCTTTTTGCCATTGACCGTCACGCGCCCAGCCTTTAGAAAGTTTTTGACCTCCGTCCGGCTTCCTACCGCACATGCAACTAAAAATTTATCTAATCTCATAGGGCTATTATATCATAAAAAGAGAGCGGTTTTCGCTCTCTTTTTCTCGAATTATCTTTCTCCAATTTACTTTTTAATCATACTTTTTCTCCTATGAATTTTTTACAATCTCATCCTATAACTTTCGCACCTTCCGCAACCAAATCATATGGAAAATACGGAATACTTCCACTAGTTAGTCGTTAACCAAATTAGTTTTTTAATCACTTTATTCCTCCTATGGACATTATTGACCACACAGATGTAGAGAATGAACAAGAGAACAGAATAAATCAGCAATCCTAAAAACTTTGCATAGACCAGGTAAACTATCAAGGAGCCTATCAAACTGACACTACTAATACAACTAAATAAGAAAGCTAGACTTCCATTTTTCTTTGCTATTTCTAAAAACTCTACATACTCAATATCTGTAAATAATGCAGGATATAAGTCCAAGTCTTTGTTAGAATAGTCAACTACAAATTTCCCTATGAGCAAGGAAAGACAGGAACATAGAATGAAGCTAGAATATTTGATAGTAGGGATATCAAAAATGGTTAAACCATTCAGCAATCTAATAACGGGGAGAGACAGCAAAGTGAGTCCAAGAGTATAGTAATGGTGATTCTTAGATGTTCTTTCGAGAATTGAAAAGTAAAGTCTCTTTTCTTTTAAGTCATAATAGACTATTTTGTTTTGATACAATCCTAGATTAACTAGTTTCCTATTGTTTTTCATTCTTTTAGTCATTTTTCAACATCTCTTTCTCAACCACTGGACTTCCATTTACTCTATTCTCAGAAAATCTCTAGCCTTACTTCTTATACTAGAGAAATCTTTGACCTTTGTCAACATTTCTCTGGTGTTTACACTTGATTAGCAACCATTCTCACCTCAAGTTCGCAACAAAAAAAGCCGCCTGATTGGGCGACTTAATTTTTTTATAGGGAGATTATTATGAAAAAGTTTTAGGAGTATAAGTTAAGTTCTTCTTAACTTATGAGATAAGTATACAGCTCCTATCTTAAAGTTTCCTTAAGTATTTTTAAATATGAGATTTTTCCATTTTTCTCGCCAGTTTTTCTTAGATAAACGCTGTTGATAAAGCTTCATCCGGTCGTCATTTTCTAAAAAATGGGGAGTTGGAGAAACCTGAAAATTCAAAATATCCTCTAAACCATAAGGCGCAAAGAGCTCTAAAGTTGCATCAGCATGCAAGCGAAGTCCTATCGCCGTACAACGTTCGGGATATTTACTCATAGCGTCACAGGAATTCACATACGGTTCCGTATGGGGACTATGCTGGTGCATATAGACCTGATTTTTTAATTCCCATTGGTACTGAGGAAAGTCCTCTCTCAGCTTGTTTTCTATTGCCAGCGTTTCTTCGTAACTCACATCTGGGTCAAAGAAAATCACATCCACATCCGTCTCACGGTCAAAGGCTGGTTTATCGGACAAAAGATTCCAGATAAAATTTCGGACCGAACCAGCTGCCAACCAGGAATCCTTCAACTCCAAGTCACGGATGATGGTCAGAATAGCCATCATGTCATGATTTTCTCTAAAAGAATCTAAGATTTCAATCTTATTTTTCAATGTATTCATACCCTAAATGTTCATAGGCCTTAGCAGTCGCGACCCGTCCTGAACGAGTTCGCATGATAAAACCTTTCTGGATCAGGTAAGGTTCATACATATCCTCTACCGTCTCACGCTCTTCAGCAATATTTACCGAAAGTGTTCCTAAACCGACAGGACCGCCACCGTACATTTCAATCATGGTGCGGAGAATTTTCTGGTCTACATAGTCCAAACCTTCATGGTCTACATCCAGCATGGTCAAAGCCTTATCCGTAATCACATCATCAATCAAGCCATCGCCCATAATCTGTGCAAAGTCGCGCACGCGCTTGAGGAGACGATTGGCGATACGAGGAGTTCCACGGCTACGTAAAGCCAACTCCGAAGCTGCCTCATGGGTAATTTCCATTTCAAAGATATCTGCCGTCCGCTCGACAATCTCTGTCAAGTCGTCATGGGTATAGTATTCCATGTGACCAGTGATCCCAAAACGTGCACGAAGTGGATTTGAAAGCATCCCAGCTCGTGTCGTCGCACCAATCAAGGTAAAAGGTGGCAAGTCTAGATGGACACTACGGCTAGCTTCTCCCGCACCAATCATGATGTCAATGTAGAAGTCTTCCATGGCACTATATAGCACCTCTTCTACCGACATGGGCAAGCGATGAATCTCGTCGATAAAGAGCACATCTCCAGGCTCCAAGTCATTCAAAATCGCTACTAAATCACCAGCTTTTTCGATGACAGGACCAGACGTCTGCTTGAGATTGACTCCCAGTTCATTGGCAATGACAAAAGCCATGGTTGTCTTCCCGAGACCTGGAGGACCAAACAAAAGAACATGGTCCAGCGCCTCATCACGCATTTTTGCTGCTTCGATAAAGATTTGAAGCTGATCTTTGACCTTGTCTTGTCCGATATATTCACGTAAATATTGGGGACGGAGGGTACGTTCTACCAACTCCTCATCACCCATGATTTCATTATCTAAAATTCTACTCATGCTCCTATTATAGCAAAAATCCAGCCTACAAACAAAAAAGCCACCGAATTTGGTGACTTCTTTAGGGAGATTATTATGAAAAAGAAAAGTTTAGGATTTCTATTAAATAAAGTTAGGAGGTCTTTACTTAATAACTATATGATATAAGACAATACTTAAAATAAGCTTAAGATTTTAAATCCATTATTAACAATTTTCTTGAACAGCTGTTTGACCTGCAATACGTCCAAAAGTAAAGATATCCGTAAGCGAATTTCCTCCTAGACGGTTACCTGCATGAAGTCCTCCTGCGACTTCTCCGGCAGCATACAAACCAGGGATAATCTGACCTTTTTCATTTAAAACATGTGTTGAAGTATCAATCTTGAGTCCACCCATTGTATGGTGAACAGCAGGTTTTCTTGGTGTTGCGTAGAACGGTGCGACCTCACACTTGAGATCGAAACTACCCTTGTTAAATTCAGGGTCAAATCCTGCATCCACATAAGAATTGTACTTCTTGATTGTATCCGCTAAAACTTGTGGATCCATACCAATCTGAACTGCCAACTCTTCTATCGTATCTGCACGGTAGAGAGTGCCTGCTTTGACTTGGGCATCAATTTTTTCTTGGCTAGTATTGTAGGCTGTTGCCTTGATGCGGTCATCCGCAATCAAGTAGAACAAGCCTCCATTATCAATCGCTGCTTGAGACAGCTTGTCTCGACTACCGTACTCATCTACAAATCGCTTACCTTCAGTATTTACCATAATGAAGTTAGCTGGAGGAACTTGAAGTCCTGAGAAGAGAGCCCCTGTCACTGGATCGGATACTGGCATCATTTGACTAAAGCCCATACCCACTAGATCTGCACCTACACTTTGACCTAAGAGGATTCCATCTCCTGTTACAGCTGGTGTATTAGAGGTGGCAATATCATCCGCGATTTCGGTCCAGTAAGTATTGTATTTTTGTAACATCTTGGTATTAGCACCAAATCCTCCAGAAGCTAGAACAACGGCATCTGCATGAACGATGATGGTTTGACCATTTCGGCCTTCTGCTCTGACACCCTTGACAACCCCTTCTTCTACAAGCAATTCTTTGACTGGAGAGTCCGTCAAGATCTTGCCTCCATTTTCTAGAACATATTTTTGTAGAACCGAGATAAAGGCATAACCCATTGGTTGAACCGGCTTATGGCCGCGACGCCAAAGGGCCCCAACTGGCATTGTTACTTCACTACGAACAAATTCAACACCGATGTCTTCCAACCAGCGAACAGATTCTAGGGCACGTTCAGTCAATACAGAAACCAAATCATATTGGCCATGAATTTCATGTCCTTGTAAATCTTTTCGTTTTCCACCGATATAAGTTTGGATACGGTAAAGTAAGGTAGAATCAAACAAATAGCTTGGATCCTGCAAATACTTCTCAACCTCAACCTTTAAGGCTCTAAAGTCCTCTAAATATTCTGGGTCAATCGTTGATTCATCAGTCGCAATCAACTCTTGAAGCGTATGTGCCTCACCTGGATGAGCTGCGAAGGTCCCTTGCCATGCTGGATCTGGTGCATTCATTGGACCACCTGCACGAACGGTATTTCCTCCAATTGCTGGGAATTTCTCAACAACAATCGGCTTCTTACCAGCTTGCAAGACTGCAGCAGCTGCAGCTAAACCAGCTCCACCACCTCCGACGATGACAACGTCTGCCTGATAGGTTTTATCTTCTTTATCTAGGGCAGATGGTGCTTTTGAACGTTTGCGTAAAACATCTGGATTTGCACCAGCTTGTTTGACCGCACGCGCAACTCCGTCCAAGACACCATTTGAAGTCACAGAAGCTCCTGACACCGCATCAACATTTAAGGTTTGCCCCTCAATGATTTCTGCTGGAATACGGGTAAATACGACATCTGCAATCCCTGAAGATTCTCCAGAAGAATCAATTTCAATTTTTTCAATACGATCTTCAGAAACTGTGACGTCCATCGGTAATTTACCATTGTGACCTTCAGTTGTAACATGATAAGTTCCTGGTTCAAATCGGATTTCTTCAGGAATGTTTAGTTGATTTGCAACAGAGACAAAGCGAAGGAAACGATAGAAACAGCTATCTAAGAAATCAACAGTTCGCTCATTAATCAAATCTCCATTTGCATCAAATGCTCGATGAGCTCGACCAAGTAAAAATTCACTTCCTGGCATAACTGTTGCATTTACCCCAGGTGCATCAAGGATCTGACGAAGATGAAGTTGGGCACGTGAAGAGCCTTGAACATCATAGGAAGCTCCGACAATCATGGTTGGCTTCCCATCTAGTGGATGAATGTTAAAAGACAACCATTCGAGCAAACTATTTAAACTTGATGGGATTGTATGATTGTGTTCAGGTGTCGAGATGATGACACCATCAGCTTCCGAAATCGCTTTGTTAAACTTCTGAATAACAGGTGTATCTGTTTGATCATCGGTTTCATTGAACATCGGTACATCGGTAATTTCTAAAATCTCAATATCGGCTTTTGACGCAAAATGTCTTTGCATAAATTGCAACAAACTGCGGTTATAGGATTGTTTGGCATTGGTACCAACAATAGCTACTAATTTCATGGATTGTTCTCCTTTCTTGAAATACTTATGCTTTCAACCATTCTTCCCAGATGAAAGATTTCTTACGATTTGTATCTTCTGGTTTGACTAAAGCCTTTGTTAGTTCAACAAAATTTTGGAATTCTGCAAAATGTTCTTCCAACTCTGCGACTTTTTCAGGATTGTTCAAATTATAGTCATCGTCCAACACCTGTTCAGAATGACCTAGGAAAAATTCTGTCCCTGGCATGACTCTTGCCTTTAGTTCAGGCGCATCAAGAATCTGACGCAAGTGCGCTTGGGCTCTAGATGTTCCAAGCAATCCAAGAGAAGCTCCGACAATCATCGTTGGTTTGTTGATCAAAGCGCGACTAGTATAGGCAATCCATTCCAAGGCTGAAGCCAAAGGTGCTGGTATCGTATGGTCATATTCAGGTGTTGAGATAATCACACCATCTGCAGCAAGGATTTTTTCTGAAAAAGCTTGAACTTCGGCAGGCGCTAGCTTGTCCTCAGGTTCGTTAAATGCTGGCAAGTGTTTGATTTCCAACACCTCAATGTCGGCTTTATCTGAAAAATGCTTTTGCATAAATTTCAAAAGTTTCCGATTGGTTGAGCGGTCAGAGTTTGTTCCAACGATAGCAACTAATTTCATCTTGCTACCCCCTTTTTTGTTTTATTCACTTTCATTATACTACTTTAAATTATCTTCGACATTCATGACACTAAAACATTGTGTTATTCTATCAGTTTATCTTATCTTAGTATAACTTAGTGAAAAAATTAACAATATTTTCTTAGAAAGTATTGACCCTCATTTTTAACTATGTTATAGTCTTTGTGAAAAATGTATTAAGTTAAAGGAGGGTCTTCTTATGAAAGAGACATTCAATCGTTGGCAAGTTCTAGCTGCGTCAACTGCTATTCTTCTCTGTACAGGTGCTGTCTATTCCTTTTCAGTTTTTGCTGGACCTTTAAGCTCCTCAACAGGTTGGTCTATGTCCGAGATCATGCTCGCATTTGCTATTAACTCAGCTATCGGACCGATTCCGATGATTCTTGGAGGTTACCTGGTAGACAAGGGATATGTGAAATGGACAATTGCACTTGGTGCCCTTCTATTTGCTAGTGGCTTTTTCCTAACTGGTTATGCTAGTTCACCAGCCATGCTCTATCTTACCTATGGTTTGATGGCAGGTCTTGGTCAAGGATTTGCTTATTCAGGAGCCCTCTCAAATTCTCTTCGCCTCTTCCCAGATAAACGTGGTTTAGCTTCTGGGATTCTAACAGGAGGTATGGGATTTGCCGCAGTTATTTCGTCACCAGTTGCAAGTAGTCTCATTCAAAAACAAGATGCCTTCTTTGCTTTTCGAACCATTGGACTTGTCTATATTGTTGTGATTATCGCTGCCATTTTCTTCATCAAGGCAGCCCCAAGTGGCTACCAACCAGCAGGTTGGAAAGCTCCCGTACAAACTAAACAAGGACCTGCCAATAAAAACTGGAAAGAAATGCTACAAAGTCCAATATTTTACATCATTATCAGCATGTTCTTTGTCGGTGCCTTCTCTGGTTTGATGATTGCCTCTCAAGCATCCCCAATTGGTCAATCAATGTTTGGACTCTCTGCTGGTACAGCAGCTCTCTATGTCTCTCTCTATTCAATCGCAAACTCTAGCGGACGCTTTATCTGGGGATCACTTTCTGATAAAATTGGTCGTTCACAGACTTTATTGATTATCTATTCAGTCATCGTATTGGCACTTTTCTCCTTAACAATCGTCCCTGGACAATTTGGCTTTACTCTAGGAATCATCGGTCTTGGCATCTGCTTCGGCGGTGTTATGGGTGTCTTCCCATCTATTGTCATGGAGAACTACGGACCTGCTAATCAGGGAGTCAACTACGGTATCGTCTTCACAGGTTATTCTTTAGCTGCATTTTTTGCACCTAAAGTTGCGGTTCAAATGGCAGCAGCTAACAATGGAAATTACAGTGCCGCATTCTACGTTGCTATCGCTCTCGCAGTTGTTGGGCTTCTTCTCAATCTCCTTTACATGAAGAAGAAAGGTTAGAGAAAAAACTTCTCATCAAATACTCATTACTAATTTAAGGCAGGGTCGGGATTTTTTGCCCCGCCCTTTTTTTGGTATAATAAAACTAGAAATAGCTTATTGGGAGGTTTTATCATGGCTCAGCAGTCAAGACTTTTACGAGATAACCCATCTGATTTTCCCTATGATTTTGAAAAACAAATCTTATCTAAGCAATCTTCTAATACCATCTATCATTGGCATCCTGAACTCGAGATTGTCTATGTCAAAAAAGGAACTGCTACCTTCTATATCAACTCTGAGCGCTTTGAAAGTCATGAAGGTGATATTTTTCTAATTCAGCCAACTTCTCCTCACGCTATCTACCCTATTGAAAATCAAGAACAAATTTCTACAGTTTTTCGTATCCATCTCGATTTCCTAGGTAGAAGTCAAATTGACAGCTTTAGCCAACGCTATATTCAACCTATATACTCTGGGCATTTTTATCTCACTCCTCGGATTTCGTCAGATGATCATGCTTATGAACCGATTCGCGATTGTCTTTTATCTCTTTTTTCTATCCTTGAAGAGCAGAGTATTTATTATGATCTCCTTTTAAAGGCAAAACTCTATGAATTTCTCTATCTTCTCTTTAGGTACAGGTATGTCAATCGACACTATACGGATGATACCTATCAAAAATACCAGAAATTAAAAGAAATGATAGGTTATCTTGAGCAACACTATGCGGAGCCCATTCAAATTGACCAGCTTGCTGCTACGTTTGGATATAGCAAAAATCACTTTATGAATATTTTCAAACAACACACCGGGACAAGTTGTATGGAATATCTCATACGATTGCGCCTGGAAAAAGCTTGCGAAAAGCTCGTTCAGACCAATCAAAGTGTTCAAGAAATAGCAAGCCAGGTCGGCTTTACTAACCTCTCAAATTTTAATCGACAATTCAAACAACACTTCCAGCTAACTCCTAGACAGTATCGAAACCAACAACTTAAAAAAGAATCCTAACTACATGTCTCCTTAGTGACTCACTAGGGAGAATTTTTTTCAAACAAAAAAGCCACCGAATTTGGTGGCTTCATTAGGGAGATTATTATGAAAAAGAAAAGTTTAGGATTTCTATTAAATAAAGTTAGGAGGTCTTTACTTAATAACTATATGATACAAGAGAAGACTTAAATTTAGCTTAACCTATAAATTTTATTTTTTTGCTAGAGATTTTAACTACTACCAGCCAAAGCAGAAAAGTTAGGAGGCAGATACTCAACACTATTAAGTATGTTTCTTCCTTTGTTAAAAGGTTCTGCCAATTAAGCCGGATTCCTAATTTTTCTTGAAACTCTTCTAATAGGCTACTATTCCCCATAAATGTAGTTTCTAATTGCTCCTTCATTAAGACCTGTCTATAGAGAGAAGCAAGATAGGTAGCCGGTGTGCACTTCATGAGAACTTGAGCGAAGTTAGGAAGAATTCCCATTGGTACATAAGTTCCTACTAAAAATCCTGAAGCTGTACCTACAATGGTAGCCAATTTACCTAGACTATCTACTGACTGGAAATGGTAAACCAAGAGTGCATTTACCAATGTTGAAAGGAGACTACTTAGCAGCATGATTAAACTTATTTCAAATAGCTTACTCATAGCTGGAATTTCTTGAAAATAAAGGCTCATAACAATAAGCATAAAGGCTTGCATAACAAAGGAAATGATAAGGCTACTAATAAGATAAGACAGTTGCAAGCCCCAGCTCCCTAAGTCTGTCAAAAAGAGATCCTGATCCACTTGATTTTCACGGTCTTGTACCATCTGGGTCAAGGCTGTAAAACTGGTTGTAATCCCAGTCACAGCCAAGGTTCCACCCATCAACCAGTTATTTAAAAGGCTCTTATTATCAGGAAGTTGGGACCAGGCATCCATCAAATTTTTCTGCAAAAAAATGATATAGAGTAGAAAGGAAATCAAAGCTCCCAGTAATGAGAAAAAGACTCCTGAACGATTACGAAAATATAACAAAAAATCACGTTTTAATAAGGCTAACATTAGCGCACCTCTCTTCCTGTAAGAGCTATGAAGGCATCATCCATAGTTCCTGGACGAAATTCAAAGCCAGCAATCTTCTCACGAACTTGGGTCAAATAATCAATAGCTTCCAATTGGCTCTTAGGATAAAGACTATACTCAAACTCATTTTCCTTTTCCACAGGCATATTTTTAGGTAAGAATTTCTCCACCTGCTTATCTTTAAAACAAATTTTTAAAAGATTGGAAGCGTACTCACTTTTAATCTCAGTAGCAGAACCTTGGGCAATAACCTTTCCATGATCTATAATATAAAGTTGATCTGCCTCATCTGCTTCATCCAGATAATGAGTCGTTAAGATAATAGTCATCCCTTCATCTCTTTGTAGACGATACAATAAATCCCAAATGGATTTGCGGGTCTGAATATCTAGTCCAGTCGTAGGCTCATCTAGAAATAAAATATCGGGATTGGATAGGAGAGCCCGAGCAATATCAACTCGACGTTTCTGTCCTCCTGATAAAGTTCCATAAAGTTGTTTCTGAAAAGCAGTCAACCCTAGTTGATTGATTAAATCTTCCACACGACCACCTTTAATCCCCTTATACTGCTGGGCTCGAATGGTTAGGTTTTCTTTGACTGTCAACTTTTCATCCAATACACTTGCTTGAAAAACAACTCCAATCCTAGTATTGGGCGCATAGATGATTTGACCATTAGTTGCTCGTTTAAGTCCGATTAACATTGAAATCGTTGTCGATTTCCCAGCCCCGTTAGGTCCTAATATTGCATTAAAACTCCCTTTTTTAAACTCTAAATTTATATTTCTAACTGCTATATGGTCTCCATAGTTCTTAGTGAGACCTTTTGCTTGTAAAATCATATTTCTTTCCTCCTTTTCACACTCTCAGTTTAACAAAAAGGAAAAAGAAAAAATATACTTTGGAGCTATGTGGTCGAAATGGATGATTATGTGGTCAATTTTATTTTAAAATTTCTACAGGTGAACATAAAAAAAAGCCACCGAATTTGGTGGCTTCTTTAGGGAGATTATTATGAAAAAGAAAAGTTTAGGATTTCTATTAAATAAAGTTAGGAGGTCTTTACTTAATGATTACATGATACATGAGTAAACTTAAAGTTAACTTAAGATAAAAGAATTATTTTAATTTTTTTCGATCCACCCAAATCATTCCTGTACAATCATAAGTAGATAAGGTTTCAAACCCCAGAGAACGGTAAAACCCCAATGTTTTTTCAGTCTGTTCAGTCGCTAGTTGTACTTGGTAGGCACCCTTATAGTCAGCTAAGACTTCTTTCATCAAGTTACTACCAATTCCTTGACGCTGATAAGTAGGCAAGACAATCAAATCCTGGATAAAAACGGATGAAAAACCGTCTCCAACCAGACGCACTAAACCAACGATTTTCTCACCATCACGGGCAAGATAAGTCGCTAGCGAATGAGACAAGGCCTGGGCCAACATTTGGGGCTGATTGGTATAGTTTGTCCAACCAACTGCCTGATAGAGATGTAAAACGTCATCAATTGAAACAGATCTTTCTTTTGTAATCTTAATCATAACAAACCTTTCTAGCAATCTCTAAGAGATTTCAACTGATGGCCTTCTTCATCAAAATTCTCAGATTTTAACCACGCTTCCAAGCAAGCTTTGACTTGAGGCCAGTCCTTATCAATCATGGACAACCAATCCGTATCTCTGGTGCGACCTTTATAGATAACAGCTTGGCGGAAGGTTCCTTCATAGACAAATCCCAAACGTTCTGCTGCTTTTCTAGATGGAAGATTGAGGGCATCGCACTTCCACTCATAGCGGCGATAGTTAAGCTCTTCAAAGACATAACGGGCTAATAAAAACTGGGCTTCTGTCCCCATTCTTGTGTGCTTGAGAGCCGGAGAAAAGGTCACCGCACCAACTTCAATCACGCGATTAGCTTGGTCAATACGCATGAGAGAAAAAGTCCCCAGCGCCTTTCCAGTCGCTTTATCGATAATCGCATAATAGAAACGATCCTTACGCTCAAGCATCTGCTTCAAAGCTACGATTAATTCTTCGAGATTTTCTACTGGTGGTTGAAAGAGATAGGTCCACATTTCACGAGGGCTATCTGGACCATAGACAGCCAATAAATCCTCCGCATGCTTTTCGACTGATAGAGCTTCAATAATCGTATACTGTCCTTCTATTCGTACAAGTGACGGTAAAACTCCAGGTGTGTCGTCTACAGGTTCACCAATCATCTGACCATATTCATTTACAGGCATAGTTTTCTCCTTGTCTCACTCTTATAAGTTTAAAGATGTGAATAGTATATCACATCTCACAGGGAATCTACAAAAAATCCTCCAGAACTTAGCTCTGAAGGACTTTTAAATTTATTTCGTTACGATATTTACAAGCTTGTTAGGTACACTAATTACTTTCACGATTTCTTTGCCATCAATCTCTGCTTTGACTTTTTCGTCAGCTAGAGCAATTTCTTGCAATTCTTCGCGTGAAAGGTCCTTCGCAACCATGAGTTTAGCACGGACTTTTCCTTTGATTTGAACGACGATTTCGATTTCGTCTTCAACCAATTTGCTTTCGTCCCATGTTGGCCAAGCCACGTAAGAGATAGACTCACCTGTTGCTGCGACTGTTTGCCAGAGTTCTTCTGCCAAGTGAGGCGCAAATGGAGCGATCAATTGGATAAAGCCTTTGGCGTAGTCTACATAAAGTTTATCTTCCTTGTTAGCCGCATTGACAAAGACCATGAGCTGAGCAATGGCTGTGTTGAATTTCATAGACTCGATTTGCTCAGTGACAGCCTTAACAGTTTCGTTGTAAACCTTGTCTAGAGCGCCATTGTTTTCCGCAACGATCTCTTTACTTGTAATCAAACGGTAAACACGGTCGAGGAATTTACGGCTTCCTTCCAAACCTTCTTCTGACCAAGCGATAGAAGCATCTAGTGGTCCCATGAACATTTCATAGACACGAAGGGTATCGGCACCGTATTGTTCCACTACGTCGTCTGGATTGACAACGTTCTTGAGGGATTTAGACATCTTGGCTGGTGCTTGCTCCAATTCTTCCCCTGTTTCTACATGGAAGAAGGAACCGTCACGTTTTTCAACCTTGTCAGTTGCCACAAGAGCACCACGGTGGTCACGGTAGCTTGTTCCCAAGATCATTCCTTGGTTAAAGAGTTTTTGGAATGGCTCCTTAGTTGGAACAACACCGAGGTCATAGAGGAATTTGTGCCAGAAACGAGCATAAAGCAAGTGGAGCACGGCGTGTTCTGCACCACCCACGTAGATATCTACTGGTAGCCATTGTTTGAGGAGGTCCTCATCAGCCAATTTCTCTGTGTTGTGTGGGTCAATATAACGGAGGTAGTACCAGCTTGAACCTGCCCATTGTGGCATGGTATTGGTCTCACGACGACCTTTCACTCCATCCTCACGTGTCACTTCCAGCCAGTCTGTCAGGTTGGCCAATGGGCTTTCCCCAGTACCTGAAGGACGGATATCCTTGGTGACTGGCAAGACAAGTGGCAATTCATTTTCTGGAACAGCAGTTGAAGTTCCATCTTCCCAATGAATAATTGGAATTGGCTCACCCCAGTAACGTTGACGACTAAAGAGCCAGTCGCGGAGACGGTAGGTGACTTTTTCTTGACCATAGCCTTTTTCTTCCAGCCAAGCCACGATTTTAGCAATCGCTTCTTCTTTGTTGAGACCGTTCAAGAAGTCAGAGTTGACGTGAAGGCCATCTTCTGTGTAGGCAGCTTCTTCAACGTTTCCACCTTCCAAGACTTCTACGATTGGAAGGCCGAATTGTTTAGCAAATTCCCAGTCACGTTGGTCGTGGGCAGGTACAGCCATAACAGCACCTGTTCCGTAGCTAGCAAGGACATAGTCGGCAATCCAGATTGGAATTTCTTTGCCGTTTACAGGGTTGATTGCATAAGCACCAGTCCAAACCCCTGTTTTTTCCTTAGCAAGGTCAGTACGAGCCAAGTCAGACTTGAGGCTAGCTTGGTGTTTGTAGTCCGCTACAGCCTCAGCTTGTTCAGGACTTGTGATAGCGTCTACCAAGTCATGCTCAGGAGCTAAGACAGTGAAGGTAGCACCAAAAAGGGTGTCAGGACGAGTGGTAAAGACTGTGAATTCCTTGTCTGTTCCTTTTACTTTGAAAGTGACATTGGCACCAGTTGATTTCCCGATCCAGTTGCGTTGCATGTCCTTGATAGACTCTGGCCAGTCAAGTTCATCTAAGTCGTTGAGCAAACGTTCCGCATAGGCCGTGATTTTAAGCATCCATTGGCGCATCGGTTTGCGGACAACTGGATAGCCACCACGCTCAGATGTTCCATCTGGAAGAACTTCTTCGTTGGCGATAGCTGTTCCTAGTTCCTCAACCCAGTTTACTGGCACTTCAGCTTCATAAGCCAAACCTTTTTCGTAAAGCTTAGTGAAAATCCATTGCGTCCACTTGTAGTAGTTCGGGTCTGTTGTGTTGACTTCACGATCCCAGTCGTAAGAGAATCCAAGTGCATTGATTTGGCGTTTGAAGTTAGCAATGTTTTCCGCTGTGAATTCTGCTGGGTCATTACCAGTATCCATAGCGTATTGCTCAGCAGGCAAACCAAAAGCATCCCATCCCATTGGGTGAAGGACGTTATAACCTTGCGCACGTTTGAAACGACTGAGAATATCTGTCGCTGTATATCCTTCTGGGTGTCCTACGTGAAGACCCGCTCCAGATGGGTAAGGGAACATGTCCAATGCGTAAAACTTAGGTTTTGAGACATCTGTTCCTGTCTTAAAGGTGTGATTGTCAGCCCAGTATTTTTGCCACTTAGGCTCAATTTCCTTATGATTGTAAAAACTCATGCTATTTCTCCAATTTTATGATGTTACTATTATACCATTTTTGGGGGAATTTGAAAGTCGAGAAATGTTCTTTTGGGCTTGGATGGAAAGAAAGACTGAATCGCAAATCCAGCTTATTTAGCAGTATAAAAAATTAGCTAACACTTGAAATTAACTTATATCGATTATTTATCTCTTCCATCTTTTTCCCCCTAACGCCTTTGACTCATATTCATCGTTTTAGATTTCTTTAAGGTTTTTATTATATCCTATAGAACTCTGCAAATTATAAACATTAAGCAAGCTGTAGAGTAAAAACGTTCGTAAAAAAGGAGACTCTTATGAAAAAACTACTATTCTTTCTCTCTTGTGGATGGATATTTCTTACTTTATCAGGATGTTCTTCAACAACAGAAGCGGAAACTAGCTCTGAAAAAGATTCAGATAACACTTTGGTTATCTACTCGCCTAACCCTGAAGACCTTATCGAAGAAACAATCCCTGCCTTCGAAGAAAAATATGGTATTAAGGTTGACTTAGTACAAGCCAGCACTGGTGAATTGTTCAAAAAAGCTGAGGCTGAAAAAGAATCCCCTGTAGCCGATGTCATTTTCGGAGGCTCCTACGCCCTCTTCTCTTCTAACGAAAATCTTTTTGAACCTTATATTTCTCAAGAGAACGACCAGATAATCCCTGAATATCAAAATAAAACTGGATTCTACACGCCTTATACACTTGATGTCAGTGTCATCATTGCCAATTCAGCTCTTACAAAAGATATTAAAATTGAAGGCTACAATGATCTACTCAATCCTAAATTAAAAGGAAAAATCGCAACTGCTGATCCAAGTAATTCTTCTAGCGCCTTTGCTCAATTAACAAACATGCTCGTAGATCAGGGTGGCTATGAAAATGAGCAAGCTTGGACCTATGTGAAAAATCTATTTAGCTTAGTAGACGGTAAAATTGCTTCTAGTTCTTCAAATGTCTACAAATCAGTCGCTGACGGAGAAATGGCTGTCGGACTCACCTATGAAGATCCTGCATTGAAACTCTTAAACGATGGCGTTGATGTAAAAGTCATTTATCCAAAAGAAGGAACCGTCTTTTTGCCTGGTAACGCAGCTATTATCAAAAATGCCAAACACATGGAAAACGCTAAAAAATTTATCGATTTCCTTCTTTCTCAAGACATTCAGGATAAACTAGGAACTGAAACAACCATTAGACCCATTCGAAAAAATGCTAAAACCAATAAAAATATGAAATCAATGACCGAAATCAATATCGCCACTGAAGATTCTGAGTACGTCATCCAAAATAAATCAGCTATTCTTAAAAAGTACAATGATATTTTCACTAATATTCAATCGAAACAGTAAAAGAGGTTCGCTATGAGTGAGATCAAAATTATTAACGCAAAAAAAATCTACCATGACATTCCTGTCATTGAGAATTTAAATGTTACGATCCCAAAAGGAAGTCTTTTCACTATTCTTGGACCTTCAGGTTGTGGAAAAACGACTCTACTTCGAATGATTGCAGGCTTCAACAGTATTGAAGGCGGAGAATTTTACTTCGATGATACTAAAATCAATAACATAGAACCCAGCAAACGCAACATCGGTATGGTTTTCCAAAACTACGCTATTTTCCCACATTT
The DNA here is from genome assembly GCF_047464155.1 of Streptococcus infantis. GTDB lineage: Bacteria > Bacillota > Bacilli > Lactobacillales > Streptococcaceae > Streptococcus > Streptococcus infantis_U. The sequence goes on from NZ_JASHCL010000002.1 coordinate 225,110, forward strand.
GACTGTTCGAGATAATGTTGCTTTTGGTCTTAAACAAAAAAAGGTTCCAAAAGATGAATTAGTTCAACAAACTAATAAATATCTGGAACTAATGCAAATTGATCAATACGCAGATCGAAAGCCCGATAAGCTCAGTGGTGGACAACAACAACGTGTCGCCTTAGCACGTGCATTAGCTGTTAATCCAAGTGTTCTCCTCATGGACGAGCCACTTAGTAACCTGGATGCGAAACTTCGCTTAGATATGCGCCAAGTTATTCGAGAAATTCAACACGAAGTGGGAATTACAACTGTATATGTGACCCACGACCAAGAAGAAGCCATGGCTATTTCTGACCAAATCGCGGTTATGAAAGATGGTGTTATTCAACAAATTGGTCGTCCAAAAGAGCTATACCACAAACCAGAGAACGAATTTGTCGCAACCTTTATTGGTAGAACAAACATCATCCCTGCCCGTTTAGAAAAGCAAGCTGATGGAGCGTACATCGTCTTTGAAGACGGCTACTCTCTTCGTATGCCAGCTCTTGATCAAGCTAAGGAACAAGCTGTTCTTGTAAGTATCCGTCCCGAAGAGTTTATCAAAGATGAATCTGGAGATATTGAAGGAATCATTTCCGATAGTGTTTATCTTGGACTCACCACTGAATATTTTGTAGAGACTGCATTTTCTTCAAAAATACAGGTCAGCGAAGAATCAACTTTTGAAGAAGATCTTCAAAAAGGGGATCGAATTCGTCTACGAATCAATACTCAAAAGTTAAATGTCTTTTCTGCAGATGGTTCTCAAAATCTTATTACAGGAGTTGGCTATGAAAGGTAAAAAACTAAATATTTGGACAGCCTCCTCATTCTTCATCTTTCTTACCTATCTTATTTTTCTTGTTTATCCAATTATTATTGTACTCAAGCAAGCACTCATACATGAAGGTCAATTCTCACTAGCTAATTTTGAGGATTTCTTTAGTAAATCCTATTACTCTGAGACACTAGTAAACAGTTTTAACGTCTCCATTACTTCTACTGTAACTTCCCTAGTTTTAGGGACCTTATTGGCTTACCTCTTTTCTATATATGACTTCAAAGGAAAGAAATTTTTACAGATATTGATTATCATCGCTTCCATGTCAGCTCCTTTCGTAGGGGCATACTCTTGGATTCTCTTGTTGGGACGAAATGGTGTCATCACTAAATTTTTGACAAATGCCCTTCATCTTCCAGCTATTGATATTTATGGCTTCAAAGGAATTGTACTTGTGTTTACACTCCAGCTATTCCCATTAGTTTTTCTATACGTGGCTGGAGCCATGAAAAGAATTGACCATTCTCTTCTTGAAGCCGCTGAAAGCATGGGGGTATTTGGATTCAAACGTATGATAACAGTTATTTTGCCCCTTTTAGTTCCAACTTTACTTGCCGCTGCCCTACTCGTATTTATGAGAGCATTCTCCGACTTCGGAACTCCTATGTTAATTGGTGAAGGATATCGAACTTTCCCTGTTTTAATTTATAATCAATTCATTAGTGAGGTTGGCGGAAATTCTGCTTTTGCATCTGCTTTAGCAATCATGGCGATTATCATTGCTTTAACAATCTTTCTTATTCAAAAATATATTTCCAATCGCTATAGTTTCAGCATGAATTCTCTCCATCCAATTGAGCCGAAAAAAACTACAAAAGGGAAAATGGCAGCAATTTATGCAACAGTTTACGGAATTGTCTTATTTTCTGTTCTACCTCAATTATTTTTGATTTATACCTCTTTCCTAAAAACATCAGGTATGGTATTTGTCAAAGGCTATTCTCTAAACAGTTACAAGATTGCCTTCAATCGCATGGGAGCTACTATTTTTAATACGATTCGCATTCCTTTGATTGCTTTGATTCTAGTTGTTTTATTTGCATCATTTATCTCCTACCTAGCTGTTAGAAAACGAAATTTGTTTACAAACTTAATTGATAGCCTTAGTATGGTACCTTATATCGTACCAGGAACAGTTCTCGGTATTGCCTTTATCTCTTCATTCAATACAGGTATCTTCGGAAGTGGCTTCCTTATGATTACAGGAACAGCCTTCATCTTGATTATCTCCTTATCTGTAAGAAGACTCCCTTATACAATCCGCTCATCTGTTGCTAGCTTACAACAAATAGCACCTAGTATTGAAGAAGCAGCTGAGAGTTTAGGAAGTAGCCGTCTCAATACTTTCAGTAACATCACTGTTCCAATGATGTTACCCGGTATTATTTCTGGAGCTATTCTATCATGGGTAACAATGATTTCAGAACTATCTACTTCTATCCTGCTATATAATGCCAAAACAAAAACTATGACCGTAGCAATCTATACAGAGGTTCTCAGAGGAAATTATGGTGTGGCAGCTGCTTTGTCAACTATCCTCACTGTCTTGACAGTTACTTCATTATTACTATTTATGAAAATTTCTAAAAACAATAGCATTACCCTCTAGTTTTTCTCCTAAAGACAGCCAAATTACTCATTGGCTGTTTTTTTATTTATACTCTATCATTCAATTAATGCTTCATAAATAATATAGATGCAAGATAGTGCTTTTTATGGTAGAATATAGGAAAGTGCTTTCTCAGAAGGAGGGAAAAATGAACAAACAAACCATCGCTGTTTTAGGGCCTGGTTCTTGGGGTACTGCCTTGTCACAAGTTCTTAATGACAACGGACACGAAGTGCGTATCTGGGGAAATATTCCTGACCAAATTGATGAAATCAATACACAACATACTAACAAACGCTATTTTAAGGATACTGTATTAGACGAAAAAATTGTAGCCTATCATGATTTGGCCGAAGTCTTGAATGGCGTTGACGCTGTCTTGTTCGTAGTCCCAACAAAGGTGACAAGATTGGTAGCTCAACAGGTAGCTGCTGTTTTGGACCATAAGGTAGTGATTATGCATGCTTCAAAAGGTCTTGAGCCCAATAGTCATAAACGTCTTTCAACCATTCTAGAAGAAGAAATCCCTGAAGAGTTACGTAGTGAGATTGTAGTTGTATCTGGTCCTAGCCATGCAGAAGAAACGATTGTACGTGACATTACCTTGATCACGGCTGCATCTAAGGATTTAGAGAAAGCTCAGTATGTTCAGACACTCTTTAGCAACCACTACTTCCGTCTTTATACCAATACAGATGTGATCGGAGTGGAAACAGCTGGTGCTCTTAAAAATATCATCGCTGTTGGTGCAGGTGCCCTCCATGGACTTGGATTTGGAGACAACGCTAAAGCTGCCATTATCACGCGCGGTCTTGCAGAAATCACTCGTCTAGGAGTCAAACTTGGAGCAAATCCACTGACTTATAGCGGACTTTCTGGAGTTGGGGATTTAATCGTTACTGGAACTTCTGTCCACTCACGTAACTGGCGAGCAGGTGATGCTCTTGGACGTGGCGAAGCCTTGGCAGATATCGAAGCCAACATGGGGATGGTGATTGAAGGAATTTCAACAACCAAAGCTGCTTATGAATTGGCGCAAGAACTTGGAGTCTATATGCCTATTACTCAGGCTATCTACCAGGTTATTTATGAAAATGTTAATATTAAGGATGCTGTTTCTGAACTCATGAGTAACGAGTTCAAGGCAGAGAACGAGTGGTCATAATCACCGTTAGAAAGGATGCTCATGAAGCAAAAAGTTAGAAAAGCTGTTATCCCTGCCGCGGGGCTTGGAACTCGTTTCCTTCCAGCAACCAAAGCCTTGGCCAAAGAAATGTTGCCAATCGTGGATAAGCCAACTATTCAATTCATCGTTGAAGAAGCCCTTAAGTCTGGAATTGAGGACATTCTTGTAGTAACAGGGAAATCAAAACGCTCTATCGAAGACCATTTTGATTCAAACTTTGAACTAGAGTACAACCTTAAGGAAAAAGGAAAAACCGACCTTTTGAAACTAGTTGACGAAACAACTGGTATGCGCCTTCACTTCATCCGTCAAACACACCCACGTGGACTCGGAGATGCCGTTTTACAAGCCAAAGCTTTCGTTGGAAATGAACCGTTTGTGGTGATGTTGGGAGATGACCTCATGGATATAACAGATGACAATGCTGTCCCATTGACCAAGCAACTCATGAATGATTACGAGGAAACTCATGCTTCTACTATCGCCGTAATGCCTGTCCCACATGATGAAGTTTCTGCCTACGGTGTTATCGCGCCTCAAGGCGAAGGAAAAGATGGACTTTACAGCGTTGAAACCTTCGTTGAAAAACCAGCTCCTGAGGATGCACCAAGTGATTTAGCAATCATCGGTCGTTACCTCCTCACACCAGAGATTTTTGGTATTCTTGAAAATCAAAAACCTGGTGCCGGAAATGAAATCCAGCTAACAGATGCTATCGATACACTCAACAAAACTCAACGTGTATTCGCCCGTGAATTTAAAGGTTCACGTTATGACGTTGGAGATAAGTTTGGATTTATGAAAACTTCCATCGAATATGCTCTCAAACACCCACAAGTTAAAGACCACTTGAAAGACTACTTGATTGATCTTGGAAAAGAACTTTCAGAAGAAAAATAAATCCTTAAAACCAGGTTGAATTTACCTGGTTTTTTTGTTGCCTAACCCCCTCTAAAGCTCGTCCAAGACTAATTTCTTGCAATCATTGCTTTTATGGTATAATAATAAGGAGTGAGGAAAGAAATGAAGAATAAATTGTTAGAACTTAAAGAAAAAGGACTGGCTTTCCTTCAGTCCCTAAAAACAAAACTAAAAAATATACATCTAGGAAAAAAAGGTCCTAAACATTCTAAAAAGAAAAAGAAAACCAAAACTAGTATTTGGGCTATCTTTGCCAATATCTTACTGGGAATCAAGGCGACCTTTAATACCCTATTCATTATCGCCTTACTTGGTGGACTTTTAGGTACCGGGGTTGTTTTCGGTTATGCTGTATCTCTATTTGACAAGGTGACCGTTCCTCAAACAGAAGATTTGCTCAAGCAAGTGAATGATATTTCATCCATCTCTGAGATTCGCTATGCTGACGGATCCATGATTGGTGCTATCGAAAGTGACCTCCTTCGGACATCTGTCGCATCAGATGCTATTTCAGAAAATCTCAAGCAAGCTATCGTTGCTACCGAGGATGAACATTTTGCCGAACACAATGGGGTCGTTCCTAAAGCAGTTATTCGTGCCAGCCTAGGAAACTTTATCGGTCTTGGTTCTTCTAGTGGAGGATCTACACTAACACAGCAGCTCATCAAGCAGCAAGTGGTTGGGGATGCTCCTACACTAACTCGTAAAGCTACTGAAATCGTGGATGCCTTGGCCTTAGAGAGAGCAATGAGCAAGGATGAAATCTTAACAACCTATCTTAACGTTGCTCCTTTTGGACGTAACAATAAAGGTCAAAACATCGCAGGAGCTCAACAAGCAGCCAAGGGTATTTTCGGGGTTGACGCCAATCAGCTAACGATTCCTCAAGCAGCCTTCATAGCAGGATTGCCACAAAGTCCTATCTCCTACTCACCTTATGAATCTACTGGGGAAATGAAGAGCGAAGAGGATATGGAGCTAGGTATCAAACGTTCAAAAGATGTCCTTTACAATATGTACAGAACTGGAGTGCTCAGCCAAGAAGACTACGAAACCTATAAGGCATATGACATTAAGCAAGACTTCTTGCCAGCAGAAAGTGTAAACGTAACTTCTAGAGGCTATCTCTACTTTACTGCACTTGATGAGGCAACTAATCTCATGTATGATTATTTGGTGCAAAAAGATAATGTTTCTGCTCAAGAACTCAAGAACGAATCTATTCAAAAATCTTATCGTGAATTAGCTGAAAAAGAAATTCAAAATGGTGGTTACCGTATCACTACTACAATCGACAAAACAATCCATACTGCCATGCAAGATGCTGTGGCAAATTATGGCTACCTTCTAAATGATAGTAGTGGTCAACCTGAAGTCGGAAATGTCTTAATGGATAATAAAACAGGAGCCATCATAGGATTTGTAGGAGGACGAGATTACCAAAGCAATCAAAATAATCACGCCTTTGACACAAAACGATCTCCGGCTTCGACTACCAAACCTATCTTAGCCTATGGTATTGCTATTGACCAAGGCTTGATGGGAAGTGCTAGCATCTTATCAAACTATCCAACGAACTTTGCCAACGGAACTCCGATTATGCACGTCAACAGTCCGGGGACAACAATGATAACGCTTAAGGAAGCTCTCAATTATTCCTGGAATATCCCAGCCTACTGGACTTATCGTATGCTTCGAGAAAAAGGAGTCGATGTCCGCTCCTACATGGAAAAAATGGGTTATGAAATCCCAGAATATGGCATTGAAAGTCTTCCTATGGGAGGTGGAATTGAGGTTACTGTAGCTCAACATACAAACGGATACCAAACACTAGCCAATAATGGTATTTACAATAAGAAATATATGATTTCAAAAATTGAAAAAAGTAGTGGCGAAGTGATCTATGAGCATAAAGACGAACCTGTTCAGGTCTACTCAAAAGCTACTGCAACCATTATGCAAAGTCTACTGAGAGATGTACTTTCATCCCGGATAACTACAAGCTTCCAAAGCGACCTTTATAGCATAAATTCCAGTCTAGCAAGTGCTGATTGGATCGGGAAAACTGGTACAACTAACGAGGAAGGTGATATGTGGCTCATGCTTTCAACGCCTCGATTGACTCTTGGTGGTTGGGTTGGTCACGATGATAACAGTCCGTTAGCCAAAGGCGCATATTATCGTAATGCTAAGTATATGGCCCACCTCGTAAACGCGATTCAACAAGCTTCTCCTTCTGCTTGGGGTTCTGAACGCTTTAGCCTTGATTCGAGTGTCACCTCTTCTCAAGTCCTTAAGTCGACTGGACAGAAGCCTGGCAAGGTCACTATCAACGGCAAAGAGATTGACGTTACTGGAGAAATGGTAACAAGTTACTGGGCTAACCAAGCTGGTGCTCCAACTACTACCTATAAATTCGCTATTGGTGGAAGTGACTCTGATTACCAAAATGCTTGGAATACGATTTTGGGAAGTTTACCAAAATCTTCTAATTCAAACAATAATAATTCAAACAACAATAGCAACAATAACAATAATCGAAATAATAATAGCAACAATAACAACAACAATAATAATAACAATAATAATGGTAATAATAACAATAATACTACCAGTGATAGCAACGACTCATCTTCAAATAGACTACAACGTTAACCTTTCTATATGAATCAGTATCAAAAGAATATTTTTAAGGGAACCATCTACTCCCTCCTATCTGGATTAATATGGGGTATTTGTGGCATTTTAGGAGAATTCTTCTTTACGCATTATCCAGTCTCCTCTGGTTGGATCACTTCTATGCGTCTAAGTCTTGCAGGTGGTTTCGTACTCATCTTGTCTAGCTTTAAGTTCCGCTCTCAGCTATTCGATATCTGGAGAAAGCGCAAAAACTACCTGCCTTTTCTGGCTTATGCCATCTTAGGAATCTTCTCTGTTCAGTATTTCTTCTATCTCTGTGTAGAATACTCTAATGCGACAACGGCAACCATCCTACAATTTATCAGTCCTGTCTTCATTCTCATATACAACCGCATCATCTACAAGAAAAAAGCTTCTAAAAAAGCAATCTTCTATGTTTTAACTGCTATGCTTGGAGTATTTTTGATGGCTACCAAAGGCGATCTTTCTAAGTTATCCATCACTCCTATCGCCTTACTAACTGGACTTCTCAGTGCCCTAGGGGTTATGTTTAATGTCATCTTACCCCAACCATTTGCTCGAAAATACGGTTTTGTGCCAACTGTTGGCTGGGGAATGATGCTAGCTGGACTCTTTAGTAATTTTCTCTACCCCGTATATAGAATTAGTTTTCAACTGGATTGGGTGAGCATCTTGATTTGTTTGACCATTGCCTTTCTGGGAACAGCTTTTGCCTTTTTCCTATCTATGAAGGCTGTCTCGCTGGTATCCCCATTGGTGGTGTCAGTGATTAGTGCAAGTGAACCGTTGTCCTCTGCTATTTTAAGCGTTCTATTTCTAGGTCTGGTTTTGGATGGCTACCTACTATTAGCTATGATTTTGATTATTATTCCCATGATCTTCTTGTCCATCGAAGAATCAAAGGATAAACTGAAAGAATCTTCTTTTAACACTTAAGGCTTCAATTTTGAAGCCTTTTTTGGTAGAATAGTAAGCATTACAAAGAGTGAGGAGACATCTATGACTGCTACAAAAATGAATGCACAAGAAATTATCCAATTTATCGCCAATGCTGAGAAAAAGACAAGTGTAAAAGTGACCTTTGAGGGGCAGCTTACTGGATCTATCCCTGCTTCTGTTACCAAGCTTGGAAATGTTCTTTTTGGAGACTGGAAGGATATCTCACCTCTTCTTAAAGGACTAACAGAAAATAAAGACTATGTTGTTGAGCAAGACGCTCGTAATTCAGCTGTACCTCTCCTTGATAAACGCGACATCAATGCTCGTATCGAACCAGGGGCTATCATCCGTGATCAGGTTGAGATTGGCGACAACGCTGTTATCATGATGGGAGCTGTAATCAATATTGGTGCTGAAATCGGTGCTGGTACTATGATTGACATGGGTGCTATTCTAGGTGGACGTGCTATTGTCGGTAAAAATAGTCACGTAGGTGCTGGTGCTGTTCTTGCAGGTGTTATCGAACCAGCTAGTGCAGAGCCTGTCCGTGTCGGTGATAATGTACTCATCGGTGCTAACGCTGTGGTTATCGAAGGTGTTCAAATCGGTAGCGGTTCTGTTGTCGCTGCAGGTGCCATCGTCACTCAAGATGTTCCAGAAAATGTTGTGGTAGCTGGTGTTCCAGCTCGTGTTATCAAAGAAATTGATAGCAAAACCCAACAAAAAACAGCGCTAGAGGATGCACTTCGTACCTTGTAATTAGTAACAGAGGCGGAAACTTTTCCAGCCTCTTTATCGTTTCATATAGAAGGAAATTAGATATGTTAGATTTGATTCAGACTCGACGCGACCTTCACCAAATTCCTGAGATTGGTTTAGAAGAATTCAAGACTCAAGCTTATTTGCTCAATGTCATCGAGAAATTAACAGCTGGTAAGGATTTTGTTCAGATTCGTACTTGGCGAACAGGTATTTTAGTTTATTTACAGGGAAGTCAGCCAGAACGTACCATCGGTTGGCGGACAGATATCGACGGACTCCCAATCGTTGAACAAACAGGTCTTGCCTTTGCCTCTCAGCACCCAGACCGTATGCATGCTTGTGGGCACGACTTTCACATGACCATTGCCCTAGGAAGTCTCGAACGTGCTCTAGAAAACCAACCTAAAAACAATCTCCTCTTTCTCTTCCAGCCTGCCGAGGAAAATGAAGCAGGTGGCATGCTCATGTATGAAGACGGGGCCTTTGGCGACTGGTTGCCTGACCAATTCTATGGGCTTCATGTCCGTCCAGACCTAAAGGTTGGACAGATTGCGACCAATACCCATACACTCTTTGCAGGAACTTGCGAAGTCAAGATTCGTTTCAAGGGTAAAGGTGGTCACGCTGCCTTTCCACATCAAGCAAACGATGCTCTGGTTGCAGCTAGCTATTTTATCACTCAAGTTCAGTCGGTTGTCAGCCGTAATGTCGATCCTATCGAGGGAGCTGTCGTCACTTTCGGTGTCTTTCAAGCTGGAACAACCAATAATGTCATCGCTGATACAGCTTTCTTGCATGGAACCATTCGAGCTCTCACACATAGCATGAGCCTCTTAGTTCAAAAACGTATCAAAGCCATCGCTGAAGGTGTCGCAGCTGCTTTTGATATGGATGTGGAAGTTGAACTCAAGCAGGGAGGTTACCTACCTGTCGAAAACAACCCTGAATTAGCCCAGGAGTTGATGACCTTCTTTGATGAAAAAGATAGAATTGAACTAATCGACATCGAACCTGCCATGACAGGAGAAGACTTTGGTTATCTTCTCTCCAAGGTTCCCGGTGTCATGTTCTGGCTTGGAATTGATAGTCCCTATGCCCTTCATCATCCAAAGATGAGTCCTAATGAAGAAGCTCTGACAATTGGAGTCGAGGCTGTATCAAGCTTTTTAGCAAAGAAAGCTGCGGAGTAAACAATGAAAAAAGCCCTACGCAAGCAGGTCTTGCAAGAACTCAAATCTCTATCAGCCGAAGAAAAGGAAGTCATGGACGCTTGGTTGACTGAGCAACTACTTCTACATCCCTTCTACAAGGAAGCAAAAACCATCGCCACTTACCTGTCTTTTCCTCATGAATTTCAGACAGCTAGACTCATTGAACAAGCTCAAAAAGATGGGAAGACACTCCTCATTCCCAAAACCTATCCACATGGGAAAATGGACTTTGTTCTATATGAACCAGAGAAACTCGAAAGAAATTCTTTTGGACTTCTTGAACCTCAAGGAGACTTCACAATCCTTGAACCCTCTCAGATTGACCTGATTCATGTACCTTGTTTGGCTTTCAATCCTTCAAGATATAGGGTTGGCTACGGTGGTGGCTACTACGACCGCTACTTGGAGCATTTCCCAGGTCATACTATTAGTACGCTTTATCCTTGTCAGATTCAGAACTTCCATCCTGATCTACACGATATTCCCGTTAAGGAGGTAATTATCTATGAAAGAGATTTTTGATCGTCGTTATCCCGTCACGAGCTTCTTTCTTCTCGTGACAACCCTGGTTTTTATCATCATGTTTCTAACCAGTGGTTTCAACTATACCAGCGCAGCCACCTTGTATAAATTCGGAGCTGTGTATCCCCCTGCTATCAAGGCCATGCCTGAACAAATCTGGCGCTTATTATCCGCAACCTTTGTCCACATTGGCTTGGAGCATTTTTTAGTCAACATGCTATCCCTCTACTTTTTGGGGCGTCAGATGGAGGACATCTTTGGTTCCAAGCAGTTTTTCTTTATCTACCTCTTATCAGGTATGATGGGGAATCTCTTTGTCCTAGTTTTTAGCCCTGATGCCATTACCGCAGGTGCTTCAACTGCTCTCTACGGAATGTTCGCATCTATTGTCGTACTTCGGTATGCTTCACGCAATCCCTACCTCCAACAGCTTGGTCAATCCTATCTCTCCCTCTTAGTCATCAATCTAGTAGGTAGTATTTTAATGCCTGGTATTAGCCTTGCTGGGCATGTCGGGGGTGCTGTCGGGGGTGCATTACTGGCTATCGTCTTCCCAGTTCGAGGAGAACGAAAGATTTACAGCCTAGGCCAACGTGCTCTAGCAACCCTAGCCTTTATTGCTTTATCAGCTCTACTACTTTTTATCGGACTATTCTAAGAACAAGAAAAACCATTGGAAACTCTCTCAGAGAGCTTTATTTCCAATGGTTTTTTTGAATCTATTTGAAAAGTAGCTTAAAATCCATTATTGTCACTGAGTTCTTTGAACCAGTGGCCTGATTTTTTCAGGCGTCGTTCTTGCGTTTCAAGGTCAAGCTCGACTAAACCATAACGATTTTTATAGCTGTTGAGCCATGACCAGCAGTCGATAAATGTCCAAATCAAGTAGCCTTTACAGTTAGCACCGTCTTCAATGGCGCGATGAAGTTCACGAAGGTGACCTTTGACAAAGTCAATACGATAATCATCCTGAATCATTCCATTTTCGCGGAATTTATCTTCACCTTCAACACCCATCCCATTCTCTGTCAACATCCACTCGATATTGCCATAGTTTTCCTTGATATTTTGGGCAATGTCATAAATTCCTTGCTCGTAGATTTCCCAACCGCGGTGTGGATTAATCTTGCGACCTGGCATCACGTAAGGTTCATAGAAATGCTCTGGCAAGAGTGGGCTGTCAGGATGCTTAGCAAAACGTGGCGCCATAACACGCAAAGGCTGATAGTAGTTGACTCCTAGGAAGTCAACGGTGTTCTCACGAATCAGCTCCAACTCTTCGGCTGTGTATTCTGGTAACAAGTCATGCTCAGACAAAATCTCCACCAACTCTTCTGGATAAGCTCCTAAAACAGATGGATCTAGGAAAGATTGTGCCTGAAAGAGGTCAGCTATACGAGCAGCTTTCACGTCGGCAGGATGTTGGCTACGTGGATAGGCTGGTGTCAAGTTGAGGACAATCCCAATCTTAGAACCAGGTAAGACCTCATGGCAGGCTTTGACCGCAAGAGTGCTGGCTAGTTGCGTGTGGTAGGCAACCTTAACGGCAGCTTTGGCATCCACCTTATGAGGATAATGGGCATCATAGAAATAGCCAAACTCTACCGGAACGATAGGCTCATTGAAGGTAATCCATTGGTCCACAAGGTCACCGTAGGTCTCAAAACAGAAACGAGCATAGTCTTCATAAGCCTTAATAGTTGCTTTATTTTCCCAACCATCCCCATCTTCTTGAAGGGCGAAAGGCAGGTCAAAGTGATAAAGATTGACTAAAAGACGAATGCCCTTGGCCTTGATGGCTTCAAATACCTGACGATAGAAAGCCACACCTTGAGGATTGACTTCTCCACGACCCTGTGGAAAAATACGAGACCACTGGATAGAAGTTCGAAAGGCTGTGTGGCCAGTTTCTAACAAAAGTTCAATGTCCTTCTCCCAATTTTCATAGAAGGTCGATGTCTTATCTGGGCCAATCCCATTGTAGTAACGGTTTGGCTCTACTTGGTACCAATAATCCCAGAGATTATCTCCCTTGCCGTCACCAGGCACTCGTCCTTCTGTCTGTGGTCCAGAAGTTGAGGAACCCCAGACAAAATCCTTTGGAAATTTTAGCATAGTACTACCTCTTTTTACGCTTTTAATGTTTACTTTCTCTCATTATAAAGAAAAAACAAGGCAAAAACTAGTTACATTTTTGTCTTGTTTTTCTTCTGATTATAGATTTTATTTATTTGTTAAGATTTCAAGGGTTTCAAGCAAGTTATCTGCATGAACTTCGATTGTATCTCCTGTCGCCTTGATCTTGACTTCTACGATACCGTCGGCTGCTTTCTTACCAATAGTGATACGGATTGGAAGACCGATCAAGTCGCTATCGCTAAATTTAACACCGACACGTTCGTTACGGTCATCCGTCAAAACTTCGTAACCTTTGTTTACCAAGGCCTCTTCGATACGGTTGGTTAATTCAAGACTTGCTTCGTCCTTGACATTAACTGGAATCAAGTGCACATCAAATGGCGCCAATTCTTTAGGGAAGTTGATTCCCCAAGCGTAACGGTATTCACCCTTTGGAGTTTTGTTCACAAAGAGGCGAGCATGTTGCTCCATAACTGCTGAAAGGAGACGGCTGACACCGATACCGTAGCATCCCATGATGATTGGCACAGCGCGGCCATTTTCGTCCAAGACATCTGCTCCCATACTTGCTGAGTAACGAGTACCCAGTTTAAAGATGTGACCAATTTCAATACCACGCGCAAAGTTGAGAACACCTTGTCCGTCAGGAGAAATTTCACCTTCACGAACTTCACGGATGTCCACATACTCGGCAGTGAAGTCACGACCTGGATTCACACCAGTCAAGTGGTAACCATCTTCGTTAGCACCTACAACAGCATTGCGACTATCCTGCACCTTGCGGTCTGCGATAATCTTGACATTTTCTGGAAGATTGACTGGGCCAAGTGAACCAAAGTCCGCTCCCAATAATTCTTTCACTTCCGCTTCGGTTGCAGGTTCTAAGAAGTCTGCACCAAGGTAGTTTTTCAATTTGACTTCATTGAGTTGGTCATTGCCAACGAGTAGGGCAACAACTGGCTCCTCGTCTGCGATATAAACCAAGGTCTTGATTGTTTGCTCTTCAGAGACATTCAAGAAAGCAGCAACTTCATCAATCGATTTGACACCTGGTGTTTCCACACGTGCTACTTGGTCTTCAGTCACAACACGGTTGCTTGGTTTGTAGGCGTTTGTTGCCATTTCCAAGTTAGCTGCATAGCTTGATTCACTTGAGTAGGCAATGGTATCTTCACCAGAAACCATCCATTTGAGCAATTCTGCCTTGATTTCTTTCTGTACATCTACAGGAATCTCATCAAATGATGCGACAGACTTGTCTAAAACAACCCAACGGTCAAGGTCTGTACGAACAGGTGTGATGGCCATAAATTCTTGGCTATCCTTACCACCCATAGCTCCACCGTCACCGATGATGGCTTTGAAGTCCAAGCCACTACGAGTAAAGATACGCTCGTAAGCTGCCTTGTACTCATCATAGGTTACATCCAAGCTATCGTAGTTAGCGTGGAAGCTATAGCCGTCTTTCATGATGAACTCACGGGTCCGAAGAAGTCCATTACGTGGACGTTTTTCATCACGGTACTTAGGTTGGATTTGGTACAAGTTCAGTGGTAACTGCTTGTATGACTTGACAGAATCACGGACAATTGCTGTGAAAGTTTCTTCGTGAGTTGGACCCAAGATAAAGTCTGACTTCTCACGATTTTTCAATTTGTACAAGTCTTCACCGTAGGTTTCATAACGGCCAGATTCACGCCAAAGGTCAGCACTGAGAAGGGCTGGAGCCAACATTTCAACAGCACCCATCTTGTCAAACTCTTGACGCATGATGTTCTTGGCTTTTTCGATTACACGGTTGGCAAGTGGCAGATATGAATAAACACCTGCTGATACTTGGCGAACATAACCAGCACGCAACATAAGGGCGTGGCTAATAACTTGAGCATCGCTTGGCATTTCGCGAAGCGTTGGAATAAGCATTTTACTTTGTTTCATATTTTTCCTCTAATTCTTAAAAGAAGGTACGCATGATGTCGTTCCAAGTCACGGCGATCATCAAGACAACCATAATCACAACTCCAACTAGAGTAACATAGGTTTCAATTTCTTGTTTCAGCGGTTTACGGCGAATAGCTTCGATGATGTTGAGCACGATTTTTCCACCGTCTAGTGCCGGGATAGGAATCAAGTTGAAAATCCCGATATTGATGGAAATCATAGCCAAGAAGAACAAAACATTCTCAAGACCATTTTTAGCAGCATCACTACTTGCCTTAAAGATAGCAACAGGTCCACCCAATTTATTCAAGTCAGGCTGGAAAATCAAGCTCTTCAAGGCGTTGAGAATGCGCAAGGCTGAGTCAGCTGCAGAGGTGAATCCACCTACAAACATAGACCAGATATCTGATTTGAGTCTCGGTTGAACACCTAGAATATAACGTCCTTGGTTTTCCTCAGGGGTCACACTGACTTGCTTTTCAGTCCCATTTTCTGAAATAGTCACATCCAATACAGGAGCTGTTTTGTCCTTGGTCTCTGCCTCAACAGCCTGAATCAAATCTTGCCAGTTACTAATTTCGTATGAACCGACTTTAGTGATTTGTGCTGTATTTTCAACACCAGCCTTAGCAATCGCGCTATCAGGGATGATACTAAAGTTATTACTTTGCGTATCTCGAACGCCACCCTGCATGAAAATCAAAATCCAAAAAACGATAACTCCTAGAATAAAGTTATTCATAGGACCTGCAAAGTTGGTAATCAATTTCCCCCAGACAGTCGCATTTTGATACTGAACATCTAGCGGAGCGATACGAACTTCCGTTCCGTCAGCTTCCACGATAGTTGCATCATGGTCTAC
This sequence comes from Streptococcus infantis, assembly GCF_047464155.1. Classification (GTDB taxonomy): domain Bacteria; phylum Bacillota; class Bacilli; order Lactobacillales; family Streptococcaceae; genus Streptococcus; species Streptococcus infantis_U. The sequence continues at coordinate 240,725 of NZ_JASHCL010000002.1, forward strand.
AGAGAAGGTCTTCTCCTCTTCCAAAACCAGACCTGTGATAAAGAGTTTGTCCTCAAAGTCAAACTGAGTGACTTGCATCGGAAGAGCCGTTTGGTCGACCTTCTTACCAGAAAGATTGATGCGCTTCACCTTGCCATCTTCGGCCAAGGTCAAACTAACAGGAGTTCCTGTCTTAATCTCTGTGGTATCCTCACCCCAACCTGCCATGCGGACATAACCACCAAGCGGTAGGAGACGAATCGTGTAAGCTGTCCCATCTTTCCCGATATGGGCAAAGATTTTTGGACCCATTCCGATGGCAAATTCACGAACCAGAATGCCAGACTTCTTAGCAAAGTAAAAATGGCCGAACTCGTGAACCACCACGATAATTCCAAAAACAAGGATAAAGGTTAATAATCCTAACATTTAATATCTATTCACCTTTCCTTAAAATAAGCCAAAGAGGTGCATAATAGGGAAAACTGCCAACATAGAATCAAAGCGATCCAGTACTCCACCATGGCCTGGGATAAAGAAGCCTGAATCCTTGACTCCAAAATGGCGTTTCATGGCACTCTCAATCAAGTCACCCAATTGACCTGCAATACTAAAGAAAATAGCAAAGAGCATCATTTTGTAAATGCCATAAGGAAGGGCAACCGTACTATCCACTAACATAAAGATAAGAGTGACAAGCATGGCAGCTAAAATTCCACCAAAGGCCCCCTCGATTGATTTGTTCGGAGAGACTCTCGGAGCCAATCTTCTCTTACCGAAATTCATTCCGACCAAGTAAGCACCACTATCAGTTGCCCATACGATACAGAGGGCCAAGAGGGCTTTATCCAAACCTGCGATTCGAGCATCCACTAAAGCATTGAATCCAAAACCAACATAGAAACTCATGGCAATCGGATATACAGCATCTTCAATGGTGTAATTCTTGCTAAAAACAGTGCAACCTAACATGATAAAAATCACAACACCATATGCGACAACATTCCCATCTACAGGTAAAAATGTCAAGTAGTTTTCTAGGGGGATTGTCAGTGCGAAAGTCGCTAATAAGGTCAGCAGCCCCTCAGGGGTCATGGTGTTTAACCCTTTCATCTGAAGCAACTCGTGAACCCCTAGCATGGCTAGAAGTCCCATAGCAATCTGTAACCAAAGCCCACCAATCACCAAGAGCGGGATAAAGATTGCTAATGCCAGAGCGGCAAATATGGTTCTCTTTAATAAATCCTTTTTCATAACTTTTCCTAAACTCCTCCAAATCGACGATTGCGGCGATTATACTCTGCAATAGCTTCTTTCAAAGCTTCCTCATCAAAGTCAGGCCACAAAACATCTGTGAAATAAAGTTCACTATAAGCTGCTTGCCAAGGCAAGAAATTGCTCAAGCGAAGCTCCCCACTCGTTCGAATGATTAAGTCCGGATCACGCAAGACCTTAGGCAAATGCCCTGTAAAGAGATATTCCCCAATCAACTCTTCTGTAATATCGCCTGGATTCACCTTGGCATCCAAAACATCCTGCGCAATCAACTTGACTGCTTGTGTAATTTCAGCTCGTCCACCGTAATTAAGGGCAAAATTGAGAATCAAACCAGTATTCAACTTGGTCAACTCTTCTGCCTTTTTCAAAGCTTCGAAAGTTTGTTTAGGCAAACGATCAGTCTCCCCAATCATTTGAATCTTCATGTTCTTTTGGTGCAACTCAGGAACATACTTATCGTAAAATTCAACCGGGAGGTTCATGATAAACTTAACTTCCTGGTCTGGACGAGTCCAGTTTTCAGTTGAAAAGGCATAAACTGTCATAGCCTTGACACCCATATCACTAGCAGCAATAGCTACTGTTCTCAAAGCATCCATCCCAGCCTTATGACCAAAGACACGTGGCTGCATGCGTTTTTTAGCCCAACGACCATTCCCATCCATGATAACTCCGATGTGGGCTGGCACTACCGCTGGTGTTTCTGTAACTTTATCTTTTTTTAAAAATCCAAACATGATTGTATTCCTATTCAAAAATCTATCGTTTCATTATACCATATTTTTCGCATTTCTTCTAACATCTTTTCTTATTCTAAGGCGGAATTTCCTATATAACTCCTATCTTTCTAAACTAACAAGCCTTGCATTTCCCAAAGAAAGTTGATACAATAAAACATAAAGATTTATCCTTGTTCAGTCACAGGGGTTTTTTATTGAAAGGATCTTATCATGTCAAAAAAACTACAACGTAAAAAACAATTAAGAAACAGTCTTCGTCGCTCAGGCGCACTTTCAAACGCAGTAAACAAGGTTGTCGAAGAAACAAAAAAAGTTGTGAAACACGCTGAAAAAGCTGCAAACAACGCAGGTAAAGCTGTTTCTAAGCAAGTTGAAAAAACTGTAGAAGCAACTAAAGAACAAGCTCAAAAGGTTACAAGCTCTGTAGAGGAATTCGCAGCCAACCTAGGTGGACTTTCAGTCGACCGTGCCAAGACTTTCTACGATGAAGGAATCAAATCTGCAGCTGACTTCAAAAACTGGACAGAAAAAGAACTCCTTGCTTTGAAAGGAATTGGTCCAGCTACTATCAAGAAATTAAAAGAGAACGGCATCAAGTTCAAGTAATCTTTCTTGTTCCTTGCATTTCCGTCAAAAACTTGTTAAAATATAGCCATTAGAGGTGTTTTGAGTCCCACATTTTACAGAAAGTGGCGGTGCTGAGAAGTCCACAAATGTGTCAAAACTAGTTGCTAGTGAGTTGAAATTAAAAATTGAAATATAAATGTCTTTTTGTTTAAAAGACGAGAGATGCGGGCTCTGCCCGAAATTGGGTGGTACCGCGGATAAACACATTCGTCCCTGTCAAATTAATGACAGGGGCGATTTTTTTGTTGCGACCTAGCAAAAGGAAGTTGTCATGAAACAATCTTTTAAAACCAGCAAACTCTACTATGGTTTTCCTATCTTCATCTTAGGATATCAGGACCAGAACTTTGGGCACAATATTACAACTTGCAGTTCCTCCTATAGTCTAGGCGATTGGTTGGTCATCGGGGTTGGTGCTGAGGAAAATGCAGCAGACCAGATTAAGCATTACCAGAAGTTCACTGTAAACATCCCTGACGAAAACCTCATGCTTGAGATGGAGCAGGCTGGTTTTATCAGCCATCGGGAGAAATTGAAACACCTGGGACTTGACTATGAGATTTCTGAACGAACTCAGGCACCGATTTTAGAGGCTTGTCCAGTCGTTTTGGATTGCCAGGTAGATCGAATTATCGAGGAAGATGGCATCTGCCATATCTTTGCCAAGATTCTCGAGCGACTGGCTGATCCAGAGCTCTTAGATGACAAGGGACATTTTAAAAATGACCGCTTTGCGCCGACTTACTTTATGGGAGACGGCCATCAGCGCGTTTACCGTTATCTAGATGACCGAGTCGATCCCATGGGAAGCTTTATGAAGAAAGCGAGGGAGGAAGATGACAAGAGCAGAACTGCCAGAACGAATAGAGACTGACCGACTTGTCTTACGAGTTCGTACAGTAGCTGATGCTGAGGATATTCATGCCTACGCTAGTCTGCCAGAAGTTTCTTACCCAGCAGGCTTTCCACCAGTCAAGACCTTGGAAGATGAGATTTATTACCTAGAGCATATCCTTCCTGAACGCAATCAAAAGGACGATCTCCCAGCTGGCTATGGCATTGTGGTCAAAGGTACTGATAAGATTATCGGATCTGTTGATTTCAACCATCGCCACGAAGACGATGTGCTGGAGATTGGCTATACCTTGCACCCAGACTATTGGGGGCGAGGCTATGTGCCCGAAGCGGCGCGTACCTTGATTGATTTAGCTTTTAAAGAACTGGAGCTTCACAAGATTGAATTGTCTTGCTTTGGTTACAACCTTCAAAGGCAACGAGTCGCAGAGAAACTTGGCTTCACCCTCGAAGCTCGCATCCGAGACCGCAAAGATGCTCAAGGCAACCGTTGTGATGATTTGAGGTACGGATTGCTGAAGAGTGAGTGGGAAGACGGTAATAACTGTTAGTTGAACTGTTCGATAATTTCGAACAGTTGGATAGGTTATCCTTAAAGCGAGGTGTTGAAAAATGGAAGTAGGTCAGATTATTGCACTACTTAGTGGAGCAGGAATAGGTACTATCTTGAGTGCGATTTTAGTATTTCTTAATAATAGCAAAAGAAATCAAATTGATTATATCACTAAGGAGAGAGCTGAATGGCGAAGGCAACTTAAAACAATTTTGGAAGATTTGAAGGATAATCAAAAGAAAGATTCTGCACTTATACAGTTAAAAAGTCAGATTAATCCGTTTGGTAAGAATATGGATATTAAATATTCTAAACCCTATTATATGAAAGATGGTCATATTTGGGATATATTGGACAATAATGTAATAGATTATGACAAGTTGTCTTTGTATATAGCATTGCTCTTGAAATATGACTGGGAACGCTCAAAAACGGAAATAAAATTCAATCCCTCGGACTTATTTAGAAGAATTATTTGGCTGACATTATTTGTTTTGTCTATTTATTCTTCTAGTGTTATGTTTGGTAAAACTGAGAACATGAAAAATAGTGGGTACATGTTTCTGTTTATAGTCTCTGTAGTGTCAATTCTGTTTATATTGTTACAATCGATATCAACAAACGCTGTCAAATCAAATCCTTCTAGACATAAAAGAGAGCAGTTATGGATATTTATTTTTTTCTATGCTTTTCCTTATGTAAATACTAGTCTAACCTTATTATTAAATATCTCATTTTTAGAATCTGGAATCTTTAAAATATTGGCATTTGTAGGTTTATATGTATATGAGTTTTATTATCTATCCATCATTGAGTCAGTAGAAGATGATTACATTCGAGAAGTTGAACGAGTCAGTGTAAAACGAAATCGAGAGACTAAAAAAGTACTTCATATTTATAATTCTATAGATAGTCTAGAGAGAAAACTTTATGGATATCCTTATAACAAAACTAATCTTGAGGCGCTAAGAAAAAAACGCCGGAAATTGCAGAAAAAACTAATAAAAAATTCTAGACCATCATATTTTATATTTCAACCGAATTTATATATTAGATATCGAAAGAAAAAATCTAGGATATCAAAGATTGTCAAATGTTTACTTACAAATACTTAAAGGAGAACACACATGTCTAAAGAACTTTCACCTAAATACAATCCAGCCGAGGTTGAGGCTGGTCGTTACCAAAAATGGCTTGATGCCGATGTTTTCAAGCCTTCAGGAGATCAAAAGGCTAAGCCTTATTCGATCGTGATTCCACCACCAAACGTTACAGGGAAACTTCACCTTGGTCACGCTTGGGATACGACTTTGCAGGATATCATCATCCGTCAAAAACGCATGCAAGGTTTCGACACCCTTTGGCTTCCTGGTATGGACCACGCTGGTATTGCCACTCAGGCTAAGGTTGAGGAGCGCTTGCGTGGTGAGGGCATTACGCGTTATGACCTCGGTCGTGAAAAATTCCTCGATAAGGTTTGGGAATGGAAAGACGAATATGCCACTACCATCAAGGAACAATGGGGCAAGATGGGGCTCTCAGTAGACTACTCTCGTGAGCGTTTCACTCTTGATGAAGGTTTGTCAAAAGCGGTTCGCAAAGTCTTCGTGGACCTATACAAGAAAGGATGGATCTACCGTGGTGAGTTTATCATCAACTGGGACCCAGCAGCTCGCACAGCCCTTTCTGATATAGAGGTTATTCACAAGGATGTCGAAGGTGCCTTCTACCACATGAATTACATGCTGGAAGATGGTTCACGCGCCCTTGAAGTTGCCACAACTCGTCCTGAGACCATGTTTGGGGACGTTGCGGTTGCGGTCAATCCAGAAGATCCACGCTACAAGGACTTGATTGGTAAAAATGTTATCCTTCCAATCGCTAATAAATTGATCCCAATCGTTGGGGACGAACATGCTGATCCTGAGTTTGGGACTGGTGTCGTGAAAATCACACCTGCCCATGATCCAAACGACTTCTTGGTTGGTCAACGTCATAACTTGCCACAAGTCAACGTTATGAACGACGACGGAACTATGAACGACTTGGCCTTCGAATTTGCAGGTATGGATCGTTTTGAAGCTCGTAAGGCAGTCGTTGCTAAGTTGGAAGAAATCGGTGCCCTCGTTAAAATCGAAAAACGTGTCCACAGTGTCGGTCACTCAGAGCGTACAGGTGTTGTGGTTGAGCCACGCTTGTCTACGCAATGGTTCGTTAAGATGGACCAATTGGCCAAGAATGCCATTGCCAACCAAGATACAGATGATAAGGTAGAATTCTACCCACCTCGTTTCAACGATACCTTCCTCCAATGGATGGAAAATGTCCATGACTGGGTAATCTCTCGTCAGCTCTGGTGGGGTCACCAAATCCCTGCTTGGTACAATTCAGAAGGTGAAATGTACGTCGGCGAAGAAGCTCCAGAAGGTGATGGTTGGACTCAGGACGAAGACGTCTTGGACACTTGGTTCAGTTCTGCCCTTTGGCCATTCTCAACTATGGGCTGGCCTGATGTCGATTCAGAAGACTTCAAACGTTACTTCCCAACTTCAACCTTGGTAACAGGTTACGACATCATCTTCTTCTGGGTGTCTCGTATGATTTTCCAATCCTTGGAATTCACAGGCCGTCAGCCGTTCCAAAATGTCCTTATCCACGGTCTCATTCGTGATGAGCAAGGACGTAAGATGTCTAAATCTCTCGGTAACGGGATTGACCCAATGGATGTTATCGAGAAATACGGTGCTGATGCCCTTCGTTGGTTCCTTTCAAACGGTTCTGCACCAGGCCAAGACGTGCGCTTCTCTTACGAGAAAATGGATGCTTCTTGGAACTTCATCAACAAGATCTGGAACATCTCTCGCTACATCCTCATGAACAATGAAGGCTTGACCCTTGAGCAAGCAACTGCTAATGTGGAAAAAGTGGTTAACAAGGAAGCTGGAAATGTTACTGACCGCTGGATTCTCCACAACCTCAATGAAACGATCGGCAAGGTCACTGAAAACTTTGATAAGTTTGAATTTGGTGTGGCTGGTCACATTCTCTACAACTTCATCTGGGATGAGTTTGCGGACTGGTACGTTGAGTTGACCAAGGAAGTCCTTTATAGCGATAACGAAGAAGAGAAAGTCATCACACGTTCTGTTCTCCTTTATACTTTGGACAAAATCCTTCGTCTCCTTCACCCAATCATGCCATTCGTAACAGAGGAAATCTTTGGACAAATCTCAGAAGGTTCTATCGTTACAGCTGCTTACCCAATTGTTAATCCAGCCTTTGAAGACCTTGCTGCCCACACTGGTGTCGAAAGCCTCAAAGACTTGATCCGTGCTGTTCGTAATGCGCGTGCGGAAGTAAACGTTGCTCCAAGCAAGCCAATCACGATTCTTGTTAAGACAAGCGATAGCGACTTGGAAGCCTTCTTTAATAGCAATGTCAATTACATCAAACGCTTCACAAATCCAGAACATTTGGAAATTGCATCAAACATCCCTGCACCTGAACTCGCGATGTCAAGCGTCATCACAGGAGCAGAGATCTACTTGCCTCTCGCAGACCTCCTCAATGTCGAAGAAGAGCTCGCTCGTCTTGACAAGGAACTGGCTAAATGGCAAAAAGAACTGGATATGGTTGGTAAGAAGCTCTCTAACGAACGTTTCGTAGCCAATGCCAAACCAGAAGTCGTCCAAAAAGAACGCGACAAACAAGCCGACTACCAAGCTAAATACGACGCGACCGTCGCACGTATTGATGAGATGAAGAAGTTGGTGAAATAAACACAGAAACACGGTGATGAGCCGTGTTTTTTTGGTATAATGAATATTAAAATAGAGAATTTTAAATTTAGGAAGAATTACAGAATGAAGGAATTAAACCGTTTAACCGTAATAGACTTTTTTTGTGGAGCAGGTGGTTTTTCAGAGGGCTTTCAAAGAGCAGGTTACGATGTAATAATGGGAATCGATAACTGGCAACCTGCAATTACCACACATAATTTTAATCACGGACTAAATGATAATGTAAAAAGTGTACTTGATTTTGAGGATATAGAAGAAATAAATAAGTTGCCCGATACAGATATCATCATTGGTAGTCCACCATGCCAGTTATTTTCTCTTTCTAATCAAGGAGGAAATGCTAATAAAGATTCAGGTATTAATTTAATTAAAACTTTTTATAAAGTAATTGCCGTAAAGAAATTTCAAAAGAATTCCAAGTTAAAAGCATGGTTAATGGAGAATGTCCCAAATTCACAAAACTATGTCCAAGAAGAATACACATTTGAAGACTTAGATTTAGCAGAATGGGCTCTATCTCAAAACTTAAATCCCAAATCTATTGCAATAAGATCCAAGTATAATGGTGGTATATTACATGCAGATGATTATGGTGCTGCTCAATCAAGAAGACGTTTTGTCAGTGGAGAAATAACAAAAACAGGAAACTTCCCTTTCCCTGATAAATTGAAACAAGAAAAAGTAACTCTAAATAAATTATTTAAAAACTTTCCCGACCCCTTAGCTCACTCATCTTGCGATTTTATAGTAGATCCCAATTATCCAATGGAAAAAGTAAGTATTAAAGATTTTAAAGACCATTTTTATGATACAGGCGTCTATCAAGTACAGTGGCAAAAAGCTAGGGATTTAAAGCAAAGACATCCTTATATGGGGAAGATGTCATTTCCAGAAAATATGGATAAGCCAAGCCGGACAATTATGGCTACACAGTCAGCTAGTACTAGAGAGGCTATTCTATATAACTCAAATTGTAATAGAAAAGGTGACGGCGAGTATCGATTGCCAACTATCAGAGAAGCAGCTTGTATTATGGGGTATCCATTAGACTATCAATTCTTCGGTGATGAGCCTACAAAGTGGAGACAAATAGGAAATGCTGTTTGCGTTCAATTATCTTTCGCTTTAGCTGTGAAAATTTTAGAATTAATAAATTCACCACTTTTACCTGCTAAGAATATTGATAAAGATCTAAGTCAATTCAAATATTTGGATAATAAAAAGATTAAAGATTTCAATAATCCTCCCAAGCGAAGTGAAAAAGCATTATTTAGACAATTTCCTATTAAGTCAGGAAATATGACTGTTGACTTAACTAATAAAGTTAATGGAAAAGTTGGGAATTGGGGTGTAATCGCGCATGCTGGAACAGGTAAAGGGTTCAAAAGTATAATTATCTCCCGTTCTAATCAAATGGAAGCAAAAAAACTTCTTCGTAAATTAAAACCTGATTTAATAGAGGAACTGAAAAATAATGAAATTCTTAGAAAATACTCGACCAAACAATTAAATTTAGAAAACAAGAAGTATGGGTACTTTCTGGATGATATTTCACATCCATATTATATCATCAATTATATTGGCAAATTAATATACAACCATATAGAAAATGAAGACATTGAGGTTGATGTCTCTGGAACAGAGTTCACTCAACTTAAGGATAAGATTCCATTGAGCCAGTTAATGTCTATTTACCTAGTCCCGATAATAATTTACGGAAAATAATGAATGGAGAATGAAAATGAATCATGATTTAAATGAATTGATAAAAAATGGAAATATTGAAAAAACAACTTTAACAAAACGTCTGACTATTGGGAGTGAAACAAAAGACTACCCAGTCTATAAATTCCCGTTAGAATATTTATACTATAATGATCAAAATGGTCGTATTAATACAGTTTACCATCAATACATATCAAATCATGGAAAATTAACACCAGAGATTGGAGAGTCAAAATATAATGAAATATTTGAAAAATTTATTTTTGAGTCTAAAAAGCAAGCTTTAAAGGATACTCAAGTTTCTATTTCTGAAAAAGGACAACAAGAACCTGGTGTAATTCTTTCCGACGGAAGAGTTATTGATGGAAATCGTAGATTTACAGCCCTTCGTAGGATTCAAAGAGATACAGATATCAAACAATATTTCGAGGCTGTTATACTTTCATTTGATATCAAAAATAAACTTGATGAAAAGAAAATAAAAGAGTTAGAATTAGATTTACAACTTGGTCGTGAAGAAAGAGTAAGTTATGACCCAATTGATCGTATTTTTGATGTATATAACACAATTAAAGTTCAAAAACTAATGACTCGGGAAGAATACAAAAAAGCCAGTGGTGCTGGTAATACTAAGAGAATTAACAAAGACTTACGTCTTGCTGATTTAATTATCAAGTTCTTATCCATAGTCGCTCCCAACGAAAATCCTATTGATAAATTTTATCTTGCTAGAGAATTGAAGTTAGATGGACCTCTGGAAGACATTGAAAGAACAATTAACAAATTAAAAAAAGATAAAGAGACGATAACTCAAAATGTACTAACTATTTTAGCAGTCCAGATTGCAAAGTCTGAAGTTGGTGATAGAGATATTACTAGAAAAATCCGAGATGTCAAATATAATATTTTAGATAATCCTGAAATGAAAGAACATTTCATAAGTGCTACTGATGAGCATGTAGATAATATTATTGACTTTTTTGAGTCTAATCCAATAGATAAGGCAAGTGATTTAAAAAATAATCTAAATAACAATCTTGAGATAGCAGAAGTATCAAGTAAATTATTACAAACAACTAACAGATTATCAAACAAAGGCCAAATAACAGCAAATCGCAGACAATCTTTGGTAAAATTGCAGGAAATCAGAGATACATTAGAAGATTTATCTTCTGAAGATTTAAAAGAACTGCATGAAGAAGAATTTTTTGAGGCAAAAGAAATTCTTCAAGAAATTAGAGATTTAGCATTTAAATTATCCAAATAGAGAAAAGGGGAAAAGGAATGGTATTTTCTCTAAAACTTAAAAACCTAATACAACCTACATATCAAAGTGAAAATTTAGTTAAAGAATTCTATGAACCGGTATTATCTGAAGCTACTATTTATAGAAGAGTTTCAGCCTATTTTTCTAGTGAGGGACTGGGATTATATTCGAAGGGGTTGGATAAATTATTTGGAAATAATGGATTTGCTCAATTTATCATTTCTACTGATATCTCTGAAGAAGATTTTAAAAAAATTCAAGAAGGATATGCTCTTAAAAATAGTTTAGTAGATTTGCCTGCTCAGTTAAGGAAAACTATTCTAAATGATCAAACAAAAGAATCGTTAGGTAATTTAGCATTCATGATTGCATGTAATCATGCAGAGGTAAAGTTTGCAGTTATCCCAAGTGGACGAGGGATTTTTCATGATAAATTTGGTCTTATTGATTCAGATGATGAAACTGTCTTTTTTAATGGATCTGTTAATGAAACTAGAAATGGTTTAGAATATAATTATGAAAGTATTTCCGTAGATGTTTCTTGGGATTCAAGTAAGAATGTTCAAACGCGAATATTAGCTAACAAGAATAGATTTGACCGATTGTGGAAAAATGAAGAGAAGGATATTCTGACAATTGATGCTACAAAAACTGTTTATGATGAAATAAAAAAATACCAGCAATATTCCACATTAAATAAAGTTAAAGAAAATCAGTCAGAAAATAATATCTATTTTTATTTAAAAAGTGGAAATAGAATTGTACGTCAAGATAACTCTTCTATACAGATCACAAGCTCAGATAGAAAACTAAAGCCTGGATCGGATTTGTCCAATAAATATTTTGAAGATGATAATTCCACTATCAAACCAGAATTTTCTTATATGGATATAAATTACATTATTAAAGAAACAAAGAAAAGATGTGATAGAAAAAATATTATAGTTGAAGTATCAGAGGAAGTACAAGAATACCTAAAGTCAAATCAATACTCGATTGAACAATATCGTAAGTTGGGAATTTATTTAAAATCACCTGAACAATATACAATTCATAGGGAACAAGAAAAGTTTGAAGAGTTTGTTTCTGTTGTTAGTTCAGAGGTTGTACGGCCGTTTAAAAAATTGCAACTTGAGGCAGCCTTCTACGAATACAGGATGGCTAGAGCTGCGAATTTTTCTGTGCCAGGTTCTGGTAAAACTGCTATGATTTTGGCCGTTTTTGCATTTTTGAATTCCTCGAAAGTTGAAAGTGAGCATGTAGATAATTTATTGGTTATTTGTCCTATTAATGCCTTCAACAGTTGGAAAGAAGAATTTAAACAAGTTTTTGGAAACAAGAAACAGTTAGAAGTAATTGATTGTCAAAGTTCCAAAGATTTTGATTACGATTTATCTTTGAACTGGAAAACATCAAATCTTGTATTAGTGAATTATGAATCGCTGACAAAATACAAAGAGAAGTTGCAGGAATTGTTGTCAATTAAGACAATGATTGTCTTTGATGAAGTTCATAGAATAAAAAATCCTTTTGGAGTTCGTGCTCAAGCTGCTTTAGAACTAGTTAAGGATTCAAGATTTAAGTTTGTTTTAACTGGGACACCTATACCTAATTCTTATCAAGATATCTATAATTTCCTCCATCTATTGTATTCAAATGAGTATAATTCCTTTTTTAGATGGAATTTAGATGAATTAAAAAATCCTAGTGTTAGGAAAATTGAAGAAATTAATAAAGCTTTAATTCCATTCTTCTGGCGCTTAAACAAAAACGATTTAGGAGTACCAAAACCAGATCCAGATAAATTTTTGGTTGTGGAACCTAGCAAAGAGCAGAAACAATTAGCACAGTCCATATACTATAACGAATCTTCGAGTTTGGCTAGATTGATTCGTTTAATACAAGCATCCACAAATCCTGAATTACTTAACAAAAAAATTGAATATAAAGATATGTGGTTTGCAGATGATAATGATCAAGATGACACCGTTGAAATATCGGAAGAAATATTTAATAATCGACTACAGAACACTTCTGACTCAGTAATCAAAGAAGCCAAAGGATATGATGAGTTTGACTTTTCTAGTATGATTTCTCCTAAATTTGAGAAAGGTATTGAAAAAATTCAAAAGCTCATATCTGAGGGAAAAAAAGTCATAGTCTGGGCAATATTTGTTGATACCATGAAAAAAATACAAAATAGGTTAGATCAAATTGGAGTGAAAGCTAATTTAGTGTATGGTGGTACGGACGTTTCTGATAGACAGAATCTCATTGATGATTTTCGATTTGGTAATACCATGGTTATGATTTCTAATCCTCAAACTCTAGGTGAATCAGTATCTTTGCATAAAGAAGTTCATGATGCTTTATATTTTGAATACAATTTTAATCTAACTTTTATGCTTCAATCTCGAGATAGGATTCATAGATTAGGATTAGAAGATAACCAATACACACGATATTATTATCTACAAACCAAATGTGAACCAGATGATAGTGGTGATCCAGGTTATATTGACCAACAGATTTATAAGAAACTGGAAACTAAGTCTAACATAATGTACAAAGCTATTGATAGTAATATCCTATCACCAGAATTTTCTCAGAATGAAATTGATGAAGCAATTAGTATTATAGATGAAGAAAGAAAACGTATTTTATCACACCAGAATTAAAATGAACTTTTTTACTCTCGAAATTTTCAAATTTTCTGACTCAGATAGTTTTTTTCTGCCATTAATATACTCTGTGCGTAATAAGAAATAAATAAAAACCTCCTGATTTATTCAGGAGGTTTTTATTTTTTTCCTCACAACCAGCCTTCTTCTTCGGCGGTTTTGGCTGCTTCGGTTCGGTTGCTGGCGCCTAGTTTGGAGAGGATATTGGTCATGTAATTACGGACAGTCCCGTTTGAGAGGTAGAGCTTATCTGCAATTTCTTGGTTGGACAGGCCCTGGGCAACTCCATGTAGAACAGCGACTTCTTGCTCGGTCAAGGGATTGGGATGTGTCATCATGACTTCCATGAGCTCTGGAGAATATTCCTTGCGTCCCTCTAACACCGTATGCAGGGTTTGCATAAGCTCGGAGATGCTTCGCTCTTTCAAGACATAGGCGTCGACTCCTGCTTTGACCGCTCGTTCAAAATAGCCTGGACGTTTAAAGGTCGTAACGATAACCACCTTGGTTTCAGGCACTTCTTGTTTGATCCACTCGAGCGCTTCGAGTCCCGTCTTGACTGGCATTTCGACGTCAAGGATGGCAATGTCTACTGTTTCTTTCCCCAAAACCTCAATAGCCTCGGCTCCATTTTTCGCCTGCAAGACGGTCTCCACATCTGGTTGAAAGCTTAAGAGCTGGCACATGGCATCTCTAAGCATACTTTGGTCTTCTGCGATTAATACTTTCATCTACTTTCTCTCCTTATAAGGCAGATGCACGCGCACCTCTGTGGGATCTTTCAAACTGACCAGCTCTACTTGACCTGAGAAGGCTGCTGCACGGTCACGGACTGTATGAAGTTCATTCCCTTTTACATTTGCAAATCCTTTCCCGTCATCTCTAACTGTCAGGACCAATTCCTGATCTGTACGTTCCAGTTTTAGATAGGCTTTTTTAGCTCTGGCATGCTTGATGATATTGGTTGCAAGTTCTAACAAAATCATAGCAGCCGTCGACTCTACATCCTGGGTCAAACTAGCCTTGTCCAACTGATTGTCAACCTCAACCTCAATCCCAGCAATCTCCAGCATCTTTTTGACAGTTTCAAGTTCTGAAGCTAGGGTCCGTGATTTCAGATTTTCCACGATGGTTCGTACTTCATTCATAGAATCCTTGCTGATCTGGTGAATTTCTTTTAATTCCTTCTCCACCTGTGGATAGGCCTGCATCTGAAATAACTGCAAGGCTAAATCTGTCTTGACACTCAGCATAGCAAAGGTATGCCCCAGACTATCATGCAAATCCTGACCGATACGACTGCGTTCATTTTCAGCAAGCAATAAATTTATCTGAGCATTTTGCTTGGCCTGGGCTTCTTTCAAATCCTCGACAATGCGAATCCGAACCAAACCCAATGTCATCAAATCGACAAAAGTAAGAATCCCAAGCTCAAAGGCTACAGCCTCAGTTTCGACTGACTGAAACATCATGAGTTGTCCAACAACAAGAACTTGAGCAAGGAGAAAAGTCCAGACATGAAGAGAACGTAAGCTACGCACTCTAAAATGATAAATCAAGAGATTGGCAAGGAAAAAGAAGAACCAGACATAGTTGCCATAAATAAAGACGGTATTCCCAGCTACATAGGCTAGCATGATAATCCAAAAGAGCCAGGATAATCGCTGGCTCTTGGTTGTCAAAACGCCTAAGTAAGCCACCACAAATAGAATATCAACTAGTAAATGCCAGCTAGGAATTTCCCCAACTACTGCAGAGAGGATAGGGAAAACCATAAAAATCAAACTGGCCCAAAACATATAGTGTATGCTTTTCAGTCTTTCAAGCATTAAGCATTCTCCTTATGACCTTGAAGGTAAATAGTCAAACCAAATAAAACTGCTGAAAAAACAAGTAGATAAACTGTGGATGATAAATTGATGCCTCCCTCGTTTAAGAAGGTCTTGAGCAATTCCATCAACTGATAGGTTGGTAGACACTTCCCGATTGCTTGCATCCAGTCTGGAAATAAAGTGATGGGCATCCAGAGTCCGCCTAAAACAGCCAAGCCTAGATAGAGAAGATTGCCCACGACAGACATCAGCTGACTAGACGGTAAGAGTGTCAGGATCAAACCAAGCGCTACAAAGGCAACACTTCCTACTATCAGCAAGAGCGCAGCCCCGATCCAGCTTCCTAGAGGCATATCCACACCCCTGACCAAGTGCCCGACTGAGAAAACAACCAGAATTGAAACCAAATAATCAACTATCATACTTGTTATCTTTGATAGATAATATTCTACCATATTTACTGGAGTATGGCGTAATGTTTTCTGCCAGTTGTTGATTTTATCGGTATGTAAAACAGCTGGGAATGAAAACATAGCTGTCGACATCATGGAAAAGGCCGTCATAGAGATAAGGTAGTCGCGCATAAAATTAGCTGGCCCATCTGGTGTATCCTGGTACATGCCTGAAAAGAATAAATAGAAGGCTGTCGGCATCCCTACGGATAATAGATAATAGACTAATTGTCGTTTGGTCAATAGAAATTCTATCTTGTTTAGTGCGATCCATCGTTTCATCTTAGTCATCTCCCTTTTGTGTTTCTTCAAAGATTGTATCTAGCAAGCTACGGTTATTGACTTCAATTTCTTGTATCCTACAGCCTGCTTTCACTAACAGTTGCCAGAAAGCATCTGCTTCACGTGTGACTACTTGCAGGGCATCTTGTTTTTGTGACCAGTTTTCAACCAAGTTAGACTGCTCAACGACTTCCTTGTAAGCCAGAGGTAGGATGAAGTGCTTTTCAATCTCTTCACTACGCATGGCTAGAGGTGTCGTATCACGGATCAACTCTCCCTTATTTAAGACCAAAATCCGGTCTGCTGTATGCTCTACTTCCTCAATATAATGAGACGAATAGAGAATGGTTACCCCCTGCGCTTTTAAGTCTTGGACAATTTCCCAAAAACGTTGACGGGTAGAGGTATCCATGGCAGCGGTTGGTTCATCTAAAAAGACAAGCTTTGGTCGCCCAATCAAGGTCAAGACAAAAGAGAAGAGACGCTTTTGCCCACCTGACAATTTTTCTGCCAATTGTTCTTTTTGTTGCTTGTCAAACTGCAATAGTTGATCAATCTCCTGGTTGCTCAAGGGATTTGGGTAAATGCTTTGAAAGAAAGCAAGCAACTCTTTGACCTTTAATTTCTGAACGATAACATTTTCTTGAGGCAGGTAGCCTCTAATATAGTCTAACTGAGAGCTCGTCACTGGCAAGCCTTGGATGGATACTTGACCGCTGGTGATCAGTTTATCTCCAAGCAAACAATCCAAGAGTGTTGTCTTACCGGCACCATTTGGCCCAATCAAGGCGACACATTCGCCTTCTGCTACCTCAAAGGAAATATCCTTCAAAATAGCCTTGCCCTTGATGTTTTTATTTAGGCTTTCTACCTTAATCATGTTCATGATATTCTCCTTTCAGCCACTCCTTTCCCATCGGAAAGGCGATAAAAATCATAAAGCCTAGACCCCAGGCACCGCGAATGACTTGGTGAAGGAAGGCTTGGTCAAACCAACCTGTAAACATTTCGACCAACCATACTACTAGTGATAGTGCAATAAAAATATAGAGAATCGCTTTTTTCATTTTTCAAACTCCTTTTTCACATCTGAGACCAATTTTAAACCTTCTCGGATCAACCAAGACATCATACCAAATCCTGCAAATAACTCCCAAGGAAAATGATAGAAGCCTTCGTCCAATCCTGAAAACATGAGATAAGTCATGACTCCTGCTGCTACTAAACTCATTGCGATAATTACTTTATGTTTCATTTTTCAAACTCCTTTTTCACATCTGAGACCAATTTCAAACCTTCTCGGATCAACCAAGACATCATGCCAAATCCTGCAAATAGCTCCCAAGGAAAATGATAGAAGCCTTCATCCAATCCTGAAAACATGAGATAAGTCATGACTCCTGCTGCTACTAAACTCATTGCGACAATTACTTTATGTTTCATTTTTTCTTCCTCCATTTGATACATCTATTATAATTCTTTGAAGGTTGTGTCACTAGAAGCTTCTGTCATGAGGAAATATGACAAATGTCACAAAAAAAGAAAGTTGATTTCTCAACTTTCTTTTTTCTATTATTTAATCTTTATTCCACACTGAAAAGATATGGATAAACCGGTTGTTGACCTTGGTGGATTTCTACTTCGACATCTTCGAATTCTTCTGCGATTTCTTGAGCAATTTGGTTAGCCAATTCTTCGCTTCCGTCTTCTCCGACATAGAAGGTTACGATTTCACTGTCTTCATCTAGCATGTGTTTCAAAGTTTCAGTCAAGGTTTGGTGCATGTCAGGGTTTGATACGAGAATCTTACCATCCACCATACCAAGATTGTCATTTTCATGGATTTCCAAACCATCGATAGTTGTATCACGAACGGCTGTTGTTACACTACCACTGATAACATCGCCAAGGGCTGCAGTCATGCGTTCTTGGTTTTCTTCGATTGATTTGCTTGGGTCAAAGGCAAGAAGACTAGTCAATCCTTGAGGAATTGTACGAGCTTCTACCACAACAGCTGGTTGTTCCAATACTTCAGCTGCAGATTGAGCTGCCATGAAGATATTTTTGTTGTTTGGCAAGAAGATGATGTTGCGAGCATTGACTTTCTCAACAGCCTTGACAAAATCTTCTGTAGAAGGGTTCATGGTTTGTCCACCTTCGATGACATAGTCCACACCTTGGGCACGGAAGATGTCTGCCAAGCCTTGTCCAGCTACTACTGCGATAAGAGCATATTCTTTTTCTTCAGCTGGCTTGCTGACTTGAGCTTCTTCTTTTTCTACTTGCGCTTCGTGTTGGTTACGCATGTTATCGACTTTAACCTTGACCAAGCTACCGTATTTTAGACCTTCTTGCAAGACAAGTCCTGGATCTTCTGTATGGACGTGAACTTTAACGATTTCATCGTCATTGACAACAAGTAGAGAATCTCCAAGATCGTTCAAGTAGTTACGGAATTCTTCGTAGTCAAACTCTTTAGCATAAGTCGGACCTTGTTTGAGGGCAACCATGATTTCAGTACAGTAACCAAAGGTAATATCTTCAGTTGCTACATGTCCAGCTACAGATTTGTGGTGTTCTGCATTGATCATCTCACCCATGTTGGCCGGAGTCGCTACAAAGTCTTCAGACGCACTGTATTCACCAGTAAGAGCTGAAAGGAATCCTTCATAGATGAAGACCAAACCTTGACCACCTGAGTCCACAACTCCAACTTCCTTCAATACAGGAAGCATTTCTGGAGTTTTAGCAAGGGCTGCTTTAGCTCCTTCCAAGGCTGCACGCATAACTTCAACTGCATCATCTGTCTGTTCTGCTTTTTTCTTAGCACCGATGGCAGCACCACGTGATACGGTCAAGATAGTTCCTTCAACTGGCTTCATAACAGCCTTGTAGGCTACTTCAACACCTGATTGGAAGGCAAGGGCTAGGTCTTTCCCTGTTAACTCTTCTTTTGTCTTGATGGCTTGTGAGAATCCACGGAAAAGCTGAGAAGTGATAACTCCTGAGTTTCCACGCGCACCCATCAAAAGACCTTTAGCCAAGATACTTGCAGCCTCACCAACAGTTGAAGCTGGTTTGTCTGCGACTTCCTTAGCACCATTTTCAATGGTCATTCCCATGTTTGTTCCTGTATCTCCATCTGGAACTGGGAAGACGTTCAATGAATTGACATATTCGGCTTGCTTGTTCAAACGAGTTGAAGCAGCCTGTACCATTTCTTGAAATAAGCTTGTAGTAATATTTGACACGATTATTCTCCTACAACTTTGATATTTTGAATGTAGACATTCACAGTTTGAGCAGTGATTCCAAGTTGATTTTCCAAACTAAAACGTACACGCTCTTGGATGTTTTTTGAAACTTCACTGATTTTTGTACCGTAGCTCAATACAGTATATACATCAACTGCAATACTACCGTCTTCAGCTGCTTTAACGACTACACCTTTTGAATAATTTTCCTTACCAAGAAGGGCTTGGAAATTATCTTTGAGGGCATTTTTACTAGCCATACCGACTACACCAAAAATTTCAGTTGCTGCTCCGCCTACAACAGTAGCGATCACATCATCTGTCAGTTCGACTTGACCATCTTTTGTATTAATTTTTACAGTCATTTTTTTTACCTCAAATAGTTGATACTCTATTTTATCATATTTCAGCCCAACTGTAAAAGCAGAATGATGTATCATCGGATATTTGCTTGATTTTTCAAATGATTTCAGCTTTCGAGCAAAAGAAAAAGACCCTGTAGGTCTTTTCATGTTTATTAAACGCGTTCTACTTTTCCTGATTTCAAAGCACGAGCTGAAGCCCAAACTTTTTTAGGTTTACCATCGATAAGAACAGTAACTTTTTGAAGGTTTGGTTTTACGGCACGTTTAGTTTGGTTCATCGCGTGTGAACGGTTGTTTCCTGATACAGTCTTACGACCTGTAAAGTAACATACTTTAGCCATTGTGTTTTCCTCCTATTAGATCTAATATAGCGGATGTGCTAGCACCACATACCGTACTATGTTATCACACTTTCTTATTTTTGGCAAGGGAATTGGAAGACTTTTTTTATTTGACGTAGACGACACCAAGTTTCCCGAAAGCTACGTCTCCACGGATAATCAAGGTTTTGCTGGTTGGGGCTACAGGAGCATCTGCCTTGGCTGCACCACAGAAAGTTTCCACCTTAAGATCTACTCTCCAGTGTTGGGGAACATAGACAACTGCATTCCCAAATCCGACTTCTATCTTCAAGGTTGCGCTATCACCTAACATCTCTGCATTGTCATAATAAATCTTGGCATTCCCGAAACCGACTTCAAACTCGTCTTCTACCAAATCTTGGTTCTGCTTGTAAAAAGTTCCGCTACCAAAGGCTACTTCCTTTTCTGTAAGAATGGTCTTTTCACCGTCATACCACCATTTTTTCCCATTCCAAGTCCGGTTAGTATGAGTCAACATACTTACTCCAAGCACGATTAGAACTCCTGCCCAGAACAGTGATTGATTGGGGATTGGTAAAATGTCATAAAAATGATTGGCAATCAATAGGGCCACTAGGGCTGTAAAAGAGGCTGAAGTGAAGTGGCGACGAAGCAAAGCTCCAACTGATTGATAGGCAAAAAATCCAATACCAATCAAGGGCCAAATCTGCCCTCCAAATGAAGGGATTCCAAAATTCCCCTGTAACAATACTAAAGCTGCCAATACTAGCAACACAATACCAAATGCTTTCTTTTTCATCTTCTTACCTCATGTTTCTTAGATTTTCTTTTAGGAGGGATTGGTAATGCCGTGACACGTGCACCTCCTTGTGGGTCTGATAAAAGGAAATAGTTCCTGTACCTGAGAAGGACTTGTCCACCGAGTAGACCTGCCGAAGATTGGCAATGGTCGACTTGGATACCCGACTGAAATAGCGAGGCAGGATGGACTCTAACTCATAAAGCTTGAGTCGAACCTCGTAGGCATCTTTCTGGGTATGGGCGTAAATCTTGCTACCTTCTGTCTCAAAAAAGAGAATTTCTGACAAGTCCAAATAGTACTCACCCGTCCCCTTATAAAAAATCAACCTAGGAGCCTTGGTTTCTTGCAAGAGTCGTTGCAAGTCAGCTATTTCATCTGTCAGGGCTGCAGCCTTGATGACAATCTCTGTCTCAGTTAATTCACTATCAATCTCGATTCGTAACTTCATCCTATCTCCTTTCTGCATCTACTATACCAAAGCCCATAAGACTTTACAAGGGCAAAAAAGCAAGTGGTCATTTTTGACCCGTAAGTGGTTACGAGGCCAAACCCACTTGCTTTGATTTTTACAACATAAAGAAAAGAATTCCCCAGAGGAGTCCACAGGCATAGCCTACTAGAACATCCTTGGGATAATGAACGCCACCCAAGACTCGGACCAGACCGAGAAGAGCTGACAAGACCAACAAAATCAACCCCGCAGACAAATTTGCGTGCAGACAAGCCATGGAAATGATAGCCGCTGAAAAGACATGGCGGCTGGGCATTGAATTGCCAGAACTGTCCTTGTCCAGTAGCGGGATAATTTCCCAAGCTTCATAAGGACGGGGTTGATTGATCCACTTACGAACTAGCGTCAATAGGACAAAGCCAGAAGCTGGCACCAAGATATAGGTGGCAAATTCTTTCCCCAATCCCTTGCTCATAAAACTTGTCCCCAACAGGGTCAAGTATGCCAAGGGCATCAGGACTGTCATCATGCGATTAAAGACTCGCATCAGTTGCAAAAGCTGTGGATGTCTAAGGAGATTTGATTTCCTTTTATCATACCACTCTTGATAGTTTTTCATATATTTTCTCGTTATTTTTAGATTTTACACAAGAAGCCTACTAGCTTCTCCTACTCTAGTATAGTGCAGAAAAAGAAGGCCGTCAAGCCTTCTTTGGTTTTATTCTTCTACTTCATCTTCTGTAAATTGACTATTGTAGAGGTCAGCATAGAAACCACCCTGAGCCATAAGTTCCTCATGATTGCCTTGCTCGATGATATTTCCATCCTTCATAACCAAAATCAAATCGGCATTACGGATAGTTGACAAGCGATGGGCGATGACAAAGGAGGTGCGTCCCTCCATCAAACGGTCCATGGCTTTCTGAATCAACTCCTCTGTACGTGTGTCGACTGAAGATGTCGCTTCATCAAGAATCAAGAGCGGTGCATCTTTGAGAAGGGCACGAGCAATGGTTAAGAGCTGTTTCTGTCCGACTGACAAGGTCACTGTATCATCTAAAACAGTATCGTAGCCATCTGGTAGAGTCATGATAAAGTGGTGGATTCCTACTGCTTTTGCTGCTTCAATCATTCGTTCATCACTAATCCCTGTTTGGTTGTAGATGAGATTATCACGAATGGTTCCTTCAAAGAGCCAAGTATCCTGCAAGACCATTGAAAAGGCATCGTGCACTTCTGAACGTTTCATCTTCTTGGTATCCACACCATCAATGCGAATGCTTCCTTTATCAATCTCATAAAATTTCATCAAAAGATTAACAATAGTCGTCTTCCCAGCTCCGGTTGGTCCAACAATGGCAATCTTTTGCCCTGCATGAGCTGTCGCAGAAAAGTCATGAATGATGGTTCGCTCAGGTGTGTAACCAAAGGAAACTTGATCAAAAACTACTTCACCTTTCGTATCAATCAATTGTGTTTCCTTATGAGATTCATCTTCCATCTCAGCTTCTCCTAGAAACTCAAATACACGAGTCATAGCTGCACTGGCTTGTTGCAAGCTGGTAATCCCTTGGGCAATTTGTGATAAGGGTTGAGAGAAGGTACGAACATAAACCATGAAGGCTACGATGATACCAATACTGATATGTCCTTCAAGAGCTAGGACTGCACCGACGATGATTACCAAAACATAGCTAAAGTTCCCAACAAAGATCATTGCTGGCATCATGATTCCAGAAATAAATTGAGATTTCCAAATACTATCATGTAGGTCTTGATTCAATCCTGCGAATGTTTCTTTAGTAGTATCCACAGCGTTATAGCTGGTCACAACATTGTGGCCTGAGTACATTTCTTCCACATAACCATTGACAGCTGCTAGATTGTTTTGTTGAGCTTTAAAATAACCTTGTGACTTAGCCATAATGACTGAGACAGCAGCAAAACCTACAAGTGTTGAAACAACTGTTACCAATGCCAAAATCCAGTTCATGCCAAACATGGTAATCAAAACAGCAATCAGTAGAAAGCTAGCTGATAGAACTGTTCCCAGACTTTGGTTGAGGGACTGAGCTGCCGTATCGACGTCATTGGTTACACGAGAGAGAGTATCTCCTTGAGAATGACGGTCAAAATAAGCAAGTGGCAGACGGTTAATTTTTTCAGCGATAGCTGTCCGCAAGCGTTTTGAAAAATGTTGGATACTCGTTGAAAAGATATAGGCTTGAGTATAGTTGAGAATGGCACCAAGCACATACAAAACAGCCAAAAAGCTGGCGATGCTAGACACAGCTACCAAATCGATTTCTGTAGCCAAACCATCTGAAATCAAGTTGGTGATTTCCTTAATCTTAGTTGGTCCATAAACAGTGATAATACTTGAACATACAGCAGCCACAACTGCAACTAGTAGAGGAAGTTGGAGACCTGCTAGAAAAGGTTTATATTGTTTCCAAAAGGACATCTTCTTATTTTCCATGTTCCAATTCCTCCTTCGATAGTTGTGAATAGGCAATTTCTTGGTAAACTTCATTAGTAGCAAGAAGTTCTTTGTGGGTGCCTTGCCCCACGACTTTACCCTGATCTAAGACTAAGATCAAGTCAGCATCCATGATGGTTGAAATACGTTGGGCAACGATCAACTTGGTCATAGATTGCGTTTTTTCAGCTAGTTCTTGGCGTAAGATACGGTCAGTCTTGTAGTCCAAGGCCGAGAATGAATCATCAAAAATGAGAATTTCTGGTTTACGAGCCAAGGCACGCGCAATAGCCAAACGTTGTCTTTGACCTCCTGAGAAGTTAGTCCCACCTTGAGCCACTTCTGAAGCTAGACCTGCTTCCTTATCTTCGATAAAGTTTTTAGACTGGGCCAACTCAAGAGCTTGCCACATAGCAGTCTCGCTTAGCGGAGTTTCCGGACTCTTACCAAAGTCTAGATTCCCCTTGACATCTCCTGAGAAGAGAACAGCTTTTTGTGGGATATAGCCGACTTTATTCCGTAAATCTTCCAAGTCATAGTTCTGTACATTGACACCGTCTACTAGGATTTCCCCATCTGATACATCATAAAAACGAGGCAAGAGGTTCACAAGCGTAGATTTACCAGAACCAGTTGAACCGATAAAGGCAATGGTTTGTCCTGCTTCTGCCTTGAAGCTGACATGTTCTACAACTGCTTCTGAGTTTTTAGAATAGCGGAAGGTTACGTCACGATATTCCACTTGACCTTGAATAGATGAATCTGCCGTCTGTGGTTGACTAGGATTTTCAATAGAAGAATACAAGTCTAGCACTTGATTGATACGTCCTGCAGAAACCAAGGTACGAGGAAGGACGATAAAGAGAGCACCCATAAGCAAGAATCCCATCACGACCTGCATGGCATAAGACATGAAGACCACCATATCACTAAAGAGTGGTAGACGGTCTGTCAGGCTAGCATCATTGATGATATAGGCACCAATCCAGTAAATAGCTAGACTCAAGCCACTCGAAATCGCCATCATAATGGGATTCATAATAGCCATCAATCGGTTGACAAAGAGATTGAGACGAGTGACTTCATCGTTGGCTGCTTCGAATTTTTTATCTTGATAATCTTCAGCATTGTAAGCACGAACCACTCGAATCCCTGTCAAGCTTTCACGAGTAATACTATTGAGTTTATCTGTCAATTTCTGGATGACAGATTGTTTTGGAAAGGCCAGAGTCATGAGAACTGTTGTCATCAGAACATTGACGATAACAGCCACCACTACTGCCCAGAGCCAGTATTCAGATTTGCCAAGGATTTTTCCAATGGCCCAGATAGCCATAATAGGCCCACGAGTGACTACCTGGAGCCCCATAGTAAAGAGCATTTGAATCTGCGTGATATCATTAGTCGTCCGAGTCAAGAGACTTGGGATTGAAAAACGTTTAATCTCTGTCTGCGAGAAATCTAGAACACGATGAAAAATATCGCTTCGTAAATGAGTTGTGTAAGACGCTGCAACGCGAGCAGCAAAAAATCCAACAGTAACGGATGACAGAAAAGCAAGTAGAGACAAGCCTATCATCTTAATGGCTGGTGACCAAAGTGCACCCATATCCGTACCTGGAGTTCCAATCAATTCTGTAATTTCTGAAATGTAAGTCGGTACTTCTAACTCTAGATAGACCGAAAAACAGGTAAAGAGGACAGTCAAGAGAATCATTCCCCACTCTTTTCCTGTGATACGCTTAGCGAGTTTTTTCATCTTCCCCTCCTATTTTTTCTACATTGGCTTGTAATTGAGCCATGACTTCCTCAAAAATAGCTAGTTTTTCTTCAGATACTCCATCGAGTAAACTGCGGTCAATTCGTTCAAAGAAAGACTTGACCTGCTTCATTTGAGAGCGAGATTTTTCAGTCAAATGAACAAATTTTGCCCGTTTATCACTTGGACTCGCCTCCAACTCCACCAAACCATTTTGCACCATGCGCTTCACTAAATTGCTGGCAACTGACTTGGTGACATTGAGTTCTTGTTCAATATCCTTGATAAGCGTCAATTCTTGATCCTGCTCACGACGATCTAAAAAACGAAGAACCTGACCTTGCGGTCCACCCATGACTTCAATACCACAACGTTTGGCTTCTTTTTTTACCATCAGGTGAAGTTGATGGCCGAAACGTTTAAAGACCAACATCGGTTTATCCATGATTTCCCCCTTCTAAACAAAATAGTTCCCACGAGAACCAATTGGTTTTCATGAGAACTATTTTATCACTTTCAAATAGGATGTCAAGAAAAAAAGTTCCCAGGAGAACTATTTTATTTAAAATTGACATTAGGGCTTATTTTATCTATAATAAACACTATCTTACACAGATAAGATTCAAGCCTGACTAGAAATGAGAAACTTACAAATGAAACAAAAAGAAGAGAAAATCTTAGGAATCATAGCCATCATCTTGGGGATGCTCGCGCTTCTTGATTCCTGGTTGCCAACCATTAGCGTACTAGCCTTTTTCTTTGCCATTATCGCTATAGTCCTAGGAGTTTTTGGTATCGGCCGTAATCTCAAAAATCGTAAAATATTGGCTATTATCGGAACGAGCCTAGGTATTCTATCTATTTTCCTTGTCTTAATGACGCAAGTATTACCTTCTGGTGTTTTTACTGACTTGGCTAAAAACTTTCGTCACCCCTACAGAAGTCTAACCTCTTTAACAGAAGATGAGGAATTTGGAAAATTGCCAGATTATAGATCAGATGAGGATAATGATCAAGAGGATACGGAAGATACCGATTCCTTCGCTTGGACCCAGGAGCAATTCGATGCTTTGATCGAAGGTGACACCTCGAATCGAGGAAAAGGCGGCTCCAACTACAAAGATATCATCAGCAAGCATGGACAGCCAGATTCTGAAATTGAGTCAACTTCAGGCGACTATGAGATTAAAAAAATCTCCTATGTCTCACTCGGTTCTAATACTAAGACAGTTGTACTGACTTTCGTAAAACAGGAAAACGGACAATTTCTTCTCATCCGTAAATTTGCCCTAGGATTAGACAGAACAGCGCAAACTGATGATGGAGTGAAAGTCTAATATAACTAAAAAGCGAACAGGCTTGATAGCTGTTCGCTTTTCTGTTAGAATCCATCTACATTGGTATAGATCTTTTGTACGTCTTCGTCGTCTTCAAGTACGCTGTATAGTTTTTCGAATGTTTCCAAATCTTCACCTGACAACTCAACTTCTGATTGAGGAATCATCTCAAGTTCTGTCACTTGGAATTCTTCGATACCAGATTCACGCAAAGCCACAATAGCCTTGTGAAGGTCAGTTGGAGCTGTATAAACAGTGATTGTTCCTTCTTCTGCTTCTACATCATCTACATCGACATCTGCTTCAAGCAAGAGTTCAAAGATAGCATCAGCATCATCACCTGCAAAGACGATAACACCTTTGTTGTCAAAGAGGTAAGATACAGAACCTGAAGCCCCCATGTTTCCACCGTTTTTACCAAAAGCAGCACGGACATTGGCAGCTGTACGGTTAACGTTTGAAGTCAAGGTATCCACGATAAGCATAGAACCATTTGGCCCGAACCCTTCGTAACGACCTTCTGTAAAGGTTTCGTCTGTGTTTCCTTTTGCTTTATCGATAGCCTTATCAATCACGTGTTTTGGCACTTGCGCTTGTTTAGCACGATCGATAACAAATTTCAAAGCAGTGTTTAGTTCTGGATCTGGTTCACCTTTTTTAGCTGCCACATAGATTTCTACACCAAATTTTGCATATACTTTAGAGTTAGCTCCATCTTTAGCCGTTTTCTTAGCTACGATATTGGCCCATTTACGTCCCATTTGGAATCTCCTTTTTTCACATTTTAATCTTTCTTATTATAACACAAGTCTATCCGATTTTCACTAGAGGAAATGGATTTTTCTTTTATAAATGAAGCTAGGATTGCCCGCTAACAGCCAATATTTTCTTGCCTTCTTTTATCCAAGGGTGCTGGGAAAGCGAAATATAAAGCTGGGCAGTCATAACAAGCCAAAGTAGCGGTTCACATAGAATCACACCTGTATAACCTGCCCAAGGAATAATCCAAGCGACGAAA
The DNA here is from genome assembly GCF_047464155.1 of Streptococcus infantis. Lineage (GTDB taxonomy): Bacteria > Bacillota > Bacilli > Lactobacillales > Streptococcaceae > Streptococcus > Streptococcus infantis_U. Next base: position 268,584 of record NZ_JASHCL010000002.1, read on the forward strand.
ACAATTTTCCCGATAAACTCGATAAAGCTTGATACAAGTGGCAAGAATTTTTGACCGAGACCCTGCAAGCTATTTCTATAAATCAATAAAAGACTCAAAAACGGATAGAATACTGAACTGATACGTAGATACAAAGCCCCATTTTCAATCAAGTAAGCGTCTGTCGAACTTGCTAGGAAAGAAACTAGGCTAGGACTTGCAAAAAATAGGAACACACAAGCAAAGGTCGCCCAAGACATACTCAAATAACTCCCTATACGAAGACCTTGAACGATACGTTCGGGACGTTTCGCTCCAAAGTTTTGAGAGATAAAAGTCGTCATCGAAGCCGAAATAGCTGTCATTGGCAATAAGGCAAAGGCCATGATTCTACGCGCTGCCGTTTGGGCGCTGATAATCACTGCTCCAAAGCCATTAACAGAGGATTGCAGGATGACGCTTCCGATAGAGACAATTGACCCCATCAAGCCCATGGCTAGACCTTGTTCCAAGAGATCCACATAAAGATCCTTATTCCATTTGAAATGTTTGAGACCTGGAAGAAGTTCTGGTACACTCTTGCGAATATAGAAATAGCAGAGAATTGCGGACAAACCTTGCGAGATGATGGTTGCGAGACCTGCAGACTGAACCCCTAACTGCAATTGTGTAATAAAATACAAATCCAGGATGACATTAATAATGGCTGAAAAGATAAGAAAAGCAAGCGCCGCAAGACTGTCACCAATCGATCGTAACAATCCTGCAAAGAGATTATAGGCAAAGCTAACTCCCACGCAACTAACAATCATGGAGATGTATTCATAGGATTGGGGGAGGATTTCTGCAGGTGTTTCGAGATATTGTAGGAGTGGATAAAGACCGAAGAATCCCATCAACATGACAAGACCACTCAGGATAGCACCCAAAATCCAAGTTGCCGCTACAGCTTCTTTAATTTTAGCAAAATTACGAGCACCGTAAAGACGGGCAATAACGACTCCCATCCCATTTCCGACTCCGAGGGCAAATCCAATAATCAAATCAAAAATGGCTGTCGTAGCTCCGACTGCCGCCAAGGAATTTTGTCCTAAAAAACGCCCAACAATCAAAATATCAGCTGTATTGTAGAGTTGCTGAAAGATGTTGGACAATAGAATCGGCAAAGCAAAACTAATCAGTGAAGGAAGGATTGGACCATGAATCAAGTCCACCGTTGACTTTTTTTTCATAAGGCTATTATATCAGCTTTCTAGTAGAGGAACAAGGGAGTTTCCTTAAGAAAGCGTTGCCTAGATACAAACAATTTGGTATAATCGTGACAGAAAAGGAGGTTAGGTATGACCTTAACCAGCCAGTTAATTACAGATGCATTTCCAGATCTTGAAAAAGTTGACCAATTAAACAAAGAAGCCTTTCCTGAAGAGGAACGCGTCTCTTTGGAAGAATTTTTAAGTTACCAGGATAGAGATGATGCCCACTTTTTCGCCTTTTATAACGAAGAAGAATTTGTTGGATTTGCTTTTGCTATCGCTAACCAAAAAGCATTCTACATCAGCTTTTTTGCTATTATGCCCCATCTCCGCAGCCATGGCTACGGGAGAGAAATCATTGAAAAACTCATTGATTTTTACCAGCGTACCATGATTCTTGAAGTGGAGCGATTAGACGAAGACTGTGACAATCTCGAACAACGAAAGTCCCGCATGGACTTTTACTTACAAAATGGCTTTAAAACTGCCAACGCCTTCTTGGAATACGAGGGAATGAGTTTTGAAATTCTCTATCGTGGCGACCACTTTGATGAAGAGGCCTATCGGAACATCTTTCAAAAATTGCAAGAAGAGAACTACTTCGACTTTCGTATCGAATACCGACGCTTTAGTGACCACTAGTCATCATGAAACAAAAAGTAGCAGTAAAACTGCTACTTTTCTTTTTATTCTTCAATTTCGATTTCAAGAGCGTCGCCCAAATCAAGTGTTACTTCTTGGTTAGAATCTGCATCAGCTGCTGCACTTGCTTTAGAACCTTCTTCCTCTTCGATCAAACCATATTGAACACGAACTTGGTGGTCAATTTCATCAAAGATTTCTGGGTGATCTGCCAAGTATTTCTTAGCATTTTCAGAACCTTGTCCAATTTTTTCACCCTTGTATGAGTACCAAGCACCTGCTTTTTGGATGATATCCAAATCACTAGCAATCTTCAAGAGTTCACCAGTTCTAGAAATACCTTCTCCGTACATGATTTCAACAAAAGCTTCTTTGAACGGTGGAGCAACCTTGTTTTTCACAACTTTAATCTTCGTTTCTTTGCCGACGTTAGTATCTTTTTGGTCGCCAGTTCCCTTGATTTGTGTGCTTCCACGAACGTCTAAACGAACTGAAGCATAGAATTTAAGGGCACGTCCACCAGGAGTTGTTTCTGGATTACCAAACATAACTCCAACTTTTTCACGCAACTGGTTGATGAAGATCGCAATTGTTTTTGTCTTATTGATAGAAGCTCCGAGTTTACGCATAGCCTGGCTCATCATACGAGCTTGAAGACCAACGTGGCTATCTCCGATATCCCCATCGATTTCTGCACGAGGTACAAGAGCTGCAACAGAGTCGATTACCACAAGGTCAACTGCACCTGAGTCAATCAATTTTCCTGCAATTTCAAGACCTTGCTCCCCTGAGTCTGGTTGTGACAAGAGCAATTCGTCAATGTTCACTCCAAGTGCCGCTGCATAAGCTGGATCAAGAGCATGCTCCGCATCGATAAAGGCGGCAATTCCACCTTCTTTTTGGGCTTGCGCTACAGCATGAAGAGCTACTGTTGTCTTACCTGATGATTCTGGACCGTAGATTTCAATGATACGTCCCTTAGGATAACCACCTGAACCAAGTGCAATATCAAGGGCCAAAGAGCCTGAACTCATCACTTGTACTTTTTGCTCTGCGCGTTCACCCAAGCGCATGATTGAACCCTTACCAAAGTCTTTTTCAATCAATTTAAGCGCATCATTCAAAGCTTTTTCACGGTCAGCTCCAAATTTTTTCCCAATTTCATCTAATTTTTTTGTTGGTTTTTTCGCCATTTTGTTCTCCTATATTTTAATGATTCTAAGAACCTTCTTCTATTATATCAAAAGTCAGTCACTTAATAAAGCTTTGCGAACTAAGTTGAAAGCATGCATAACCGCAATTTTACGAACATCTGCTCGACTCCGTCCTGCAATATTAGCTTGGATAACTTCTGTCCCCGAAGCTTGCGCCAAAGCGATAAAGACTGTACCTGCTGGATGGCCTTCTAAACTATCCGGACCAGCCACTCCTGTCAAGCTAACCCCAAAGTCTGATTGAGTTTTAAGTCGTGCCTGCTCTGCCATTTTTTCCGCCGTAAAGGCTGAAACAACTCCGTGTTTTTCCAACTCTTCTCGAGGAATATCTAACATCTTAGCCTTTTCTTCTAGACTATAAGTGACAAAACCACCTTTAAAGATAGCTGACACTCCCGAAAAGTCTGCCAAAGTTGCTTGGAAAAGCCCAGCTGTCAAACTTTCCGCAGCCGTTATGGTTTTATGCTGTTTTTTCAACTCCTCGACAACTACACTAGCTAGGCTCGCTTCCTCCCCATAGCCATAACAGATATTCTTTAAAGCAATCCCTTCAAAAGTCTGACGGGCAAGGATTTCTTTCTCCAGATTATCCAAAGCTGTTCTAGCCTCGCCCTCACTGCGAGCCTTTGTAGACAAGCGCAGAGTCACTTCTCCTGTTTTTGCATACGGTGCTATGGTTGGATCAGTCTGTTCTTCAATCAAATCTGACAAAATCGTCACTAACTGGCTCTCGCCAATGCCGAAGAAACGCAGCACGCGTGAGTATAGCTTAGCTCCAGTTGTCAATCTTGGAAGCAGTTCATTTAAAACCATGGGTTTTAGTTCACTTGGCGGACCTGGTAGGACAATATAAGTTACGCCAGCTACCTCAATCATTCCACCGACTGCTAGCCCCGTTTCATTGGGTAGTGGGATTGAACCCTGAACAATTTGAGCTTGGCGTTCATTATTTGGAGTTCGAGCATAGTCTGGGCGATGAGCAAAGAAATCATCTAATTTAGCCTGTGCTTGAGCATCAAAAGTCAAATCACGCCCTAGAAATTGTGCCAAGGTTTGTTTGGTCAGGTCATCCTCTGTTGGACCTAGTCCTCCCGTTAGAATAACTAAATCACTCCGTTTCTGAGCAATCTCCAACAAGGATAAGAGACGAGATTCATTATCTCCTACAGCCGTTTGGAAGTAGACATCAACACCGATTTCAGCCAACTTTTCAGACAAAAACTGAGCATTGGTATTGACGATTTGACCTGTTAGAATTTCTGTCCCAACAGCTATTATTTCCGCTTTCATTTTTTCCTCCTACCTATCTATTCGGATTTCTTTGAAAAAATCGCAGGAAAATTCCTACGATTTTAGTATTCATTTCTTATTGTTCTTGTTGTCCTTGTAGTCCTTGTTGTTCCTGAACTGCAACAGAACCATCCGTTTGCGGCAAACGACCATAAATATTTTCATACAAGACTACATTTGTCTCCAATTCGGTAATTTCTGGTTTGTCCAATGAACGGCGTAAAAGATTTTGCATCTCTAACATATGCTCAGATGTCACAATTTGGTATGATATCCCGTCTATCATTGCATCTTCTCCGCGCAATTGCTGAGACTCAATATTCTTAAAGGAATCCTGATAGCCCATCAACTGAGGGATTGTTGTTGTTGTAATCTCAATATTAGTCTGCATATTATCACTAAGAGCCTTCAAAATTTCTTGGTAGTGGCTGACACTATTCAAACTAAGAATTTTTTCAACAATCTTTTGGATAACTTCGCGCTGACGTTTCTGACGGCCGTAGTCTCCCTCTGGATCCTGATAGCGCATGCGCGAATACACCAGTGCCTCTTCACCATTTAATGTTTGCTCTCCAACACCGATAGAAATCGTGTTAAACGGCTCTTGATCTTGAATAGAGATAGGGAAACCTAGAGTGTTGTTTACTGTGATACCACCGACAGCATCAACCATTCTTTGAAGACCATGCATATTGACCATAATATAGCGGTCTATATGGATATTCATCATTTTTTGAATGGTCGAAATGGCAAGCTCTGCTCCACCATCAGCATAGGCGGCATTAAGTTTAGCCTCTCTCACACTACCATCTGCTTGTTGGATTTGTGTCAGAATATCACGTTCCAAACTCATCATCACAACTTTCTTGGTTTTAGGATTCACTGTTACCAAGATCATTGAATCACTATTTCCTGCCCAAGGATCTGTGCGCTCAACATTTCCTGTATCCACTCCCATAAGAAGGATTGTCATTGGTTCAGTCGCCTCGATAACCTTAGTTTCTTCCCCGATTTGTTTATAGGTTTTGGCTAAAGTCTGTGTACTTTGTTGATAAATAGTGAAGGCATATGCTCCAACACCAAGCACTGTCACAAGAACAAAGCCTAAAAACATTCCAATTATTTTTTTTACCATACCTTTATTCGTCTATCAGTCGACCCATTTGGTAAACGTCAAGAAACTCTCCTCCCTCTATACAAGCACCACGTTTCTGTAATCCTTCTATGATAAAGCCCATCTTTTTATATAGATGAACAGCCGCAAGATTGCGTTTTTGAACTGTCAGTTGTAACCGTCGAATACTTCCACTCGACTGGGCCCACTCAATAGCTTCTTCCATCAAGATACTACCGAGACCATTTCCCCAATAGGCTTTCTTGATGCCCAAGAAAACATCACCAATGTGTTGAACTCGCGGACGCTGATCAGCCGTTATATTGACGACTCCTGCCAATTCTTCATCCAAAAAAGCTAATAAAGTGATCTGATTATCCGATTGGGCCTGCTTGTCAATAAAACTCTTCATTTCGGATTCAGTCATTGCAATTCCATTTTCATCCAGACTGGTAAAGCTAGATTCATGACCAATCTGATCCAGAAGTGCAATAAGAGCCGAAGCATCTTGAACTTCTGCTTCACGGATTAAAAGATCATACTCCATCTGTCAACCTCTGCAAAAGTTCTGCTGCTCGTTGACCGTGGGCATGAAAGACAACTTCACGACCATCATCATCTTTAAGGATTTCTAATTCTAGATAGTCAGCTGGAAGAGCCTCACCTAATAGATGCCCCCACTCAATAACTGTCACACCTGATCCAAAAAGAAATTCGTCCAAATCGATAGAATCTGCATCCCCTTCGATACGATAAACATCCAAGTGATACAGGGGTAGACGTCCTTCATATTCTCGAACAATGGTATAAGTAGGACTCTTAATCATTTGATGAATCCCTAGGCCCTTAGCTAGCCCTTTTGTTAGTGTTGTTTTCCCAGCGCCTAATTCACCAGTCAAAATCAATACATCATTTTTCTCTAGCAGAGAGCCTAACTCTTGTCCAAGAGCAATAAGTTCATCTTCATTTTTTGTGTGCATGCTACTATTATACCAAAAAGTTTTCTTTTGTGATATCTCCACTAATAAAAAAAGAGGAGTTCCCTCCATCTTTTTTCAGGTTTAATCATTAGTTAAGAGCCATACTAATGTAGTTCAAGATGAACAAAGCATCCAAAATCCAAATCATGACATGCACTTCTTTGATTTGACCTTTAACAATCTTTGTCAAAGTATAAGTCAAGAAACCAACGGCAATCCCTTGTGTGATTGAGTAGCTGAATCCCATAAAGATAGATGTGAAGAAGGCTGGAACTGCTTCTGACATATCATCCCAAGGAATGTTTTTCAAGTTAGAGAGCATCATAATTCCGACGATAATCAAAATTGGTGCTGTCGCAGCTGAAGGAACAATGGCAAGAAGTGGGCTAAAGAAGCTTGACAAAACAAAACAGATTGCAACAACTAGGGCTGTCAAACCAGTACGTCCACCAGCACCGATACCTGCTGCTGACTCAACATAAGTTGTAACGTTTGAAGTACCTGCAATGGCACCAACTGATGTCGCTACCAAGTCAGAATAAAGAGCCTTATCCAATTTAGCTGACTCATGGTTTTCACCACTTGTCGCAACGATACCAACTTTTTCACCTGTACCGATAAGAGTACCAATTGTATCAAAAATATCAGTCAATGAGAAGGCAAGAATTGCCATCAAGGTTTCTGGTAAACGAGAAGTATTTGAAATCAAAGATCCTAAACCTTCTGAACCAAGAGCAGCACCAAACAAAGTACCTAAGTCGTTAACTGCTGATGAAAGATTGTTGCTAGCGAAGTCAATCCCTGACACATTAACAAGACCAACCGCAATAGCAAGGACTGTCGTTGTTAAGATAGAAAGGATGATACCACCTTTGATACCTTTAACAACAAAGAAGATTGTAATGGCAAGACCTGCAATAGCTACTAATACTGCCGGAGTATTGAAATCTACTAATCCTGGAACAGCTGCTGAATTCGCAGTAATCGCCGCTTGAGCCTTATCTGCTCCTTCACCTGCTACAGTATATGTACCTGGGTCAATTGAGAATTTCAAAAGACCAGCATTTTTAATCCCAACGTAAGCAAGGAAAACACCAATACCAGCTGAAATTGCTGAGCGAAGTGTTGTAGGAATAGATTCAATAATCATTTTACGAACATTGGTCAATGTAATAATCAGTGAAATAACTCCACAGATGAAGACCATCCCAAGAGCTTCTTTCCAAGTATAACCCATCCCAAATACGACGGTAAATGTAAAGAAGGCGTTAAGTCCCATACCTGGGGCTTGTGCATATGGCAAGTTTGCATAGAAAGCCATCATCAAAGTTCCCACAACAGAACCGATGATTGTTGCCAAGAATACACCCTGAACAGGCATTCCTGTTTGTGAAAGCATTTGAGGGTTTACAAAGAGAATATAACTCATTGCAAAGAAAGTTGTTAAACCAGCAAGAACCTCTGTACGGACGTCTGTCCCGTGCTCTTTTAGTTTAAATAATTTGTCCATTTTTAATCTCCTTTGTCATTTTACGAACAATATGACTATTATAACACCAATCATTCATCTTTTCAAGGTATTTTTACTGAATTATAAAAATCTTATCCGATGCTATCCTTCTTCTTTTTACTTATTGTCAGCTTTTCTAGCCACTTTTTGATATAATAGAAAACATCTTATCTGAAACTAGATTCGGGAGGATTTTATGACTAAAAAAATGATTGCCGTCGATTTAGACGGAACTCTACTCAACTCTGAAAGCAAACTTTCTGACTTTACTATTGAAACAATTAAGAAAATCTCTAAAAAAGGCCACCAAGTCGTTATTGCAACTGGTCGCCCATATCGTATGGCAAAAGATTTTTATGACCAACTTGAACTTGAGACTCCTATGATCAACTTCAACGGTTCACTCACTCACCTACCTGGTAAGGTTTGGAAACATGAAAAATGCCTTACAGTGGACAAAAAATACCTCTTGGATATCGTAAAACGAAAAGAGGACATCGAGGCAGACTTTATCGCAGGTGAATACCGTAAAAAGTTTTACATTACAGCCCCGGACAAAGAAATTGCCGATCCTAAATTGTTTGGTGTTGAAAACTTTCGCCCTGAAAATCAATTCAAGTCTGACTTAGTGACTAAGGGGCCAAACTGTATTTTATTACAAACTAGGGCAGACGATAAATATGCACTGGCTGAAGAGATGACCAGCTTTTACAAGCATCAGCTTAATATCAATACTTGGGGTGGTCCCTTGAATATCCTAGAATGTACTCCAAAGGGAGTTCACAAGGCATTTGCTCTTGAATACCTTCTCAATGTCATGAATATAGACAGACAGAATCTGATTGCCTTTGGTGACGAACACAATGACCAAGAAATGCTCTCTTTTGCAGGTAAAGGCTATGCTATGAAAAATGCAAATCCTGCTCTCTTACCTTTTGCAGACGGGCAATTACCATTAACCAATGAAGAAGATGGTGTCGCCCATTTTTTACAAGAGCAGTTCCTTTAATAAAACCTATCCCTCCATACTTTTTTGGTAGAAAATAACTACCTTAATCGTATGGATTTTTTTATGCTAAAAATCGATTAAAGAAAAAAGGACCCGAATCCGTGTTAACGAGATTCAAGTCCTTACAAAAGATATCTATTTTTTTAAAACAATACGATCAGAAACCTCACGGTCCATGTCATCGATGATTATTTGATTCTCCTCAGCTACATAAATCTTGACGTCATCTCCGATGATGACTTTCTGACTGTCTGGTTCAAAAGTTACCTTCTTAATTTCCTGATCACCATCAGGTTCTACTTCCGTCCATGTTCCAGTATTACCAGTAACAACGAGAGTAATACTATCTCCCTCATCTTGCCCCTTATAGGTACCATCTATATCGATGACTGGAGCATTCGTAGCGCTAGTTGTTGTTGACTCAGATACCTGACTTGTTATCACTTCTGAACTTGTGCTTGTTTGTGGTGCCGAAGCTGTTTGTTCTTTTGTTGAACAAGCAACCAAAAGACTAAGACTTGCCCAAGTTGCAAGAGAAAGTGTGAATCTTTTTAATGTCATGATAGCTCCTTTCTTTTGGCGGCTAAAAGTAGCAAAAAACTGCTGAAATATTCCACCTCAACTATAACAAATAAAGATAGGTGGGTCAATCAAATGACTCTGAGGCCATGAAACAAGCTCGAACCTCAGATATAAAGTAGAGAGATCCTGTCACAAATAGCAGGTCTTTCTCTCCTGCAGAAGCTTCAAAAGTATCTATAAATTCTTGATAAGAAGCAATGCTTGTATAATCTCTAAAGTCTTGCTCTTCCAAGGAACCCTGATAGTCAAAACTCGTAACATAGAGATCTGCGTCAGGTAAATGCTCTGTTAAATAAGTAAGCATCCCGCTATAATCTTTCCGCTTTAGGGCACCAAATAGGATTTGAGGCTGGTACCCTTGCTGGATTTTCTCTTGGATAAACTCAACCAAACGCTCTAGAGCTGGTAAATTGTGAGCCCCATCCAAATAGATGTGCTCAGTGACAGCTTCTAGCCTTCCAACCCATTTAGTAGCTTGCAAGGCAGCACGTACTGCTTCTTGATCTACTTTCTCGTCTCTTTGTGCCATAAATAGTAGAAAAGCTTGCAAGGCAAGAGCTGCATTTTCCTCCTGATAGGCACCCTCTAATCCCAATATTAGGTGGTTAAATTCAGCTAGAGAAGAAGAGAAGTTCCCATTTTGGAAAGAAAAATCTTGGTCAGCTTGGTAGAGACTTACACCCAAATCAGTAGCTGTCCTTTGACAAACGAGTTGAGCTTCCTGTGCTAAATTTGCAATCACAGCTGACTTCCCGGACTTAAAAATCCCTGCTTTTTGCTCAGCAATTGCTACCAGACTATCGCCCAAGGTCTCCTGGTGATCGAGGCCAATTGATGTGATGATTGCAATTTCTCCTGTCACTATATTGGTAGTATCAAGAAGTCCACCTATCCCAACTTCCAGTAGGACCAAATCTACTTCTTGCTCTTTAAAATAAAGCAAAGCAATCAGGGTCAGCAACTCAAAAAAAGATAGCTGATCGTGGGTTTCTAAAAGTCTTTGCTCCATTGTCTTGACTTGTTCTGCCAAACTGATAAAATCATCATCCGATATAGGCTCACCATTAATACAAATACGGTCATGGATGCTGACAATGTGGGGCGAAGTAAAGGTTCCAACCTTCTTGCCATGGGAAACAAAAAGTTCCCTCATAAAGGCAATAGTTGATCCTTTCCCATTAGTCCCCGTCACATGGATAATTGGATAGGTTTGCTCAGGATTCCCTAGCAAATCTACTGCTCTTTGCATTCGGCCTAAACCTGATCTAAAATTCAAGCCAATCCGACTATGAAGCCATTTTTCAACTTCAAACATGCTTATCTCCTTAATCCTTAATAAAAAAGCGAAGAATTTCTTCGCTTTTTACTGATTTAGCTATATTTTATTTCGATACGGGCTAAAAACGTCCACTGGACGTTCCAACTCTTTCTAGTTTCTAGGAGTTGGGCTAAAAACGTTCCCCAGACTTACTGACGGTTTTTATTTTTTAGCGTCAGGGTAAAAATGTTCCCCGGATGTTCCTGCTTTTTCTTATTTCTAGAAGCAGGGCTGATACAGTCTCCCAGACTACCTGCGTTTCTATTTTCTAGCGCAGGGCTAAAAACATCCCCCGGATGTTTTTACTCCTCCATAAAGCTGTTGAAGACTTCTTCAATCATGTTCCATTCATCGTCTGAATCTTCAGGGATTGGTTGCAATTCACCTTCAGTTCCATCTTCATTTTCGATGAATGAGTATGCTTGAATTTCAACTTCTCCGTTTTCATCTTCTTCTGCATTAACTGGTACAAGAAGAACATAGTTTTTACCAAATTCTTCTTTTCCGTCAATAGTCAAAAGGATTTCAAATAAAGTTTCGTTTCCTTGCTCATCTACAAGTGTAATAAGTTCACGTTCTTCGTGATCATGGTTGTGATCGTGTGACATAGTTTCTCCTCTGTCTTAAAATTTTCTATCTAAATAATTTTGCAAAATCAATTGAGCCGCTAATTTATCAATAACTTTTTTACGCTTATTGCGACTAACGTCTGCTTGCTCAATCAACATGCGCTCTGCAACAACCGTAGTTAGGCGTTCATCCTGGTACTCCACTGGCAAACCAAAGAGTTCTTCCAGTTTTGCTCCATATGCTTGACTCGCTTCAACCCGCGGTCCGCTGGTATTGTTCATATTTTTAGGCAAACCAACAACAAAGCGCTCCACCTTATAGCTATCAACCAATTCCTTGAGTCTTTCAAAACCGAACTCTCCCTGGTCTTCATTGATTTGGATGATTTCGAGTCCTTGTGCTGTAAACCCTAACGGATCGCTGATCGCTACTCCTACTGTTTTGGAACCAACGTCCAACCCCATAATTCTCATTGGTTATAGATCGACTCCTTGTCCCTTAAGGTAGTAGCGGACCAATTCTTCAACAATCTCATCGCGTTCGTATTTACGGATTTGATTTCTTGCGTTATTGTAACGAGGAACGTAAGCTGGGTCTCCACTGAGAACATAGCCCACAATTTGATTAATAGGGTTATACCCCTTCTCGTTCAATGAAGCATAGACTTCTGTCAATGTTTCACTGATCTCTTTTTTATTGGAATCGTCCAATTTAAAACGTACGGTTTCTTCAGTAAATCCCATTCTAACACCCTCTTTCCTTAGAATAGTACTATTATAGCACATTCACAACCTTTCTACAAATAACACATTCTGAATTTGTTGTTTTTCTGTAACGTCCTTACTGGACAGTCGCGCCACTTGCTACTCTATTTTCAATATATTCTTCTGGTTCGTTTTTTAGTAGATTTTCTAAACCTACATTTTTTAAATATTCGCTTTCGCTTACCTTTTTAACATCTAGGACTTGAAAATCATAACTTGTCTTCGTTTCAATCTCTGTCTCACTTAAAAGATTGGTTTCAAGACTAAAACCAGGAATTTTTCGAGCTGCTTGAACTGACTCATCTTTGTCTTCCTCTTCTTTCAAAGCACTCTTTGCCTGCTCTAATCCATGCTCGGCAATGTAGCTCTTAAGTTCATCTGAAACTTGCCGTTTTTGCTGAATCGTTAGAGTCAAGAACTGTTTACCCTTATAGGTAATAATTTGGGTTTGCTGTACACCATTTTCGTCAACAGGTAGAACAAGAGTCTTGGTTACAACTGTATTGTTATTGGCATTTTCTAAAACAGGTAGAGTTGATTGAAGAGCTTCTGTCGTTGTGTCTTTAGAAGGTTCCGTAGACTCTTTTTTCTGTCCACAACCAGCTAGTAAAAATAGAAGGGCAACTGTACCGATAACTATCTTCTTCATATTATTTTATTTTTCCTTATTTAATCTATCAAATAAGGCCAGGAGTCACTCCCAGCCTTGATGTTTTATAGTGCTGCACGTAAACGTGCTTCTGCATTTTCTACATTGCGGACAGAGCGTGGCAAGAAGGCACGAATGTCGTCTTCTTTATAGCCAACTTGCAAACGTTTCTCGTCGACAAGAATTGGACTTTTTAGGATGCGTGGTGTTTCCATGATTAAATTAAGCACTTCATTGACACTCAAATCTTCGATATCAACTCCAAGAGCTTTAGCGTAGCGATTCTTTGATGATACAATGCTCGCAATTCCATTGTCTGTTTTCGTTAGAATATCTAATAGTTCTTCTCTAGAAATCCCCTCTTTACCGAGGTTTTGTTCTTTATAACTTAACTGGTGGGCATTGAGCCAGGTCTTAGCTTTTTTACAGCTAGTACAACTTGAGACTGTATAAATTTTGATCATGTACCTACCCCTTTCGCTACATGTTACTATCAGTTTATTCTATTATACCATAAAAAACATCCGACTTGCGACCTATTTTTAAAAAAATTTAACTTTTTCCCCAGTTTTTCTCCTTTTTTCTTGACAAAACACGAACTATAACCACTCTTTGTACTTCTTAATGTATAATTTCTTAATAACCGTGACGCTAAACATGTACAAGAAGATAATACCGACCAAAAACAAGAAGTATGGCAGTCCCAATGGAGCTAAACGAAGGATATTTACTAGTGGTCCATAAGGTAAACTAGTTACAAAGAAAGCTGCAACCAAAGTTGTAAAAATCACAAGCCAAGCTGGTCTGCTTTGTACAAAAGGAACTTTTGCTGTACGAAGCATATGGATAACCATAGTTTGAGACCACATAGATTCGATGAACCATCCTGTTTGGAACAAGATAATAAACTGAAGGGCAGATTCAGAACCATGAACATAATGATAGCCTGTCACAAAAGGAACAATGATAAAATAGAGGAAAATAAAGGTCAAAATATCAAAGATAGATGAAATTGGACCCATCCAAACCATAAATCGCGTAATAGATTTTGCTTCCCATGTATGGGGTTGTTTGAGGAAGTCTTGATCCACATTATCAAATGGCAATGCCACACAAGACAAATCATAGACTAGGTTTAAAACAATGAGATGAACAGGAGCCATTGGTAAAAATGGCAAGAAGATACTCGCAACAAGGAGTGAGAAGATATTCCCAAAGTTTGAACTGACGGTCATCTTGATGTACTTTGTCATGTTGGCGTAGACCTTACGACCTTCAACGATACCAGTTTCAAGAACCATGAGATCCTTGTCTAACAAAATAACATCCGCTGTTTCTTTGGCAATGTCTACTGCTGTATCTACAGAAATACCGACATCTGCTACCTTCATAGATGGGGCATCATTAATACCGTCACCCATATAACCAACACCGTGACCATTTCTCTTTAACTGTAGAATGATACGCGCTTTTTGGTCAGGTGACAATTTAGCAAAGACTGTTACTTTTTCAACCACTTCTGCCAATTCTTGGTCTGTCATTTGGTCGATCTCAGCGCCCAAAAGGATGTGTTCAACATCCAAACCAACCTTTTCACAGATGGCTTGGGTTACTTTTTCATTATCCCCAGTTAAAATTTTTGTTTTGACACCATGCTCAAGTAGAGCTTGAATAGCGGGTGCTGCAGATGGTTTTGGTGGGTCCAAAAAGGCAAGGTAACCCGTAAGGATCATGTCACTTTCATCAGTCACAGCATAGGCATAGTCTTCACGTAGACCTGACTTGTAACCAACACCTAAGACACGCAAACCTTGACGGTTTAATTGACCAACTTCTGCCAACACTTCTTGACGAATGTCTTCAGTAAGAGGGATGACTTCTCCACGGTACTCCACATGTGTCGAAATGTTCAACATTTCTTCTAAAGCGCCTTTGGTAACCATACTAACGACATTGCTATCATCTTTGACAATGACACTCATGCGTCTACGTTCAAAATCAAATGGAAGTTCGTCGATTTTTTGGAAGCTAGTATCCAAATTTTGTAGAATAGCATGTTCTTTAGCTTCTTTTTCAGTTCTACTGATAATGGCACGGTCCATCAAGTTTTTCAAACCGGTTTGAAAATGTGAATTTAGATAGGCTCTTCTTAAGACTGCCATATCCAAATCGCCATGGATATCTAATGGGTATTCTAAAACAATCTCATCTTGCGTTAAAGTTCCAGTTTTGTCCGTACATAGGATATCGATTGCTCCTAAGTCCTGGATAGCATTGAGTTTTTTGATGACCACTTTTTCCTTGGCCATGATAATGGAACCTTTGGCCAAGCTGGCTGTAATAATCATTGGTAGCATTTCTGGTGTAAGTCCAACACCAACGCTCAAGGCAAAAACTCCAGCCTCTAGCCAGTCTCCGTCGGTCAAACCATTTGCGAAAAACACAATTGGAACCATGATAAGCATCAAGCGGATCAAGAGCCAAGAAATGCTGTTCATTTCACGTTCAAAAGAAGTTGGTTCATCATAGGTATTGAGGGTTTGCTCAATGGCCCCCATCATGGTGTCATCACCAACTGCTAGAACCATAGCTGTAGCACTGCCTGAGATAACGTTTGTCCCCATGAATGCCAAAGATTCTGCTTCTAGTAGGCTATCTACATTTTGATTGGTGGCTTTATTTAAAGCAAGCTTTTCGACTGCATCACTTTCTCCAGTCAAACCTGACTGTTGAACAAAAAAGTCTCGTGATTCAAATAAGATGACATCTGCTGGAATCATATCTCCAGCGCTCAATTTCACGAGGTCTCCAACAACCAAGTCATCGATGGGTAACTCTTGTTCAAGACCATCGCGAATAACAGTTGCTGTATTGACAATCATTTTTGAAAGATTGGTTGTTGCCTTGTCACTCCGCAATTCTTGGACAAAACGGATGCCTCCTGAAATCAAAACCAAGACAACAATAATGATAGAGGTTGTCGGGTCCTCTTGACCAGGTTTGGCAAGCCAGACGTTTGTAACGAGAGAGATAAAGGCAATCACAAGCAAAATGATTGTGAAAGGATTGATAATGGACTCATAAATCTTTTTAAAGATGGAATCCTCTTGACCCTTTGTGATGGTGTTTTCACCATATAGGTCACGGTTTTCTTCGACTTGTTCTGAATCTAAGCCTTTTAGACTTGTATGGTAAAAAGCTAGACTTTCTTTGAATGGAGTTTGAATAGCTGTTGCTAGTCTTTCTTTTGTAGTTTTCATTGGTTTCTCCTATCTATATGAATAGTGATTTCATACACAGGGACCAATCACTTTATAAGGACAGAACGACACAAATCAGCGATTGGCTGTGTATGTGCGGTTCTGGATGATCGTCAATTTGCATCGTTTGTCTCCTTTCTTTGTTTTAAAACAGCAGAAAGTCCTGCCATAAAATGGCAGGACTAAAAAACTTATTGTCTGTTTTCGTTCAAGCTTTAACTCCATAGGGCGATGTAATGAGCTTAGTCTTGACCTTCGCGACCAGGACTGTTGACCAACGAGTAGTGTCTCCACTGTTTTGCGGTAGTCATCCGTATCCCTATGGTAGCCTCACCTACCGTTTTCGCCTTTCAGTATAAACCTTTAACTAGTAAAAGTCAACGATTTATCTCATTTTTCTTAGATTACGATTAATTCTTTTGGAGCAAGGGTTAATAACTCACAACCTGTATCTGTAATCAAGATATCATCTTCGATACGAACTCCGTATTTCCCTTCAATATAAATACCAGGTTCATCAGTCAAGACCATTCCAGATTTAATAACTTCTTTGGAAGTTTGGCTAAAGTAAGGTTCTTCGTGGATATCAAGTCCAATACCGTGCCCGATACCGTGTGTAAAGTATTCTCCATAGCCTGCTTCCACAATAATATCACGAGGGATTTTATCAAAATCACGGAAACCTAAGCCATCCTTAGCTTGGTCAATCAGAGCTTGGTTAGCCTTCAAAACGGTGTTGTAGATTTCTGCTTGTTCGTCGCTGGCATGACCTAGGTAGATGGTACGTGTCATATCACTGACATAGTGGTCATAAAGGCACCCAAAATCCATAGTGATTGCTTCGCCTAGTTCTACTGGCTTGTGCATTGGGTGAGCATGGGGTTTAGAAGAATTGATACCACTCGCTAGGATGGTATCAAAAGACAAACCAGCAGCGCCTAATTCACGCATACGGAAGTCCAGGAAGTTGGCAATTTCAATTTCTGTCTTACCTGGCTTGATAAAGTCAAGAGCATCGTGGAAAGCTTGGTCTGAGATGGAACAAGCCTTACGAATAGTCGCAATCTCTGTCTCATCCTTAATCATACGAAGGGCTTCAACAAACTGTGTCTGTGGAACTAGTTCTAAACCTTCAAAGGCGGTTTGCATGCGATGATAATAAGAAACTGAAATCTCATCTTCAAATCCGATACGAGAAAGGCCCATATCTTTTGCAATCTTTGCGATAGTTGCCAACTCATCACGTTCTGCAAAAATCTCAAAGCCAGTAACTTCTTGCTTGGCAGCGATAATATAGCGAGCATCTGTCACTAAGACCTGACGGTCACGGCTGATGAAGACCGTTCCATTTGAACCCCAAAATCCTGTCAAATAGTAGACATTTTTAAGATTATTAATAATGATACCATCTAGTTCTTTTTCTTGCATTTTATCTAAAAATGCTTGCACACGTTTATTCATGATGTAACTTTCCTTTCAAATACTGTCCTGTATAGCTAGCTTCATTGGCAGCTACTTCTTCTGGAGTTCCTGTTGCGATAATAGTACCACCGCCAACACCACCTTCTGGTCCTAGGTCGATAATATGGTCTGCTGTTTTGATGACATCCAGATTGTGCTCAATGACGAGAACTGTATTGCCATCATCGACAAAGCGGGACAAAACGGTGAGTAGACGAGCGATGTCCTCAGTATGCAACCCAGTCGTTGGCTCATCTAGAATGTAGAAGGACTTACCGGTCGAACGCTTGTGGAGTTCACTAGCCAGCTTCATACGCTGGGCCTCCCCTCCAGAAAGTGTCGTAGCTGGTTGTCCCAAGGTCACATAACCTAGACCAACATCTTTGATAGTCTGGAGTTTGCGTTGAATTTTCGGAATGTGTTTGAAAAATTCTACTGCGTCATTGACCGTCATATCCAAAACTTGCGAGATATTCTTTTCCTTGTAGTGTACTTCTAGGGTTTCGCTATTGTAGCGAGTCCCATGGCAGACTTCACAAGCTACGTATACATCTGGCAAGAAATGCATCTCAATCTTGATAATCCCGTCACCCGAACAGGCCTCACATCGCCCACCCTTGACATTGAAACTGAAGCGCCCCTTCTTGTAGCCACGAATCTTGGCTTCATTTGTCTGAGCAAAGAGGTCCCGAATGTCATCAAAAACACCTGTATAGGTAGCAGGGTTGGACCTCGGTGTTCGTCCGATTGGACTTTGGTCAATATCTATCAGACGGTCGATATGTTCAATCCCTGTAATGGTTTTAAACTTACCAGGCTTGTCTGAATTGCGATTGAGCTTTTGTGCAATGGCTTTTTTGAGAATACTGTTGATGAGGGTCGACTTCCCTGAACCAGAAACACCTGTTACTGCAATGAATTTTCCGAGTGGGAAGCGAGCAGTGATATTTTGCAAGTTGTTCTCACGCGCACCTGTCACTTCGATAAAGCGACCATTGCCTACACGGCGTTCTGGCGGCACTGGAATCGCGCGTTTTCCTGATAGATACTGTCCTGTAATGGATTTGCTGTTGCGAGCTACCTGCTTAGGCGTTCCTGCAGCAACAATTTCTCCACCAAAGACGCCCGCCCCAGGGCCAACGTCAATCAGATAATCAGCTTCTCGCATAGTATCTTCATCGTGTTCTACCACGATGAGAGTGTTCCCCAAGTCACGCATCTTTTTCAGACTGGCAATTAGGCGGTCGTTGTCCCTTTGGTGAAGACCGATGGACGGCTCATCAAGGATATAAAGAACTCCTGAGAGGTTGGAACCAATCTGAGTCGCCAAGCGAATACGTTGGCTCTCCCCACCTGATAGTGTTCCTGCTGAACGAGAAAGCGTTAGATAGTTAAGCCCGACATTATTGAGGAAAGTCAAGCGGTCCTTGATTTCCTTCAGGATAGGACGAGCGATAATAGCCTCATTTTCAGATAGAGTTAGCTGGTCAATAACTTCCAAATGGTCTGCGATGGAGAGGTCCGAAATTTCTCCGATATGTAGTCTTTTCTCTCCCCCTACACGAACAGATAAGGCTTGGTCATTGAGACGATAACCATGACAAGTGCCACAAGTCAGCTCGTTCATATAGAGACGCATCTGTGTACGAGTGTAGTCGCTATTGGTTTCATGATAGCGACGCTTGATATTGCCAATCACTCCTTCAAATGGAATGTCTATATCACGAACTCCACCGAATTCATTTTCATAATGGAAATGGAATTCCTTGCCATCTGAACCGTAGAAAATGAGATGTTTATCCTCCTCAGATAAGTCCTCAAAAGGCGTATCCATATCCACTCCAAAGGCTGTCATGGCTTGTTCCAGCATATTTGGATAATAGTTAGAAGAGATAGGGTTCCAAGGTGCTAAGGCTCCCTCACGAAGGGTCTTGCTAGCATCTGGCACTACTAGGTCCGTATCAACCTCTAGCTTGATCCCCAAACCATCACACTCACTACAGGAGCCAAAGGGTGCATTGAAGGAGAAGAGACGAGGTTCTAACTCTGGAACTGTAAAACCACAGACTGGACAAGCATAGTGTTCTGAGAAAAGCAACTCTGAATCATCCATAGTATCAATAACGACATAACCTTCAGCGATACGGAGGGCTGCTTCGATGGAATCAAAGAGACGACTACGGATACCATCCTTGATGATGATACGGTCTACCACCACGTCAATGTTGTGTTGTTTATTCTTTTCAAGTTCAGGAACTTCGGTCACATCGTAAACAACTCCATCGACACGAACACGGACGTAACCATCCTTTTGAATCTTTTCGATCAGCGTCTTGTGCTGCCCTTTTTTCTTACGAATAACAGGAGCCAAAATCTGCAGACGTTGGCGCTCTGGCAATTCCAAAACCTTATCCACAATCTGCTCTACAGACGAAGCCTTGATAGCCCCATGTCCATTGATACAGTAGGGTGTCCCTACACGTGCATAGAGAAGACGTAGATAATCGTTGATTTCCGTCGTTGTTCCAACCGTCGAACGAGGATTTTTACTGGTCGTTTTCTGGTCAATGGAAATGGCAGGGCTGAGACCATCGATAGAATCCACATCTGGCTTTTCCATATTGCCCAAAAACTGACGAGCGTAGGCTGATAAGCTCTCTACATAGCGACGTTGCCCCTCTGCATAAAGGGTATCAAAGGCAAGACTGGACTTGCCCGATCCCGACAGCCCCGTCACCACAACTAGCTTGTCACGTGGAATTTCCACGTCAATATTTTTTAAATTATGGGCGCGTGCCCCATGGATGACAATCTTATCTTGCATGTTACTTCTTTCTAGTCCATTGTTGCTTTCCATTATACCAAAAAAAGTGAAATTCTATTACCAAAAAAGCCGATTTTGTAGTATAATAGTACGGTGCTAAAAATCACTTAAACACAGAATAGATTAGGAAAGGATAGGAGATATGAAACAAGTCTTTCTCTCAACAACAACTGAATTTAAAGAGATCGATACGCTCCAGCCGGGCACTTGGATCAATCTCGTTAATCCTACCCAGAGCGAATCGATGGAAATCGCTTCTGCTTTTGATATTGATATCGCTGACCTCCGTGCACCACTCGATGCCGAAGAAATGTCTCGTATCACCATTGAAGATGAATACACTCTGATCATCGTAGACGTTCCCATTACTGAGGAGAGAAATAACCGCACCTACTATGTGACCATTCCCTTGGGGATTATCATCACAGAGGAGGCTATTATTACCACTTGTTTGGAACCTCTACCACTTCTAGATGTCTTTATCAATCGGAGACTTCGAAATTTCTATACCTTTATGCGTTCGCGCTTTATCTTTCAAATCCTCTACCGCAACGCTGAAATTTACCTGACAGCCCTCCGTTCAATTGAACGTAAGAGTGAGCAAATCGAAACCCAACTTCACAAATCTACTCGAAATGAAGAGTTGATTGAACTCATGGAGTTGGAAAAGACCATCGTCTACTTCAAGGCCTCTCTCAAGACAAATGAGCGCGTGATTAAAAAATTGACCAGCGCAACTAGCAATATTAAGAAATACCTTGAAGACGAAGACTTACTTGAAGACACATTGATTGAAACGCAACAGGCCATCGAGATGGCGGATATCTATGGAAACGTCCTTCACTCTATGACAGAGACCTTTGCCTCTATCATTTCAAACAACCAGAACAATATCATGAAAACCTTGGCCCTCGTGACCATCGTTATGTCTATCCCGACTATGATTTTCTCAGCTTACGGAATGAACTTTAAGGATAATGAAATTCCTTTAAACGGAGAACCGCATGCTTTCTGGCTCATCGTCTTTATCGCCTTTGCTATGAGTGTTTCTCTCACTCTTTACCTCATCCATAAAAAATGGTTCTAAACAGGAGTTATTATGTCACAGATTGATTTAAAAGAATTAACAAAGAAAAACCAGGAATTTATCCATATTGCAACTCAACAATTTCTAAAGGATGGAAAAACTGACTCTGAAATCAAGGCTATCCTTGAAGAAGTCATTCCTCATATCCTTGAAGAACAACCAAAGGGAGTGACAGCACGTTCTATCTACGGAGCACCAACTCACTGGGCTCATAGCTTCAGCGAAAAAGAGCAATTCGAAAAAGAACATCCAAAAGAAAACGACGATCCAAAATTGATGATGTTGGATTCAGCCCTTTTCATCACAGGATTATTTGCAGTAGTTAGCGCCTTGATGAGCTTCTTCTCAAACCAACCTGTGGCCTACGGATTGGTAACACTTATCAGTGTAGGGGCCTTTGGTGGAGTTGCCTTTTACCTGCTCTACCACTTTATCTACCGCTACTACGGACCAGATACTGACCGTAGCCAACGCCCACCATTCTGGAAATCACTTTTGGTTATGTTAGCGACTATGTTTGCTTGGGTTCTCATCCTCTTCTTGAGTAACTTCCTTCCACAAGCCATTAACATCAGCCTCCCACCACTTGTTTTATTGGTGATTGGAGGAGCTCTCCTTGCCCTACGTTTCTACCTCAAGAAACGTTTTAACATTAAGAGCGCAAGTGCAGGACCTGCTAGATATTAAGATAAACAATAAAAGTAGTGTGTTTTACAGACAGACTACTTTTATTATGGCTCCAAAGCTTTTTTTTATTCTCCAAAGAAAAGTAGCTACATTTTCTAAAAACGTTCTAATGTAAAGTCTTTCCTTAGAATCCCGAGGTTTTGTCCTTGAATCCAAGTTGTTTTTCTGTTATACTAATAAAGTAATAAGGAGAAATATATATGACTAAACAGAGAATTAATCAAATTGTTGGTTCAATTGGTGCCTTTATCGGAATTATTGTATTTATAGCCTACATCCCTCAAATTTTTGCCAATTTACAAGGAAACAAAGCTCAACCATTTCAACCTTTATCAGCAGCAGTCTCTTGCTTAATCTGGGTCATTTATGGATGGACAAAAGAGCCTAAGAAAGACTGGATTCTAATCATTCCAAACTCAGCCGGGGTTATCCTTGGCGGACTGACTTTCCTTACTGCTCTATAAGAATACAACTACTATAAAAAGCAACCACATCGAGCGGTTGCTTTTTTACTACTTTCTTGATCTAAATGTCTTCTTCTGACTCAAATTCTTGTTGTTTCCCCTCATCTTTTGTGATACAATAGCATCAATTTTTTCTAGGAGGATAATATATGGCTTCTACTATTGGTATTATAAGTTTATCTAGTGGGACTATGGGTGAAGACTTTGTCAAACACGAAGTGGACTTGGGTATTCAACGTCTCAAGGACCTCGGACTCAATCCTATCTTTTTACCTCATTCGCTAAAAGGCTTAGATTTTATCAAAGAACATCCTGAAGCTCGTGCAGAGGATTTGATTCAGGCCTTTTCTGATGATAGCATCGACATGATCCTATGCGCCATTGGTGGAAACGATACCTATCGCTTGCTACCCTACCTCTTTGAAAATGACCAACTACAAAAGGTTATCAAACCAAAGATTTTTCTCGGTTTCTCGGATACGACCATGAACCATCTCATGTTGCATAAACTAGGAATCAAGACTTTTTACGGCCAATCCTTTCTAGCAGACATTTGTGAGTTAGACAAAGAAATGTTGCCATATAGCCTCCACTACTTCAAAGAATTGATTGAGACGGGAAGAATCTCAGAAATTCGACCTAGTGACGTTTGGTATGAGGAACGGACTGATTTTAGTCCCCAAGCCTTGGGAACACCTCGTGTCAGCCATGCAAATACAGGTTTTGACTTGTTACAAGGCAATGCTCAGTTTGAGGGAGAAATCCTCGGTGGTTGTCTTGAGTCTCTATATGATATTTTTGACAACTCTCTACACGCAGATAGCACAGACCTCTGCCAAAGATACAAACTTTTCCCTGACTTGTCCGACTGGGAAGGAAAGATCCTCTTGCTAGAAACAAGCGAAGAAAAGCCTGAGCCAGAAGACTTCAAAAAGATGTTGCGGACTTTAAAGGAAACTGGTATATTCGAGGTCATCAGAGGACTCTTGGTCGGGAAACCTATGGATGATACTTTCTATGACGACTATAAAGAGGCACTATTGGATATCATTGATAGCAATATCCCAATTGTCTATAATCTGAATGTCGGACACGCAACTCCAAGAGCAATTGTCCCCTTCGGAGTCCACGCCCATGTAGATGCAACGGAGCAAGTCATCCACTTTGATTATAACAAAGAAAGCTGAGATAAGACTCTCAGCTTTTTCTATATTCTCTGATGTTCCAGTCATCTAACATCACTTATTTCCACTTTTCCATTCACAATCATTCTCGTGGTCATCAACTAGCCCTGCAGCCTGCAGATAGGACAAGACAGCGACTGGTCCAGTGAACTTAAAACCACGTTTTTTGAGATCCTTGGATATTTTTTCAGACAAAGGCGTTTTGGCTGGTGCTTGACTGTAGTCCGGGATATCGTTAACGATGGTTTTCCCCTCTACAAAAGACCAGAGATAAGCATCAAAAGAGCCATACTCTTTCTGAACTTGTAAAAAGGCCTGGGCGTTTGCTCGGGTGGCAAAAATCTTAGCACGATTGCGGATGATAGCTGGATTGTCCATCAAAGCCTCCAGTTCCTCATCCGTCATCTCCGCGACACTTTGAAGGTGATAGCCATGAAAAGACTCTCGGAAAGCCTGCCGTTTATTAAGCACCGTTTCCCAAGATAGACCGGCCTGATAAGTCTCCATACAAAGCAACTCAAAAAGCGCCTGGTCTTCATGGAGAGGCTGTCCCCATTCCTCATCATGGTAGACTACATAAAGCGGGTTGTTCATTTTAACCCAGCCACAACGTTTTGGCATAGAAATCTCCTATTTCACCAACATCTTAAGGGCCGACTTGATGTAGTTTTCAGCTGTATCAGAAGTTCCTTCAAAGAATTTCTTGATTTTCTTAAGCTCAGCCGCCTTGTAGCCCAAGGCCAACATGGCTTCCATAGCTTCTTCCAATTCTTGGTTGTCGTTGCTAGATGGAGTAGCAGTCTTAGCAGGGAGATCATCACCTGCCACAACCACCTTACCTTCTAAGTCCAAGACCATCTGTTGAGCTGTTTTCTTACCGATTTTAGGGAATTTAGTCAAGTAGGTAATGTTCTTGGTCTCGATGGCTTGAACGAGGCCTGCATTGTCATCTGCTGCAATGATAGCCAAAGCTGATACAGGACCAATGCCCGACACCGAAATCAAGCTGAGAAAGAGTTTTTTCTCGTCTTCTGAACGGAAACCGTAAAGGAGATGAGCGTCTTCGCGAACAACTTGATGCACATAGATTTGCGCTTCTTGATTGACTTGTCCTGAGTAGGCATAAGGGTTAGCCACGTGTAAGATATAGCCGATCCCGTTAGCTTCTAGAACAATATATTTGGCAGTAATTTTGGTAATGATACCTTTTAGATATTCGTACATAATTTCCCCTTCAATTTATACTCAATGAAAATCAAAGAGTAAACTAGTAAGCTAACCGTAGGCATAACTTGAGTTAGGCAAGGTATGGCTGACGCAGTTTAAAGAGATTTTCGAAGAGTATTAGTATTTTCCTAGTTCTCGTAGACTAGTGTGATTTTCCTGAATGCGACGGAACATCTTTTCCATATCTGACTTGGTAAAGTGGACCAAAACAGGACGTCCGTGCGGACAGTTGTATGGGTTGTCACATTGAGAGAGCTGATAGAGAAGTTGTCTAGCAGAGTGGTCATCGATACGATGATTGGCTTTGATAGACCGCTTGCAGGACATCATGATTGCTAGCTCTGCTCGGTATTTCTTGATTGAAACTTCCTTGGTCAAAAGGAGCATATCACACATCTCATAGATACCTGACTCGATTTCCTCTTCTGCCATCCAAATAGGATGTTCCCTTAGGATAAATTGGTTCTCCCCGTACTCTGCTAGAAAGACGCCCACTTCCTCTAAGAGAGGCATTCTTTCCTTGAGACGAAGGGCATCATCCGCTGGAAATTCAAAGATGTAGGGTACAAGGAGTTGCTGTTGGCTCTGGTCAACATTACCAATACTTTCACGGTACTCCTCGTATTTAACCCGCTCCTGGGCTGCGTGTTGGTCTATGATGTAGAGCCCATCTCTACCTTGAGCAAAGAGATAGGTGCCGTGCATCTGTCCGAAAAATTCTAACTCTGGGAAGCTCGAAGATTCTTCTCGCTCCAGCTTATCGTAAGCCTTATCCAAACTAACTAAATCTAACTCTGGATGGTCCAGTTGGTCATAGCTAGCAGGCTTTCTCTCTGCAAAATGCAGTTTGGCTGGTTTGGTTATCTGGTCTAATGTTTCCTTAGCAAAGAGGTTCAAATCCTGCTTTTCTTCTGTCAAGTTTACCTGATGGTCTGCTACCTCAGCTTGCGTCGGTCTTATAGGTTCATTTTTTTCATAGTAGAGCGTATTTTCTCTCAGGGGCAAAGTCGTTTGCTCTACTTTTTCACGATTGCGAACGGTAGATTTGGCAAGATTTTCCAAGGCGTCTGGAATCAAGGTATGCTCTTTGAGACTCTTTGAGATAGCTTCTGAAACTAGCGCCATCAGCTCTCTTTCCTTGGAAATCCGTACTTCTTGCTTGGTTGGATGCACATTGACATCTGCCAGATAAGGATCGATTTGAATGTGAATAACGGCTAGTGGAAAACGCCCCACCATGAGTTTGCTGCCGTAACCATCTAAAATGGCACGATTGAGCAAGAAGTTTTTGATATAACGGCCATTGATAAAGAGGCTGATGTAGTTACGATTAGCCCGCGTCAATTCAGGCAATGAGACAAAACCTGAAATCTCAAAGTCTAGGTCCGAATTCTCAATCTCAACCATCTTTTTGGCACTAGCCAAACCATAAATGCCCGCAATGGCTTGGCGCAGTTGCCCCGTACCAGCTGTTCGTGTCATCTCCTTGCCATCGCTAATCAGGCTAAAGGAAATCTCAGGATGGGCTAAACCTAGACGGTTGACAATATCGATGATATGAGATAACTCTGCCTGTTGGCTCTTCATATATTTGAGACGAGCTGGTGTGTTGAAAAAGAGATCCTCCACACAAACCTTGGTCCCAACAGGACTGGTCGCAGGGATAATTTCTTCAACTTCTCCTCCACGAGCAACTAACTTGGTCCCGTGACTTGCTCCATCCACTGCTGTCAAAAGAGTCAGTACACTAACAGATGCGATAGAAGGCAGAGCTTCACCACGAAAACCGAGGGTCCGAATCCGAAAAAGATCCGCTTGATTCTTAATCTTACTGGTTGCATGACGGCGAAGAGCCAACTCGACTTCATCGTGGGGAATCCCGTGACCATTATCGGTGATTTGGATTTTCTTAAGACCAGCTTCTTCGATCTCAACGATAATCTGACTAGAGCCAGCATCAATGGCATTTTCAATCAGTTCCTTGACTACACTAGCAGGGCGTTCAATAACTTCTCCTGCTGCGATTTGATTGGCCAAGACTTCTGGCAATTCAATAATATGAGACATCTTTCAGCCCCTTTCTTAACTATTTTTATCTATTTCTCTGAAAATATGCTAGTGCTATTATACCATATTTCACTCGTTTCCAAAAAAGTCCAAGCAGCAACTTTCTTCCCGATTTTACTAGGTTATTTGCCAAGTTTGTGGTAAAATAGGTAGAAACAATATTTTAAAAAGGAGAAAAGACACATGCACATTTTTGATGAGCTAAAAGAGCGTGGTTTGATTTTTCAAACGACTGATGAAGAAGCTTTGCGCAAAGCCCTAGAAGAAGGTCAAGTTTCTTATTATACTGGCTACGATCCAACTGCTGACAGCCTTCACCTAGGTCACCTTGTCGCAATCTTGACAAGTCGTCGTTTGCAGTTAGCAGGTCACAAACCTTATGCGCTCGTTGGCGGTGCTACAGGTCTCATCGGAGATCCGTCCTTCAAAGATGCTGAGCGTAGTCTCCAAACAAAAGACACAGTGGATGGCTGGGTCAAGTCTATCCAAGGACAACTTTCTCGCTTTCTTGACTTTGAAAATGGTGAAAATAAAGCTGTCATGGTCAACAACTACGACTGGTTTGGCAGCATCAGCTTCATTGACTTCCTCCGAGATATCGGAAAATACTTCACTGTCAACTACATGATGAGCAAGGAGTCTGTGAAGAAACGTATTGAAACAGGGATTTCTTACACTGAGTTTGCCTACCAAATCATGCAAGGTTATGACTTCTTCGTTCTTAATCAAGAGCACAATGTAACCCTTCAAATCGGTGGTTCTGACCAGTGGGGAAATATGACTGCTGGTACCGAATTGCTTCGCCGTAAGGCTGACAAGACTGGCCACGTTATCACTGTTCCACTCATTACAGACGCAACTGGTAAGAAATTTGGTAAATCTGAAGGGAACGCCGTTTGGCTCAACCCTGAAAAGACTTCTCCATACGAAATGTACCAATTCTGGATGAACGTCATGGATGCTGACGCTGTTCGCTTCTTGAAAATCTTTACTTTCTTGTCACTTGATGAGATTGAAGAGATCCGTAAACAATTTGAAGCGGCTCCACACGAACGCTTGGCTCAAAAAGTCTTAGCTCGTGAAGTCGTAACACTTGTTCACGGAGAAGAAGCCTACAAAGAAGCACTCAATATCACTGAGCAACTCTTTGCCGGAAATATCAAAAACCTTTCTGTCAAAGAACTTAAACAAGGACTTCGTGGTGTGCCAAACTACCAAGTACAAGCAGACGAAAATCACAACATCGTAGAATTGCTCGTATCTTCTGGCGTAGTCAACTCAAAACGCCAAGCCCGCGAAGATGTTCAAAATGGAGCTATCTACGTCAACGGCGAACGTATCCAAGACCTTGACTATGTCTTGAGTGATGCTGATAAGTTAGAGAACGAACTCACTGTTATCCGCCGTGGTAAGAAAAAATACTTCGTTCTAACATACTAAAAAACAAACTGGAGGCATTTGCCATCCAGTTCTTTTTTTGCTAGACTAAAACTATGAATACAAACCTCAAACCTAAACTCCAGCGTTTTGCTTCTGCTAGTGCCTTTTCCTGCCCCATCTGCCAAGAAAATCTGACCTTGGTCGAGAGCAGTCTCAAGTGTAGCAATCGCCATTCTTTTGACCTAGCAAAATTCGGTTATGTCAATCTGGCTCCCCAAATCAAGCAATCCGCCAACTACGACAAGGAAAACTTCCAAAATCGCCAGCAAATCCTAGAAGCTGGATTTTATCAGGCTATCTTAGAAGGTATTTCTGACCTACTAGCGACTAAATCATCTGCAAAAACAGTCTTAGATATCGGTTGTGGCGAAGGATTTTACTCTCGTAGACTACAAGAAAGTCATCCTGACAAGACCTTCTACGCCTTTGATATCTCGAAAGACTCAGTTCAGATCGCTGCCAAAAGCGAACCCAACTGGGCAGTCAACTGGTTCGTTGGCGACCTGGCTCGCCTTCCTATAAAAGACGCTAGCATGGATATCCTGCTTGATATCTTCTCACCTGCCAACTACGGTGAATTTCGCCGTGTCTTATCCAAGGACGGCATCTTAATCAAGGTTATTCCTACTGAAAACCATCTCAAGGAAATCCGCCAAATGGTACAGGAACAACTGACAAAGAAAGATTATTCTAACCAAGATATCAAAGAACATTTCCAAGAACATTTCAGCATCCAATCTAGTCAAATCGCTTCCCTGACCAAGCCCATTACAGCAGAACAACGCCAAGCCTTACTCAGCATGACTCCCCTGCTCTTTCACATTGACCAAAGCAAGATTGACTGGAGTCAATTAACGAAGATTACCATCGAAGCAGAGATTCTGGTTGGGAAAGCACTATAAACTAGTCTAAATACAAAAAAACGCATCTATTTAAGATGCGTTTTTGTTTTATAATCTGTTACAAAGAATCTTAGTTCAAGTGCCAGATATCTTCATTATACTGAGCGATTGTACGGTCAGATGAGAAGAATCCTGCTTTCGCAATGTTGACGATGACTTTATCCAACCATGCATCACGGTCTTCGTAGTCAGAAAGCATTTGCTCTTTAACTTTGATGTAGTCTTCCAAGTCAAGAAGAGTCATGAACCAGTCTTTGTTGATCAATTCGTTGTAAAGACGTTCCAAGCGCTCTTTCTTACCGACTGCAAGAACAGCATCGCTTACGATGAAGTCAACCAATGGTTTGATCGCTTTACGAGCGTAGAATTCGCTTGATTTGTAGGCTGATTTCGCATAAAGGTCGATAACAGTTTCTGAATCTTCACCGAAGATGTAGATGTTTTCATCTCCAACCAATTCAGCGATTTCAACGTTAGCTCCGTCCATAGTACCAAGAGTCAAAGCTCCGTTCAACATGAATTTCATGTTACCAGTACCTGAAGCCTCTTTAGAAGCAAGTGAGATTTGTTCTGAGATGTCACATGCTGGGATCAAGAAGCTTGCTGCAGTCACGTTGTAGTTTTCAACCATGACAACTTGCAAGTGTGGAGCTACTGCTGGGTCGTTTGCAATTACTTCTGACAAGCAAAGGATCAAGTGGATGATATCTTGAGCGATTGTGTAGGCAGGAGCTGCTTTACCACCAAAGAATACTGTGATTGGACGAGCAGGGATGTTACCAGCCTTGATGTCCAAATATTTGTGGATGACATACAAAGCGTTCATTTGTTGACGTTTGTACTCGTGAAGACGTTTGATTTGGATATCAAAGATAGAGTTTGTATTGATTTCCACACCTTGGTGCTCTTTCAAGTGACGAGCCAATTTACGTTTGTTGTGAGCTTTGATGCTTTCCAATTTTTCTTTGACAGCAGCCTTGTCTTCGTATGAAAGAAGGTCTTCCAATTTAGAAGCTTCATGGTGCCATTCGCGTCCAAGAATCTCATCCAAGTAGTGAGACAAGCTTGGGTTAGCATGCATGAGCCAACGACGGAATGTGATACCGTTTGTTTTGTTGTTGAATTTTTCTGGGTAGATGTCGTAGAAAGCTTTCAACTCTGAGTTCTTCAAGATTTCAGTGTGAAGAGCTGCAACCCCGTTTACGCTGTATCCGTAGTGGATATCCATGTGAGCCATATGAACACGTCCGCTCTCATCGATGATTTGAACAGCTGGGTCTTTGTATTCTGCTTTAACACGGCGATCCAATTCTTTGATGATTGGTACCAAGTGAGGAACCACTTCTTCCAAGAATTCAAGAGGCCATTTTTCAAGGGCTTCAGCAAGGATTGTGTGGTTTGTGTAGGCAGTCATGCTACGAACGATAGAGATGGCTTCATCAAGTTCGATACCACGTTCAGTCAAAAGACGAATCAATTCAGGGATTACCATTGATGGGTGAGTATCGTTGATTTGTACAACTGCGTAGTCAGCAAGGTCGTGCAAGTTGCTTCCTTTTTCGATTGCTTCATCAATGATCAATTGTGCACCGTTTGAAACCATGAAGTATTGTTGGAAGATACGGAGCAATTCACCTTGTTTATCACTATCGTCTGGGTAAAGGAAAAGAGTCAAGTTACGAGCGATGTCTGTCTTGTCAAAGTTGATACCATCTTTGATGATTGAAGAATCAACTGAATCCAAGTCAAACAAACGCAAACGGTTTTTCGTAGCTGTTTTGTAACCAGGAACATCGATATCGTAAAGAGTAGATGTCAATGTAAAGTGTGCAAATGGCACTTGGTAGCTACGGCTTGAACGAACCAACCAGTTTTGGTCAGTCAACCAAGCGTTAGGAATCGTTTCTTGTTGGTTGTTTTTAAGAACTTGTTGGAACAAACCGAAGTGGTAGTTCAAACCAACACCGTCACCGTTCAAACCAAGTGTAGCGATTGAGTCGATAAAGCAAGCTGCCAAACGTCCCAAACCACCATTACCAAGTGATGGTTCCAATTCTACTTCTTCGATTTCGATTAACTCTTTACCTGCATCAGCAAGTTCTTTTTTAACTTCGTCATAAAGACCAAGGTTAATCAAGTTGTTTGACAAGAGTTTACCAATCAAGAACTCAGCTGAGATGTAGTAAACTTTTTTCTTACCAGTGTTGACTGGTTTTTGGCTGCTAGCAAGTTTGCTGTAGTTAAGAAGAGCAAGGTAAAGCTCTTCGTTACTACATTCTGCGATAGATTTATTGTAACGATTTTGTACAAATTCTTTTAATGGTAACATTTTTGTGTCTCCTGATATTGTCTTATTTCTTTAATTCTACCAAATTTTCATTAATTCGGCGATAAATTGTAGTCAAGTCAAGCAAAGTTTCTTCGACAGCAGGAGTCAATTGATCCTCTGTCATACGCCATGACCAGTTTCCACCAAGAGTAGATGGGAAATTCATACGAGCTGAACCATCCAACTCTAGCAAGTCTTGCATAGTAGCAATAGCCATAAAGCTTACTGATGAAAAGGCTGTACGAAGCATAGCATGTACTACTGTTTCGTATTCCTTGCGATTTGTATAGCGTGCCATGTACTCACGTGTTGGATCATCAATCTCATCACGGTACCAACCAAGAACAGTGTTGTTATCGTGTGTTCCTGTGTACATAACTGAGTTGGCTGGTGCCAAGTGTGGGCTGTCGATGCTTTCATGCTCTGGGTTGAAGGCAAATTGAAGGACTTTCATTCCTGGGAATCCAGTACGCTCACGAAGCTCGATAACTTCATCAGTCATGAATCCAAGGTCTTCTGCGATGATGTTCAAGTCACCAAGCTCTTCTTTAACAGCTGCAAAGAGTTTGTAGTCAGGTCCTTTCACCCATTTACCAGGTGCCGCTGTTTTAGAACCAGCAGGGATTTCCCAGTAAGACTCAAATCCACGGAAGTGGTCGATACGAACGATATCGTAGATTTTAAAGCTTTCACGCAAGCGTTCAATCCACCATTTGTAGCCATCTTTGTCCATTGCTTCCCAGTCATAGATTGGGTTGCCCCAAAGCTGACCGTCTGCAGAGAACTCATCAGGAGGGCATCCTGCAATGTGTGTTGCTTTTCCGTTTTCATCTGTTTTGAAGAGATGTGGATTTGCCCACATATCGCTTGAGTCCTCAGCCACATAGATAGGCATGTCTCCAACAATTTCAATGTGGTTATCGTTGGCGTATGCTTTCAATTTCAACCATTGTTGGAAGAAAAGGTATTGGGTTACACGGTGGTAAACAAGCTTGTCAGCTAATTTCTCACGGTAACTTTCAAGAGTTGAAGCTTTGCGAGCACGAGCATCAGCATCTGGCCATTCAGTCCAAGCAAGATTGTCAAAATGCTCTTTGATAGCCATATACTCAGCAAAGAGTTCAAGCCATGATTGATTTTCTTGAGCAAATTTTTCGAAGTCTTTGACAGCTCCAACTTCAAGGAAACGTTTGACAGCTTTCTCTAAAAGCGGACGACGTGCATAGTAGATTTTAGCGTAGTCAACTTCAGTTGGGTTGCTACCAAAGTCCACACCTTCAAGATCACTTGCTTCCAACAAACCTTGCTCCACTAAAATATCAAGGTCGATAAAATGAGTGTTTCCAGCAAAGGCTGAGAATGATTGGTAAGGAGAATCTCCATAGCTAGTTGTTCCCAAAGGAAGGATTTGCCAGTAGCGTTGCTTAGTACGAACCAAGAAGTCAACGAAATCATAGGCGCTTTGACCAAATGATCCGATTCCGTATGCTCCTGGAAGTGATGAGATGTGCATCAACACACCGCTTTGACGTTTTTTCATATTAGCACCTCAAGTGTTTATTTTGTTAATTACTTCAATTTTTGCGCAAACGTTTGCGCTAATTAAAGTATAACCCATTTCAAAAAGAAATGCAAGCGTTTTTAGAAAACTTTTTTTGATTTATTTATATTATTAAAAATAAAATTTACTATATCCTATTTTCTTAACTTGATAATTTTTTCAAAAAAATTGCGCAATCGTTTCCATTTGTCCATTTCCGAACATTTTTTTCTTAATTATTTACTTTTTCTTCCTATTATATCGACAGTTTTCGGTTTCTCTTAATTTTAAGCTTTTTAAAATTTTTTCAAAAAAACGCTTGCAACCGTTTTCTGTTTGTGCTATACTAGGGTCATAAGGGAAAACGTTTGCGTTTCCTCGAAATTAAAATTTGTTATTCTTTAGGAGGAATACACTATGTCAACTAAATTCATGAAGAGCGCAGCTGTACTTGGTACTGCTACTCTTGCTAGCTTGCTTTTGGTAGCTTGCGGAAGTAAAACTGCAGATAAAGCTGCTGATTCATCTGCATCAGGAAGTCAAGAAATCACTTTCTACGTTGAAGATCAATATAAAGCCTTCGCTGAATCAGCTGCAAAAGCTTACGAAAAAGAATCTGGTGTAAAAGTTACTATTAAAACTGGTGACCAATTAGGTGGACTTGACAATCTTTCACTTGATAACCAATCAGGTAAAGCTGCTGATGTCATGATGGCGCCATACGACCGTGTAGGTAGCCTTGGTACTGACGGACAACTTTCAGAAGTTACTTTGAGCGATGGTGCTAAAACTGACGACACTACTAAATCTCTTGTAACTGTTGGTGGAAAAGTTTACGGTGCTCCAGCTGTTATCGAGTCACTTGTTATGTACTACAACAAAGACTTGATTAAAGAAGCTCCAAAAACATTTGCTGACTTAGAAAACCTTGCTAAAGATAGCAAATACGCTTTTGCTGGTGAAGAAGGAAAAACAACCGCTTTCCTAGCTGACTGGACTAACTTCTACTACGCATACGGACTTCTTGCAGGTAACGGTGCTTACGTATTTGGTGACAACGGTAAAAATCCTAAAGATATCGGTCTTGCTAATGATGGTGCTATCGCAGGTATTGAATACGCTAAAACTTGGTACGAAAAATGGCCTAAAGGTATGCAAGATACTGAAGGTGCTGGAAACTTGATCCAAACTCAATTCCAAGAAGGTAAAACAGCTGCAATCATCGACGGTCCTTGGAAAGCTCAAGCATTCAAAGACGCTAAAGTAAACTACGGTGTTGCAACTATCCCAACTCTTCCAAACGGCAAAAACTACGCAGCCTTTGGTGGTGGTAAAGCTTGGATTATCCCATCAAGCACTAAGAACCTTGAAGGGGCTCAAAAATTTGTAGACTTCCTTGTTTCAACTGAACAACAAAAAGCATTCTACGATGCAACTAACGAAATCCCAGCTAATACTGAAGCTCGCGCTTACGCTGAAGGTAAAAACGATGAGTTGACTACAGCTGTTATCAAACAGTTCCAAAACGCTCAACCAATGCCAAACATCTCTCAAATGTCAACAGTTTGGGACCCAGCTAAAACAATGCTCTTTGACGCTGTAAGCGGTAAGAAAGATGCTAAAACAGCTGCTAATGATGCTGTAACATTGATCAAAGAAACAATCCAACAAAAATTTGGTAACTAATTGATTGATTCAAGGGAGATAATTTAAACATCTCCCTTGATTTTTAGATACACTGACAATGTTTTCAGTAGTATTACTGATTAGCATCGAGCTCAATGCTCGTATCTTATGAAAGGAGTACTCATGGAACAACAACCAAAAAAAGCAGCCTTGCTTTCATTGATTCCTGGGTTGGGACAAATCTACAACAAACAAAAAGCTAAAGGTTTTATCTTCCTTGCTGTAACAGTGGCTTTTGTCCTCTATTTTATAGTACTTGCAGCACCAGAATTGAGCAACTTGATCACGCTCGGTGAAAAACCTGGCCGTGACAACTCTCTTTTCATGTTGATTCGTGGTGCATTCCACTCTATTTTTGTAATTGTTTATCTAGCATTCTATATTTTCAATATTAAAGACGCTCACACTATTGCAAAACGTATTAATAATGGCATTCCTGTCCCATTGACATTGAAGGATATGATTAAAGGAATCTATGAAAATGGGTTCCCATACTTACTCATCATCCCATCTTATGTTGCCATGACATTTGCGATCATCTTCCCAGTTATTGTAACCTTGATGATTGCCTTTACCAACTATGATTTCCAACATTTACCACCAAATAAATTGTTGGATTGGGTTGGATTGACTAATTTCACAAACATCTGGAGCTTGAGTACCTTCCGTTCAGCCTTCGGTGCTGTCCTTTCTTGGACTATTATCTGGGCTTTATCTGCATCTACTTTGCAAATCGTACTCGGTATCTTTACAGCTATTATTGCTAACCAACCATTCATCAAAGGAAAACGTATCTTTGGTGTTATCTTCCTTCTCCCTTGGGCTGTTCCAGCCTTCATCACTATCTTGACATTCTCAAACATGTTCAACGATAGTGTCGGAGCTATCAATACTCAAGTTATCCCTCTCTTTGCTAAGGTTCTTCCTTTCCTAGATGGAGCACTTATCCCTTGGAAGACAAACCCAACTTGGACTAAGGTTGCCTTGATTATGATGCAAGGTTGGCTTGGATTCCCTTATATCTATGTCTTGACTCTCGGTATCCTACAGTCTATTCCAAACGACTTGTACGAAGCAGCTTATATCGATGGTGCAAACGCTTGGCAAAAATTCCGCAACATTACTTTCCCAATGATTTTGGCTGTTGCGGCACCTACTTTGATCAGCCAATACACCTTCAACTTTAACAACTTCTCTATCATGTACCTCTTCAATGGTGGTGGTCCTGGTAGTGTCGGTGGTGGAGCTGGTTCAACCGATATCTTGATCTCATGGATCTACCGTTTGACAACTGGTACAGCTCCTCAATACTCTATGGCAGCTGCCGTTACCTTGATTATTTCAATCATTGTCATCTCTATTTCTATGATTGCATTCAAGAAACTACACGCATTTGATATGGAGGACGTCTAAGATGAATAACTCAATCAAACTCAAACGTAGACTGACTCAAACCCTCACTTACCTCTACTTGATTGGACTTTCAATCGTTATTATCTATCCTCTTTTAATCACGATTATGTCAGCCTTTAAGGCCGGTAACGTTGTGGCCTTCAAGCTCGACAGCAATGTTAATTTCAGTCTTGATAACTTCAAAGGGCTCTTTACAGAAACCTTGTACGGCACATGGTACCTCAACACTTTGATCATCGCTTTGATCACTATGGTTGTTCAGACAAGTATTATCGTACTTGCTGGTTATGCCTATAGCCGTTACAACTTCTTGGCTCGTAAACAAAGTTTGGTCTTCTTCTTGATTATCCAAATGGTGCCAACAATGGCCGCTTTGACTGCCTTCTTTGTTATGGCCCTCATGTTGAACGCCCTTAACCATAGCTGGTTCCTCATCTTCCTCTACGTCGGTGGTGGTATCCCTATGAATGCTTGGTTGATGAAAGGTTACTTTGATACCGTGCCAATGTCTCTTGATGAGTCTGCAAAACTAGATGGTGCAGGACACTTCCGCCGCTTCTGGCAAATCGTTCTCCCTCTTGTTCGCCCAATGGTTGCTGTACAAGCACTCTGGGCCTTCATGGGACCTTTCGGAGACTATATCCTCTCTAGTTTCTTGCTTCGTGAAAAAGAATACTTTACAGTTGCCGTTGGTCTACAAACCTTCGTCAGCAATGCGAAGAACTTGAAGATCGCCTACTTCTCAGCAGGTGCTATCCTCATCGCTCTTCCAATCTGTACACTTTTCTTCTTCTTGCAAAAGAACTTCGTTTCAGGACTTACAAGCGGTGGCGACAAGGGGTAATATACCCTCGCCACCCTTTTTCATTTTTGAACTTGTACATCGATTGTCTGGTGAGAAACATGAGCTTGCTGAGATTTCCTTGTTAGTTAATGGATGAATCATAACAAACATTCACTTTTACCAAGGATTCTACTATCCCCGCTTGAAATAAAAAACATTTCTCTATATAATACTCGTATAGAAAATGCCTATAGAAAGAGATTTATGTTACCATATCCGTTTTCTTATTTTAATAGTATTTGGGGATTTCGTAAGCCCCTCTCTCATCGTTTTGGTCTAAACTGGTTTCAACTGATTTTTACCAGTATTTTCTTGATTAGCTTATCCATGGTGCCTATTGCTATCCAGAACAGTTCTCAGGAAACCTATCCTTTAGAGACGTTCATCGATGATGTCTATGCTCCATTGACGGACGAAGTCGTTCAGGATCTAGCTAAGAATGCTCAGATTGTAGATGGTAAACTAAGCTATACGGGTTCAACTCCTCATCAAGCTTCTGTTCAAATTGGAGATACTTCTAGTTCAAGTTTCCCTGAGGAATTGCTCCTTAGCTTTGAACCCGAGAATCTCGTCATCAGTAAGCAAGGAAAAGAACTAACCAGCATTCGCTATCACGCTATCACGACTGAAAGTTTTCAAAACAAGGAGAGCTTGACTCAGGCCATTTCTAAAGACTGGTATCAACAGAACCGTGTCTATATCAGCCTCTTCCTGGTCTTAGGTGCTAGTTTCCTCTTTGGACTTAATTTTTTCATTGTAGCTTTAGGTGCGAGCCTTTTGCTCTACTTCACGAAAAAATCTCGTCTCTTCTCATTTAAGACCTATAAAGAGTGCTATCATTTTATTTTGAACTGTTTAGGATTACCAACTTTAATTACCCTGATTCTAGGTCTTTTGGGACAGAATATGGCAACTTTGATTACTGTTCAAAACATTTTATTTGTTCTATACCTGGTCACTATCTTTTATAAGACTCATTATCGTGATCCAGACTACCAAAAGTAGGAGATTATTATGCCTGTTACGATTAAAGACGTGGCCAAGGCTGCAGGAGTTTCACCTTCAACCGTAACCCGTGTTATTCAAAACAAATCAACGATTAGTGACGAAACCAAAAAACGAGTTCGAAAAGCAATGAAAGAACTCAATTATCATCCTAATCTAAATGCTCGAAGTCTCGTTAGCAGTTATACGCAAGTCATTGGCTTGGTTCTTCCGGATGACTCAGACGTTTTCTACCAAAACCCTTTCTTCCCTTCTGTTCTTAGAGGGATTGCACAGGTTGCCTCGGAAAATCACTATGCCATTCAGATTGCGACTGGTAAGGATGAGAAAGAGCGTTTAAACGCCATTTCACAAATGGTCTATGGAAAACGTGTAGATGGGCTTATCTTCTTGTATGCTCAAGAAAATGATCCCTTGGTGCAATTAGTTGTCGATGAGCAATTTCCCTTCCTCATTCTTGGAAAATCACTTTCTCCTTTCATTCCGCTTGTTGATAATGATAACATCCAAGCCGGATTTGATGCGACCGAATATTTCATCAAAAAAGGATGCAGTCGAATTGCCTTTATCGGTGGTACCAAGAAGCTCTTCGTTACCCAGGACCGTCTGACAGGTTACGAGCAAGCACTTCAAGAACACGATCTACCTCTTGATAGTCAACGTACCTTCTTTGCAGACGAGTTTCTAGAAGAAAAGGGCTATAACTTTAGTAAACAACTCTTTAAACACGACCCTCAGACCGATGCTATTATTACAACAGATAGCCTCTTAGCTGAAGGTGTCTGTAACTACCTCAACGAACACCAGCTTGATGTTCCTGTTCTAAGCTTTGATTCGGTGAATCCAAGATTGAATCTAGCTGCCTATGTTGATATCAATAGCCTTGCTCTTGGCCGAACTTCATTTGAAACCATTCTGCAAATCATTAATGATGTCAAAGAGAATCGTCAAATCTGCTATCGTCAGGTGATTGCACACGAAATCGTTGAAAAATAAAAAACCAACTCTCTATTTTGAGTTGGTTTTTTTGTATTCTATTTACCTGAACAACTAGTTTTCAACTTCGACAAATCGTCCAAGAATATGAACATTCTCCGAGACCGATACAAAGGCTGTTGGATCCACTTGCTTCATGATTAGTTTAAAATCATTAAACTCTGCACGAGTGATAACTGTAATCAAAACCGCCTTACGCTCGTGGTTATAAGTCCCTTCAGCATCGTGAATCATGGTCGCTCCACGGTGCAATTTATTGTGAATTTTTTCAATGACTGCATCAGGATTGCTAGTGACGATCATGGCCTGCATACGTTTCTGTTTGGTGAAAACTGCATCTGTCACACGACTTGAGACAAAGATGGTAATCATAGAATAAAGAGCGTATTTCCAACCAAAGGTCAAGCCAGCAATCAGCATGATTGTCCCGTTCACTAGGAAGGAGATACTTCCGACGTTACGCCCCGTCTTCTTACGAATGGTAAGACTGACAATATCCGTTCCACCACTGGAAATATTATGGCGTAAAGCAAAGCCGATACCAAGTCCCATGACTACCCCACCAAAGAGAGCATTGATGATGGGATCCTCTGTCAAGACCACCACTGGCACAAATTGGATAAAGAGCGAGCTCATGGATACCGTGATAAAGGTAAATATCGTGAACTTATGCCCAATTTGGCGCCAAGCTAAAATCATGAGTGGTATATTGATACAATAGAAAGCTACAGAAATTGGAATATGGAAATTAAACCAGTAGTTACTAAGGCTTGAGATAATCTGAGCTAAACCTGTTGCTCCACTTGAATAAACGTGTCCTGGCTGGAAGAAGAAATTGACGGCTACTGCTGATAGAAAACCATATACCAGAGAAGCTGAAATTTTTTCATCGTATTTTTCTCGGGAGATACTTTGCAAAACACGTAAAATCTTCACCCGATAAGCAAAGCGGCGCAGATAATGGTACCACTTTTTAGTTAGTTTCGTTTGTTTCATCTTGTTCTACTTGTAGATTGAGTTCCTCTAATTGTTTAAGAGCTACTGTTGATGGTGCTTGCGTCATTGGGTCAGTTGCCTTGTTGTTCTTAGGAAAGGCAATCACTTCACGGATGTTTTCTTCTCCTGCTAAGAGCATAACAAAACGGTCAAGCCCGATAGCTAAGCCACCGTGTGGTGGGAATCCATAGTCCATAGCTTCCAAAAGGAAACCAAACTGGTCATTTGCTTCCTCCGCTGAGAAACCAAGAGCTTTGAACATACGTTCTTGGAGTTCTTTTTGATTGATACGAAGGCTACCACCACCAAGTTCATAACCATTCAAGACGATATCATAGGCAATGGCACGAACCTTGGCCAAATCTCCTTCAAGTTCATGAGCAGTTTCTGCTTGAGGAAGGGTGAATGGATGATGGGCACTCATGTAACGATCTTCTTCTTCTGACCATTCAAACATTGGCCAGTCAACCACCCAGAGGAAGTTGAATTTATCATTATCGATCAAGCCTAGTTCCTTGGCAATACGTCCACGAAGGGCACCAAGTGTTGCATTGGCTACTTCAAGCGTATCTGCTACAAAGAGAACCAAGTCCTTATCTTCAAGACTAAGTGCTCTTGTCAAATCTTCCTGAATACCAGTCAAGAATTTAGCAACTGGACCGTTTAATTCACCGTCAACAACCTTGACCCAAGCAAGACCTTTAGCCCCATACTGCTTGGCTACTTCTGTCATCTTGTCGATGTCTTTACGTGAGTAGTTATCTGCTGCACCTTTGACGACAATGGCTTTGACGGCAGGTGCTTCTGAGAAGACTTTGAAATCAACACCCTTGACAAGATCTGTCAAGTCTTGAAGCAACATCTCAAAACGAGTGTCAGGTTTGTCAGAACCATAAAGAGCCATGGCATCATCGTACTTCATACGAGGGAATGGCAGTGTCACTTCGATGCCTTTTGTTTCCTTCATCACGCGCGCAATCAAACCTTCTGTGATGTCTTGAATTTCTTGTTCAGTAAGGAAAGAAGTTTCCAAGTCGACCTGAGTAAACTCTGGTTGGCGGTCTCCACGCAAGTCTTCATCACGGAAACATTTGACGATTTGGTAGTAACGGTCAAATCCAGCATTCATCAACAACTGTTTTGTAATCTGCGGACTTTGAGGAAGAGCATAGAAATGCCCTTTATTGACACGAGATGGCACCAAATAGTCACGCGCCCCTTCTGGTGTTGACTTAGAAAGGAATGGTGTTTCTACGTCGATAAATTCCAACTCATCCAAGTAGTTACGGATCGAATGCGTTACTTTGGCACGAAGTTTAAGATTTTCCAACATTTCTGGGCGACGAAGGTCAAGGTAACGGTAACGTAGACGTGTATCATCGTTCGCTTCAATGCCATCCTTAATTTCAAATGGTGTTGTTTTGGCTGTGTTAAGCACAGTAAGAGCTGTTACATTCAGTTCAACTGCTCCAGTCGCCAACTTATCATTGGCTTGCTCACGTGCAGCAACCTGACCAGTCACCTCGATGACAAATTCACTACGAAGGCTTTCAGCTGTTGCCATCACCTCTGCTGATACTTTTTCAGGGTTGATGACCAACTGCATGATTCCTTCACGGTCACGAAGGTCGATAAAGATCAAACCACCTAAGTCACGACGACGGGCAACCCAGCCTTTCAAGGTAATTTCTTGTCCGATGTGCTCCTCACGAACACGACCAGCATACATACTACGTTTCATGTTTTCTCTCCTCTTTTATTCTGTTACTATTTTACCATAAAAGCACAGGCTCTTCATGAAAATCATCAGAAAAGTTGAGAAGAATCCTGCTATAAATGAAAAAAATCCAGCAAAGTTATTCGCTGGATCTTATTTTACTCGGTATTTCTTTATTTTTTACGCTTTTCCGCAATCTCTGTAGCCTTTTTAGGGAGAACAATCTCCGTTGCATAAGCCGTCGCAAATCTCATAATCCCTGCGATTGGTGCGAAGATAACTGCTAGATAGTTATAAAAGAAATCCCCTTTTAAAGCATAGGCAAGCACTCCAATGATAAAGAAGAGAACGACTGCCTGAATCACTGCTAATAATATCACTCGTTTCATGACTTCCTCCTGAGTCTATTATAGCATGACTATCATTAAAAATGCGATTAAATTATTCAAAGCATGTAGGGCTATACTATAAGCTAGACCACCTTTGTTAATATAAGCCAATCCCAAGCTAAAGCCAAGTGAAGCATAAACTAGGAATTGTTGTGGGGTGCCAGGGAAATGAACGAGAGCAAAAATGATACTACTTACAAGAAGAAAGAGAACTGTTTGCTTGATGTTATCCTGTTGAGGGAAGACATAGCGAGCTAGCATACCTCTAAAGGTTAATTCTTCTGTCAGGGGTGCAAAGACAACTACCATAAAGAAAGAAAAGAGAGGTTGATTATGAGTCAATTCTTCTACCAACTGTTGATTGACTGACTGATCATTTGGCAAAAAGAATTGAGCAACAATGACAAGGGCCAATACTAAGGCAGGTAACCAGATGTATTTGTTAAGGGCTGTTTTTTCAATCGTAACAGTTCCTGTCTTATACCACTTGTAGGTAACGAAGGTGAAGATTCCTGCTAATAAGACATAAACAGGGACAAAAACGTAGTCAGGTGCTCCCAACTTCATCGCTGCCACACCTACACCCTGAATGAAAGTATAAATCATAATAAATGATAAGAAAGCAAGGCTATACCAACCAATATTTTTAAGTGTTTTCATAAGATTCTCCTATTTAAAATAACGTTTTGTTTTTCGCAACTGTGCAACATTCGTGTACAAATGGATGACAACTGCTACGAGTAGAGCAACCAACTGTACTTGTCCTAATACTACAGATAGTACTACTAAGACAACATAGATGCCAGGAATGAGGATTTGATTGACCTTGAACAAGATCAAGTAAGCTTCTTCCATCTCAGCCTGTTTTTCTCCCTCATCATAAGTATCGAGGTATTCTAAAACTTCCTTAGGGGTTGCCATAATAGACAGTTTGTAGTTACGGACCTTGCTAGTGATTTTGAGGCAGTAAGCACCCGACCAGATACC
Source organism: Streptococcus infantis (assembly GCF_047464155.1). Lineage (GTDB taxonomy): Bacteria > Bacillota > Bacilli > Lactobacillales > Streptococcaceae > Streptococcus > Streptococcus infantis_U. The sequence goes on from NZ_JASHCL010000002.1 coordinate 311,963, forward strand.
TACAACTATCAAAAGTAAGGATGCTGCTGATGCGCCTAAACCTCCCAAATCTAAAAGTAAGCAGGCTAGCATACTAATTTGGCAAACATTCCAAGCTACCGTACCATAATCCAAGAAACGATACATAGCAAGATAGTCTTGTTCGTTTTCTTCGTCCTCTTCTTCTCTTTGGTAGCTCTTATAAGCCTGATGACTTTTTCTAATGAAATAAAAAGTTAGAATCGTCGTAATCAGCCCTAGACCAAGAAAGAGTGATTCCAAGGCAACGACTACTTGCTCTTGACTGATACCTAAAGGATTAACACCAAGGAATCCAGCAAATATTCCTAATAAAATTCCTGCAATAACAATCTTCAGTGCAAAAATGACATGTTTCTTTTCCATCTTTTAACCTCTTTCTAAAACAAGCCAGACAACCATTGACCAAAAGCTTTACCTGATTCAAAAATAGCAGTCAAGCCTTCTGTTCCAAGTGACACCAAAATCAAACAAACAGCAAATAAGAGAATAGCTTGCTTTCTTGCTTTTTTCGCTCCATCTCCCAAGGGTTCATTCCCAAGCCAACCTGCTAGATAAGCATAGAGAGTTACTGTTATAATCCCATTTTCCGTCGAAGAGAGGAACAAGAAGACTGTAACCAAACGAACGATATTGGCTTGAATGTTAAAATAATTTCCTAAACCTGCACAAACACCTGCAAGTGCTTTGTTCTCAGTATCTACTTGAAAACCTGCTAAAAATTCTTTCATAACTTTTCTCCTTTTACGAGCTCTTTAAACTTAATCTTTCTCTCTACCCATCTAAAGACTAATAGTAGCACTATATTATTCCAGAAGAGGTACTTGCCTTCCACGATCGTAAACCAACCAAATAGGCTTCCAATCATAGCTAAAAGATTCACGATAAACACAACGATACATAGATAATAAATCATTTTATACTTGTTCATCACTCATCCTCCTCTAAGCGAAAGACCGACTCGACTGGTTCATGGAAAATTTGAGCAATCTTCAGGGCGATGACGATGGATGGAGTGTACTCATCCCGTTCTAGCAAACTGATGGTTTGCCTGGACACGCCAGCTAGTTTGGCCAGCTCGGTTTGATTCAGGCCATCGCGAGCCCGAAGCTCTTTTAGACGATTTTTTAGCATGTCTTTTTTCTCCTTTGTTCTTAACTTGATTTCATTGTAACATATCTTTTTATTTTTGACAAGCATATTTGTCAAAAAGTTTAAGATTTTTGTCATTTTGCAAAATAAAAAGGTCAGAAATGGTATCCTGACCGTATTTTTTTATAGTTGATAAAAGATTGCTTAGTCAGCTGATGGAGCGTCTTGACTTTCTTTCAGCTGGTTTTTATCATCCTTTTTGTAATCTCTTCTGACAATATAAAGCGTTGTTAGACTGATGAGAGTCAATACAGCACCTGTAACCCTTCCTTTTTGTGAGAAGACAAATTCTACTTTGTGTTGTCCAGAAGTAATCGGGAATGAAATAAAGCTGTTCCATGCTTTTGTCACAGGTACATCCTTACCATCTACTTTCACCTTCCAACCCTCGCTATAAGGGATAGAAGTCATCATATATTTACTGTCGTCAGTAATATTCACTGAACCGACGATATGAGTATTCGAGAATTTCTCAACTTGTAGACCTTGTGCCTTCCTTTTTTCTAAAGCACTTTGAATTTGACTGATTTCTGCTCGATAAACCCCTGCGTTTGAAAGGTCAACCTTATCTGTTTTAAAGCGGAACTCCAGTACAGATTCTTGATTCTCCGCATTATCTGCAATTTGCCAGAGTTGACGTTGCGTATTTCTCTTAGAATGAGTAAACCACTTGCCGTTCAGAAGGACGGAATAATCTTTCTCTGTATTTAGACCTGCAGGTACGAAGAAGTAATAAGTCAAGTCTGTTCGCGGAGTAATTCGGTAGCGAACCACTGCATCCTTAGAAGAGTCCACCCGCTTGTAAACTGCAGTTCCTTTTTCTTTGTCGACATTTTCCTCAGTAAGATTTTCTGTTTCAACATCTCCGTAGGCTAGGGGTTTGAAGTAGTCGAGATAATTCTCTTCGCCTTTTTTCACACCTTCCATAGAGTTGAGAATGATATTTTGATTTTGAATAGCGTTGTTTTTACCGAAGTTGATATTTCTTACTAAATCATTTGTTCCATAGGCTAATGGGAAAGAATTTGGGTTTTCGTACACAATATAACGCTCATCTTCATATACCTTACGCGTGAAATAACGTTGCATATCAAAACGACTTGCAAAACGAGTGAAATACATTCTCTCAGGATGAGCTTCTTTCTCTGTAGGATCCAGATCCTTGACATCCATATAGTAACGAACACCGTATAGGGCATCTGTTAAGAGGGTCCCATTTTCATACTCTGTCGCCGCATTAATCCCTTGATCACCCATGTAGGCGAATTGATCCATGGTCGTACGCTCTAAGCTAGAACTAAAGGTACTTAAACCTGGGTAGGAAACAAGCGATGGCACTGTTTTTGAATAGGCAAAGGTGGAGGCGATTCGATAGAATGGTTGGTCTGCTTGTTTCTGAACATCATCTGTCACTTGTTTTACAGATACCGTTGCATCTACAAACTTATCTACGTCCGCATACCCAAAGGTTACTTGAGATAGATAAGCGTTGTAACCCAACTCAAAGATTGTTAAGGTAGATAAGGCAAGAATGGCTAATCTTGTCATTCTTGAGTGCAGTAAGAAGATAACCGCCAAGTAGACCAGCAAGGTTAATACAACCTGAGATAAGAGATAACCTGTTTGAAGAAGAATGCCTAAAAGAAGGACGACAGCCCCAGCTATCAATAGCACCATTTTTTTCACTTGAGGTGCTTTAAGTGAACGACTCCAATAGAGATAAGAGCATGCTACAGTGATAGCTATCAGTAAAATCCAAAATACAATAACATTCTTTGTTAGAAATTGAGTCAATGCTTCTGGCTGTGTTTTTGGAAGATAGGTGAATTTCTTTGTATAGAGATAAATTGCTGATAAAACTAGTAACACAGCTGAAAGCAACTTCCCTCTGCGAGAAATTTCTACTTGTCCCTTAACTACCTGATAGGCTAAAACGAGCATAAAGAACGAGAATAACCATGAGAAACGGAAGAAGAATCCAGCTGGATTTTGTCCCATATGCCAGATTTTACTTACAAACTCATTGACAAAGGAAAGGAAGAAGACGAAGGTGACTGCTCCTGCAGCCCAACGTTTTTCCTTAGCTATCTGCTTTGATGTAAAGTAGAGGATAAAACCTAGAAATCCTAAAGCACCGATATAGATATTTGGGAGGTTAGGTCCAGTCGACCAGCCTGAGGCAGTATCAAAACCACCGATAGCCAGTTTAGACAGAATATCCACAGGATTGATCTGAAAGGCCAAGGAGAATTTCATGGCATCTCCAACTTGCCCCTTACTCTCAAGGAGATTATAGAAAACTGGCACAATCAATACCGATGCCGTAGCAACCCCAATGACAGAGAAAGCAAATGTTTTTACCAGAGGATTCAAGAAGTGTTTCAACTTCTGTTTCAGAGTTCCCTGGATAGAGAGACGCGGTGAAACATAATAACAAGAGTATAGGACGATAAAAATCGAAATCATATACCCCATATAGAACTGCAGAAAGACTGTTAGTCCTAAAATAAAGGCATAACGATAGGGTCTTCCTCCATCCAAGATCTCTTCCAGATAAACGATAACGAGCGGTAGCATAATCATGGCATCATAGAAAATGACGTTCATCTGGTAAGAAACGAGCATGCCTGAAAGAGCATAGGCTGTTGCAAATAAAGGCACCAACCACACACGTGATTCTGCACCTTTATAGCGCTTAATCAGGAAATGAGAGAAAGAAAGTCCGATTGCGCCGTATCTGAGCCAAATGGTCAGAAAGACTGCCAAACCATAATGTTTGAAGGGAACAATAATATAAAAAATATTAAAGGGACTCATCAAGTAATAGCCTAAAACCCCTATCATATCTCCACCGAGAGATTTGGTAAAGGAATAAGTCAGACTACTCAAATCGCCTGTAAGTACAGCATTTTTAAGCAAGCCAAAAAAGCTGATATACTGCTGACCAAAGTCAACTGCCATCAGACTTTTATTCCCAAAAGGATAGCTACCCATGAAAAACCAAACAACCAGCATAATGGTCATCGGTAGTAAGGCACTCATCGTATAAAGCAAGGCTTTAGGGTGTTTCCCTTTCAATTCTTGCCAACGCATTAACCACTTATCCATGTTTGTTTTCTCCTATACCATTTTAACCAATCTTATCTTTTTCAGCTTGGTCAATATTACTTTTTGCGACGATAAAGTGAGGACGTTGCTTCACCTCGTAATAAATCTTTCCGATATATTCTCCAAGCACACCGATGAAGATCAGCTGAACACTGCTAAACAAGATGATAGCTGCTATTGTAGTGAAATAGCCACTCGTATAGTCGGAAGAAAAGATAAATTTACAAAATTCATAAACAATGTAGAGAAGAGACAGAGCCATACTGACAAATCCAAATTGGATACAAATTCTAAGCGGTCGGTCATTAAATGAGATAATCCCCTGGAAAGCATAGTTCATAGACTTCTTAAAGCCAAATTTACTTTTTCCTGCCTTACGAACTTCATTTTGATAAGGAATAACCTTCTCTTTAAAACCGATCCACTCATAAAGCCCTTTGTTAAATCGATTGTACTCCGGCAGTGAAACAAATACATCCACAGCTCTCTTACTGAGGAGACGTAACTCGGATTTTCCATCTGTCAATTTAACATCCATGGAGTGATTCGAGAATTTATAAAAACTACGAGCAAAGAAGCTTCCTACAAATGACTCCCCTTCTCGAGTTCTCTGACCGCTGACAATGTCATATCCTTCTTTATAAGCTTCTACAAAGAGAGGGATAAGGTAGGGCGGATGTTGCAAATCACCATCCATCACCATAACTGCATCACCAGTCGCATACTTAAAACCAGCAAGAATTCCACTCTCGCGTCCAAAGTTTCTACTAAAGCTGATATACTTGACCCGTGGGTTTTCATTGGCAATAGCATCGATTAATTCTAGTGTGCTATCGCTACTGCCGTCATCCACATAGAGAATTTCGTAGTCAGATAGTTCTTCCGATAAAATCATACTCTCTAACTTCTCAGAGATGGCTTTATGTGTTTGAGCGAGAACTAATTCTTCATTTAAAAGAGTGATAAGAATTGATAGTTTCATCTAAATACTCCATAATATCTACTTTTTTAAAAAAGGGAGAGAGCCATGCTCTCCCCTATCTAAAGAAACTCAACTATTACTTATTAGAATATTTACGTTTCAATACAACTGTGCCTGATAAGATGACGATTCCTGCAAATACCAAGCCAGTTCCTACGGCTTCTCCAGTTTTAGGAAGTTTTGGTTTCTCATCTGTTGTAGTCGTTGATCCTTCTGTTGTTGAAGTGGTTGTTGGCCCTTCTGTTGATGCGGTCGTTGAAGTAGTCGCTGGTTCTTCTGTCGTTGTAGTTGTAGAAGTTGTCGCTGGACCTTCTGTCGTTGTAGTTGTAGAAGTTGTCGTTGGTTCTTCTGTCGTTGTAGTTGTAGAAGTTGTCGTTGGTTCTTCTGTCGTTGTAGTTGTAGAAGTTGTCACTGGACCTTCTGTCGTTGTAGTTGTAGAAGTTGTCGTTGGACCTTCTGTCGTTGTAGTTGTAGAAGTTGTCGCTGGACCTTCTGTCGTTGTAGTTGTAGAAATTGTCGTTGGACCTTCTGTCGTTGTAGTTGTAGAAGTTGTCGTTGGACCTTCTGTCGTTGTAGTTGTAGAAGTTGTCGTTGGACCTTCTGTCGTTGTAGTTGTAGAAGTTGTCGTTGGTTCTTCTGTCGTTGTAGTTGTAGAAGTTGTCGTTGGTTCTTCTGTCGTTGTAGTTGTAGAAGTTGTCGTTGGTTCTTCTGTCGTTGTAGTTGTAGAAGTTGTCGTTGTGGTTGTTGTGGTCGTAGTAGTCTTATCTCCACTACCCTCACCTGAACCTGTTTCTAAACGAGTCAATGCACTGACTGAACGAGATTTTTGGAAGTTACTTGCTGACCATTCCAAAACATTGGCAACTTGAGTACCTTTTGGAAGTTCTGAAGTTAATTCTGTTGTGTACTCAATGTACATTGCCCAGTTCCAGTTGTCACCAAAGTTAATGGTGAACCCTGTGATTTTACCATCCGCATTTCGAGTAAATTCAGCTTTTTTGCTAAAGTTATCAATTGGTTCCAGTTTAAGAAGTGCTGCTTCATTTGGAATCTTCTCTGGTTGCGTTGCATAACGAACTGCACGGAAAGAGCTTTCCACCAAGACTTGTCCACTATCGCTAAAGTCATCTTTAATGACCATGTTGTTCAATTTATCCTGAACAGCGTTCAAAACAACACGCCACTTGATGCGGTTAGGATTTTCTGAATCTTGGTAACCATATTTCATTTCATAGTCACCAGCTTCACCGTCTGTTTTATTGTAATTGAGGGTATATTTTTCTGTCCCGAATTGGAAAGTATAGTTACCTGATTCTGGTAAGTTGGTTACGTTTGGACGAACAGAATATTTCAAAGACATTACCTTATCCTTGTAATTCTTAGAGAAATAATCTGTAAAAGTAATCGTTACTTTTTGAGTGCTTGGATCTGTCACAGCATTCCCAATTACTTCACCACTGCTATGGGTGATTGGAAATTCTAGCTTGGTGATCAAGCCCAATTCTTTAGGAAGGTCAAGTACCAGTACATCGCCTTCCTTAATTTGTTGAGTATCAGGAAAAGAAATGGTATTGGTTGCTTCCAAAACTTTACCTGTTCCGATTTGAGTGTCAGATGTCAATGGTTGACCATCAACAGTGATTGATGTTTTATTGGTATAGTCTGTAACATCAGCTGCAAATACTGTTGTCAGTACCGTCAAAGATAACACGATTATACCCAAAAATGCAAACACGCGCATCGTGTTCTTTTTAAAATAATTCATGGTTGACTCCTCTTAATTAATCAAATATATCATAGCATTTTTTGAATTCGTTTACAAGCTATTTTTAATAATATTCCAGTTTTCCCAACTTTTTATATAAAAATAGTCTTCAATGGTCGGATTTTTTATTAAATAAAAACCAGGAATAAAACCCTGGTTCATTACTTTACTATTAAGAGCCTAATTTTTCAAAGACTTCTGAGAAATTCTTACTAATAGCTTCAAGAGAAACTTCTACTTCTTCTCGAGTTTGGTTGTTCTTGACCGTCACTTGTCCGCTTTCGACTTCACTCTCTCCTAGGGTGATGAGGGTCTTAGCCTCAAAGACGTCAGCTGACTTGAACTGCGCTTTTAGCTTGCGATTGAGGTAATCACGCTCTGCTTTGAAGCCTTGTTGGCGCAATGCTTGTACTAACTCCAAGGCTTTCAGATTTGCTCCTTCACCAAGGACAGCAATATAAACATCTAGGGCGTTTTCGATAGGTAGGGCCACACCTTGCTTTTCAAGAACTAAAAGGAGACGTTCTACACCAAGTCCAAAACCAAATCCAGCAGTTTCAGGACCCCCGAAGTAAGCAATCAAGCCATCGTAGCGACCACCTGCACAGACTGTCAAGTCATTGCCCTCGATTTCTGTGATAAACTCAAAAATCGTGTGGTTGTAGTAGTCCAAACCACGAACCATATTGGTATCGATGATATAGTCTACACCCAGATTTTCCAACATCTGACGGACAACATCAAAGTGGGCTTGGCTTTCTTCATCCAGGTAATCCAAGATAGATGGTGCATTCTCCACTGCTGCCTTGTCTTCTTTTTCCTTAGAGTCCAAGACACGAAGAGGGTTTTCCTCCAAACGACGCTGGCTATCTTTAGACAAGCTATCTTTGAGCGGTGTCAAATAGTCAATCAAGGCCTGACGGTAGGCCGCACGGCTCTCAGGATTTCCAAGGGTGTTGAGATGTAGTTTGACACCTTGAATCCCAATTTCTTTCAGGAAGTGGGCTGCCATAGCGATTGTTTCCACATCCGTAGCTGGATTGCTAGAGCCAAAACACTCCACACCAATCTGGTGGAATTGACGCAAGCGACCTGCTTGTGGACGCTCATAGCGGAACATTGGACCCATGTAGTAGAACTTACTTGGCTTTTGCACTTCTGGTGCGAAGAGTTTATTTTCCACATAAGAACGAACGACTGGAGCAGTTCCTTCTGGACGGAGGGTAATATGACGGTCTCCCTTGTCGTAAAAATCGTACATTTCCTTGGTTACGATATCAGTTGTGTCTCCAACAGAACGACTGATGACTTCGTAGTGCTCAAAAATAGGGGTACGTACTTCTGCGTAGTTGTAGCGTTTGAAGATTTCACGCGCAAAGCCTTCAACGTACTGCCACTTGGCAGACTCAGCAGGTAAGATATCCTGCGTTCCTTTTGGTTTTTGTAATTTCATAGGGAATCCTCTTTCTAACTTAATAGTCCTATTTTACCATAAATGAAAGGATTGGGACAGTGTGAAAAGAAGACGAACACCTAAATTTCGTTTTTAAGATTAAGACTAGCTAGGAGAAGCGCAATCAAGGAAAGTCCAACAAACAGAGCCCATGTTAACTGTATATCCCATACTGCCACCAGTGAAAAACAGGCAGTCCCCACTGGTATAGATAGAGTAAACAACAAACCTAAAAAATTACTGGTACGAGAGAGAACCTCTGGAGCAAGATTTTTCAGCAACATGGAACTAATTTTAGGGGAAATTTTCCCAGAGATATACATGGTAAAAAAGACGAAAATCATCCCGAACAAGACTTGGTTTAACAAATTAGATAGACCAACTAGACTGGCTCCTAATGTGACCCACATCATCAATCTAGGCAAAGATTGCTTCCCAAAATAATCATTTCCAGTAAGGCTACTGATGATAACTGCTAATAAGGTAATCAATTGTAGGATAAACAATGCATCCTTGTAGGAGAAATCCAGTAATGAATGATTTAAAAGGAAGATGTTATAGATACCACCTAAGGCACCACCCAAAGCATTGATAATCAAGATAGCAAAGAGCATAAAACCAAAGTTTTTCTGTCCACTTTTAAGAAAAACGAGACGTAAGTTTCGGTAAATCGTTAAAAACTGATCTTTGATAGAAAGTTTCTCACTTTTCAGTGATTTACTGTCAACAAGTGGAGTTGATAAGCTTATTTCAGCCCTTCCTAAAAAGAGAATGAGAGCTGACACTAGGAAAAATATGGCATTGATTCCTGCTACGAGCGAAAAGTTCTTCGTCGATACCCCTAATAGCCAAACACCGAAAGCTTGGCCGCCAATAGCAGAAATATAGGTAATAAACTGAGAAAAGGAATAGGCCTCCATCAGATCTGACTCTGCTACTTTTTCTTTAACGAGAGGCATTCGCAAGCCCCCAGCAAAATCACTGGCTACATCACTAATGACATTGATGAGACAAAGGGTCGAAAAGGCAAAGAAACTAGCTTGCTGAACAACTAGGGCTGCTAGAAAAAATAAAATTGCCTGAAATAAACCGACATAGGTCATCCATTTTACCTTGTCCCTCGTATAATCTGCCCGAATCCCCACAAAAACTGTAAAAAGAGTTGGAAGCATCATCACAACATTCGCAATGGCAACGGCAACAGAAGCCTCTGGCAAAGTCGAGGCATAGACCACAAATACTAAATTAAAAATGGAAGCTCCAAAAGCATTGAAAAATCGTGATAAGCTCAAAACTCTATATGCTTGATTTCTTAGTAATAGTTTCATATAATTTCCTTTCTTGCTAACATACTACTTTTATGGTAGTTCTAGTATAGCATCAAGAATCCCTCGAGAATATTTTTTTGAATATATGCAACAGGCTAAAGCCCTAACGAAAACGATAGAACTTGCTAATACTAATAAGTATCTTTACAGTCCTATCGTTTCAATTTAATTTATCCAGTTGCAAATACTCAACACTCTATGGCGCTTCTATAATAATCTGCAGATTTGCTACAACCAATCATCTCGAAAATACGGACAGCATCCTCCATTTTTCTCTGCCCATCCTCTACTCTTCCTTGTTTACTATCAAGCAAACCTTCTGCCCATAGGTAGACTATTCGAAAATAGGTTTCATTTTCTTCAAAGAAGTTCTTTTCAATTTGTTTTTTGAAATAGAGGGCATTGGTAAAATCATCAACTTCAATACAGGCCATAAAACCATTGAGGAGCAAGGTGTGCATCATGTTTCGATTTTTTCCAACTCCTTGCAAAAAATCTGACTTCCGCAACATTTCCCGAGTATACTTTGTCAAAAGCTGGACTGATAATAGAGGAGAGCAGAAAGAAAAGAACGAAAGTTCATAGAGTCCCCAAATTTCAACAGAAAATAGATAATCATGTAGGACTCTTTCTTCCTCAGAGGTCAATGTAATCGTCTCATCAATAGCTTTCATATAGGATTTTATCAAAATAGCATTGAGAATATGTTCTTGTTTATCCTTTGAAAAAGGGATTTTTTGGTATTCTCTCTGATAGAGGGTATGCAAAGATGTTAAATCTTTTGGGTTTACGGCTTTAAACAGTTGATTTCTGAATTCAGAATTAGCATCGTGGTGAAAGTCTCTCGCTAAAAATAAGAGTTCTTCTACGTTAGCATGGATATTCTCTAAAGCAGCAAATAACTTTTGAGCAGATATTTCACTCTGACCATTTTCAAAACGCGACAATAAGGATGCTGAAAAGCGTCCACCTGTTGCTTTTCTCAAGGAAATTTTTCTTGATTCTCGTAGCTCTTTAAAAACTTTTCCTAAATTCTTCATCCTCTTACCACTCATCTTTTATTTTTTCCTATTTTACCACATTTCCTAATAAATACTAGTTCCAAACTAGCATTTACAATCTGCCACAGGCATGATACAATGAAAACCATCAGATATACGAAGGAGAACTTATGAAAAAGAATATCTTGACAACTCTTGTGGCTGCCCTTGTCTACTTTCTCTGTATCGGAGTGGGGGTTCTACTAGGAAACCTTATCGACCACACTGGAAATATGTTTTATGCCCCTGCCTTTTCTGCTCTTGTAGGTGGTAGCGTCTATATGATTCTTTTAGAAAAAGTGCCTCGCTTTGGAGCGATTACAACGATTGGGCTCGTTATCTCTCTCTTTTTCCTCGGGAGCAAGCATGGTGCTGGAGCCTTTCTCCCAGGAATCATCTGTGGACTTGCAGCGGATGGCATCGCCCATCTTGGTCATTACAAGGATAAGGTCAAGAACCTTCTTTCCTTCCTAGTATTTGCTTTTGGCACCACCGGTCCCATTCTACTTATGTGGATAACCCCTCAAGCTTATATAGCAACTCTAGTAGCTCGTGGGAAATCTCAGGACTATATTGACCGCATTATGGTCTCACCGAATCTCGGTAATATCCTACTTTTTATCGCAAGTGTCCTCATTGGTGCTTTACTTGGCGCCCTGATTGGACAAGCACTTAGTAAGAAGTTGACACATAAAAGATAAATAAAAAGAGCCGAATGGCTCTTTTTATTTATGACTTAATTTCTTGGTCAAGAAGTCTCCCAAAAACTGAATTGTAAAGATAATCAGGATAATGATGAGCGTCGCAAGGACTGTCACATCATGATTGAAACGGTTAAATCCATAAGCGATAGCTACGTTACCGATACCACCTGCTCCGACCGCTCCCGCCATAGCTGTTTCACCGACTAGTGAGATCAAGGTCACAGTTGTCACACGAATCAAGTCTGGTAGACCTTCTGATAGGTAAACACCTACGATGTCCCAGAAAGTAGCTCCGCTGGCTTGAGCTGCCTCGATGACACCTCCATCAAGCTCTGATAAAACTACTTGAACCTGACGAGCAAAGAAGGCAAAGACTGCAAAAGATAGGGGTACGATAGCTGCATTTGGCCCGATACTTGTCCCTACAATTAAATGAGAGAAGGGTGACAAGACTGCCAAGAGAATGATAAAGGGAACCGCACGGAAGATTGACGTGATCTTGTCTAAAATCCAGAAAACAACTTTATTTTCCAAGACACCACCTGGAGCTGTCAAGACAAGAAAAAGCCCTGCAACCAGCCCTAGGAAACCTCCAATGATGAAGGAAAGAACCGTCATATAAAGGGTCAAGTAGATTGCTGTTCCCCAACCAGCTTGACCAGACCAACCCATCTTGTAGACGTTTGGTAAGTAAGATTTAATTAATTCTGCCATCTCACTGTCCTCCCTTCAATACTTTTAGTTGCACACCAGCCTGACGGATGGCATCTTGAGCACTTGCCAAGGCTTCTTTTTCCCCTGACAAGACAACCACAAGCTCACCCACAGGAGTGCCGTCAAGAATTTCAATGTTTCCATAGAGAATATTGGCTGTTACTTGGTAGTGCTTATACAATTCATTCAGAAGTGGTTCATCTGTAGAAGTGCCTGCATACTTGAGTTGTACCAAAATGCTATTTTCAGATAAGTGCTCCACGATTTCTTGCTTTTCAATCTTGACCATAGCTTCATCGATACCTGTCGCCGTTGAGATAAAGTCCTGGGTCAATGGTTGCTTAGGATCTGAGAAGATTTCAAGAACGCTACCCTCTTCAATCAGACGACCATCCTGCATCACTGCTACACGGTTAGCAATGTCTTTGACAATCTGCATCTCGTGTGTAATCAGGACAATGGTCAAACCTAGTTTACGGTTCAATTCTTGCAAGAGTGACAAGATTTGTTTCGTTGTCTTTGGATCAAGAGCTGAAGTTGACTCGTCTGAAATCAAGATTTTTGGATCATTGGCCAAGGCACGCGCAATAGCCACACGTTGTTTTTGACCTCCAGATAATTGTGAAGGATAGTTTTCGGCACGATCTGCAAGACCAACCAAATCCAATAACTTAGCTACTTTAGCCTTCTTTTCTTCCTTGCTGAGGCCAGAGTGTTTGAGGGCAAAGGCTACGTTTTCCTCTGCTGTTTTCTGGCTCATTAGGTTAAAGTGTTGGAAAATCATCCCGATATCTTGACGTTTATGGCGTAATTGCTCAGCAGTTAAGGTAACCTTGCCATCAAAAATTACATCATTATCTACAGTAATTCGACCTGCAGATGGTTTTTGCAAGAGGTTAATAACACGAACTAGGGTTGATTTCCCTGCTCCAGAATATCCAACGATTCCGTAGATATCCCCTTCTTGGATGTGAATGGTCACATCCTTGACCGCTGTGATGGTTCTTTTCTTTTGGTGAAAAGTCACGTCGATCTGATCTAACTTGATAATATCTCTACTCATAGCTTCTAATCAGCTCCTCTACTAATTCAATATGGGTGTAATAATCGGCGATTCGCACATTTTCATCTCCACCATGGTCTCGGCTATTAGCATTTCCTAGACCAAAGGCAACCATCGGTACTTCTAAGGCATCGAATACCGTATGCATAGGACCTGTCCCTGCAGTTGTCGGTAAGACAGATACGCCCTGTGGATAGAATTTCTTGGCCAGCTCAATAACATTGAGAATAGATGGTGCACTCATATCGCTTCGATAACTCATCTCACCCAAGGTATAGTACAATTCTACCTTATCAAAACCGTTTTTGTCTAGTTGTTTTCGGATTTTCTCCAAAACATCATGGGGTTCAAGCCCTGGAACCAAACGTACTTCTAGCTTGGCTCTAGCCTCTGCTGGCAAAATCGTTTTAACTCCTTGGCCTTGATAACCAGACTGAATTCCTTCTATATTGAGCGCTGGTTCAAAGAAAAAACGTTTTAGAAAGGCTGTACGTTCCTCTTGTAAAAGTGGCAATTCCAAGCCATAAATCTGACTGATTTCCTCTGGATTGCGTTGGGCATAGGTTTCAACCAAGGCCAACTCACGTTCATTAGGCTCCTGCACATGTTCGTACAAGCCTTCAACTAAAATACGCCCATCCACAGCCCTCAAACTGGTCAAGGCTTGAATGAGATACCAAGGCGCTGACTCCACAACACCTCCATAGCTAGAATGGATATCGACGTCTGCACTCTTGACCTTGGCATCAAAGGTTACAATCCCCTTGTTCCCACCAGAAATTTCTAACTGTTCCAAGGCATTCTTGGTACCTTGTTCCCAGACCAATAAATCTGCACCACGAAGTTTGTCCGCATGTTTTTCTAGATATTTGTCCAAATCCATAGAGGCCGATTCCTCTGCCCCTTCCATGATGAAGCTGATATTGACTGGTAGATCATCATGGTCCTGCATGTATTTTCTCAGAGCACTCAAGCGAGCAGTGATATGCCCCTTGTCATCATCAACCCCACGCCCGTACATGATGCCATCACGGACAGAAAGCGTAAATGGATCCTCTGTCCAGATCTGGTCACTATCCGCAGGTACTGTATCATAGTGGTTGTAGAAAATGATAGTCTTGGCATTTGGTCGTGCACTTTTGAAATGTGCCATGACAAAAGGCGCCGTATAGCTCTCGTCAATCTCAACTTCTGCACCAACACGTTTAAAAATCTCACCTAGATAACGAGCCACCTCTTTCAGGCCGACTTGTTGGGCAAAGACTGATTTTTTAGAAATCAAGGTACGCAAAACTTCAAAATAATGTTGCGCTACATGATCCTTTTCAAACTTTTCAATTTGTTCTTCTTGGCTAGGGAAAACCATTTTCTCTCTACCTTTCTACTAGGACTTGTACCTTTAGAATCAATACAAGCTGATTTCATTTGTTTTAGGCTCTATATAAAAGCAAGAGGTGGAAAAATCTCTCCCACCTCCCTGTGTTTATTACCAAACTGGTTGATCCAAGCCGTCTGAAGTTTCTTCGATGACTTTTTTCACTTCGTCAGTGTGGTAAGCTGCGATAATTTTCTTGATTGCATCAGCTTTAGGTGATGATTCCCAATCTTTTTTCGCAACGATGATGTTATACCATTGTTTTGAGTTTTCGTCAGCTTGCTCTTTAAAGAGTGCTTTCTTGTAGTCCAATTTTGCTTCTGTAACAAAAGTGTTGTTGACAACAGCTGCATCAACTGATGTCAATGAACGAGCTGTTTGGCTAGCATCCAACTCAGTAATTTTCAAGTTCTTTGGATTTTCTTTGATGTTTGCGATTGTAGCAAGTTCAGTTCCTGAAACATCCAATTTAATCAAACCTGCTGATTGAAGAAGGTAAAGGGCACGGCTTTCGTTAGTAGCATCGTTTGGAATTGCAATTTCACCGTTATTTGGGATTTCTTCCACTTTAGTATACTTGTTTTCTTCACCGTTTTTACCTGAGTAAAGGCGGATTGGTGAGATATAAGTATCTGCAATCGCTACAAGGTCTTTACCGTTTTCTTTGTTCCAGTTGTTCAAGAAGTTGTAGTGTTGGAAAGCGTTCAAGTCTACTTCACCATCAGCAGTTGCTTTGTTTGGTTGTGAGTAGTCTGTAAACTCTGTGAATTCCAATTTAATTCCGTCTTTTTCAACCAATTCTTGGACTTTATCCCAACGCGCTTCTTCTGAACCGCTACGGTTAACAGTTGCAATTTTAACTGTAGTTGTATTGTCCGCTTTCTTGTCTGAATTTCCGCAAGCTGCAAGTGTAAGGCCTGCTACTGTAGCGATTGCTGCTACGCTTAACCATTTTTTGATTTTCATGATTCTTTCTCCTTTAAAAATAATACCGTAATAGTATCTCATACTTTATTTGATTTAGCAAATTGTTATTAGATAGGCAGACATATAGTTTGAAACTATACATATTAAGCTAATATTAAACTACATTCTCATCTTTACTTCTACATAAAAAAGCCATCTAGCTGATTGCTAGATAGCTTTTAAGATTTATTTACCTTGTCTTCTGCGTCGTGTTACGATGCCAGCCAAGCCGAGACTCGCAAGTAAACCGTAAACTCCAAACAGAGTCGTTTGTTCATCTACACCTGAGTTTGTTCCTGTATTTGGCAATGCTTTAGTAGAAGCTGTTTTGCCGAGTTTATTAGCTTTTGCTCCTTGAGGTTTGTCAGCAAGTTTACGAAGATCAAATTCTGGAAGTTGGTCTTGAATTGGTGCATTTTTTGGTAGTCCAATAATAATTCCGTCTTTTTCACCAACTCTTAGCATATTTTCAGCTTCAAGTACATCTAATAAAGCTTGTAGTTTCGCTTTAGCTTCCGCTAGGGCTGCTTGAGCCAATTTCAATTCAGCCTCTGCTTGATCACTAACTTTCTGTGCATTTGCTTTATCAGTTTCTGCTTGCTTCAAGGTTGCTTCTAAGTCTGAAGCTTGACCTTTCAAGGCTTTTGCTTTATCGCGTTTTTCTTCTGCATTTTTAATGGCTGTAGCCAATTCTGCTACCTTGGCTTGCAAGGCTTTTAGATTTTGACTTGCTTTAGTTGCCTCTTGTGATTTTGTAGCAACTAAGTCAGCTTTTGCTTTCGCATCTGCAGTCAAGGATGCCAAATCAGATTTCGCTTGTTCCAAGTCCTTTTTAACTTGTTCACGAGAACTTACTAAATTATTGGCTTGTTTATTTAATTTATCCAAGGTTGCTAACAAGTCAGCTTTTTTATTTTCAGCAGCTACTTTTTTAGCATCTTTATCAGCTTTTTCTGCTTGCAATGATGCAAGTTCAGCCTTAATGTCAGCAGATTTGTCAATAACTGTTTTTTCAACGTATACAAAGTGATGCTCAGGCAAGAACTTCATACGTTTGCCATAGAAAGTCGGATGCAAAGGATCATCTTCATTAAAGGCATGGAAATTAGAACTGTATTCCTCCACAGTTTCAGGTGAATAGGCATTACTTGTATATGTATAATAAATGTTATTAGGATTTTTTCCTTCAATCGTTCCTTGGGCAACTCCTACTTTCCCTCCAACCGGTGTAAGAAGGGCTCTGCGGTGTCCGTAGTCGATTCCTTTTATATTATTAAAGTCTGCATACCAAGCTAAAAGGGATTCATAAGCAAACTGTTTATAACTCATAATCTTATCGTAATTATAAATCGTTTGACCATTTTTAACTTCCACAAAGTTTGGTCCACCATCGGATCCAGGAATTAGATATTTCATTCCAATATTTTCTACACGAACATCTTCTCCATCTGGGTGTGAGAACTTGGTATCATGGCTTAAAACTCCAGTGGTAGCCATTTCATTTGAACGTTCTTCTGCATGTTTGATGTAGGCTTCATCTAGAGCTAAATCTTGTGTAACACCATTAGCGCGACGGAGTTCATTTGCTACCTCAATGAAAGCTTCAGTCAATTTGCGATTATCCACAACAAACTTAAAGGTTGGTCTAGCTTTATATTTATGGTTGACTTCATCATATGGGTTTGCATTATAATCAGCCAGCGCCTTAGTGAAGCGTTTCATTTCGTCAGTTGCTTCCACTTCAACTTCACGAACACCTTGGAAGGCAACATTTTCCATCAAAGGATTACCTGAGGCGTCTTTAGGACGATATTGTTTGTTATAGTCATAACCATCCTCAGATGCTGGAGCTTTACGGCCTTGTTCTTCTGGATTCAAGGCTTTTTTCAAAACTGTTGGTTTGTAATTGTCAAGTTCCTTTTGTTTATCTGCTATCTTATTCGCTACTTCACTTGCTGCTTTAGTCTGTTCTTGAAGAGACTGCTCTGCCTTTTTAACCTCTTTTTCTGTATTAGAGATTTGATTTTTAAGACTTTCATCAGTCATACCATCTAGTTCAGCTTGTTTAGCTTTTACCTCTGCCGCTTTAGCATCACGCTTTTCATTGGCAGATTGGCTAGCTTCTTTAGCAGCAGTTTCTGCAGATTGAGCTGCTGTTGCTGTAGATTCTGCATTTGCCAAAGCTTTGTCAGCTTCTGTTTTTTCAGCACTCTTCTCAGATGCTACTTTTGATTCTTCTTCGATGATAGCATCAGCATTTTTAGCGATATTGATAGCTTCTTTGGTCTCAGCAACCTTTTTATCAGCCTTTGCTAAGTCCTTTTTAGCCTCCGCTTCTTTTGAAGCTTTTTCATCTACAGACGCTTGAGCTTTCTTAACTTCCTTTTGCGCATCTGTAATCTGTTTTTCAGATGATGATTGTGCGACAGCTTTTTCCTTACCATCTACTGGTTTTTCATTAGCCTGAACCTCATGATTCATTGCACCCGCTGCTAACAAAGCCGCAGCTAATGTAAATGAGGATAAAAACTTTTTGTGTTTCATAACAATCTCCTTTAAATGTATTATTTAATATTATAAACCATTCCGATGGCCTTTGTCAAAGAATATGAGGTATTCCAGCCGCTTTTTTGAATGTGCTTACATAAAAAATACCCCTGTCACTAACAGAGGTAGTTTTTAACTATTTAATGTCAGCTTCTGCTGGGAGGTAAGAACCACCGAAGAATTGTTGAGACAATTTTTCAAGAGTACCGTCTTTGTATAGTTCTTGGATGCGTTTGTCTACAAATGATTTCAATTCATCTTGACCTTTTGCAAGAAGTGGGTATACGTAAGGTTGTTGGTCGCTTGGAAGTTCGATGACTTTCAAGTTATCCAAACCTTGGTTTTTGATAACTGTTTCAACACCGATTTTATCAAAAATCTTGTAGTCGAATTGTCCGTCGCTCAAACGTCCCATAATTTGTTGGAAGTCAGCTTTTGTATAGTTAAGGACAGTTGGGTTATCTGTATGTTGTTTGTTGTATTCTTCCAACTGTTTAGCTGATGTTGTTCCTTGTACGACTTCAGTAGATTTTCCACCGATGTCATCAAGTGATTTGATGCTGTTGTCATCTTTCTTAACTACAAGAACGTTAGGGTTTTTAGCAGTTGGTGCTGCGTAAAGATATTTTTCTGCACGTTCTTTAGTGTAGCTGATGTTGTTAACCGCCATTTGGTATCGATCTGCGTCAAGACCTGCAAAGACACCTGACCATTCTGTCTTTTCAAACTTGACATCATATTTGTCAGAGTCTTTAAAGATAGCACGAACAACTTCGATTTCGTAACCAGTCAACTCACCATTTTCTTCATAGTTAAATGGTTTTGGTGAAGCGTTGGTTGCAACGATAATTTCTTTCTTACCAGATGTTGCTTCACTAGTTGCAGCATCTTTCTTCTCACCACCTGAGCAAGCTGCTAATGCACCCGCGGCAATAAGCCCTAGGGCAGCAAGTGATGAATATTTAACGATTTTTTTCATGATATTTCCTCCAAAATAAAATACAGTCTAATCTTAACAGAAAAATTAGGATTGCGCCATTATATGATTTCTATATTTGTGATAGGTTTTCTTTATGGCTGATTAAAAGACCAAACGTAGGACTGCTATCAAGACCACTCCAAAGAGAACCGTCCCCACCAGATTGCGGTAGCGAAAGGCTACAAAGGCTGTCGGAAAGACTGCTAAAAAGTCCAACCATTTTATCTGTGGGAAACTTTCAACTTTTCCTGTAACTACACTTGAAAGAATCAAGGCGAAGATAATAGAAACCGGGAGAAATTTCAAAAAGCGTTCGACAATAGGCGGCAACCCCTTGTACTTAGCAAGGATGAAAGGAATCATTCTCGGAATCCAAGTCACCAAGCCAGAAAAGACGATTGCCATTAAAATATACTTACTGACCATCCAAAATCACCCCCATGGTACAACCCAACAAGGTCGCAAATAGGACAGCTAGCGACTGAGACACTACTGTCAAGAGCACAAAAAAGGAAACAGCAACAACTCCAAGAATGATGAAGAGATTGCGTAAGGGAATCCGTTTTTGCATAATTTGAAACTGGGAAGTGAAAATCCCGATAAACATTCCCACTAGGGCAAAATCTAGACCAAAAACTTCCGGATTTGGCAAAAGGCCACCTAGAGCAGTTCCGACAACTGTTCCCAAAAACCAAGAAATATAGCTATTGAGATTGTTTCCATGCATCCACATAGGGTTGACATTATCCGTATGAACTAGCTCTCCCATCAAGACCCCGTAAGTCTCATCGGTCAAGAGACTGGACATTCCGATATTATGCCATAAGCTAGTATGACGGAAATAGGTCGACGCATGCAAACTCAGCAAGAAGAGACGCAGATTAATCAAAAAGACCGTCATAGCAATGGCTGCCACAGGGGCTTGAACTGCTATCAAGGCTATCATGGCAAACTGAGCACTCCCCGCATAGACAAAGAGGCTCATCAAGCCCATCTCTACAGGGGTTACATAAGGGGAACCGATAATGCCACAAGCAAGACCAATGCTAACATAGCCCAGAGCCGTTGGCACCGCAGCCTGCACACCATCCCAAAATCCTTTTTCTTTCATAAACCTCCTCACTATTCATTCCTTCATCAACTGCTTTCCAGACAGTCACAGCAAAAATTATTATAACACATTCAAAGAGGAGAAAACAGTCTGGAATTTGAAACTAATAGCAAGTATCAGCCCCTGAACAGTATGGTTCATTATGGATACATGAGAAATTGATCAATTCGAATTCTATACTTATAGCCTTCATTTTTTTCAGTATATTCATCTTCTATCGGGTAGACATCAGCCCAGAGCTCTCTCCTTTGGCCTTGCAATTTGACTTTATAGCGATAGCCATCATCGTATAATCCTACTGTCTCGGTAGTTACGGATTTGAAAGTCGGAAGAGCTTCAATTTCTTTTTTTATAGTCTGGGATAAATTGTAGAGCGCTACTTGTTGCTCCATTTTTGAAGCTACAGGAATATGAACTGTCACTTCTTCCAAGCGATGTGATTTTGAAAATGTGAAATCTGCTCGACCTGTATAACCATTCAATGCAATATTTTCGTAATGATAGAAAAGCCGGCCTGTTTTATAGAAATAAGGATCCCTTGCATGCCAAGTGTCCCGATAGGCGATTTCCGTTTCTTCTATCACTTCATCAGCTTCTCCAAACACTTTTTCAAGAGATTTGAGGGGCATATTGAATGACAGTGACTCAAATAGAATCAATTGTGTCTTTGGAATATGCTGGCAAGCTGACATACAAAGCAATAAAGCTCCAAGAGCAAGCACAACACTCATTGTTTTTTTTAATCTCATATTTCTACTATACTAAAAAACTCGGGCATTTGTCCAAGATAAAAGAGCTAACCCTAGGCTAACTCTTTATTCCATGGTATCAAAAGCCAGGCTAGGTTTGGCATTTAGCTCCAAGCCTGCAAAGTTTTCTTTGTTCCACTCGCTAACGCTAGCGTAGGCAATCATTCCTGCATTGTCTCCGCACAGTCGCAGAGGAGGAATGACAACCTTGACATCTGTGATTTCAGCTGCTAAGCGTTCTCTAAGACCTTTATTGGCCGCCACACCACCAGCCACGACTAGGGTTTTAACAGGATATTTCTCCAAGGCCTTCTTGGTTTTTGCCATGAGAATATCCATGACTGCTGCTTGGAAAGAGGCAGATAGGTCTTCCTTAGATAAACTTTCTCCCTTCTGCTCGGCATTGTGGTGCAAATTGATAAAGGCAGACTTCAAACCTGAAAATGAAAATTCCAGATTATCCTCCTTAATCATGGCACGAGGGAAATCATACACATCCCGACCTTGATGAGCTAACTCATCAATCTCACGACCTGCTGGATAGGTCAAACCCATGACACGGCCGACCTTATCATAGGCCTCACCAACTGCATCATCACGTGTTTCGCCAACAATCTTGTAATCACCAGCCTCAGACACATAGACCAACTCTGTGTGTCCACCACTGACTAAAAGAGCTAACAAGGGGAATTCCAAAGGCTCCACACTTTGAGCTGCCATGAGATGACCAGCCATGTGATTCACAGGAATCAAAGGAAGGCAATGTGCCCAAGCAAAGGCCTTGGCAGCTGACAAACCAACAAGCAAGGCTCCGACCAAGCCTGGTCCGTAGGTAACCGCCACAGCTGTCACATCGTTTTCAGTAATTCCTGCTTCTGCTAACGCCTCCTCGATACAGGCTGTAATGACTTCAACATGGTGGCGGCTAGCCACTTCTGGCACCACGCCACCAAAACGTTTATGACTCTCAATTTGACTAGCAATGACATTGGACAAGAGCTCATCGTCATTTTTCAGGACGGCGACACTGGTCTCATCACAGGATGTCTCAAATGCTAAAATATATCTATCCTTCATCTATTTCTCTCTTCATGATAATGGCGTCCTCAACTGGACTATGGTAATAGGCCTTTCGCTCAGCGATGACTGCCATTTTTTCTTTCTTGTAAAATGCTTGCGCTCTTTGATTTGACTTTCTGACTTCGAGGAAAATCTCCTTGTCCGTCGGTAAAGTTGCAAACAAGTCTGATGCTATCCCCTGTCCTTGATAGGCTTTTTTGACAGCAATTTGCAGGACTTCTGCTTCAAAAAGATTCTCCTGAATTGCTATAAAACCTATCACTTCTTCCCCATCATAAGCTAGAGCATACCAAGTCTGGTCTTGAGACAGGTCTGCTTGGATTTGTTCCAACGTCCAAGGACTGACGGGATAAACATCCGTCATCACTTCGTAGATAGCTTGTGCCACATCAGGCTGCTGTTGGATTCGTTTGATTTCAATCATAGGCGTTTGATGTAAGATTCTCCAGACTCGGTGTGATTCTTGAGCCAGTTTTCCTCAGCTTCTACACGCTTGAGGTAATTTGGCACAAAGTCATGCAAAGAGTCTGCTTCCTTATCCCAAGCCCAAAGAGCTAGATTTGCTGCATTTGGTAAGGTTTCTTGATAGTTAGCCTGTGGTAATTGCTCTTGAATCTGCTCGACAAAGGGACCCACTTCACCGACAAAGGTTACCTGGTCAGCATCCTTGACTTGCTCAAGGACTTCCGCAAAGGACAGATGCGCTTCTGGAAAGACATGTTGAGCATGTTCATAAAATCCTGCGTATACATTGTTACGGCGTGCATCCATCAAAGGAACAACCAGACCTTCCTGTTGATTCGGTACCAGGGCTAAAAGGCTAGACATCCCTACTAACTCAATGTTTAGGGTATGAGCCAGGGTCTTGGCAGTGGCTACTGCGATTCGCAAACCTGTATAACTACCTGGTCCCTCTGCCACGACGATTCGATCCAAATCCTTGGGCGTCAAATCTAGACTGGTCATCAAAAAATCGATGGCCGGCATGAGGGTAATGCTGTGATTTTTCTTGATATTTATCGTAGTCTCGGCAAGAAGCTGCTTATCCTCTAAAATAGCTAGAGAAAGAGCCTTGCTGGACGTATCAAAAGCTAATACTTTCATAACACATTCCTATCTTTTTGTCTGTTTACTATTATACTACAAAAGCCGACACATGGGAATTTTCTTTGTTTCCAAACAAAATTGTCCTGCCAAACAGACAGGACACAAATACTCAAGAATTCAAACCAAAGTAAAACACAAACCAGACCACATAGGTCACAAGAAGAAGGAAAAACGAATACAGAGTCACGAAGCCAATCTTCCAAATGAGTTTGGATTTCTGATACTCTAGCCGAGTATACAAAACATTTCCTCCGTAAACACAGGCAACGAATGCCGCAAAGGCCAGAAGACGAATGATAATAGCTAGTTGAAACATATCGCACCCTCCTTAATAAAGAAAAACCTCTTTTCTATCTTTATTATAGCATTTGAATCTGAGGTCTTCAAATACTTATACAAGGTAAAATGAAACGCATTTCAAGCTCCTTACTTTCATGTTTCCTGCTTTTACTAATTCCCCTTTTTATGTTATAATTGAGATAATTGTAACGAATCAAGGTCAATACAGGCAGAAAATGAAATAGAAACAAACAGCTTCAAGCTGGTAATTTTTTGAATACAGCTGACCTGAAAACAGAAAGGAAACACATGATTTACAAAGTTTTTTATCAAGAAACAAAAGACCGTAGCCCACGTCGTGAAACAACACGCTCACTTTACTTAGACATTGATGCTAACTCAGAACTTGAGGGACGTATCATTGCCCGTGAACTTGTTGAAAAAAACCGTCCAGAATTCAACGTTGAATATATCGAGCTCTTGTCAGACAAATTGCTAGACTACGAAAAAGAAACTGGCGCATTCGAAATTACGGAGTTCTAATATGGCCTATACTCTTAAACCAGAAGAAGTGGGCGTTTTTGCCATTGGTGGTCTAGGAGAAATCGGTAAAAATACATACGGAATCGAATATCAAGACGAAATCATCATCGTTGATGCAGGGATTAAATTCCCCGAGGATGATCTTCTTGGTATCGACTACGTTATCCCTGATTACTCTTACATTGTCGAAAATATCGACCGCGTCAAGGCTCTCTTGATTACCCACGGACACGAGGACCATATTGGTGGGATTCCGTTCTTGCTCAAGCAAGCAAATATCCCTATCTATGCAGGTCCACTAGCCCTCGCTTTGATCCGTGGAAAACTCGAAGAGCATGGTCTTTTGCGCAATGCTACACTTCACGAAATCAACCACAACACTGAGTTGACCTTTAAAAATCTTAAAGCAACTTTCTTTAGAACTACTCACTCTATCCCAGAACCTTTGGGTATCGTCATCCATACACCTCAAGGGAAAATCGTCTGTACGGGTGACTTCAAGTTTGACTTTACACCAGTTGGTGAACCTGCAGACTTGCACCGTATGGCAGCCCTAGGTGAAGACGGAGTGCTTTGCTTACTCTCTGACTCGACAAATGCTGAAGTGCCAACCTTTACAAACTCTGAGAAGGTTGTCGGCCAGTCTATCATGAAGATTATCCAAGGTATCGAAGGACGTATCATCTTTGCATCCTTTGCCTCAAATATCTTCCGTCTCCAGCAAGCAACTGATGCTGCTGTTAAAACAGGTCGTAAGATTGCTGTCTTTGGTCGTTCTATGGAAAAGGCCATTGTCAACGGAATCGAGCTTGGCTACATCAAAGCGCCAAAGGGAACCTTCATCGAACCAAATGAAATCAAAGATTACCCTGCGGGTGAGATTCTTATCCTCTGTACGGGTAGTCAGGGTGAACCTATGGCGGCTCTCTCACGTATCGCTAACGGAACTCACCGTCAGGTGCAACTCCAACCTGGTGATACGGTTATCTTCTCATCTAGCCCAATTCCAGGAAACACCACTAGCGTCAACAAATTGATTAATATCATTTCTGAAGCTGGTGTTGAAGTCATCCATGGTAAGATTAACAACATCCATACATCTGGACACGGTGGTCAGCAAGAGCAAAAACTTATGCTCCGCCTCATCAAACCAAAATACTTCATGCCTGTTCACGGTGAATACCGCATGCAAAAAGTCCACGCTGGACTTGCCGTAGATACTGGAGTTGAGAAGGACAATATCTTTATCATGAGCAACGGTGATGTCCTTGCCCTTACTGCAAACTCTGCTCGTATCGCAGGTCACTTCAATGCCCAAGACATCTACGTCGATGGAAATCGGATCGGTGAAATCGGAGCAGCAGTCCTAAAAGACCGCCGAGACCTATCCGAAGATGGTGTTGTACTTGCTGTCGCAACGGTAGACTTTGAGTCTCAAATGATTATTTCTGGACCAGATATCCTTAGTCGTGGTTTCGTCTACATGCGCGAATCTGGCGACTTGATCCGTCAAAGTCAACGCATCCTTTTCAATGCTATTCGTATCGCTTTGAAAAACAAGGATGCCAGCATCCAATCTGTCAATGGTGCTATTGTAAACGCCATTCGACCATTCCTTTACGAAAACACTGAACGTGAACCAATCATCATTCCGATGATTCTCACACCAGATGAAGAATAATAAAAAATTCTCTGAAATCCTATGACTTCAGAGAATTTTTATTATTTAACAACGATTTCATAACGTGTTTTGCTTGTGAAAGTTTCACCTGCTTTGAGGATCACTTGATCTTTAAAATCACTATGAATAGCATCTGGTAAAGCTTGCGCCTCAAGAGCAATCCCATTATGTTGAATCATTGGTTGACCAGCGATAATGACACTCTCATCCACAAAGTTAGCTGTGTAGACTACAAAGCAAGGTGCTTCTGTCTTGAAGAGCAGGAAACGACCTGATCCTTGGTCATAGAGGAAACCAGCATTATCATGTCCTGCAGGAAGAGCAAATGGATGGTCCAATCCAGATACGAGTTGAATCTGCTCATCTTCGTCTGCAAAGATATCTTTCAACAAGGCACCATTGTAGATATGCTTAACCACGTCACGATTAGCATCTGGAGTTTTAGCTGGCACACCGTCAGGAGCGATTGGGTAAATACCTTCTGTATTCAGTTGGAAAACATGGCGATCAACCGTCTGAGTGAAATCCCCAGACAAGTTAAAGTAACTATGGTTGGTCGGATTGACCAAGGTATCCTGGTCCGTCGTCACCTTATAGCTAACTTCGTAAGCACCATTTTCTTCCAAGCGGTAGCTGATCCAGATTTTAAGATTTCCAGGGAAACCTCCTGTACCGTCTGTTCTTTCTGTGTAAAGAGTCAAACCATGGTCGCTGACTTCAACCAATTCAAACAAGCTAGAATCCCAACCTGTCGAACCGCTGTGGTTACAGTTGCTAGCGTTGTTGACTTCGAGTTCATAGGTTTTCCCATTCAATTCGAATGTCGCACCTGCGATACGACCTGCAACTGGTCCTACACTCGCTCCATGTTTAGGACTGTTACCTACATAGCTGTCAAAATCATCAAAGCCTAGGATAACATTGGCAAAATTACCAGCCTTATCAGGAGTTACATAGCGTAGAATCGTTGCACCATAGGTCATGATTTCTAGTTGGTAGCCTGCTTCTGTTTCAAAGCGATAAGCGACAACATCCTTGTCATCAACTTTCCCAAATACACGTTCTGTGTATGTTTTCATCCTTTTCTCCTTATTTTTTGAATTCGTGAATAATAACACCTTGAACGACGCGGTTTACTGTACCTGTAGGGGATGGTGTATCAGGTCTGTTGCCAACCTTAAGCGAAGTCAAGAGAGCAAATAGTTGACCATAAACAATATAAGGGAATACACGGTAAACGTCATTCAAGACACCGCCACAGCCAAGTGCTACTTCCTTAACGTTTTCAAGACCAAAAGCTTGATCACTCAAGAGAACAACGCGACGAGCGATTTGATCCCCTGCAACTTCACGAACCAAGTCTAAGTCGTACTTACGAGTATATTCAGTTGTAGTACCAAAGACTAAAACTACAGTATCTTCATTGATAAGAGATTTTGGACCGTGACGGAAGCCGACTGGACTTTCATACATTGTCGCAACCTGACCAGCAGTCAATTCCAAAATTTTCAGTTGTGCCTCATGAGCAAGTCCGAAGAATGGACCTGCACCTAAGTAAATCACTCGGTTAAAGTCTAGGTCAACCAACTCTTTCACATCTGCCACATTGTCAAGAACTTTACGAGCAAGACTAGAAAGCACTTCAAAACGTTCAACTTTAACAGCAAATTCTGTTGGATCAAAAACTAAGAGAGCTGTTAGCATCATTGAAGTAAAGCTCGATGTCATAGCAAATCCAGCATCATTAGAAGCTGCCGGTTGCAAGAGCAAGAGGTTGCGATCATCACCATGAGCTTGAAGTGCTAATTTCCCTTCAGCAGCACAAGTGATTGTTACTTGATAAAGCTCGTCAACTAGAGCCTTAGCCAAATCAACGGTTGCTACACTCTCAGGTGAGTTTCCACTACGTGCAAATGATACCAAAACAGTTGCCACATCTTTTTTCAAATAAGTTTGTGGGTTTGCAACGATATCTGTTGTCGCAATAGCATTGAAATTCCATTTACGTTCGTCATAGACTTCCTTGAAGTATGGAACCAAGGTATCACCTACATAAGCCGAAGTTCCAGCACCAGTCAGGATAACCTTGATGTAGTCATGTTTATCTGCAATCCCTTGCAAGAATGCAGCAATTTCATCACGGCGGGCTTGATAGGATTCAAAAGCTTCCTTCCAAACATCTGGTTGTTGGTAAATTTCGCGTGTGGTGATCTCTGCTCCCAACTCAAGCAAATCTTCTTTTGTATAATCTAGCATTGAAAACCTCTAATCTAATATTGTTTCATGATTGAAAACATGGGAATGGGAGTCGCTCCCATTCCCATGTATATTTTTTATAAGATGGTTTGTGACATCTTATTCATCTTCATCGTCATCGAAGCTAGCCAATAAATCATTAACTTTCACAATGCTTTCTGAAGCACGACTCTTATAGTCCGCATCAATGCCTGTTAGGCTTGCATTGATAAATTCAATAACCATTGGAAGGTTCATTCCTGCATAAAGTTCAATGTCACGACCTTCCATAATCAGACGGCTCACCACGTTACATGGTGTTCCACCAAGAAGATCTGCAAAGACTATGAAATCATCCAATCCTTCAATAGCAGCTTCAAATTTAGCAGTAAATTCTTCTGGTCCATCTTCTGGAAGAAGAGCCACCGCATGAATGTTGTCTTGTGGTCCCATAATCATTTCTGTGCTACCTTTAAGTTCTTCACAAAAACGACCGTGACTCACTAAAATCAATGATTTAGTCATAAATTATGCGCCCATTCCAAGTGCAAATTTACCAAGAGCAGAAAGAGCCAAGGCAAGCACGATAATGATACCGATAGCTTTTGTAGAGTTCATGCCTTTCTTACCAAGCAACCAGAAGATGAATGCAGTGAAGATTGCTGGAAGCAAACGTGGGAAGATTGAGTTCAAGATGTCTTGGAAGTCAATCATCTTTTCACCGATTGGCAATTTGTATGAAATTTCAAAGTTGATCATTGTTGCTACAAGAGCACCCATCATGAATACACCAAGTACAGATGCAGCTTCAATCAAAGCTGTCAAAGTACTTTGCATGTTGTTGATAAGGTTAACCCCTTCTTTGTATGCAAATTCCAACTGTTTCCAACGGAAGATGTCATACGCTACTGCAACTGCGATCCAAAGGAAGATACCCCAAGGTTGACCAGCGATAGCCATTGTTGCAGCGATAGATCCCATGATAGCAGGTACAAGTGAACCAAAGATTGTATCTCCAAGAGGAGCGAATGGTCCCATCAAACCTGTCTTGATACCGTTAACCGCGTCTTTTGAGGCAACGCCATCTTTTTCTTCCATGGCAAGGTCAAAACCAGCGATGAT
Source organism: Streptococcus infantis (assembly GCF_047464155.1). Lineage (GTDB taxonomy): Bacteria > Bacillota > Bacilli > Lactobacillales > Streptococcaceae > Streptococcus > Streptococcus infantis_U. The sequence goes on from NZ_JASHCL010000002.1 coordinate 341,064, forward strand.
TGTGTGGAAGAATGGTGAAGTGTTGAAGAATTGAGTATGAACTTTCATCATTTCTTTCAACTCAGGAGTTCCATCTCCATACATTTTACGCAATTGTGGCAAGATCATGTAAAGGTAACCTGATGCTTGCATACGTTCGTAGTTCCATCCCAATTGGAAAGTGAACAAGCTACGTTTGTTAATTTGATTAAAATCTTCTTTTGTTAATTTGTAATTAGAATTCGTCATCTTCAATTTCCCCACTTTCTGATGGTGTAGAAGGTGCTGCTACAGCAACTTTTTGGCTGTTCTTGAAGTGAACAACTGCAAGGAAGATACCCACGATAGAGATACCGATCATAGACAATCCTTTGAAGTTGTTAACAAAGCCAATTTTTTCAGCAACTTCAGCAGGAAGAGTGCCAATGATTCCAGCAACTGCTCCACCAAGACTTGTTACGTTTGAGTAAAGTACAGTCAACATAGCTGTCAAACCGAATCCCATAGCAAGGTAGTGAAGGTTACGTTTAACTGGAAGGTAACGAAGCAAGATAGCGAATCCAAGACCTGGAAGCATACGACCTGCAAGAGTCAAACCGTCTGCAACCCATTGGTATTCTTTAACAAGGTTTACAACACCTTGTACGAATTCTCCACCGAAAGCAAGAGCGAAGAATACTGGAAGGGCACGAGATAGAGCCCAAGGAACTGCACCAAGAAGATAGTTACGTTCGATTCCTTTATAGTCAAAGCGTTCGATCGCAGCATCAATACGGTGAGCGAAGAATGTTGTAGTCATACGACCAAGTACGTCGAAGTAAGTCAAAAGTGCTGCTACTGGTACAGCGATTGTAGTGATCGCAAGGTCTGTTTCGATTCCTTGTGAAACTGAGAAAGCAGTTGCAAGAACCGCACCAGAAGTTGCGTCGATACGAGAAGCACCACCGAAGGTACCTACCCCAAGTACGAACAACTGCAAGCTACCACCGATAAACAAACCAGTTGTCAAATCTCCCATGACTAAACCGGTAATGAAACCAGCGAATACAGGGGAACCTGCAGAAGAAACGATCGTCAACTCATCACAGATTTGATAAGCTGAGTACAAAGTGAGAAGTAAAATTTGCCACCATTGTATCATAACAATGACCTCCTAAAAATTTTTTCCTATTTTAATAAGCTCAAAAAGTCTGAAACTGGATCATTTGGAACCATTTGAGCAGTAAGTTTAACACCTTTTTCCGCCAATTTGCCGAAATCTTCCACGTCTTTATCAACTACGTTGATAGAACGAGTGATAGCACGTGTTTCTGGTGTTTGCGACATATTGCCGACATTGAGAGTTTCAAGCGGAACACCTGCTTCTACCAAACCAAGAAAACGGTCTGGTTTACGAGCCACGATAAAGAGACGTTGGCTGTCATATTTACCAGCAAGAAGATTCGCTGCCGCTTTTTCAACCGACAAGATACTAAGTTTTACACCTGGTGGTGTAGCAAGTTTCAAACCACTCTTTTCAATATCGTTGTTAACAACTTCGTCGTCTACAACCATAATGCGAGAAACATTTAGCTTCCCAGCCCAAAGATTGGCTACTTGACCGTGGATTAAACGTCCATCGATACGGCATCCTACTATTGTCATAAGTTTTCCCCCTTTATGTGTTTAAATGTAGGTTTACTAGTTAAATGTATGTGCTCTTTGTACTCCCCTTCAGTTTCAAAGATAATGATGCGGTTGGCACCCTCTTTGAGGTAACTATGTGGAATATAAAGAGATAGGGTCGGACCAACGTTCCAGAAGCGTCCTAGATGATGACCATTGACAAAGGCAATCCCTTTACCAAACTCAGAACAATCTAAATAGGTATCCTTTGGAGTCTCAACTTCAAAGTCAAAGGCGTAAAAGGCTGGTTGCCCTTCTGTCCATCCTTTAGAAAAATCAATCTTCTCAGGATTATCTAATAGAAGTGGATAGTGTTCCCAGTTGAGCAAGAAATGCAAATCTTTACACACACCTGTGCGAATCCCTTTTCGCTGTGTATCTGCTAAGAATTTGTGTCCATAGTTGACACGCCCCATATTTTCAATAAGGATGTCAAATCTAGAGAGCGTTTTCTTTTTACCTTGATAAAAGATATCTTCACCGATTTCTGTTTGGTACTGTGTTGCCACCCATTTACCATCGATAAAGAGTTGAGCTCTATCGCGTCCGTCAATGATTCGAATGCGTTCTTCATCCGCATCCCAACTTGCTTCCGTACGATAGAGTAGGTAGCCGTAACCTTGTCCCAGCTCTTCCATTTTCTTAGGGTAGAGACTTTCAATCGGACTTGTCAGGCTATCCAAGGTTTCGAAAAGAGAAACTTTCTCGACCAGTGGAATGTTTTCAACTTCCATACTCTCTTTGTAAAGCGGTTCAGATTGCGGATACTCAGGATAGTAAGTCGCCATCATTTCTTTCACTGCAAAATATTTAGCAGTTGGGTTTCCAGCTTCATCAAGAAGAGCGTCATAATCATAAGATGTTACTTGTGGTAAATCAATGGTTCCTCGAGCTGAACAACCATTCATAAAACCAAAGTTCGTTCCACCGTGGAACATGTAAAGGTTAATAGAGCCTTGCTCTAAAACCTCGTGGACAGCTTCTGCTAATTCCTCAGGTTCACGCTTGATGATTGGTTCTTTCCATCGATTAAACCAGCCATCCCAGAATTCCATACACATGAGTGGCCATTTCTTGCCGTGCTCATCAAAGAATTCTTGCATCTGTGAGAAATTATAAGTAGCCTTGGAACCAAAGTTCCCTGTCACAAAGAGATCATCCTCAATTAAGGTTCCAGCCCTAAGAGTTGCTCGCCATGGTCCATCTGATGTGAAAAGCGGACAAGTAACTGCTCGTTCTTCCATCAAACGTCGAATTCCCCTCAAGTAGGTCTTGTCCTCGCCATAGGATCCGTACTCATTTTCGACTTGCATCATGAGAATGTTCCCACCGTTTTCCAATAATCTCGGAACTAGACGTGGAAGCAACTGATCATAGTAGCGACCAACCATGTCAATGAAAGCCGGGTCAGATGACCGAATTCTCATCTCCTTGGTCAAGAGCCATGCGGGTAAACCACCGAATTCCCACTCTGCACAGATAAATGGAGAAGGACGTACAATTGCATATAAGCCCAAATCTTGTGCAGTTTGAAGAAATCTCTCTAAATCAAGAGCACCTTCAAAATTAAAGTGTCCTTCAACAGGTTCATGCATGTTCCAAGCGACGTAAGTCTCAACTGTATTGAAGCCTAATGCTTTGAGGTTGTACAATGAATGATGCCAATCTTCCGCAGGAACTCTAAAATAGTGAATGGCCCCAGACAAAATCTTGAATGGTTTCCCATCCAGATAGAAATCATCTTTAATTTCAAATCTTGCCATTCTTCCTCCCCTAAAAGCGAAAAGTTTGCGCTTTCATTTATTGTTATATCAACTATAAACCAATCGGGGAATAATGTCAATAGTTTTTGAAATTTTCTTTAAAATTTTTCTATTTTTTTACTGAATCTTTTCTAAAAATCTCCACAAATCCCATAAAATCAGCATTCTGAATAACTAACTAAAACAAGGAGCAAAACACGAATTATTTATTTGTATTCTAATTTCTTATTCCGATAGTTTAATTTTTTTAAGTGCTTTTCTACTATTTTCCCCGATTTTATGTTAAAATCATATGTGGAGAAGGAAAAAATGAGGTGAAAGTATGGCAATTCCAAAGTATCAATACATTAAAGATGAATTAAAAAATAAGATTATTTCTGGTCAATTTGCTAGTGGAGATAAGTTCTACACTGAAGCAGAATTGATTTCCATGTATGATGTTAGTTCAATCACAGTAGTTCGTGCCTTGAATGACCTTGCCAAAGACGGATATATCGTCCGCCAACAAGGTAAAGGAACTTTCGTAGCTCGTGCACGCAAACACAAACTCGTTGAATTTTCTGATGTAGAAATCTTCGAAACCAAAGATGATAAAGTAACTGTTCTTTCTATCGAACGTGGAAACGATCTTAAATATTTAGAAAAACTCGGCCTACGTGGCGATCAATTCTATTATAAGATTGAACGTGTTCGTGAAACAAACGGCGTTACCTATATCTATCACAGTTCATATATTCCTGAACAGTACATCAATGCCAACTATCCAAATCTTGAATACTATAGTTCTATCTATACTCGTTTCAAATTGGACTACCACATTCACATGAATGACGAGCATTTTGAAGAAATTAACGAAATTGTATTTCCGACTCCAAAACATGCCGCTTCTATTTTAGGAATCGACACAAAATTTCCAACTGTCTTCCAAACTAAGACAACTCAGCTTGAAGCAACCGGTCAAGTTTTGGAATACATCGAAACTTATAAACGTTCTGATTTCTACAAAATTAAATTCATCTCTTGTGACCGTGGTCACTAACTTATAAAAAACCTGAGACAACTGCCTCAGGTTTTTTATATACCCATTATAGCATCAGCTCCCTTCCCTGAGAATAGCATTTCAAGTAATTCTATAATTAGTAACCTTTTTACTAAAAAATAGTCAAAATTAGAAAAATATATCTTAATTTATAAATTATTCTATTTTTTATAGTAATTTCCTCAAAAACTTGACTTTATTTTAGTTAGAACATACAATAGAGTCAGCATGTGTAAACGCTATCAAAAACATAAAAGGGGAGGTTTTTTTAATGAAACCAGAAAATAAACAGCGCTTCTCTATTCGTAAATATGCAATCGGAGCAGCTTCTGTATTGATCGGCTTTGCCTTTCAGGCTCAAGCTGTTGCGGCCGACGGAGTTGTGCCTGCTACAACAGATAATCAGCCTGCTGTCCAAACTACTGGAGAAGTCACTCCACCAACGAGTGAAGAAAAACTCGAGACTGCTCCAACAACAGAAAACGCTACTCCAGCTGCTCCAGTAGCAACTACTGAAGCACCAAAAGCTGAAGTTACTCCTGCACCTGTCGTAGCAGAACCAGTCACAGCAGAAGAAACTCCAGCTAAACCAGAAGTTACTGAAGAAGTTAAGAAGACAGAATCTGAAAAAGAAAAAGAAGAAAATAAAGAAGTTGCTAAAGTCGAAGCACCTGCAGTCGCTACAGAGCGAGCAGCTCAAGTAAATGAAAAACTGGCTAAAAAGAAAATCGTTTCTATCGATGCTGGACGTAAATACTTCTCTCCAGACCAACTGAAAGAAATCATCGATAAGGCCAAACACTATGGCTATACTGATCTTCACCTTTTAGTCGGAAATGATGGCTTGCGCTTCATGCTTGATGATATGTCCCTAACTGTAGGAGACAAAACTTACGCAAGTGATGATGTCAAACGTGCTGTTGAAAATGGAACCAATGCCTATTACAACGATCCAAACGGTAATCATTTAACCGAAAGTGAAATGACTGATTTGATTAGTTATGCTAAGGATAAAGGCATTGGACTTATCCCAACAGTCAATAGCCCAGGTCATATGGATGCTATCCTCAACGCCATGAAAGAACTTGGCATTGAAAAACCTAACTTCAACTACTTTGGTAAAGAATCTGCACGTACTGTTGACCTTGATAATGAAAAAGCAGTTGCCTTCACAAAAGCTTTGATTGATAAATACGCTGCTTACTTTGCTGGCAAGTCTGAAATCTTCAACATCGGTTTGGATGAGTATGCTAATGACGCTACTGATGCCAAAGGTTGGAGTGTGCTTCAAGCTTATAAATGGTATCCAGAAGATGGCTTCCCAGATAAGGGTTATGATAAATTCATCGCCTATGCTAATGACCTAGCTCATATCGTCAAATCTCACGGCCTTAAACCAATGGCCTTTAATGATGGTATCTACTATAATAGTGACACTACTTTTGGCACCTTTGACAAAGATATCATCGTGTCTATGTGGACTGGTGGCTGGGGCGGTTACGATGTTGCTTCTTCTAAATTACTAGTTGAAAAAGGACACCAAATCCTCAACACGAATGATGCTTGGTACTATGTTCTCGGCCGTAATGCTGATGGGCAAGGTTGGTATAACCTAGACCAAGGATTGAACGGTATTAAGAGCACACCGATTACTTCAGTTCCAAAAACTGAAGGTGCGGATATTCCTATTATCGGTGGTATGGTAGCTGCTTGGGCTGATACTCCATCTGCACGCTACTCTCCATCTCGCCTCTTCAAGCTCATGCGTCAATTCGCAAACTCTAACGCTGAGTATTTCGCTGCCGACTACGAGTCTGCTGAACAAGCTCTTAAAGAAGTTCCAACAGACCTTAGTCGCTATACAGCCGAAAGCGTAGCAGCTGTTAAAGAAGCTGAAAAAGCCATTCGTTCTCTTGATAGCAACCTAAGCCGTGCTGAACAAGATAGCATTGACCAAGCAATTGCAAAACTCCAAGAAGCCGTTAGCAACTTGACCTTCACTCCAGAAGCTCAAAAAGAAGAAGATGCCAAACGCGAAGTTGAAAAACTAGCTAAAAACAAGGTTATCTCAATCGATGCTGGACGTAAATACTTCACTCTAGATCAACTCAAACGTATCGTAGATAAGGCTAGCGAACTTGGTTACTCTGACATTCATCTCCTCCTTGGAAATGACGGACTTCGCTTCCTTTTGGATGACATGACGATCACCGCAAACGGCAAGACCTATGCAAGCGACGATGTAAAAAATGCCATCATTGAAGGAACAAAAGCTTACTACGATGATCCAAATGGAACAACTCTGAGCCAAGCTGAAATTACTGAACTTATCCAGTATGCTAAAGATAAGGGTATCGGGCTCATCCCTGCTATTAATAGCCCAGGTCACATGGATGCTATGCTTGTCGCTATGGAAAAATTAGGCATTGCAAACCCTCAAGCTAATTTTGATAAAGTTTCAAAAACAACGATGGACCTTGAAAACGAAGAAGCAATGAACTTTACAAAAGCCCTTATTGGCAAATACATGGACTTCTTTGCAGGCAAGACTAAGATCTTTAACTATGGTACAGATGAATATGCCAACGATGCTACTAACGCTCAAGGTTGGTACTACCTCAAGTGGTATGGCCTCTATGGTAAATTTGCTGAGTACTCAAATAGTCTAGCTGCTATGGCAAAAGAAAAAGGTCTACAACCAATGGCCTTTAACGATGGTTTCTACTACGATGATAATGACGATGTTGAGTTTGATAAAGATGTCATCATCTCTTATTGGTCTAAAGGATGGTGGGGTTACAACCTTGCGTCTCCTCAATATCTAGCAAGTAAGGGTTACAAAATCCTTAACACTAACGGAGACTGGTACTATGTTCTAGGCAATCATAAAAATGACGAAGCCTACCCTCTATCAAAAGCAATTGAAAATACTGAAAAAGTACCATTCAAGCAACTAGCTTCAACCAAGTATCCGGAAGTCGATCTTCCAACAACTGGTAGTATGCTAGCCATCTGGGCAGACAAACCTCAAGCTGAGTACAAGGAAGAAGAAATCTTTGAACTGATGACTGCCTTTGCAGACCACAACAAAGACTACTTCCGTGCTGACTACAAGGCTCTACGTGAGGAACTTGCTAAAATCCCTGAAAACTTAGAAGGATATAGCACAGAAAGCCTCGATGCTCTCAAGGCTGCTAAAGATGCTCTGAACTACAATCTCAACCGTAATAAACAAGCTGAATTAGATACGCTTGTAGCCAACCTTAAAGCTGCAAGACTTGGCCTCAAACCAGCTGCAACTCACTCAGGAAGTCTTGACGAAAATGAAGTTGCTGCCAACGTTGAAAACCGACCAGAGCTAATCACAAGAACGGAAGAAATTCCATTTGAGACTATTAAGAAGGAAAATCCTAACCTTCCAGCAGGACAAGAAAAAGTTGTCACTGAAGGTGCCAAAGGCGAACGTACAATCTACGTCTCAGTTACTACTGAAAATGGTAAGGAAACCGAAACAGTTCTTGAAGAAAAAGTCACAAAAGAAGCTGTCAATCAAGTGGTTGAGGTCGGAACTCCAGTCACTCATGTCGGTGACGAAGAAGGAGTTGCTCCTGTTGCAGATGCCAAACCACGTGTTGTCATCGAGGACGAAGAAATTCCGTTTACAACTATTACTCGTGAAACTGATGCCTTACCTAAGGGAGAAACTCGTGTAGTAACCGAAGGCGTTAAGGGACGTCGTAGTCATTTCTATTCTGTGTCTACTGCTGCTGACGGAAGCGAAGTTAAAACATTGGTTACAAGTGTTGTCGCTCAAGAACCAGTTGCTCAAATCATCGAAATCGGAACTCCTGTAACGCATGTGGGAGATGAAAAAGGACTAGCTCCTGTAGCGGAAGAAAAACCAGCACTAGAGATTCCAAATATACCGGCTCCTATTGCAGAAGAAAAACCAAAATTAGAGATTCCAAATGTGCCAGCTCCTGTTGCAGAAGAAAAACCGAAATTAGAAATTCCAAATGTACCAGCTCCAGAAACTGTTCCTGCTAAGGAAAACAAAGCACTTCCTCAAGGACCAGCTCCTGTAGCAAAAGAAAATAAACTTCCTGAGACAGGAAGCCAAGGTTCAGAATGGTTGATTGCTACAGGTCTCATGGCTGCTCTCACAGCTTATGGACTTAGCAAGAAAAAAGATTAAGAATAAATAAAAAGCGAGATACAATCTCGCTTTTTTGTTTTATTGTTAGTCACCCAAACCGATGCGTTCGAAGATGTCATCCACCCGTTTAGTGTAGTAAGTTGGGTTGAAGATTTCGTCGATTTCTTCTTGAGTGAGGCGTGATGTTACTTCTGGATCTGCTTCCAAAAGTGGTTTAAAGTCGACTTGGTTATCCCATGATTGGGCAGTCTTTGGTTGAACAAGGTCATAAGCTTGCTCACGCGTCATACCTTTTTCAATCAAAGCAAGCATGGCACGTTGGCTGAAGATCAAACCAAATGTAGAGTTCATGTTGCGGATCATGTTTTCTGGGAAGACAGTCAAGTTCTTAACGATGTTTCCGAAACGGTTGAGCATGTAGTCAATCAAGATGGTTGTGTCTGGTGCGATGATACGCTCAGCTGATGAATGAGAGATATCACGTTCGTGCCAAAGGGCTACGTTCTCATAAGCTGTAATCATGTGACCACGGATAACACGTGCAAGACCAGTCATATTTTCAGAACCGATAGGGTTACGTTTATGAGGCATTGCTGAAGACCCTTTTTGACCCTTCGCAAAGAACTCTTCCACTTCACGTTGTTCTGATTTTTGAAGACCACGAATTTCAGTTGCCATACGCTCGATAGAAGTTGCGATGCTAGCAAGAACTGCAAAATACTCAGCATGAAGGTCACGAGGAAGGACCTGTGTAGAGATTTCTTGAGCACGGATACCCAATTTGTTGCAGACGTATTTTTCAACGAATGGTGGGATATTGGCAAAGTTACCAACCGCACCAGAAATCTTACCAGCTTCCACACCAGCAGCCGCATGCTCGAAACGTTCGATGTTGCGTTTCATTTCGCTGTACCAAGTTGCCAATTTAAGACCAAAAGTTGTAGGCTCAGCGTGCACACCATGGGTACGCCCCATCATGATAGTGAACTTGTGTTCTTTGGCTTTGTCAGCGATGATGTTGAGGAAGTTTTCAAGGTCCTTGCGGATGATGTCGTTGGCTTGTTTGTAGAGGTAACCATAGGCAGTATCGACCACGTCAGTAGAAGTCAAACCATAGTGGACCCACTTACGTTCTTCACCAAGAGTCTCAGAAACTGCACGCGTGAATGCAACCACATCGTGACGAGTTTGCTGCTCGATTTCCAAAATACGGTCGATGTCAAAGTCCGCTTTTTCACGGATCAAAGCCACATCTTCCTTAGGAATTTCTCCCAATTCAGCCCATGCTTCGTCAGCCAAGATTTCCACCTCAAGCCAAGCACGGTATTTATTTTCTTCAGTCCAAATGTTCGCCATTTCAGGGCGAGAGTAACGTTCGATCATGTTTAATTTTCCTTTCTTTTGATGTTTCTCATCAGTTGGCAACTAGCAATCACTTTACTCAAATTCTTCTTTTCCAATCCACATAGAAGGGTAGTGATCTAATGTATTCAAATCTGTATCCAGCGGGACATCATAGATAGCTAAATAGTTTTCAGGATACTGTGCAACTAGCTCTTCATACTTAGCTTTCACTTTTTCGTGATCGCTACCAGCATACAAAACTTCGACGACTGCTCCTGTCTTGTCCTTCTCAACAAATGCGTTGACAATGAGTTGAATCATAAAAACCTCCTAAAACGAAATCCCCTTCATATTTGCTTCCAGAATGGGCATCTCAACACCTAACTCCTGACCTGTCTGATAGACACTTTGACAACAGTAGAAAATATCCTGTTTATCATTGTGTAAGGTCATGATTTTTCGTGTCAGCTCATTTTTCGCAAACATGATTTTCATGGCTTTTCCTGCAATCCATGAGGGAATTTTGTAAGGTAAGAGTTCAGCTTTATAAAGCTTCAAATTTACACCACGTGCTTCTACAACTTTCAAAGCCTCTCGAATGGCCTTGATGGCCAATGATAATTCCGAAGAACTATTCATCAAGTTCAGAGCTAATTCTTCTGGATTTTCCAGATTCCCTGAACGTGCAGCTGTTGAAGTAACACCCGCATTAATCGCCATGTGAATCCAAATCCACTCGACCATATCATGAGGAACTTCCCACTTCAAATCTGCAGAACTCAGCAAAGTCGTCAAATCAGAATAGTTAGAAATGTGTGCTTTCTGCTCACCTTCGAGCATTAAATGGTCAAACAAGACACCATCCAAATGTTCCTCCTGCATGTGACCACCCGCTGTCGGAAAAGCCAGAATATAGTCGTAATCCCCTGCCCACTCTTGGACCTCTTTTCGAGTATCCCAGAAATTACAGAAGAAAACAAGGGTACCTTTGATATTATTTTTTCGCAAGGTCTCCACAGCTTCTTTGACAAACCCATGACGCACACTAAGAAAAATAAAATCATATTCCGAATCAGCTTTCGCCACATGAACCTCATAGGTATCATGCTTGTTCTCACCTTTGGAATGATAGCGACCATCTAGCAGATCAACTGACAACTCCTTAGATGCATTGTTTTTCTTACTATCTCTCAGTACGTGTTCCACTTGATGACCTGCTTTTTGAAAGGCGTAGGCATAAGTGGTCCCGATGACTCCAAGTCCTAGAATCGCTATTTTCACTTAAAAATCAATCCCTTTCCCAAATTCCTCAACCTTATCCGGCATATCACTAAACAAAGTCACATGTCCCATTTTTCGGTTGTGCTTTGCTTCTAGTTTACCATATAAGTGGAGGTGAGCGCTTGGATTTTCTGTGACATATTTTTCAGTGGCCTCGACGTGCTGGCCGAGGACATTGAGCATGACAGCTGGCGCATGAAGGTTGATTGCTGGGAGTGGCGCTCCTAGAACACCGAGAATATGGGTATCAAACTGTGAGAAGTCACAGGCTTCAATCGAGTAGTGCCCTGAGTTATGTGGACGTGGGGCAATTTCGTTGACAATAATATCATCAGCCGTCGCAAACATTTCTACACAAAGCGTTCCAGACAGCTTGAGTTGTTCAGCGATTCGCACGGCCATTTCTTTTGCTTTTTCAGCCAAACTATCAGAAATGCGAGCAGGCACAATGGTTTTAGACAGGATATTGTTGCGGTGGATATTTTCCTGAACTGGGAAAACCGTCACATCCTTGCCATTTCCTGACACGATGACAGAAATCTCAAGGTCAAAGTTGACAAATTCTTCCAAGACACAGTCTGCTGAATCAGCTAGTGCATAGGCTTCTTCCAAGTCTGCTTCCGAACGAATGACCTTCTGACCATGGCCATCGTAACCACCGGTCGCCGTCTTGAGGACATAGTTTTTCGATAGGTCGATATCTGCCAAGTCTTGACTTGAGGTCACAACCTTGTAAGGTGCAACGGTGACTTTGGCCTTGTTTGAGAGAAAGTCCTTTTCAAAAATGCGATTTTGAGAAATGCGGAGCAAGTCCGTTCCTTGGGGGAGTTGCTCATCATTGATAACAGCATCAAGACCATCGGCGTCCACATTTTCAAATTCATAAGTGAGAACATCACATCGGTCTGCCAACTGACGAAGGGCGTTCACATCGTTATAGGGAGCCACGATGATTTCCGCTACGCGAGAGGCCGGACAATCCGCTACAGGATCCAGCGCGATAACCTTGTGACCCATATAGATAGCAGAAATGGCCATCATCTGACCAAGCTGACCGCCACCAATAATTCCGATTGTTTTAGATGAGCTCATTTGTAGACTCCTCTGCGATTTTTCCTTGCTCTTCTGCGAAATCTGCCAAAGCTGTTGCGATAGCCTGATCCTCTACTGAGAGGAGACGGAGGGCAAAGAGGGCCGCGTTAGTCGCACCTGCTTCACCGATCGCCATGGTTGCGACAGGCACCCCACCTGGCATCTGAACGATAGAGTAGAGAGAATCCACACCGCTAAGGGCACGTGATTTGACAGGTACCCCGATGACTGGAAGTGTAGTCTTGGCTGCTACCATCCCTGGCAAGTGGGCTGCGCCACCCGCACCTGCAATAATGACCTTGATACCGCGACTCCGTGCTTCCTCGGCATGTTTGAACATGAGGTCTGGTGTACGGTGGGCAGAGACAACTTTCTTTTCGTAGGCTACACCGAAGCGGTCTAGGATTTCTGCTGTTTTTTGCATGGTTGCCCAGTCGGATTTTGAGCCCATTATGATGGAAATTACTGGTTTCATTTTTAATCCTTTTTCTTCCTTTTTTGATAATGGTCTTAGGTGGTGGGGACGGAAGCAAACCTTCGGTTTCATTCCTAAACTTTGAGCCTAAGGTCTCAAATTTTCCCTAGACCAGAACAGATACTGTTCTGGTCTTTTCACCACGGCGACCATTGTCGGGTTTGGCGACTGCGTCGCCTTTTCTTATATCTTTATCTAATTGCCTTGCTTCCGATATCTTTTCGGTAAAAGAGGCCTTCTGTGTTTTGTTTGTTGAGTTCATTGTAGATGATGTTTTGGCCATCTTTGACGGTATCGGCTGTGGTGACTAGCATGTAGACACGTCCACCGTTTGAGAGGAGGTCTTGGCCATTTTCAGCGAATTTAGCACCAGCATAATAAGTGATGATGTCGCCTCCTGTCTTGGCAGGAAGTTTGACACCCTTCTCATAAGAGAGGGGGTAGCCGTTTGATGCGACAACCACACCAAGTGTCACACCCTTGTCCATCCAAGTGATGGCTGGCTCTTTGCTATCCAAAATGTCAGTGATATTTTGCGCAAAATCAGAAGTCAATCGAGGCAAGATGATTTGAGTTTCAGGATCTCCAAAACGAGAGTTGAACTCGATGACTTTCGGTCCATCAGCTGTCAAGATTAGCCCCGCGTAAAGGACACCAAGGTACGGACGACCTTCTTTAATCATACCTTCAAGAACTGGCTTGACAATAGTGTCAACCGCTGTGTCAACCACGATCTGTGGCAAGTGAGGAACTGGCGCATAGGCACCCATCCCACCAGTGTTAGGACCCTTGTCACCATCGTAGGCACGTTTGTGGTCCTGAGCTGTTGGCATGATGTAGAACTTGTCCCCATTGACAAAGGCAAAGAGAGAAAACTCTTCCCCGTCAAGGAATTCCTCGATGACCACACGCGCACCTGAATCACCGAATTTATTGTCCAAAAGCATCTCGTGAGCAGCTTCGACAGCTTGTTCAACTGTCTCCGCAACGACGACACCTTTCCCAAGGGCCAAGCCGTCTGCCTTGACGACGATTGGAGCCCCTTTTTCTTCGATGTATGCCTTGGCTTCCTCGAAATCTGAAAATGTGCCATATGCTGCTGTCGGAACGTCGTATTTGACCATGATTTCCTTAGCAAAATCCTTAGACCACTCCAGCTCAGCCGCAGCTTTAGTCGGACCAAAAGCCTTGAGACCAGCTTTATTAAAATCATCCACGATACCGGCCGCAAGGGCATCATCTGGCCCGATAAAGGACCAAGCAATATCGTTGGCTTTTGCAAACTCAATCAGTTCAGAATGTTCGGAAATAGAGATATTCACTAATTCCAGACCATCCAGAGTCATCCCGTCATTCCCAGGAGCTACAAAGACTTTTTCAACGTCTTTTGACTCAAGCAACTTCTTAGCAATGGCATGTTCACGACCACCTGAGCCGACAACTAACAGCTTCATCTTACAACCTCTTTTGCGAATTATTTACCAATATTATACCATAAACGTTCGTTTTAATCTTGTTTCGTTTCGCTTTTTAAGCAAAAAAAGGAAAGAAACTGTTTTCTTCCCTTTTATTTTCTTAATGTCTAAAATGTCTCACGCCTGTGAAGACCATGGTCAAGCCGTATTTATCAGCCGCTTCGATGGATTCTTGGTCACGGACAGAGCCCCCTGGCTGGATGATGGCCTTGATACCTGCTTTGGCGATTTCTTCCACGTTATCCGCAAATGGGAAGAAGGCATCCGAAGCAAGAACAGCACCGTCAAGACGGTCTTTAGCTTGGTCAATAGCGATGCGGACAGATGCCACACGATTGGTTTGACCTGGGCCAACACCAAGTGTCATGTGGTCGTTGGTCACGATGATCCCATTTGATTTGACGTACTTGATAGCTTTCCAAGCAAACTCAAGAGCTGTCGCTTCTGTTTCAGTTGGTTGGCGTTTGGTCACTACTTGCCAGTCAGCTGGACTTTCTTTAACAACGTCTTGGTTTTGAACGAGGAGACCACCAACAACACCAGTGTATTCTGCTTCCACTTCGCTAGCATCTTGAGCATCAAACGGCAACTCAAGGATGCGCAAGTTTTTCTTCTTGGTTGTCAAAATTTCAAGCGCCTCGTCTGTGTAGCTTGGTGCAATGATGATTTCGAGGAAAACGCCGTGCATCTTTTTAGCTGTCGCAGCATCTACTTCACGGTTGAGAACGACAATACCACCAAAGATAGACACTGGATCAGACTCATAAGCGTAGTCCCAAGCAGTTTCGATATCATCAGCTTGACCGATCCCACATGGATTCATGTGTTTGAGAGCCACCACGGTTGGACGATCTTTGAAGTCACGGATGATACGGATAGCGGCATCAGCATCACGGATATTGTTAAAGGACAATTCTTTACCGTTAAGTTGTTTCGCTGATGCAATCGAATAATCCGTTGGTAAAGCTTTTTGGTAGAAGTCAGCGTCTTGTTGAGGGTTTTCACCGTAACGCATTGGTTGCTTAAGGTCGTAAGTCAAAGTAAGTTTTTCAGGTTTTGTTTCACCCACTTGAGCTGTGAAGTATTCTGCAATCAAGGCATCGTATGAAGCTGTGTGACGGTATACTTTCGCTGCCAAACGTTGGCGAGTTTCGTAGCTTGTTTCGCCGTTCGCTGACAATTCGTCAAGAACAACAGCATAGTCAGCAGGGTCTACCACAACTGTTACGCTAGCGTGGTTTTTAGCTGCTGAACGAAGCATAGACGGACCACCAATATCGATATTTTCAACCGCATCAGCGTAAGTCACGTCTGGTTTAAGAATCGTTTCCTTGAATGGGTAAAGGTTTACCACAACAAGGTCGATAAGTTCGATATTATTATCCTTAGCCGCTTGGAGGTGGCTATCGAGGTCACGACGAGCGAGGAGACCACCATGGATATTTGGGTGGAGAGTCTTCACACGACCGTCCATCATTTCTGGGAAACCAGTCACATCGTCGATGGCGATAGTGTCCACACCTGCATTATCAAGGGCAACCTTGGTCCCACCTGTCGAGATGATATCCCAACCAAGTTTTTTGAGTTCTTGGGCAAATTCAACAATGCCCGCTTTGTCTGAAACACTAATTAGTGCGCGTTTAGTCATTTTTCTTCCTTTCCTTGTATCAAGAGGTGCCTTCATATCAGTTAAACTAGAGATTGGCGATGATAGTCTGTCAGTTGATTTCCAAGTTCTTGCAACAATCTCTGGACCTCAAGTTTACTTTTTTCACTTTCGTAAACACTTCGCAATTCGGCATCTGTCGCACCAATCAGGGTCACAAATTCCACTTTTCCATGCAGAGTATCTAGAGGCTTAGCCAAATCATCAGCAGCAGTCAAGAATCCTGTCAAATTAGATTTCTGCTGGGCATCAATCCCTACTGTTTGCTTCGTATAGATGTATTCTTCCGGCAAGACCACTTTACCTGTTTGAAATATATATCTTGCTACATACTGCAGCAAACCACAGCCATTTTTAATTTCTTCTTCGTCGTTAGTTGATTTCTTTAACTTAAAGGTCAATTCAATCCCATAACCACTATATTCAGGATCTTCACATTCTTTTGTATATAGTTCTGACAAACCATAGCTGACAAAATGCCAAAAATCTCCTGCATCGTAAACACTGATGCCATCAAGCGGATCTGGACCACCTAACATATACTTGATAACCGTTCCATAATGGCGAGGATTTGGCTGATCAGGATATAAACGATTAAATTCTTCATCAATCGCATCCCACCCTGGAGCACTGTCATCTTTTTCATCCGATTTAACAACAATCTTATCTTCATCTTCAATCGGCTTCTCTTTGTCAGAAGATTTCTTCTTAAAAAAATCAAATAGCCCCATAAATTCTCCTTAGCTGATGGCCTTTAGTTCTACCGCAAAATCATCTCTGATTTCCTTCTTACCTTCTCTCCACTCCCAAATGTTCCAACACTTCTGGATAGAGCTTGTACTCTGTTTCGTGGATGCGAGTCTCGAAAGTATCAAGGGTATCCCCTTCAAGGCGTGGCACACGGATTTGCTTAATGACCTTACCGGTATCAACGCCAGAATCCACCCAGTGAATGGTCACGCCAGACTGGTCGACACCTGCATTCCAAGCATCTTCAATACCATGAGCGCCTGGAAATTCAGGTAGAAAAGCCGGATGAATATTGATGATACGGCCTTCATAAGCTGCTAGCAAGGTGGGGCCGACGATTTTCATGTAGCCTGCGAGACAAACCAAGTCAATCTGATGTTCATCCAAAAGTTCGACGATGGCTCCTTCATAGTCTGCCTTGTTCTCAAACTCTTTAAGTTCAAAGGCATAAGATAAAACACCAAGCTTTTCTGCACGTTCAAGGACGTAGGCATCCCGATGATCTGAAAAGACAAATTCTACTGGAAATTGTTCCGCAATCACCTGAAAGTTTGAGCCGTTACCAGAGGCAAAAACAGCAATCCTTTTAGTCATTATTTAATCACCACACTTGCGCCATCTTTCTTCACAATACGACCAATTTCATAAACAGGTTCGTCAAGAAGTTCTTTGACACGTTCCACATTCTCTGGTTTAACCGCAAGCATGAGACCAATACCCATGTTGAAGATTTCAAACATTTCTTCGTGTTTGATTTGGCCATATTTTTCAAGGGCTTTGAAAATTGGAAGAACTGGGACTTTGCTTTCGTCAATTTCAGCAGCCAAATCATCTGAGAACATACGTGGTACATTTTCGATGAAACCACCACCCGTGATGTGGGCAATCCCATTCACCAATTCTTCTTTGATGAGTGGCAAAACAGCCTTGACGTAAATACGAGTTGGTTCCAAAAGAACGTCCTTGAGTTTTTTGCCTTCAAGTTCTGGAAGAACTTCTTCACCTGTATAGTCCGCAAAGACACGACGAACAAGTGAGTAACCATTTGAGTGGATACCGCTTGAAGCAAGCCCCAAAATCACATCGCCTGTCGCTACTTTTGAACCGTCAATGATTTGAGTTTTTTCTGCAACACCGACTGCAAAGCCAGCCAAGTCATAGTCGTCTTCGCCATACATACCAGGCATTTCAGCCGTTTCACCACCGATAAGTGCTGCACCAGCTTGTACACAACCTTCAGCCACACCAGCAACAACTTGTTCTAGTTTAGCTGGTTCATTTTTACCAGTTGCGATATAGTCCAAGAAGTAAAGAGGCTCTGCCCCTGCAGCAATGATATCGTTGACACACATGGCCACACAGTCTTGCCCAATAGTATCGTGCTTGTCGTACTTGATGGCCAGCATTAGCTTAGTACCAACACCATCTGTCCCTGAGATCAAAACAGGTTCTTTGACACCTGTTTTTGAAAGGTCAAACATACCACCGAAACCACCAAGAGCTCCCATAACACCTGCACGTTCTGTACGTGCCACGTGTTTTTTGATCCGTTCAACAACTTCATAACCCGCTTCAACGTCCACACCCGATTGAGCGTATGCATTCTTATTTGTCATTTTTTAATCCTTTTCTTTTTTTTGAGAAAGAATGCGACGTATTTTTAGATAAACAATTATTTTATCTAAAAATACTAGTCAGGTCTCTAGCTTTGGTCCCATAGGACAAAGCGTCTACTGACAAATGCTTTAGCTTTTAGTCAGTAGTGAGACGTGGAGCGTATGCATTCTTATTTGTCATTTGTTTATTCCTTTTCCTTCAATGGGGAATTTTATTTGTAAAAACTCGTTTTTTCTTCCAAACTTCTACGATATTCTTCTTCATAGTCATAGAGAGGAGTTGGATATTTTCCATCAAAGTAAGCCACACAGAGACCGCCATTTGGCGCATCTGTTTCAATCCCAATAGAGTCAATCAAGCCATCAATCGAAAGATAAGTCAGGCTATCCGCACCAATGATTTGGCAAGTTTCCTCAACGGTATGATTAGCCGCAATCAACTCCTGACGTGTCTGGATATCAATCCCGTAGAAACATGGATAGGCAAGAGCAGGACTCCCAATGGCAACGTGAACTTCTGATGCCCCCGCTTCTTTCAAGAGTTGGACAATACGACGAGATGTTGTTCCTCGCACAATCGAGTCATCAATCATGACCACACGTTTGCCTTTCACGACACCAGAAACGGCAGAGAGTTTCATTCGAACCCCTTGCTCACGCAATTCTTGAGTTGGTTGGATAAATGTCCGTTGCGTATATTGGTTCTTGATAAGACCCATTTCATTTGGCAACCCTGATTCTTCCGCAAAGCCCATCGCTGCGCTGAGTGAGGAATTTGGCACACCAACTACGATATCGGCTTCATGCTTGAACTCACGTGCCAATTGAGCTCCCATTCTCTTACGAGCCGTATGGACATTGACACCATGGATATTCGAGTCAGGACGGGCAAAGTAGATATACTCCATGGAACAGATTGCCAACTGAGTATCGTTTGTATAGCTGTCATACTGGATGCCATTATCATCAATAATGACAATCTCGCCTGGTTTCACGTCAAGAATCCACTCAGCACCAATGACTTCAAAGGCACAGGTTTCAGAGGAAACGACAACTGCTCCATTCGCCATTTTCCCGATTGACAGAGGACGGAAACCATTTGGATCAAGCGCTGCAATTAACTTATCTTCAAACATCAAGAGATAAGCGAAACCACCTTTGACAAGACTGAGTGCTTCCTTGATTTTGCCCATCAGGTTTGGATTGTGGCTACGACGAATCAAGTGAGCCAAGATTTCTGAATCAGAGGTTGAACTGAAGATTGCCCCTCTTTGTTCCAATTCTTGCTTGAGAGATTCTGCATTGGTCAGATTCCCATTGTGAGCCAAACCAAACTGCATATCGTGAAAACGGAAGAGGAAAGGTTGGATATTGTCTACAGAAGCTTCTCCCGCAGTCGCATAACGCACGTGTCCAATAGCTCCACTTCCTGTCAATTTATCCAAATTAGCAGGATTTTTGAAGACTTCTGATAAAAGCCCCATATCTCGATGACGCTTCAATTGTCCATGATCATTGGAGAGGATCCCTGCCCCCTCCTGACCACGGTGCTGAAGACTATGGAGGCCAAAATAGGTTAATTTGGCAGCATCTGGGTGGCCCCAGATACCAAAAACACCACATTCTTCATTAAGAGATTTTACTTCGTATGTCATTTTTTATACCTTTTATTTTCCAGTAAAGTATTTAACTGCTGATGCAAAGAGGTGCTGGTCTTTATTTCCTGGAATATTTTGGAAAAGACCGTCTTCGAAACGTTCTGAGTGACCCATCTTACCAATAATTTGACCGTTCTTACTTGTGATACCTTCGATCGCATTAACAGAACCATTTGGATTGTATTTAGAATCCATGCTTGGTTTACCATCAAAGTCAACGTATTGGGTAAAGATTTGACCATTGTCACGAAGCTCTGCAAATTCCTCAGCTGTCACGACAAACTTACCTTCACCGTGTGATACTGGGATAGCATGGATGTCACCAACTTCTACTCCCGCAAGCCATGGTGAGTTCGTATTGGCAATACGTGTTTCCACCATCTTAGCCACGTGTTGGTTAGCATCATTGTAGAAGAGGGTTGGACTCGTGCTACTTGCATCTTCAAAGTTACCATATGGAAGAAGACCAGATTTAACAAGGGCTTGGAATCCGTTACAGATACCGATAATCAAACCACCACCTTCGATGAAACTATCAATGGCTGCACGTACTTTTTCATTGAGCAAGATATTCACGATAAATTTAGCTGATCCATCTGGTTCATCTGCTGCTGAGAAACCACCTGCAAAGAAGATAATGTTAGCTTTTTCGATATTGTCAACCATGGTGTCAACAGACTTGACAATAGCCTCTTCGTTCAGTGTTACAAATGGTACCAAGTTGACTTTTGCACCTTCTTTTTCAAAAGCCTTAGCTGAATCGTACTCAGAGTTAGTACCTGGGAATACTGGGATGTAAACCACTGGAGTCTCAACTGTTTCTTTAGCTTTGATCACAGCATCTGATGCCACTGCAGGTACTTCTTCCAACTCAGTTGCTTGTGCAAATTCCGTTGGGTAAACCTCTTCTAATTTACCTTGGAAGGCACTGTCAAGTTTGTGTCCATCAAGCCTTACACCATTGACAGTAAGTGTAAAGTCAGCTACTGTTTGTCCGATCTTGGCAACACCTGCAATTTCTTCAGGCGATGTGAAGACGAATCCACCCAATTGAGCTGTCAAGCTAGTGTCAAAGTCATCTAATTCGACGTTAGCACCGATATGGTTACCAAATGTTGCAAGGGCAAGAGCTTCAACCACACCACCATATTTGACCGCTGATGCAGACGTAACTTTATGGTCAGCTTGGATGGCTTCAAACTTAGCAAAGTTAGACTTGATAAGATCAAAGTCAATTTCTTGTGCCAAAGCTTGACCAGGAATGTAGTAAATATTTTCACCAGAAGCTTTGAATTCTGGAGAAAGAACCTTACAGCTATCTGCAGTTGTTACCCCAAAAGCAACCAAGGTTGGTGGTACTGTCAATTCTTCAAAGGTACCAGACATCGAGTCTTTACCACCGATAGATGGCAAACCAAGTTGAATCTGAGCTTCGATAGAACCTAGGAGAGCAGCTACTGGTTGACCAAAGCGCTCCGCTTGTTTATCCATACGCTCGAAGTATTCTTGATAAGAGAAACGAGCCTTAGACCAGTTGGCACCAGCAGCAACCAAACGAGCTGTTGCTTCGATTACTGCATAGGCAGCGCCATGATATGGAGACCATTCTGCTACATAAGGGTTGAATCCTTGCGCCATAACAGAAGCAGTTGTTGTCACGCCATGTTGGACTGGCAATTTCTGTACAGAAGCTTCCGTTGGTGTGATTTGGTAGCGACCACCGAGTGGATGATTGACTGTTGAACGACCAACTGAACTATCAAAGATGGTTTGTAAACCTTTTTGACTGGCATGGTTAAGGTCAGCCAAGACTTCAAGAGTATCAGCTTCAAGGGTTTCAGCAGATGTTTGACGTTCTTCTGGAAGCTTGACATCCTTGTCAACCACCTTAGCATCTACAACCACACGTACACCGTTTGTATCAAGGAAACGACGTTCCAAATCAACGATGGTTTCACCATTCCAGTGCATGACAAGATTTGGTTTTTCAGTCACTGTCGCAACAACAACAGCATCAATATTTTCTTTGTTACATGCTGCAACGAAGGCATCTACATCTTCTGGACGAACCACTACGGCCATACGTTCTTGAGATTCAGAGATGGCAATTTCTGTACCGTTCAAACCTTGGTATTTCAATGGCACTTTGTCTAGATCAATTTCAAGACCATCAGCCAATTCACCGATAGCCACACAGACACCACCAGCACCAAAGTCATTTGATTTCTTAATCAGACGTGTTACTTCCCCATTACGGAAAAGACGTTGAATCTTACGTTCTTCGATGGCATTCCCTTTTTGAACCTCAGCACCAGCTGTTTCAACAGATTCAACCGTTTGAACTTTAGATGAACCTGTCGCACCACCGACACCATCACGTCCAGTTTTACCACCGAGCAAGATAATCACATCACCTGCTTCAGGTTTTTCACGGACCACATTTTCCTTAGGAGCCGCACCGACAACTGCACCTAGCTCCATACGTTTTGCAACGAAACCTGGGTGGAAGTATTCGCGAACATAAGTTGTTGCAAGACCAATTTGGTTACCGTATGAAGAATAACCGTGAGCCGCTGTTTTAGAAATCACTTGTTGTGGCAATTTACCAGCGCGAGTTTCTGAAATCGGAGCTGTAATATCACCAGCACCTGAGATACGCATAGCTTGGTAAACGTAGGAACGCCCTGACAATGGGTCACGAATGGCACCACCGATACAAGTAGCCGCTCCACCAAATGGTTCAATTTCCGTTGGGTGGTTGTGAGTTTCGTTCTTGAACATGAGAAGCCATGGTTCTTTCACACCATTGACATCCACTTCAATTTCAACTGAGCAGGCATTGATTTCATCAGACACTTCCATGTCATCCAAACGACCATTAGCACGCTCATAACGGCCAAAAATAGTGGCCATATCCATCAAGGTTTGAGGTTTTTCTGTACGTCCCAACTCATCACGCATGGCAATATACTTGTCATAAGTCGCCTGCAATTGTTTTTCAAATTTAGATGCTGAGAAGTCGATGTTTTTCAACTCAGTTTCGAAAGTGGTGTGACGACAATGGTCAGACCAGTAAGTATCCAAGACCTTCAACTCAGTCTCAGTTGGCACCCGCCCAATAGACTTGAAGTAATCTTGAATGAAGAGAAGGTCATCCACTTCCATGGCCAATCCTTGCTCAGCCTTATACTGTGCAAAATCTTCTGCCGTATAAGTTTCAAAGAAATCCAAAGTCGGAATAGTTTTGTCGGACTCAGAGAAATCCTGTTTCGCAATACCAACAGTGATATCTTTAAAACGAGAATCCACTGGGTTCAAGAGATAGTTTTTAACAGCTCCCAACTCATTCGCATCAATATCCTTGTTAACCAAGTACAATTGTGCTGTATTCACTGTTACATCATTTGAACTACCAAGCAAAAGCAAAGCTTCTTGTGAAGATGCCGCACGTTGGTCAAATTGACCAGGCAAACTTTCAATAGCAAAGAAAGCATACTTCTCGAGATCAGCATGAACCGTAGCCTCGTCCAAAACAGTATCAGTCACTTGCTCAGAGAAAATATGTTTCTCCGCACGCGCAAACAAGTCCTCTGCCAAACCAAAGACATCGTAAACTTGAACAATACGAAGATCCTTCAAGGTTTTCAACTGAAGATTATGCTGTAATTCTTTTACTAAAGAGTCCGATTTCACACGAAAATCAGCTTTTTTCTCAACGAAAATACGTTTATCCATTTTATTTCCTTTATTTCTATTCAAACATGCTCTTGAAGACGAAGGTTTTCCGTTTCAAACAAGTTACTTCAATCCTTGCAATTTTTCTAAAACGACCTTGTAAACATCTGTCAAGCTACCAAGATCACGACGGAAGACATCCTTGTCCATATGGTGCCCTTCAGCATCCCAAAGGCGGCAGTTGTCTGGTGAAAATTCATCTGCCAAGATAATCTTGCCATCCTTATCAAAACCAAATTCCAATTTGAAGTCAATCAAACGAAGACCAATTTGTGCAAACCAATCTTTCAACAATTCATTGATACGACGTGTTTCTTCCTTGATATAAGCAATTTGCTCATCATTGGCAATATCCAAGAACTTCACATGCTCATCATTGATAAATGGATCATCCAACTCATCATTTTTGTAGTAAAATTCAACGATTGGAGTTTTCAAGTCCAAACCTTCTTCAACACCGAAACGTTTTGAGAAAGAACCCGCAGTCACGTTACGAAGCACAACCTCCAAAGGAATGATGGTAACTTTCTTGTTAAGTTGTTCGGTATCAGAGATACGTTCGATAAAGTGAGTAGCCACACCCGCAGCATTCAATTTTTCAAAAATAAGAGACGAAATCTGATTATTGAGCACACCTTTGCCTTCGATGGTCTCTTTACGAGCACCATTCAGCATGGTAGCCTGGTCCTTATAAACGGACCTAATCACATGTTCGTCTTCTGTAGTATAGATATCTTTAGCTTTTCCCGTATAAATAAGTTTAATGGACATTTTATTATTCGCCTTTCGTATTACTTGGCCTCATTCTAACACAAAAACAAGCAGAAATCAAATGTTTTACGAACGTAAACGTATTCTTCGTTCTAAAACGTTTAGAAAAAAATCAAATCAGACTATTTAGATAACCAGACCATAATCATTCAAACTCCACACAATCAAAAAAGCAACATGCCTAGCATGTTGCTTTTTCTTATGTTCTATTTTTAATAATTGCTAATACATCTGAGACGCTGTTGAGGTTGTCGATTTCTTCATCACTAATTTCGATTCCAAATTCGTCCTCAATTGTTAGGATAAATTCCATCAAATCCACAGAGTCAGCATCCAGATCATCCTTCAAACTCAAGTTTTCAGTAACGACAAAGTCTTCTCCTTGACGCTCTTGAATGATGGTTACGATACGGTCAAAAATTTGTTGATCTGTCATATTGTTCTCCTTATTCCTCTGAAAATTCACGCGCAGCTTGGGCAACTACATCTGTCTCAAGCATGGTACGAATCTGGCGTATTGTGCTATAGACAGCCTTGGCATCACTTGAGCCATGAGTCTTAACTACTGGTGCCTTAACACCAAACAGAACCGCACCTCCAACATCTGAATAGTTGAGCTGTTTTTTCAAACCTCTGAGGTTATCCTTAAGAAGGAAAGCCCCTAGCTTGGCTCTAAGACCGCCACCTACAATAGCATTTTTAAGCAAGCCCATGATACCCATAGCAGTCCCTTCAATAGCTTTGAGCACAGCGTTTCCCGTGAACCCATCGGTTACGACTACATCTGCAACACCATCCATCAAATCACGCGCTTCCACATTTCCGACGAAATTCAGACTCTCGTCAGCAGCTAATAGGTCATAGGCTTCCTTGCGGAGTGGATCTCCCTTGCTACTCTCTGTCCCGTTATTAAGCAAACCTACACGAGGTTTTTCAATACCACGAACATTTCTAGCATAGAAGGAGCCTAGGACTGCATATTGATGAAGGTGATGGGCGGTATTTTCTGCATTAGCACCAAGGTCAAGCATATCAAAGCCTTTTCCATCTATAGTTGGCAATGTTGACATCAATCCAGGTCGATCAATATTTTTGATACGACCAACGATGAAGAATCCCGCTGCCAACAAGGCACCTGTATTTCCTGCAGAAAGAACTGCATCTGCCTCTCCATCTTTAACAGCCTTAGCAGCCAAGACCATACTAGCATTTTTCTTTTTGCGGATAGCTTTTGTAGGCTCGTCGTCAGAGTCAATTTTCTCATCTGTATGGATAATGCTGACACGTTCTGTAGCTGTTAGATATTGCTTGATTTTACTTTCGTCTCCGTAAAGTTGAATCTCAATATCTGAAAAGTCAGCTAGGGCTTGGTTAACACCTTCAACGATGGCTTGAGGTGCGTAATCACCACCCATTGCATCTACTGCGATTTTTTTCATTTGTTTTCCTCTTTCAGTAGTTGTCCCCAATCTGCTAGGGAATCAATAAATTTCTTTGATTTTAGGTGAATTCCAACATACTCTTCGTAAATCTGGTCCATAAACTTACGCAATTCTTGCTTGATTTCGGCCTTAAGTGAGATAGTCTCCAAAGTCTCAAAATCAATGGCTTGAAATTGATTGAGCAGATAAGGAATATTGGGATTTAAGTGACATCGTTTCTCATCTTCATGGTAATGATCGGGACAAAGACAACCCCCGTATTTAAAGGAGAAGTCAAAGGCTTGCCCCACACGATGACAAAAGGTACACTCATTAAAGTTGAGACTGATTCCAAAACGTGTCAATATTTGAATTTCAAAAATATTGGTCAAAACTTGATAATCCAGACCCTCTTCCATCAGCTCTAAAGTCTTTTGCAAAAAAGCAAATAGGGGAGCATCTTCTTGATTATCCTGCAAACTCGCATCTGCCAAGGCCGCAACGTAGGTCGCATAAGCCATAACAAAGAGGTCACTATTGATTTTCGGAAAAGTCTTCACCTCATGATAATCTTCTATATAACTAAGTCCATCGTCATTGACTTTTAGGAGAAAATGGGCCAAGACTAAAGGCTGAATAACCGGAGCTAGTTTGGATTGACCAGCATGCTTCACAAAAAACATGCGCTTGCCTGCCTGTTCTGTAAAGATTTTAACAAGCTTATCATCCTCTCGAAAGTTTCGGTTGTAAAGTACTAAACCCTGACTCGTAATCGATTGAATCATGCTTCTCTCATGTACTCCTCAAGTCGTTTCATAGCTTCTCTGATGGTTTCCATGCTAGCTGCATAAGATAGGCGAACATAGCCCTCTCCATACTGACCAAAGGCAGCACCAGGGATAAAGGCAACAGCCTTCTTCTGGGCAAAATCCTTCAGAAAAGCAAAGGAGTCTTGATCATAGCCTGCTGGAATCTTAGCAAAGATATAAAAAGCCCCATCTGGTTTGATAATCTCAAAACCAAGATTAGTCATTTTCTCGATAATGTAGTCCCGACGTTGGATATATTCCTTCTTCATGGGTTCTGCATCGTTCTTACCATCTGTCAAAGCTTCTACCGCAGCATGTTGAGCCATAGTATTCGCAGCAGTAACCAAATACTGATGACTCTTTATGAGTTGAGCTGTGAAGTTTGCTGGTGCAAAGATAAAACCTAAACGCCAACCTGTCATGGCATGGGATTTAGAAAGACCGTTAATGATAATTGCCTGATCTCTTAACATAGTTCCCAAAGACACATGATTTTCCCCTGTATAGGTCAATTCTGAGTAGACTTCATCACAGACTACGAAAATCTCATACTTACGTAAAACAGCTGCCAAGGCTTCCAATTGTTCGCGACTATAGGTAATCCCTGTCGGATTAGCTGGATAGTTGAGAATGACTGCCTTGAGTTCGTCACCTTGCTCTAAAATCGCTTTTTCTAGCATTTCAGGAGTCAAGACAAAACCATTTTCAGTCGTATCAATCTCGACAATCTCTGCACCCACTAGATTGACTATTGGCTCGTAACCTGGATAGGCAGGAGCTGGCAAAAGAACCTTGTCTCCTTTCTCCAAAATAGCTGTCAGAGTAGCTGAAAGAGCCTCTGTCGCACCAATTGTGACCAATATTTCATTCTCTGGATTGTAGTCTAGCTGATATTTCTCTTTTACAAATTCACTCGCCGCCTGACGCAATGTCAACAAACCACTCATCCCTGTATAGTAGGATTGATCTTGGTCAATGGCTCGCTTTGCAGCTTCCTTGACATGATCTGGCGTTGTAAAATCTGGTTCTCCCAAGGTCAATCGCAGGACACCAGGAATCTCTGAAATAGCCTGGTCAAATTGACGAATCAAGGAAACTTGTATCTTATCTAATTGTTTATTAAATCGTTTGGTTAAGTCCATATATATCCTCCTTGATCAAAGAACATATATCTATTATACTACAAAAGCTCTCTGACCGCAAAATTCCGTTTATTTGCAACCTTATTCCCACTTTCTATTTTACTTTTCTGACAGACAAGATTATAATAAGAAGTGCTTATTTTCGGAGGTTTTTATGTCATTTCTATCAAAAAATTGGGCAGGACTGTTAGCCTGTCTGATCATCTCAATCATCTCTTGGGTTTTAGGAGGCTTTCTGCCTGTTGTGGGAGCACCTGTTTTCGCCATTTTTATCGGAATGATTCTCCACCCCTTTCTCACGCCCTATAAACAACTGGATGCCGGTTTAACTTATAGCTCAAAAAAACTGCTTCAGTATGCTGTTATCTTGCTTGGGTTTGGACTCAATATCTCTCAAGTTTTCGCAGTAGGAAAATCCTCACTTCCTGTCATCCTATCTACTATTTCTATAGCCTTGATTGTTGCCTATCTCTTCCAGCGCTTTTTTGACCTAGATACAAAGCTAGCTACCTTGATTGGAGTTGGATCTTCTATCTGTGGCGGTTCTGCCATTGCAGCGACTGCTCCTGTTATTCACGCCAAGGAAAAAGAAGTGGCCCAAGCCATTTCTGTTATCTTCTTCTTCAATGTCTTGGCAGCTCTTATCTTCCCAACTCTAGGTTCTTGGCTCCATCTTTCTAACGAAGGTTTTGCTCTCTTTGCGGGTACTGCGGTCAACGATACTTCCTCTGTGACAGCTACTGCTAGTGCCTGGGATAGTCTTTACCATACCAACACTCTTGAATCTGCCACTATTGTCAAACTGACACGCACCCTAGCTATTATCCCTATTACTCTCTTCCTCTCCTATTGGCAAAGCCGTCAACAAGGCAACAACCAAGGAGTGAAGCTTAAAAAAATCTTCCCCGTTTTCATTCTCTACTTCATCCTAGCTTCTCTGCTAACCACCGTCCTTACTTCTTTTGGTGTCAGCAATAACTTCTTTGCTCCTCTCAAGCAACTCTCCAAATTTCTCATCATCATGGCTATGAGTGCTATTGGTCTCAAAACCAATCTCATTGCTATGATCAAATCCAGTGGAAAATCCATTCTTCTTGGAGCCCTTTGCTGGATTGCCATCATCCTGACTAGTCTTGGTATGCAAGCCTTCATTGGTATTTTCTAAGAAAAAAGGTAGCCTAAAGGCTACCTTTTTATTGTTCAAGAATTAAACGTGTATGTTCTCTCTTAATACAACGGTTCATCACGATGTCATCGCATCCCCCAGCACGCAAGATTTCTTCTGCTTCCAAACTTTCAAGTCCTAGTTGTGCCCAGAAAATCTTGGCATCCGCCTTGAGAAAGTCTCGTGCTACATCAGGTAAAAATTCACTGCGACGATATACATTAACGATATCTACAGGGAAAGGAATTTCAGCTAGACTAGCATAAGCCTTTTCTCCCAAAATCTCGTCACCTGCAGCTTTAGGGTTAACTGGAATGATTTTATAGCCACGAGCCTGCATTTCTTTAGTCACTCGATTGCTAGTTGTTTCCTCACGATCGGATAAGCCTACTACAGCTAGAGTTTTACTGGTTGCTAGATACTGACGGACCACACCATCACTTGGATTAATAAATTCTTGAGTCATAAAACCCTCCTTTTCATCAGTATAGCATATTTTGAAAAGGCTTGCAGTTTTTGGCTACAAAAAATTTCCTAGCAAGAGAAAATTAGGCTAGGAAATTCGTTTATTCAAGTGGAAGTTTAGATTTTTTTCTCGATACTAAATAATGGAGAAAGAGGACGTTTTTCATGGATACGTACAATCGCATCTCCTAGGAGATGAGCGATAGAAATTTGTTCAATCTTATCAATCAAACGTTCTTCTGGAAGATAGATAGTATCCAAAACAACTAATGTTTTAATCGCTGATTTCTGGATGTTGTCCATAGCTGGCCCTGAAAGAACTGGGTGCGTACAGCTTGCGTAAACTTCAACAGCTCCTGCCTCAGCAAGGGCATCTGCTGCGTGACAAATAGTTCCAGCTGTATCAATCATATCGTCAATCAAGATACAAGTTTTACCTTCAACCTTACCAATGATATTCATCACTTCGCTAGTATTCATCTTGTCTACGCTACGGCGTTTATCGATAATGGCAATTGGAGTTTTCAAGAACTCTGCTAATTTACGAGCACGAGTGACACCACCGTGGTCTGGACTGACAACGACATAGTCAGAACCAACCATACCACGACGCTCAAAATAGTCCGCAATCAAAGGAGCACCCATCAAGTGATCAACAGGAATATCAAAGAATCCTTGAATCTGCGCAGCGTGCAAATCAATTGTCAACAAACGATCTACTCCAGCTACTTCAAGCATATTTGCAACGAGTTTTGCAGTGATTGGTTCACGCGCTCTAGCTTTTCTATCCTGACGTGCATAACCATAGTAAGGCATCACAACGTTGACAGATTCTGCACTAGCACGTTTCAAAGCATCAACCATAATCAAAATCTCTAGTAGATTGTCATTTACAGGTGAGCTAGTTGATTGTAAGATAAAGACATGTTTCCCACGGATAGATTCTTCAATATTAACTTGGATTTCTCCATCTGAAAATTGACGAACAGTCGATTTTCCCAATTCTATCCCAATTTCTTGCGCCACACGCTCTGCCAATTCTCTATTTGAAGAAAGGGCAAACAGCTTTAAATCAGAAAAAGACATGATTTCCTCCAGTATTTATGTATCACTTGTATTTTTTCACAACATTTTCCATCTACCATTGTAGCGCTTTTTTCTTGATTTTTCAATAAAAAATAAGACAAGTGTAGACTTTTATACCCTTATCTTATACTATTTTATATTAGTGATATTAAAGGTAAAACTTGTCAACCTTCTCATCCTACTTCATGCTACTCCAGAAGCTTTTCAATAGAAAGTTAGTATATCTCTCTCATACTACCTGTATCTACATCATAAACAGCTCCTGAAATTATGACATCATCTGGAATTAATGGACATTCTCGCAACAACTTCATATCCTCTCGGACACTCTCATCGATGTCTTGAAACGGTAAAAAGTCCTGCCCAGATACATCAACTCCCAATTCACATTTTAGGTGCTCTTGAAAATCCTCGTTATTGAAGGTTTGAGCCCCGCAGTCTGTATGATGAAGAACCACAATTTCTCTTGTCCCCATTTGTTGTTGGGAAATTACAAGTGAACGAATCATATCCTCTGTCACTCGACCACCCGCATTCCGTAAAATATGGGCATCTCCCAGAGCTAACCCCAGAGCAGGTGCAACGTGTAGACGCGAATCCATACAAGTTACGATTGCAACCTTGGTCTTGGGTTTAATGGATAAATGCAAATCTCCGTGTAGTTCTACATAAGCTTGATTGGCTTTTAAAAAATTTTCAAAATAGGACATGACAACTCACTTTCTAGTCTGCCAGATAATTTGAACACCAAATTATTTATCCCCTATCATACCATCTTTTCTTTGTCTTGTCAGCTGTCAACTTTCATATAAAAAAACTGGGACAGATACATCCAGCGTCTAGCTTGGGTTTCTGTCCTAGTTTTTTTATTATTATGAACCTTTTTGGATATACTTGTTAAGTGAGCCTGCAAAGCTTTGAAGATTGAGACTTTGTACATAGACCTCACCGCTACCTCGGAAGGTATTCACCACTCCTTCGCCTGTACCAATAGACTGCCAGAAACCATTTTCTAGGTGAATATCATAGTCCAAAGACTGGCTCCAAGCCACCACATGAGCATTATCAATCGTTACTTCTTGGTTTTGTAGTTCAATTTTTTTAATCGAACCAAAAGCATTGGCCAAAAGAGTTCCTTGACCTTGAGTAGTCATCACAAAGAGACCGCCTTGCCCTCCGAACAGAGCTTTCCCAATAGACTGGCGCTCCATTGTATAGAAAGCTGTACCATCAAGAGCTAGAAAGGCTCCATCATTCAATCGATATTGCTTTTCACCTATCTCAAGAGCAATCACTTGACCAGGAGTATCTGGTGCTAAAGCAAGATTCCCGTTGTCAGACTCAGCAACAGCTTGAGTGATAAAGGTACTTTCACCAGAAACCATTGAACGCCCTACAGCTTTGACAAAGCGCCCCAAGCCAGAACCGCTAGCATTGAGCTGGGTATTGAGACTTACATTAGGCGTATGGTAGACCATGCTTCCACGCTGGATAAAGACTGTTTCTCCTTGGTTGAGCGACAACTCTACCAAAGGAAACTGCATGTGACTGTCCATAGAAAATTTCATCAGAAATTCCTCCTTGTTTTAATAATTGTTAGCAATAAAATAATTAGTCATCTAAAACTGACCATAACTATTAAGAGAACACCTTTTTCAAGACTTCCTGAATAGTCGTCACCCCAATCACCTGAATTTCCTTAGGTGGCTTGATTCCAGTTAAAGAATTCTTTGGTACATAGATTTTTGTAAATCCAAGCTTAGCAGCTTCGTTGATTCGTTGTTCGATACGATTCACACGCCGAATCTCTCCAGTCAAGCCCAACTCTCCCACAAAACATTCCTGAGGGTTGGTTGGTTTATCCTTGTAACTCGAAGCAATAGCAACTGCAACTGCCAAGTCAATGGCAGGCTCATCTAACTTGACACCACCAGCTGATTTGAGATAGGCATCCTGATTTTGCAAGAGAAGCCCTGCACGTTTTTCCAAAACAGCCATAATCAGACTAGCACGATTGAAATCAAGCCCTGTTGTCGTGCGCTTGGCATTCCCAAACATAGTCGGTGTAACCAAGGCCTGAACTTCAGCAAGAATAGGCCGCGTCCCTTCCATAGTCACAACGATGGACGAACCAGTCGCTCCATCCAAGCGTTCTTCCAAAAACACTTCACTAGGATTAAGAACTTCAACCAATCCACCTGACTGCATCTCAAAGATTCCAATCTCATTTGTCGAACCAAAACGGTTTTTGACTGCTCTCAAGATACGGAAGGTATGGTGGCGTTCCCCTTCAAAGTAAAGCACGGTATCCACCATATGCTCCAGCATACGAGGACCAGCCAAGGTTCCTTCCTTGGTTACATGACCAACGATAAAGATGGCAATGTTATTAGTCTTGGCCAGCTGCATGAGTTCAGCTGTCACCTCACGTACTTGGGAAACCGAGCCTTGTACCCCTGAAATTTCAGGAGACATAATGGTCTGAATCGAATCGATGATAAGGAAATCCGGCTGGATACGTTCGACTTCTGCACGAACGCTCTGCATATTGGTCTCAGCATAGAGATAAAACTCACTGTCGATATCACCCAAGCGCTCTGCACGGAGTTTAATCTGTTGAGCAGACTCCTCCCCACTAACATAGAGAACTGTTCCTACTTGAGACAACTGGGTTGATACTTGTAAGAGAAGGGTTGATTTTCCAATACCTGGATCCCCACCGATGAGGACGAGACTTCCTGGCACCACACCGCCACCAAGCACTCGGTTAAACTCCTCCATCTCAGTCTTAGTTCGATTGACATTAATAGAAGTTACTTCAGCCAATTTCATAGGCTTGGTTTTCTCACCTGTCAAGGAGACACGCGCATTTTTGACTTCTGCGACCTCAACTTCTTCTACAAAAGAAGACCAGGCTCCACAGTTTGGACAGCGTCCTAAATACTTAGGTGAATTATATTCACAATTTTGACACACAAATGTCGCTTTTTTCTTTGCTATAATTCTAATCCTCTCATTTTAAAATCTCTTATTAATTTTTATATTAATGACTATTTCTTTTCAAAACAGTAAGCCCGCCATCATCAGCATGGATATAATACTGACCATCAGGGCTAAATCCAAAAATATAGGGTAAATAACCTTTATAGATTTGACTTCTATCTTCCTTATCTTTTTCCCAATAAATGGTTAAAATTGGATATTCTTCAGATTGGTCTTTATCCATTGTCACTCTGATGTCTTTGCCATTATCCAGAGGGAGACTTCCACCATATTGACCAGCGATAGGGATAGGAGAATCATAGCCCTCACACATGGCTACTAACTCTACCTCATCGTAATCTCCGTCTATCGGTGTTACTTGCCCATTTTCGCTATCAATGATTGAGATGTAGTCTGAGGAAATACAGAGAATTTTATGATAGGCATCAGGGAGAAATGCTAGGTAAAGAAATCCTCCAATACTGATCTCATACACCTTCTTATACCCTTGACAATTCTCTGCGGTAAAAGCTTGAAAATCCTTATAGCTCATTCATTGCGCTTCTTTCTATATCTCTATCTCACACTCGATCACTTGGCAAAAATCAATCTTCTCGTCTGGTACAAATTGGCGCATGAGCATTCCGTGAGTTACAATGATAATAGTTTTATAATTTTTATATTTTTCCAAAGCTCTTAAAAAACGATGACGCATCTCTAGATCAGTTTCATAGCGATAAGGAGAATCTTCAGATAAACCTCCTTGATGTTTTAGATAATATTCATGAGCTACCAATACACTAGTTAAATCAGAGTTAGTGCCATCTATGTCTGGACGCCACTCATGAAAAAACGGCTCCACAATCAAGTCCAATCCTGTTTCAACTGCTATATAATGTGCTGTTTCTAAGGCCCTCGTCACAGACGATGAAATAATAATCTCTGCCTTTCCAAAACATGCAGTTTTAGCAACTTCTTTTGCTAGACTGAGACCTTTTCCTGTCAATGGTGCTAAATCACGACCAAAACCACTATAGAGTTGCGGATTTTCAAGTTTATCAAGCATACTATAATCTGGCTCCCCATGACGGACAAAGATAATCTTCATATTAAGATCCCCATAAAACTATCCAATCTTGATTCCGCAATCTTGCCACTGCTTCAGTGTTTTAGAGAATTTCTTCTGGTTGGCAACTCCGACAGCAGACAAATCGACAGAAACCTGATAATTCTCCTTAACAGCTGCCAAAATGGAAGCCTTGACACATCCATTGCCATCTACCCCTATAAACTCTATGCTTTTAGCACCGTTTCCCTCTAAAAAATCTTTTAAATCTGGATTAGTAAAGCAAGAAGCCCGACGCTTCTCAAAAATACGAGAAGATACAACCAGCAGGCCGGTCGCAAATTTCTTCTTTCTATCTTTTCTCTCCCAGAAAAAACGATTGAGAATATAGATAACTCGGTCGCTAGGATAGGTAGCAATTTTGTCATTTACAGCTGCAGTCAGTTCTTCATGATATGCTTTTCCTACAGCAACATAATCTGACTGCATGTCTACAACTAATAAATAGTCTGCCATTTTATTCCTCTATTTCCCTGTTGACCCAAATCCACCAGTCCGCACGCCGTCTGCCTCATCCCCATCTGCAATTAAGAAAGGAGCAAAGACAGCCTGAACTATACGTTCGCCAACTTCAAGGACGACTTCCTGATCGGTAATGTTTTTCATCTGAGCAAAAATATGGCCTTCATTTCCTGGATTGCCATAGTAGTCTCCATCAATGACTCCCACAGAGTTGATTAAAACTAGGCCTTTTTTGCGAGGGTTAGAGGAACGGTCATAAAGATAGAGCACTTCAGTCGGTTGCATATAGGCCTTAACACCCGTTGGGACGAGAACAATCTCTCCTGGAGCAATCACAGTACGTTCTGCAACCTTTAAATCATAACCAGCTGCGTGAGCTGTCTCACGCTTGGGCAATAAACTTTCATCTGTAAAACTAGAAACTAATTCAAAACCACGAATTTTCATATTTTCCCTCTTTTTAAATCTTATATTCTAGGCTATTTTATCTTATTTATTCGAAAAAAGCACGAAAAAAGAGCACACAATCCACATCGCTTAGGGCTGCTGGATTCCTCCCCTGACCCGCTTCACGCAGAACTGTTGCTCCACTAGTTATTATACCACATTCCCTTCTGTTTTTAAAGAGAAATTATTTTTTCCGTCGATTTCGGAAAAAGTCTTGCATAATCTCTGCGCACTCATTCTCTAAAACACCTGTTTCAACGTCCACACGGTGATTGAGCCTCTCATCTGTCAAAATATCGTACAAGCTCCCAGCGGCGCCAAATTTCTGGTTTTTAGCCCCGTAGACCACGTTTGGAATCCGTGCGAGACCAATTGCTCCACTACACATAACACAAGGCTCAATGGTCACAAAAAGCGTACAATCCAGCAAGCGCCAACTCTCTTCGCTCAGATTAGCATCCTCTATAGCCATAATTTCTGCATGCATGACTGCTCGTTGCAATTCCTCGCGCGCATTATGGCCTCTCCCGATGATTTTTCCGTCCTTGACAATCACACAACCAATCGGGATTTCATCATGTTCTAAAGCAATCTCTGCCTCTTTTAAGGCCTCTCTCATAAAAGCTTCTTTTTCTTCAAGCGTGTAATTCATCTCTTCTCTCTTCCTAGCTATCAATTCTATCATTATAGCATGTTTTCCTAGACAAAAAAAGAGCTCTATAATATTTGCAGAAACCAACTTTAGATAGTATTCAATCTCTGGTTTGTAGAAATAATGTTATAAAAAGAGTATAATGGTAGCAAAATTTAGAGAAACACTAGGAATCATGAACTGAGAGTAATGGATACAAGTGATACAGAATGTCCAGATCTGTCGGAAGATTTTTAACTATAAGTCTCCAAGAGATGATTATCCTGAGATTTAAATAATAAACAAGATGAAAGGGTAACTAATGCAATTAGAATTTTTACAGGATGAACCAAAACTTACCTTGATGTTTCCATATAAAGATACATTTAATAGAGTAGGGGGACCATCCATGATATCTATATCTGTTATGATTCTCTGGATTCTGAAGCGTCTGATGACTTACAATACTGATTTTGCAGACAAAATTGTTATGGCGGTAGCGCTGATTTATGCTCCCCTCCTTATATGGTTTATGGGGTATTATCTCTTCATAAATGGAGTAAAAATAGAAATTTATAAAAACAATATTGTTCAGTATTATACCTATAGCAGTAGAGGCCACAGCCTATTACATTATCAATTTGGACTTCAAGATATCGAACAAATAACCATTAAAAAGCGTCCTTTTAATTGCGTAAAGTTAAGCATAAAAATTAGAAATCCTATTTTTTTAGAAGGACATGAAAAAAAACTAAATAAGCTAGTCAGTGTCAGTATCATCACAGACAAACTAAAAGCAGATGCTTTTATGCACGAAATGAAGCAATTTCAAAGTGATAAATCAGATAATCAAGTAAGCTGATTCAGAAAAAATTCAAGTTTGTCTAACTTACAAATTCTCAAGAAAATAGTTCACTGAAGAGGCTGGAATCAGAAATTCCAACCTCATTTTTTCTTAGTTATGCGCCTTTGATGTGATGGCAAATTGAACGATTTGTTGGTATTTGAGAATTCAAAAAGTTTTTTTACCAAAACTTCTTTTCTCAATTCACAACTTTAACCAATTTACCCAAATGTTGAAACCTCACAGATCTGGGTGTACCAAATCGAGAGTTGGTCTAAAGATTTCTGTCCCACTGTTTTTTTCTTTGTCTTAAAAGTAAAGAAGCCACCTAAATATGACTTAAAAGCTGACAAAAAAGCCACCGAATGCGGTGACTTTATAGGGAGATTATTATGAAAAAGAAAAGTTTAGGAAATTTGTTACAACAAGTTAGGAGGTCTTCTTGTAACTGTCTATAGTATATCCGACCTGTCTTAAACAAATCTTAAAAAATCTCCTATGACCAAACACTTTCTAAAATATTTGTTTGTTCACGACCAGGACCTACTGAGAATGTTGAAATACGCACACCCACCAATTCGCTAACACGACGTACATAGTTACGTGCATTCTCAGGAAGATCTTCCAAAGTACGTACTCCAGTAATATCTTCATGCCAACCTGGCAATTCTTCATAGATTGGCTTGCAACGTTTCAATTGTTCGAGACTAGCTGGGTAGTAATCAATACGTTGACCATCAAGATCATAAGCTACACAGATTTTTACTGTATCCAAGCCACTCAAAACATCGATAGAGTTCAAAGAGAGATTTGTGATACCAGAAACACGACGGCTATGACGCATAACAACTGAGTCAAACCAGCCCACACGACGTGGACGACCAGTAGTTGTTCCATACTCATGACCTACTTCACGAATGCGTTCTCCCACTTCATCAAACAACTCAGTTGGGAAAGGACCATCTCCTACACGACTTGTATAGGCCTTACAAACACCTACAACCTTGTCAATCTTGCTTGGACCTACTCCAGAACCAATTGTCACACCACCAGCCACAGGGTTTGATGAAGTAACAAATGGATAAGTACCTTGGTCAATATCTAACATGACGCCTTGAGCTCCTTCAAAGAGAACACGTTTGCCATTATCAAGTGCATCATTCAAGATAACAGAAGTATCTGTTACATATTGCTTGATTTGTTGACCATATTCATAATATTCTTCAAAAATATCATCAAATGAAATAGGTTCGCTATCATACAATTTTACAAATTGACGATTTTTCTCAGCAAGATTGCGTTCTAAACGTTCACGGAAAATCTCTTTATCCAAAAGATCTGCGATACGGATTCCAACACGAGCTGCCTTGTCCATATAGGCTGGACCAATTCCCTTAATTGTAGTACCAATCTTATTATCACCCTTAGCTTCTTCTTGCAA
This sequence comes from Streptococcus infantis, assembly GCF_047464155.1. Lineage (GTDB taxonomy): Bacteria > Bacillota > Bacilli > Lactobacillales > Streptococcaceae > Streptococcus > Streptococcus infantis_U. Next base: position 379,550 of record NZ_JASHCL010000002.1, read on the forward strand.
GCGATCTAACTCGATATGATAAGGCAAAATAACGTGCGCACGATCAGAAATACGTAAATTATCTGTTGTAACACCTTCCTCATGAAGATAAGACAATTCTTTCACAAGAGATTTAGGGTTTACAACCATTCCGTTTCCAATTACAGAGATTTTCTCTGGGAAGAAAATTCCAGAAGGAATCAAGTGTAACTTAAATTTTTTTCCATCAATAACAATCGTGTGACCTGCATTGTCACCACCTTGGTAACGAGCAATCACTTCCGCATTAGCTGATAGAAAATCTGTAATTTTTCCTTTACCTTCATCACCCCATTGGGTACCTACAACAACAACTGAAGTCATAATAAATTTTCGTCTGAGCCTAAGGGCTCGTCCTTTCTCATATACATGGTGGGAATCTCACCCACAATTATATCTTACAATTCATTATAAGAAAAAAATACTATTTAATCAAGGATAAACACTAGAAAAGATTAGGGTTTTCCATTAATTCTAAATTAAAATTTTAACAATATCTAGTATTTTCTATATATTTTTTATTGTTTGTAAAATAACGTTCGTAATAAATAAAAATTGAATACATTTAATAACAAAAATATAGATTATTTCCAAGTAAATGATTAAGATAAAGACGATAAGCTGCCCGAAAGTGACAGAAAATAAAGTCTTTCTCATCCTTTATTCTGAAACGAACTAAATAATAAAGTAAGAATTTTAAATGAAACGATTCCCAATCATCATTAGACTGAAAAAGTAACGCATATTCCCCTTCAATCTGTTTGAGAAAAATAAAACAATAATCATAATACTTTTGAAGCATATAAAAAACCTTTCTTATTGATAAAACTAGTCTATCAGAAAGGCTAATTAAAAAGGTAATTAATCCTGTATAATAAAAATTTCAAGCTAAACGAACTTCAAATAAACGAAAGAAGTAAGAATAGATGAAAAAAAGGTAAAAAAAAATTCAATAAGTATATTGAAAAAACAAAAAAACGTTCCTTAGAACGTTTAAGAACTCCGCCAGTAGGACTCGAACCTACGACATCATGATTAACAGTCATGCGCTACTACCAACTGAGCTATGGCGGATAAAAGCTAAGCGACTTCCATATCTCACAGGGGGCAACCCCCAACTACTTCCGGCGTTCTAGGGCTTAACTTCTGTGTTCGGCATGGGTACAGGTGTATCTCCTAGGCTATCGTCACTTAACTCTGAGTAA
>NZ_JASHCL010000003.1:0-365195 GCF_047464155.1 Streptococcus infantis
CGTCGGGCTCATAACCCGAAGGTCGTAGGTTCAAATCCTGCTCCCGCAATATTGGCTCGGTAGCTCAGTTGGTAGAGCAATGGATTGAAGCTCCATGTGTCGGCGGTTCGATTCCGTCTCGCGCCATTTTTTAAAATCATACGGAAGGGTAGCGAAGAGGCTAAACGCGGCGGACTGTAAATCCGCTCCTTCGGGTTCGGGGGTTCGAATCCCTCCCCTTCCATCCTCTACGGGCATAGTTTAAAGGTAGAACTAAGGTCTCCAAAACCTTCAGTGTGGGTTCAATTCCTACTGCCCGTGTTTAATAGTATGGCGGGTGTGGTGAAGTGGTTAACACACCAGATTGTGGCTCTGGCATGCGTGGGTTCGATCCCCATCACTCGCCTATTTTATATTATTGGGGTATAGCCAAGCGGTAAGGCAAGGGACTTTGACTCCCTCATGCGTTGGTTCGAATCCAGCTACCCCAGTTACTATTTGCCGGCGTGGCGGAATTGGCAGACGCGCTGGACTCAAAATCCAGTGTCCGCAAGGACGTGCCGGTTCGACCCCGGCCGCCGGTATAGTAATAAAGACAAGGTTTTTGAACCTTGTTTTTTTATTTTTCCTCCAATTTTTCTCTCAGAGTTACTTAAAATTACTATTTTTTTAAATAATTATTTTTATCTAGTAAACATTTTTTACTTTATTTTTACTAAATCTTCAATTATTTCACATTATTTTTAACTATGATAGGTCTATACCATTTACAAATTACTTATAAAGGTTTATAATGTATTTGACATAATAAATATTAGAAAATTGTATACGGAGGTTATCATTATGCCTAAATATATTAAAGCTGATCAATTTTTCTATCCTCATGGTGTTCGTCGCGGTGGTTACTTAGAACTTATTGATGGAAAATTTGGTAAGCATGTAGATCAAGTAGCTGAAGGTGCTGAAATTATTGACTATAGTGGTTATAGTATTGCACCTGGTCTTGTGGATACTCATATTCATGGTTTTGGTGGTGTCGATGTTATGGACAATAATATTGAAGGTACGCTTCATACTATGAGTGAAGGGCTTCTTAGTACTGGTGTTACAAGCTTTTTACCAACAACTTTGACATCTTCATATGAGCAGTTATTAGCAGTAACTGAGAATATTGGGGCTCGTTACCAAGAAGCTACTGGTGCTAAGATTCGTGGTATTTATTTTGAAGGTCCTTATTTTACTGAAAAGTATAAGGGGGCTCAAAATCCAGCTTACATGAAGGATCCTCGAATGGATGAGTTTCGTGCTTGGCAGAAAGCTGCTAATGGCCTTCTTAATAAGATTGCGCTTGCTCCAGAACGTGAAGGTGTAGAAGACTTTGTTCGTACTATTACTGGAGAAGGTGTAACGGTTGCTCTTGGTCACTCTAATGCAACATTTGATGAAGCTAAAAAAGCTGTTGATGCTGGAGCAAGTGTATGGGTACATGCTTATAACGGTATGCGTGGTTTGACTCATCGTGAACTTGGGATGGTTGGTGCCATGTATGAATTGCCTCATACTTACGCAGAGTTGATTTGCGATGGTCATCATGTGGATCCTAAAGCTTGTGATATTCTTCTTAAACAAAAAGGTACTGAAAATATTGCTCTTATTACAGACTGTATGACAGCTGGTGGTTTACAAGATGGTGACTATATGTTGGGAGAATTCCCAGTTGTGGTTGCAAATGGGACTGCTCGTCTTAAATCTACAGGGAACTTGGCAGGTTCTATTCTCAAACTTAAAGACGGTTTGAAAAATGTTGTTGAATGGGGTATTGCAAATCCTCATGAAGCAGTCATGATGGCCAGTCTCAACCCAGCAAAATCAGTTCACATTGATGATGTATGTGGACAAATCCGTGAAGGTTACGATGCTGACTTTATCGTTCTTGATAAAGATTTGGAATTGGTAGCAACTTATCTTGATGGGGAAAAACGTTATCAAGCTTAGAAACATAAAGCAGTGACTGGTTTTAGTTGCTGTTTTTTTGTTAGCTGTATTTCTTGTGTGATTTCGTAAATTAGAAAGTCTTTATGGCTGTTACTGAAAACGAGCAAATTTCTTTCATTGTGCAAAAAAATTCGCTATAATATACCATACAAAGGAAATGAAACTATGTATCGAGTTATAGAAATGTATGGGGATTTTGAGCCTTGGTGGTTCATAGAAGGATGGGAAGAAGACGTCATTAGTAGTAAGAAATTCGAAAACTACTATGACGCTTTGAAGTATTATAAATCTTGCTGGTTTGAACTGGAAAAGAAAATTCCACTATATAAGAGTCGAGGAGACTTAATGACCATATTTTGGGATCCGGAGGATAAGCGTTGGTGTGAGGAATGTGATGAGTTTCTGCAACAGTATCATTCGCTAGCTTTACTGGAAGATGGTCAAGTTATACCAGACGAAAAATTCAGACCGGGTTACGAAAAACAAACTGGTTTAGAAATCCACCGAACGTGTCGCATCAAAAAAGATGGAACAACTTTTTAATGAAGTTGTTCTTTTTTTGTATTTTCTTCGAATAATAAACTGAGGAGGGAATATGGTACAAGCACTTGCACAAGAATTGATTAGTCTCGCAAAAAAGGATGGAGCTCAGGATATCTATTTTATTCCCAAGGATAAGGTTTATGAGTTGCATATGCGAATAGGAGATGAAAGGCGTTTGATTAATAGCTATGACTTTGAAAAGTTGGGAGCAGTTATTAGTCACTTTAAATTTGTTGCGGGGATGAATGTTGGAGAAAAGCGTCGTAGTCAGCTTGGGTCCTGTGATTATCAGCATGATGGCAAGGTTTCTTCACTACGCTTATCGACGGTAGGAGATTATCGTGGTCATGAGAGTTTAGTTATTCGCCTTTTGCACGATGAAGAACAAGAGTTGCGCTTCTGGTTTCAAGACCTTAAGGAACTGGAAAAGGGCTTTAGGCAACGCGGCCTTTATCTTTTTGCAGGCCCTGTAGGAAGTGGGAAAACTACCTTAATGCATGAATTAGCTAAGTCATTGTTCAAGGGTAAGCAGGTTATGTCTATTGAGGACCCAGTCGAGATTAAGCAAGAAGAGATGCTGCAATTACAACTCAATGAAGCTATTGGACTGAGCTATGAAAACTTGATAAAACTTTCTCTGCGCCACCGCCCAGATCTTTTAATCATTGGAGAAATCAGGGATAGCGAAACGGCTCGTGCTGTTGTAAGAGCGAGCTTAACGGGAGCTACAGTGTTTTCGACCATTCATGCAAAGAGTATTCGTGGGGTCTATGAGCGTCTTTTAGAACTTGGTGTCAGTGAAGATGAACTCGCAGTTGTTTTACAAGGTGTTTGCTACCAGAGACTAATCGTGGGAGGAGGAATTATTGATTTTGCAAACCAAAATTATTCAGAACACCAGGCAGAAAAGTGGAATGAGCAAATTGATCAGCTTCTTAAAGACGGACATATCACTGCCCTTCAAGCTGAAACGGAGAAAATTAGCTACCAGTAAGCAGAAGAAAATCATTACTCTCTTTAATAATTTGTTTTCGAGTGGTTTTCACTTGGTAGAAATCATTTCCTTTCTTGATAGAAGTCTTTTGTTGGAGAAGGAATATGTTTCACAGATGCGCCTAGGACTATCGAAAGGAAAATCTTTCTCGGAAATGATGGGGAATTTAGGTTTTTCGAGTGCGATTGTCACGCAACTTTCTTTGGCTGAAGTTCATGGAAATCTCCATTTGAGTTTGGGGAAAATTGAAGAATATTTGGATAATCTTGCTAAGGTGAAGAAGAAGTTAATTGAAGTTGCGACCTATCCAGTCATTTTGTTAGCTTTCTTATTGGTGATTATGTTGGGTTTGCGAAATTATCTCTTGCCCCAACTGGATAGTAGTAACATAGCTACCCTAGTGATTAGCAATCTACCACATATTTTTCTTGGACTTACTCTAGTAGTAGCACTCGCATTTTTAACAGGATTGATTTTCTACAGAAAATCTAGGAAGATACAAGTCTTTTCTTTTCTAGCTAGAATTCCTTTTATCGGTGTGTTTATTCAGTATTATCTGACGGCCTATTATGCTAGAGAATGGGGAAATATGATTGGACAAGGATTAGAATTGTCACAGATTTTCCAGATGATGCAGGAGCAGGGAAATCCACTTTTTAATGAAATTGGTTTGGATTTATCTCAGTCATTACAAAATGGTCATGAATTTTCTAAAGTTGTTCAAGATTATCCCTTCTTTAGAAGAGAGTTGGGATTAATCATTGAATATGGAGAGGTCAAATCCAAGTTGGGAAGTGAATTGGAAATCTATGCGGAAAAAACGTGGGAATCATTCTTTACCCGAGTTAATAGGACTATGAACTTAGTTCAACCACTGGTCTTTATTTTTGTAGCCCTACTTATCGTTTTATTGTATGCGGCCATGTTGCTGCCAATGTATCAAAATATGGAGGTAAATTTTTAGATGAAAAAAATGATGATGAAATTAAAAGAAGCAAAGGTAAAAGCTTTTACTCTGATCGAAATGAGGGATACTAAAATTCTTTAAATTCTCCACAAAATTTTGATACATTCTGCCGTGACCTGTACCTTGCTAATCAGTGACCGTACCACGCTTGCTTGCATCTCGTAGTCCATTTTGTAAATATCTCCTTTTTTCAGGATCCTACGCATTTCCTCTTTCTTTTCGTTGTGTTTAAGTGCAGGGTCGTTTTCCAACTCAATTTCCAACCTTGAGCGCATTTCTAGGAATTCAGCCGATTTTCCTTGTAGTTGCTCTAACGTTATGCGATTGTCAATATAAAGGTCGTTTAACCTGCTTATTTTGCCCGTCAGCTCGTTTATTTGTCTTTCGTAGGCCTTTCGGTCTATCTCGTCTTTCTTCGCCTTAAATAGCCCCTCAAAGCTCTCTTTATCGACTTGTAGCTTACTTATTTCTTGCAAGACATAAGCCTCAAGGTCATCCTTGTAGTAAAAGCCTGAGTCGCATTTTTTGTTGCCATTGTAGGTAGTGGCTCCGATTGTTTTTCTAGGGTGTCTTTGGTGGCACTCGTATTTTACAAATCTAGTGCCATCTTTCCTCTTTACACCCATTATGATTTTTAAGGGAGCTAGACAGTAGCCACATTGGCCAATACCTGAAAGCATATACTTTGCCTGGAATGGCCGAGGATTTAAGTTTTCAAGTGCCGTCCTTTGTCTGAACTTTAGTTCTTCCTGTGTCTTGTCATAGGTTTCTTTTGAAATGATAGGCTCATGATTGCCTTTGTAGATTTCTCCCATAAATTGATTATAGCCACAGTACACAGGATTATCTAATATCACTCTGACAGCTCTGTAGTTCCACGGTATCGGTTTTGGGTACTTCTCATTAAGGTCATCCCTGAGCTTAGTGATAGACCTACCTGATAGATAGCTCTCAAAGATGAATTTGATAGCTAGTGACTGGACTGGGTTGATGGTCATGGTGCCTGTTTCTTTGTGGTAATCATACCCATAGGAGGTCTTAGCCCACATCATGGATTTTCCAGCTTTAGCACGTCCTAACTTACCAAGCTGCATTCTTTCCTTGATTTGTTCACGCTCCAGTTGAGCGAACACGGCCAACAGTCCAATCATGGCTTTACCGAATGGAGTAGAAGTGTCAAAGTTTTCTTGAAGACTTAAAAACTCGATGCCATTTTTTATAAAGACTTCCTCGATTAAATAGAGTGTATCTTTCTGGCTTCGACTTAGTCGGTCTAATTTATAAACCAGAACTGTATCAAATTTCTTTTTTTGAGCATCTTTTATCAGTTGTTCGATTGCTGGACGGTTTGTATTGGAACCTGAAAAACCACCATCGGTATATACCTTGTAGACACTCCAGTCTTTGATTTTGCAGTAGGCTTCCAGTTTGTCTTTTTGTTCCTCGATTGAGTAACCTTCTTCTGCCTGGGAAGTGGTAGACACTCTGACATATATTGCCACCTTATTCGTTGTTTTCATTGCTTTTATACCCCCTTTTTGATAAAATGGGTATAGTAAAACGGGCCTTTTAATGCCTTTTACTATACATCTTGCCTCACACTCAGAGTCGCCAAACTTTGCGAGTGTGGGGCTTTTTTTAGTTGTAATAGTCATAAGTGAATTTACTGTATTTTTGAAGATAAGTCTCGATAATATCAAGATCTTCAACTAAAAGATTGTGCTTTATAAAATTAAAATCTTTTTCTGTAAGAAAAATTTTCTTCCTCAGCGATTTTATTTCTTTCTTTGCAACTTCAAATGCGTTATTATAGTCGTCTAAATCGCACTTGTCTGAGATATTCCGAAGCTCTGTAATTATAAAGCTATTCAACATTGGCTGCGTATAGATGGGATTTGGTAGGTATTCGTAGCTGTTTTTGAGGCCAGAACAATCAAATAGCATTGTTTTAATAAAATATTTTAAAGCTATTTTATATTCTTTTTGTTTTTGATATAAATCTCCTAATGCAAGGTTGTTGATTCTTACTAGTCCAAAATGTTGATCGCGTATGTTCTTTACCATATGGTCATCCAAGATTTTAATTTTAATATTATCGTATGAATCTTCAGGGAATCTCATTGAATAATCTTTATACTCTACAGCAGAGATATATTGGTCCTGATGCGCTTTTATTAGATTTTGATTTTCTAGCAATAATTGTTCGCCTAATTCTGTTAGACAGAGGGCTTGTGGTATTCTAGTTTCTAAAATATCAAAGTTATCCATAATTCTCTGGACAAGTTTATCTTTTTTACCGCTCGTTGGCAGTGATTCGTTTTTTAAGATTTCTTTTAATTCTATAACTTTTAGTTTAAATAAGCTTTTTTGTGATTTTTGAAACTCTAACATCCCCATACTAATCAGTTTGTTGCGATGCAGTTGTGGATTGATGTGATAATCATATTCAAAATATGCTGGGAAATCATCGTGAAGACTGTTTTCAATCCAGTATAAGAGGATGATATCTCCTATTTGTAATGAGTTATCATTCTCTTTTGTATTATCTATAATAGGAATGTTCACTGGTTTTTTAAAAGAATTTAGTAAATTTGTCAAAAAGCTCATACGTCACCCTTCTTTAAAATATCAATTTGTTTTATCAGTTCTCGACAGGCATGAAATTACCAACAATTTTTCCAATAATGCGAGGGTCCTCGTCGTAAGGCGCAAACCTATCTTTATATTTTGGATTAAGCGATACTAAACGCAATCCATCAAGTTCACGATAAACTTTTTTGATGTACGTTTGGCCATCCCAATCTATGGCATAAAACGCTCCGTCATAATCAAAACCAGTCTCTTTTATGAGTACAACCTCTCCGTTTTGGAACTTAGGTTCCATAGAGTCACCAAAAACCCAAGAGGCAAAATCATGATCTAAATCTTTATTATAAAAAACAGTATCATAGTTTCCGTCGTTAAAATAAGAGTAACCATTACCAGCCGCCAATTTTTCAAAAACACGGTATTCAAAAAGCTTTTCCTCAATTGTGATTACTTTATTATTTTGCTCTTTCAATTGTTCGTTAGCGTAGTTAAGAACCTTTTGTTTTCTCGGAGTTGATAGTTTGATAACCTTTTCAGTAATTTTGTGAACCAACGGGGAGGTTGGGATTTTCAATTCTTGTTGATTGTCTTCCCATCCCATCAAGTCTCCAGGTGATACATTTAATTTGTCAGCGATTTTTTTTAATACTTCAGGTCCAACCTTTTCAATATCTCCTTTTTCGTACCTAAAAATAGTAGAACGAGAGACACCTACACTTTCTGCAAGCTCGTCCGCAGACATTTTCAACGCTTTTCGACGTTGTTTTATTCTTTCTCCGACATTCATTTTTTTACCCCTTATTATATATTACACAATAATTTTACAACATTAGTCGCAAAAATGCAATATAAAAAGTTTCAAAAATGCGATTTTCTTGTTGACATTTCCTTTTTTATCAGTTATACTTAAAACAACAAGTCGCGTAAATGCGACAAACAGAAAGGAGCAGATATGGTAAATGTATCGAAATTAAAAGGAAAAATTATCGAACGCAATACTACTCAAGAGGCTTTAGCAAAAGATATTGGGATTGATAAGAGTACGTTTTATAGAAAAATGAAACAAAATGGTAGTTTCTCTATACAAGAAGTAAACTTGATTGTTTCTTCCCTCGGTCTTTCAAAAGACGAAGCTTTATCTATTTTTTTTAGCGAAACAGTCGCGTAAATGCGACAAACAGAAAGGAGAGCGTATGACAAATTTTAAAAACTTGAATGTTCAACTAATCTTTCAGAAATGCAACGGATGATTATACAGCGGTCAAGAATGATTTTTTGAGAGATCCAGAACTTGAACCTGCAACAATCGGTATATTGATGGTTATTCTCAGCAATAAAGAAAACTGGCTTGTCTATCCAGAGGAAATAGCTAAACGATTAAATGTTAGTCGTGACATGATAGACCGTCATCTAAAAAAACTAGAGGATGCTGGTTATATGCGAGTTGTCAAAAAAAGCCTCGGTAGAGGTCGAGGAGTTCAGACTTTCAGATTCTTCTCAGATATCAAAATTACCGATTTTCAATTTGAGATTATGTTGCAGAGATTGGAGGATGCTTTACAAAAGTTATCCACAGTTTGATATTTACATTTCCGACTTTTACAAATCTGTATTTTACAAATCTGTATTTTACAAATAAGTAAAATAAGGCACTAATAAATATTAACTAACAACAAGTATTAAATAACAATAAATACTAACTAACAACAAGTCCTACTTCTCTAAATAAATAAAAGAGAGGAAATTTAAAAATTTCTAATTTAGGACTTTGCAAAAATGGGAAAGGAGCAAACATGAAGCAATTAAAACTAAGTATTAAACCCAAACAAGAACCTACTGAGGGTCAATCTCTTAATTCTTCAGGTTATTCAGTAAAAATCAATGACTGGGAGCTTGGCAGAGGGGTAATTGATTTTAAACTAGAAATGCCTGCGGATAAGAAACCAAAAATCACCATCACAGCGATTCCAGATGTAATGGAAATTGATGCGACAGTGATTGCTGAAATTCAGAAATTACAATCTGAATGCGATATAGAATCCTGAGAAATCCTCCTCAAGATGTCCTGAAATTTGACCAGTTGAGATTAGTTTCTTGGCGGTATCTCTAAAATCATCTTGATCAAACTCTTCAGAACGGAAATCATGAGAAGTGCCTACTGGGACAGTCGGTTCTAGCTTAGCAAACTCTAGGATCTTATCAGCTATATTTTTATCAAATGACATTTTTAACCCTCCTTTCTGGTTTCATTATAGCAGAAAAGGGGATAGCAAAAAAGCACCTGACGGCAATCAGGCGCTCAACAAAATTATTCAAGGAAATTATAACATGAAAAATAAAAAAGAGCAATGGAAACCACAAATCGTGAATATCATGGCTGACGGTTCCGTAATTGATGACTTGACAGGGTATACAATCCCAGCAGGTCATTCATACTACAACATTATCAAGCCATTTTATGAGGGGGTGTAACCATGAAACTATTTACTAAATTTAAACTCAACCATGAGAGTTTTTTCAAGGCAATCAATCTTGACTGGAGAGCAGTCGCAATCGAGCTTATGAACGACCTAATTGAAGAGCAAAAGAGCCACTTTGCCACCAAGCAAGAAAACTACGACTTGAAGCAACGATTGGCCATCTACAAAGAAAAAGAACAATTAAACCAAAAGGGAGCACAACAACATGATTAACGTACTAAAAGCAATCAAAACGATCAAGAAAATTGAACAACTTCAGAAAACAATGCACGACTCAAGCGTGGCATTCCTGCTTATGCAAGACATCGGATTGATGCCTGAAAGCGAAAAAGGCAGAGCTAAAGCCAAATCGCTGCATGACGTGAGCCACGTTTTGAAGGATATCTTGGACGGCAAGTCACTGGATGATGCAATGGAGCGACTTTCAATCAAGATTGAAATTAACGAAGAAAGCGAAGAAGTGGAGCAAGAAGAAGATGACAATACTAGAGATTGAGAGCAAGCTCTATCCATGCGTAAACGTCAACGAACGAAAGCGCCTGAAGTGGTACAAAAAACACGACATCAAAAAGTACCTGAAGGAGATTTCTAAACTTTGGAGAAAGTACGAGGACCAATTAGATGGACGGATTTTTTAACTATGACAGGGATATGATGGAGCCACCTGAAGAACGAGAAGAACTCGACCCGAGCGAGTATGTATATATTGGTTGTGGGCAGTATCGCTATGTAGGTGACGAAATATGATCCAGGGACTACACGAAGAAATCGACAAATGGAGAGCCGAGTATATCCATCTTGGCCAAGAACTTGGGAAAATCATCAACGAACAACAAGACATAATTTTGAAATTGCAAAACAAAAACAGACGCTTGAAGCGTGAAAATTGGAATTTGAAGAAAACGAAAGGAAGAAAGAAATGAGTTACGAACAAATATCAGAGTCAACATACTATCAAAATATGAGCTACTGGAACCAAGTTGCACAAAATTATAGAGCGCTAGGTGGTCTAGGAATTTGTGACGATGAAACAGGCGAAGAGCTTTACACAATTTAAAATTTAAGGAGAAAGACAAAATGACAAACGAACTAACACAGAAGCAAGTTACATCAAATGTTGCAACACGAATCGAAGCGATGAAGGGAGAAGGGCTCCTGATTGCACCGAATTATAGCGTTAGCAATGCACTGAGTTCGGCATATTATGCTCTAAAAAACTCCAACAGTGGAAATTTGCTCCAACAATGCACTCAAGACAGCGTTTATAACGCATTATTAGAAATGGTAACCCAAGGACTAAGCCCGGCTAAAAAGCAATGTTACTTTATCAAATATGGCTCTGACGTCCAATTGAGAATGTCTTATTTTGGGACCATTAAAGTTACTAAAGATTTGCAAGAGGTGAAAGACGTTACTGCTAATGTTGTCTACGAAGGGGATACGCTAGAGGTATCAGTTGAAAACGGGCGTAAGAAGTTAGTCAAACATGAGACAGATTGGCAGAACGCAGATAATCCAATAATTGCTGCTTATTGCATCATCACTCGAACTGATGGGGAAGAGTTCTTTGAAGTCATGACTAAAAAACAAATTGACAAGTCATGGTCTAAGGCGAAAACGAAAAATGTCCAAATCGACTTCCCTGACCAGATGGCCATGCGTACGGTTATCAACCGAGCTGCCAAAATGTTTATCAACACAAGCAATGACAGCGACTTGTTCGCTGGAGCAATCAATAACACAATTGCTGACGAGTACGACAATGATCGTCAAATGAAAGAAGCTGAACCAGTGATAGAAGAGGCTGAAACATTAGATAGTATCCTTGGAGCTTCTGAAGAAGTGACTGAAAAACCAAAAAAAGAGGTTATCAACCAGGAGTTGACGACCACAGATACAAGCTACCCAGCAGATGAAGTTCCAGATTTTGATCAAGAAACGGGCGAAGTTTTGGAAGAGGTCAGCTTGTTTGAAGGCAACACCATCAATGTGAAGGAGTAGGATCCATGGAAGAACTAACACAAGAGAATTATTACCAGGACACAAGCTGGTTGACCAACTCACGGTTTAAACGGTATCAGCAATGCCAAGCGAAGGCATTTGCCCTTGATAGTGGCCAGTGGGTAGAAGAGAAGGACGAGACACCTCTCCTACTCGGTAACTACGTTCACAGTTACTTTGAAAGCCCAGAAGCGCATCAGCAGTTCATGGACGAAAATGGCGAGAAGCTACTTGCCAAGACTGGGAAAAATAAAGGAAACCTCAAATCTGACTTTGTAATCGGCGACAAGATGATTGAAAGCCTGAAAGACGATGAAGGGTTCAACCGTTTGTATCACGGTTACTCATCGGATGAAGTTCAAAAAGAATTGATTGTCTATGGCGAAATTGAAGGCGTGCCAGTCAAAGGTAAGCTTGATAGTGTAAATCTAAGTCGTGGGTACTTTGTGGATCTTAAAACCATGAAGTCCATCTACTCTGAAGAATGGAGCGCAGAACTTAAAAAACGAGTTCCCGCTGCAGTCAACAACATTTTGAATTTTGGGTATCACGGACAACTTGGTCTATATCGTGAACTCTTAAAACAAATGACAGGCAATGATTTTAGACCTTACATCGTAGCGGTCAGCAAGGAAGCCGTTCCAGACCGTGAAATCCTAAAAATCGATGATGAATGGCTGGGTGAAGGTTTGGAAAAAATCAAGTCTGAAATCGTCGAAGTTTGGGACGTGATCCAGGGCAAACAGAAGCCTAAGAAGTGCGGACATTGTGACTACTGCAGAAGCCAGAAAAAATTAGATGCAGTCGTCACTCTGAACGACCTGATTGAAATGTAAATAAATTAAACAAGCCGTGCATTCTTGTAAAACTGCGAACTAGAAAGCGTCAAAAACGGTCATGTGACCTTGGACGAGCGACTGCCCGTATTTAGCCAAACTCACAACAACAGAGGCAGTCGCATTTTTTTGAAAATAAAAGAATGAAATTTTTAGATTTATTTGCGGGCATCGGTGGATTTCGTTTAGGGATGGAGTCCGCTGGTCATGAATGTATAGGATTTTGTGAGATTGACAAATTCGCAAGAGCGAGCTATAAAGCAATCCACAACACAGAAGGAGAAATAGAGTTACATGACATCACAACAGTATCAGATGAGTTTATTCGAGGGATCGGAAGTGTGGACGTTATCTGTGGAGGATTTCCATGCCAGGCTTTCTCAATTGCGGGAGCTAGACGAGGTTTTGAAGATACACGAGGAACTTTGTTCTTTGAAATCTGCAGGTTTGCATCTATTCTCAGGCCTAAATATTTATTCCTTGAAAACGTCAGAGGACTCCTCAATCATGACGGGGGGGCTACATTTGAAACCATCATCAGAACCTTGGACGGATTGGGGTATGATGTGGAATGGCAAGTGCTTAACAGCAAGGATTTCGGAGTCCCCCAAAATCGGGAACGTGTGTTCATTATCGGACATTCTAGAAGATACCGTTCCAGATTCTTATTTCCTCTCAGTGGAGAAAATCAGCCAACTAGTAGCCAATCAGTCATGAAAATTGGCAACGTAAATCCATCTGGAAATGGCATGAATGGAGAAGTCTATCAAGCTGACGGCCTAGCTCCTACACTCACAACGAACAAGGGAGAAGGGCAGAAGATAGCCATAAAAAGCAATACTATAAAACAATTTGGGGTATTGCAACCCAATTTTAATCAATGTGGGGTGGTTTACGAAACAGATGGCATCGCGCCAACAATCAGAGCCTATCAAGGCGGAGGACTTGAACCTAAAATCATCCAACGTGGTCATGGTTATAATCAAGGCGGAGAACATGACATCGCTCCCACTCTGACAAGTAATAGCTATCATGAAAATAATGTTTTAAAAATAACAGAGGCAACCTTTCAAGGATATGCTGAAGCAGAAGTCGGAGATAGTGTAAATTTGTCACATCCTAACTCTAAAACACGCAGAGGGCGAGTAGGTAAGCAGATAGCAAATACTCTCTTAACTGGAGAGAGTCAAGGGGTAGTAGAGCCTGATTTTAGGATTAGAAAGCTAACACCTAAAGAATGCTGGAGGTTACAAGGTTTTCCTGATTGGGCTTTTGATAAGGCACAGGAGGTCAACTCTAACAGTCAATTATACAAGCAAGCTGGCAATAGCGTGACAGTCAATGTCATTGCTGCTATCGCAAAAGAATTTAGATAAACAGGAGAAAAATAAATGCTAAATAAAATCGACATACCAGGAACAAGTATCACACTAGAAATCGTAGATAAGAACATCACGATTACAAACAAAATTGAATATGATATGCAGATGCATTTCAGAAATACGGACGCAGATGCTTCTCTTGATACGAACGGCGACGTGTTCGAGCCTCTCTATTGGCTAGATATTAAGGCGACACCGAAGAAACCAACAGAATACCATTCGAGCTTAGGAGTCAAGGCAGAAAAACGCAACTTGACCGAGCTTCAGAAGTTCTTTGAGTTCATTGAAAACAACAAGCGCAATCTCTTTGACATTTGTGGAATTAAGGGAGAGCTACAATGAAATCTCTGACTTTATCGTTAGACATTTCAACTATTGCGACAGGCTGGGCCTTATTTGAAGGCTCGGACCTTGTCGAGAGTGGTGTCTTAAAGCATAAAAGCAAGTCATTCTTTGAACGTGGGCGATTCATGGCTAGCGAATTAAGAACTATTCAATCAAGAGCCTTGCAGAAATACGACTGCCATTTTGAGTCAATCGTAGTTGAGAAGAACTCGGTCATGGGTCCAAATCAACAATCAATGATCAGTATCGGAATTGTAACGGGCATCATCCTTGGACGGTTGATTGCTGACAACGTTTATTTTGGCAACGTTTCGACTTGGCGCAAGTATTGGAAGTTCAGCTACAAAGACCGTAGCAAGAAATCAATGAAGCTGCAGGCGGTTGCTAAAGTATCCGAGAACTTCGACTTGAATGTTAAAGACGACGAGGCAGATGCCATTCTGATTGGCTCTTACTTTGTCAATCAAGGTCACGGATTCGGAGACCTGGAAAGCCACAAGATAAGTTGAGAGGTAGAAATATGAGCTATACTGTCACATTATATTTTAAAGATAGGATAGACGAGACGCACTTTTTCAAAAAAGAAGGGGATGCTATTGAATGCAAGGCTCAGCTTGAGAACGCATATAAGAATAATCAGTCGTATCGAGTCAAGCTCGAAAGGGTGAAATGATAGGTATAAAAGAAAAATTACTCAAAGGTTACAAACATTCGCTGGAGCTAGCGAACCAAAGGATAGCAGAACTATCTGGACCGACTGTCAAATCATTAGCGCATACTCGTTCAGCAGAGCGTGACTTCCTCAAGAAGAGAGTTAAATATTATGAAGATAAAATAAAGGAGTTAGAAGGATGAAAATAGAAGAATTGATTGAAAAATACGAGTATTTGAACCATGACTGCTTCAGAAGGGTTGATACGTCTGAAGTTTTGAGAGATTTAAAACAACTAGACGAACCCGAAACAGGGCACGCAGACGAAGCACCACGCTATGTCAAGAATATACTAGCACGATTACGGGAATTGCCATTGCACGACCGTGAAGTTTGGTTGAAGGTTATCATAAGTGAATTTAAGCAAGATTTCAGTCACGCAAAATGGCGCGAAGGCTACGAGCAAGGTAAAGTTGAGGGCATGGTTGAACGCGATAAAGTCACAATTCCTCAGCTTATTGCGGACTGGATTGAGGAATGTAAAGCAAAAGGGAAAAGTTTGCTTGGAGCTCTATTATACACGCCAGAGGGAGTCAATAGCTGGGTGGGTAACTCAGAAAACCAAGAACTCTTCGCACTCGCTTGGATTTTCGGCTACACAATAGAGAAAGAAAAACGGTACTTTGTGAAGATTAAAGCAACAAAACACTGTTTTTCAAAAGGCGGTAACGGAAGAATATATTTTTCTCTAGCGTACAAAAGCCCTTTTACAAAAAAAGAGCTAGAGAAAGCCGGCTTTGGCTGGGTATTTAATTGTACCGGCATTGAGATCTTGGAGGTGGAAAAATGACACCGAAATTCAGAGCGTGGGATAAACGTTTTTCGGAATTTATGGAAGATTTTTTCGTAAGTGAAGATGGCAAAATCTATAAAAAATCAACAGATACAGGCTATGGGATTGCTATATCAAGGGAAACAAGTAATGAAGTTATTTTAATGCAATCAACAGGGCTCTTTGATAAAAATAACAAAGAAATTTTTGAGGGAGATATAGTTCTGGTTCTTGATAGTCCTTATACTGTTTTTTACGATACCGAAAAAGGAAGTTATCGTTTGAAACCACATGATGATCGCTGGAATGTTGATTATATGTCTAATTTTTCGCATGGTGGAAATTTTGAAATCATCGGCAACATCTACGAAAACAAGGAGCAATTATGATAATTATAAGCACGAATCCTAAAAATCAACTTTTGCAGAAAGTGGAAGAAGAACTTGATTTTTTAGGAATCAATTATGAAGTAAAAAAATCATGGACAGATGAACTCATCAAACAATGCTTTATTAATAATTTTGAATTCTGTTCCGGGCATTATATGAGCCAAATCAGAAAGTTGAATTTTAACCAGGTATTAGAACTGACACAGCAAAACCCTAAAATGTTGAGAAAGTTTATTGTCATAAATGGTAATAAAGCAATTGCAGATTTCCCGAAAGTTGGTCTTATCAGAAAACAGTTGAAAGGTTTGATGAAATGAGCGATGCAAAAAGATTTTATAATCACATAAGAAAGCAATTGGTCTATGTTCCGAACACATCAATTGCCGAAAGATTAAAAAAACATATTTTAGCACATCCAAATTTTAATAGTAGCAGAAGTTTTTTAGATTCTGTGGTTGCAAATTACTGTGTTAACAGAAAGAAAGACAAGTTACCTAGTCTTGAAGTGATTGAATGGCTAGGAAAATTTTTAGATGTAAGCTACAAAAATTCGGAACTTTTGGAGGTGGAAGAATGAACCCAGAACAAATTGACAATGTAAACAAACCGAATCACTATCAAGGTCGGTTTGGAATGGAGTCCATCGATGCTTTAAGAAATTTCATGACAGATGAACAAATGAAAGGCTTTTATCTTGGAAATGCCTTGAAGTATCTATTACGTCATCAAAAGAAAAACGGTCTTGAAGACCTGAAGAAAGCTAGAAAGAACCTTGATTGGTTGATTGAGGAAATGGAGAAAAAGAATGAGACCTAAAAAATATCCATATTCAGGAAAAAAGCAAGAAACCCCGTCGCAATTATTTCCTGCACGACCAATTTTTAACGTGGCTCCAATTGTGGAGGAGGTTAAAGTTGAGCTCGGAGTTGAAGCTAATGTTGGACGTTCATATCCAGAAATGATAATACATCTAGATGTTTCTGGATACGGAAGTGAAGTGCATTCTACGCATATCTTTCCTGGTATCTTCTTGACTGTCGGTGAGTCAATTCAACTAAAGATGCTTTTCTATAAAAGGCTTAGAGAATTTACTACAGATCGTTTCTTGACCTTTAGGGAATCTGAATGGAAGTACTTTATCCGTGACCTGGTCAGCGAATTTGTGCATTAAAAAAGCCAAGGCACTCTCTGCCTCGACAACGTTTTCAATAATATTATTATATCATAAAGGAGATAGAGAGTGAACAAAGCTAAAGAGTTACTTGATGAACTACAGAATTTGGATGAAGAGATACAGAATCGAATAGACGAGCTTGCTAATCTTGAAGCTAGTTTACTTTCTAGCCCTAAAATGAGCATGGATAAGGTTCAAGGTGGTCAGAAGGTTCGATTAGATGAACGTTACATCGATATTTTTAGCATGCAAGATTCCTTGAAAGAGTACATGAAGCAAGCAACTGCTGAAGCCATCCAGCGCAGAATTGAGCTCAGTAAATTGATTGATAAAATACCTAAGCCTGCAAGTCGAACAATTTTAAGGATGGTTTATATTCAGAAAGCAAGCGTGTATGATATGATGGATCATCTTGATTGTAGCAAGACAACTTTTTACAAAAAAAAGAAAGATGCAATCCGTGAATTGGGTGCTGTAGTTGATAAATGCGAACTAATGCAAACTAATGCGAACTAGATTTAAGTGCACTGGTCAATCAATCGTGCTATTATAGTATCATCAAGAATTAAAGCAAAGGCACCTTAGGCAAAATCCTAGAAAAGCTTCTGAAAAACTGCTGGCTTGGGTTACCAGTGGCGATAGAGTAGGATGTTTTAATATCGCAAAAAAAGGCTACAAAAAAATAAAAAAAGAAAAGGTAAGAATATAATATCGATTCTAGTCGAGGTCAGTAGTCGCCTTGCAAAAAGGTCACACATTGTGTGGCCTTTTTGATTTACAAAACGGACAAATAGGAGGTAATAGGTTGGGCAGAGCACGAGACCCGAACCGAGATAAAGCTTTTGAAATTTATAAGCAGAATAACGGAAACATCACTAACCGCAATATTGGCGACATGTTGGGCGTGCCTGAAAAAACTATCTCAGTTTGGAAGTTAAGAGATAAATGGAGTAATTGTAGTACTTCAAAAGATGAATGTAGTACTTCAAAAAGGAAACGGGGAGCGCCGAAAGGCAATAAGAATAGCAAAGGCGGAAGTATAGGTAACCAAAACGCCCTCAAACATGGGCTGTTTGCTAAGTATCTCCCTCAAGAGATATATGAGATAGCACAAGAGCTTTCAGAAAAACAGCCTATTGACATCCTATGGGAAAACATCACGCTGACTTATGCTAATCTGCTACACGCTCAGCGTATCTTGTATGTGCAAGATGTTCATGATACTACTACCATGCTTATTGCCAGTACAGCTAAAGGCAGTGAAAGCTATGAGGTTCACACGGCATGGGACAAGCAAGGAAAAGCGATGGCTGCAATAGCAAGAGCACAGGCTGAACTCAGAAGTATGATAAAAACCTATGATGAGCTTACGCAATCCCCTCTTGCGACCGAGGAACAAAGACAACGGATTGAATTGCTCAAAATCAAGATCGAGAGCAATCAAGGTTCCAAGTCCGATACATCTCTTATGGAGTCTTTGCTTGATGCAGTGAAGGGCGGTGACGAGGTTGAAGATTAAGTTTTCAAATAAACAACTCAAAATCATTCGCAGGCCATTCAACTATGAGCTTGAAGTCAACGAGGGCACACCTCGAAGCGGTAAGACAACCGCTGGTCATTTTAGATATGCCAGGTACTTGATTGAGTCACAAGATGAGAACCATTTGATAGCTGCATACAACCAAGAACAAGCCTACCGCCTTTTTATTGACGGTGACGGAACGGGGCTAATGCACATCTTCGACGGTGCTTGCAAAATCAAGCACGACGAGCACGGAGACCATCTCCTAATCGATACACCAAACGGCACTAAGCGAGTTTACTATAAAGGGGGCGGTAAAGCAAATAGTGTAGGTGCTATCACTGGTATGTCGCTAGGTTCAGTAGTCTTTTGTGAGATAAATCTATTGAATATGGATTTTATCCAGGAAGCATTCAGACGGACGTGGGCTGCTAAGCTCAGATATCATCTAGCTGATCTAAACCCTCCAGCGCCTCAGCATCCTGTTATCAAGGATGTATTTGACGTTCAAAACACCCGCTGGACCCATTGGACCATGGATGACAATCCGATTCTATCCGACGAGCGTAAGCAGTCTATTATTCAATCGCTGAAGAAAAACCCTTACCTCTACAAGAGAGACGTGCTCGGCCAACGTGTCATGCCTCAGGGCGTTATATACGGCCTTTTTGACCTTGAAAAGAACATCAAGGACAACTTGGTAGGCGAACCTATGGAAATGTATTTCAACGGTGATGGTGGGCAATCTGACGCCACCTCGATGTCTTGTAATATCGTTACTAAGCACAGAGAGGACGGAAAGACTTTCTTTAGGCTTAATCGTGTGGCTCATTACTACCATAGTGGTGCTGAAACTGGGCAAGTCAAAGCTATGTCTACCTATGCAGTCGAGCTTCGAGCGTTCATTCAATGGTGCGTTAACAAGTATCAAATGCGCTATACCGATGTCTGGATTGACCCAGCGTGTAGATCCTTACGAGAGGAATTACATAAGCTAGGGATTCAGACAAGAGGGGCTTTGAACAACGCCCATGACGTCAGCAGCAAGGCGAAGGGTATCGAGGTAGGGATTGAACGTGGCCAGAATATCATCTCTTCAGGTCAGTTCCTGCTTATCAATCATTCAGAGGAAGAGTACGACCATTACTATTTCTTGAAAGAGATTGGTCTTTATAGTCGTGACGATAACGGAAGGCCCATTGATAAAGACAACCACGCAATGGACGAATTCAGATATAGTGTCAACGTCTTTTACAAGAAATACGCTAATTTTTAACAGGAGCATAGCATAGAATGGGAATTATACAAACCATTAAAAATCTAATAAAAAGGAGTCAATACAGAATGACGACAGAAAGTCTGGCAAGTATCACAGACCATCCTAAAATCGCAATAACAAGCGCAGAGTATCGACGGATTAACGAGAACCTCAGATACTATCAAAGCAACGCTGGAACGGTTAATTACACGAACACGGACGGCATGATGAAACAGAGAGAAATGACTGTTTTGCCAATTGCTCGGACCGCTGCCAAGAAGATTGCTAGTCTGGTCTTTAATGAGCAAGCCTCGATTAAATTGGACGATAAAGAAGCAAATACATTCATTCAAGAAACATTGAAGAATGATCGCTTTAACAAGAATTTTGAGCGCTACCTTGAGAGTTGTTTAGCCCTTGGAGGTCTTGCCATGAGGCCCTATGTGGATAATGGACGAGTGAGAGTATCATTTGTACAAGCTCCAGTCTTTCTACCGCTTCAGTCTAACACGCAGGATATTTCAAGCGCTGCTATTGTTACTAAGACGATTAAGGCTTCAGGTCAGAAGAACATCTACTATACGTTGATTGAGTTTCATGAGTGGGCGAATGACGGGAAGTACGTCATTACTAATGAGCTATACAAGTCTGACAATCAGAATGTAATTGGCGACCGAGTGCCCCTTGCTGAAGTCTATGAGGATTTAGAAGAACAAGTTGAACTTGACGGTCTAACAAGACCGCTTTTTTCTTATCTCAAACCTCCAGGGATGAACAACAAGGACATCAATAGTCCTTTGGGATTGTCTATCTTCGACAATGCCAAGAGCACGATTGATTTCATTAATACGACCTATGACGAGTTCAAGTGGGAGGTCAAGATGGGCCAACGCAGAGTGGCAGTTCCTGAAAACCTCACAGAGACTCGCATGGTTAATCATGACGGGGACGTCCAACTTGTCAAACGCTTTGACACAGAGCAAAACGTCTACTTGCGTTTATCTACTAGCGACATGGACGGAGGAAGCATCACAGACCTAACAACTGCAATCAGAGCAGATGATTACATCAAGACCATTAACGAAGGCTTGAGCCTATTTGAAATGCTTTTAGGTGTGTCAGCTGGGATGTTTACATTTGATGGTCAGAGCTTGAAAACTGCGACCGAGGTTGTTTCTGAAAACTCTGATACATATCAGATGAGAAACAGTATTGTCAGCTTGGTTGAACAGTCTTTGAAAGAGTTGATTATCTCAATCTGCGAGCTTGGGAGCCTTTATGGATTATATAGCGGCCCAATTCCTCAAATGGAGAAGATTGCAATCAACCTTGACGATGGTGTCTTTACTGATAAGAACAATGAGCTTGACTATTGGACCAAGGCTTTGGCCAGTGGCATTGTCAGCAAGGCTCACGCTATCCAGAAGGCATTCAATATGTCAGAAACCGATGCTAAGAATATGATTCAAGCAATCAACCAGGAAACGATGGACACGGCCAACAGTCAGCGAAGTCAGCAAGATATTGATATTTACGGGGAGTGATTAAATGTCAAAGAAGAGACCACCGATTCAGTTCAATGACGAGCAACTGTTACTTCAAGCGAGCAATGTCGCAGACATCTATCACCAGCTGGCTTTGGATTTATTTGATAACGTGGTCGAGCGTGTGACGGAGCGTGGCACGGTCTATCTTGATAAACAACCGTACATCTGGCAACTCGAGAAGATGCAGCAGATGCACATCTTGAACGAGGAAAACCTAAAAATAATCTCTGAGCGTTCGGGTGTAGCTGAAGAACAACTACGACATATTGTCGAAAATGAAGGCTTGAAGCTCTATACGGACACAAAGCAACAACTCATTGAAGATTTAGGCCGTGGATCCCTGGGAGGTAATAACTACATTCAAGAGATTCTTGCTGATTATGCCAACCAAGCAGTCGACGAACTCCACAACCTAATCAACACAACGCTTCCTAAGGCCATCATCGGCGCTTATCAAGGCATCGTTGAACAATCTGTCGCTCGAGTGGTTACAGGCCTCTCTACGGCTGATAAAGCTATCTCTGACACGGTCATGAAGTGGCAAGAGAAAGGATTTCAAGGTTTCCAAGATAGCGCTGGTCGTAATTGGAAGATAGATAATTACGCACGGACGGTTATCAAGACGACAACTTATCGAACTTTTCGAGAAATGCGAACGAGACCAGCTGAAGAACTGGGCATTGATACCTTTTATTTTTCAAAAAAGGCGTCAGCTCGTAAGTCGTGTGCACCTTTGCAACATGAGATAGTCACGACTGGCCACGCTAGGGTCGAACATGGCGAGAAGATTTTAGCTTTGTCAGATTATGGTTACGGTCGGCCTGAAGGGTGCCTTGGTATTAACTGTGGCCACATGCTAACTCCGTTCATCCCAGGAGCGAACTACAAGCCTGATTTAGGCGAGGACGTCGATTCGGTTAGTCCAGAGCAAGCGATGGATAATGCCAACGCAGAAGCAAAGCAGAGGGCGCTAGAACGGTCTATCAGAGCGAACAAGGAAAAGCTCCACGTCGCTGAGAAATTGGGCGATAAAGAGCTGATAGACAAGTATAAGAGTAAGATAGGCACCCAAAACGCTGCTTTGAAAGACTACGTTGATAAGCACCCATTCCTGAAACGGGATGAGGCGAGGGAGAAATACTATGACGACCCATTTTCTCAAGCTCAAAAAGAAGTAAAACTCAGGAAGAAGATGTCAGAATATCACTACATCAAAGAGGATGAAATACCTGCATTTAAGAAAGTGGGCGGGAAAATCACTAAAGCAGAGCGTAAGGTTATCTATGCAGATGAAAACCCTCAAGGTTTGGGATATATTGGTACACCTCACAGTTTTGCTATCAATAAATACTTGAGAGATAAAAATGTAATGCCGCCTGAGTATCAGAATATAGTTGATACTTTGGATGGGGTCATCAAGAAAAATAGAGCTCTAAAAAATATCAAAGTCAATAGATTTGATGATGAGGGGTACTTTAATTCTATCCTTAGAAAGAACGCTAGTCTTTTGGAAAAACATGATAGCATTGAGTCTGCTCTTAATTCTGGACAAGCTACTTTTGATAATGATGGCTATACATCTACTAGTTATATTCCTAAATACAATTTCTTCCAGGGCAGACCTATTAAAACCATTATCAACATTCCTAAAAATGCTGAAATTTATTTCACTGATAACGATATAGAGAGCGAGATTATTCTTCCAAAAGGTTCAAAATATGATATAATTAACATGAAACGAAAAGAGGATAATGTTATTATTGAAATGAATCTAAGAGAGGAGTAAAATCTATGAATTTGGAAGAAGCGTTAAAACAAGTAAGCAGCTGGAATCTTAAAAAGCCTGCTCCATTAATCCCTTCTGAAATGACTGACGAGGAGCTCTCTCGATTGCGTTTTACATGGGTTTCTCCAGAAGATGAAGAACTTGTCATGAACGAACTCAAAAGACGTGGTCTAGCTTTGTAAACAATTAGCGCTTAGTACATTCTAGGCGCTTTTTTCATGCAATAAATTGCTATAAACCACTATAAACCGTATCAGATTTGATGCGGTTTTTTACTTGACTTTATCCGCAGTCGGTAAAGAACGGAAGATAATACCTAATTTTAGGAGGACAGAAGAATGCCAGAAGACATTCAAACACAAGCTGACCAGCCAGTCAATGCTGGAGAAAACACTGAGTCACAAACTCAAGAGCAACCTGTCAAGACTTTCACTCAAGATGAGGTGACTGGTCTTGTAGCTAAAGAGTCCAAGAAAGCACAAGAGAAAATCTTCAAAAGCCTAGGATTTGATGATGTCAAAAGTGCTAAAGAAGGGCTTCAGCAACTCAAAGAGTGGAAAGACTCACAGAAGAGCGAGGCTGAGAAACAGTCAGAAGCGCTTGCTGCTAAAGAGAAAGAGCTAGAAGCTGCTTTATCAAGTCAACGACTTCTTGAAGCTAAACTATCAGCTCTAACTTTGGGAGTGAATGCTGAGTCTGTGGACGACGTCATCACTCTTTCAAATCGCTTGGTATCCGACGATGTGTCTATTGAAGATGCTATCGGTCAAGTGTTACAAAAATATCCTCAATTTGGGCGCACAGAGCAACCTGAGGAGAAGAAGCCGACATTTTCAGCTGGAGGCAATCCAACGGCTGGAACGAACCAAGAAGACGCCTTTTTGAAGGCTCTAGGATTAAACAACTAACAGGAGATCTATAATGACAATTAACTATATCACTAAACATGAAGGCACTTTTGAAAAGAAATTGATGCAAGGTGCACTTACTAACATTTTGGAAACACCACAGGTAAACTGGTTAGGTGCTAAATCGTTCGAGTTGCCTACAATTTCAGTTACTGGTTACAAGGCACACACACGCTCTAAAGGCTACAACGCTGGTACAGTTTCAAACGACAAGAAAGTTTACACGCTTGGATTTGACCGTGACGTTGAATTCTTTGTGGATTCTGCAGACGTAGACGAAACAAACCAAGAACTTTCAGCTGCAAACGTATCTAATACATTCATCACTGAACACGCAACTCCAGAAGTTGATGCTTACCGTTTCTCTAAACTTGCAACAGAAGCTATCACAGGTACACACTTCAAGTCTGAAGCTGACTTGTCAGAAGTGAATATCTACTCACGCTTGAAGGCTGCCCTTTTGCCAGTTCGTAAATATGGTGCTCAGAACATCTTTGTTTATGTCTCTAGCGAAGTTATGGACTTCTTAGAACGTTCTAAAGAGTTCACACGCTCAATCGCTACTACATCACCTCAAGGCATCGATACTCGTGTCACTTCCCTCGATGGAGTTCAGCTTATCGAAGTTTGGGACGATGCACGATTCAAGACTAAATTTGATTTCACTACTGGATTTGTTAAGGCTGCAGACGGTAAAGACATCAACTTCTTGATCGTTGCTAAACCTGCAGTAATTGCCAAGGCTAAGTTCAACTCTATCTATCTTTTCGCACCTGGTCAACATACAGAAGGCGACGGATACTTGTACCAAAACCGTTTGTATCATGACCTCTTTGTCCTAGATACTAAGAAAGACGGTGTCTACGTTTCTCACAAAGCCTAATAAGGGGGTAATCCATGAAGAAATACGAAAAAGCAAACCAAGTCTACACAGTCCAAGAAGGCAGCTTGCTCGAAGCGCAGTTAGTCGCTGACGGCTTTGAAGAAGTGGTTGACGAGGCAGAGCTCAAAGAGCTACTTGCCACTCATCAACTAGCAGACCTTACTTTGGTTGAGCTGAAAGCTCTTGCTAAAGAGCGAGGGCTTGAAGGCTATTCAAACAAAACGAAAGACGAGCTTTTGGAGGTATTGAATGGCTAAGTATCAGGCAAAGCTGAACGTTTATCTAGCTAAGTCTGACCGTCATTTTGATAAAGGTCAGGTGTATGACCTGGATAAACACGAAGCGCAGGAAATCAACGCACTAGTTGATTGTTTAGAACTCGTTGAGGATCTTGACGAGGAATTAGTTGAGGTGGAGACATCCACCTTTTAAGGAGGTGATTTGATGTCTTATCTAACTAAAGAAGAGTTCACTGAGCTTGGTTTTGAGTGCGAGGGCGACTTTTACAAACTTTTGAAACGTGCTAAGCTCGCAATCGATGCATTTACAAGAGATTTCTATTTCTTGAATAGCTTTGAGAGTGACAATGAAGCACGAAAAAGGGCGGTCAAGCTCGCTACGGCTTATCAGATAGCTTATTTAGACAGTTCAGGAGTCATGACGGCAGAGGACAAGCAGTCTATTGCTAGTATGTCAGTCGGGCGGACGTCGGTTAGCTATCGTACAAGCTCACAGAACGGCTCAGGCTCGCTTTCAGTGGCTGAACGTTATAATTTATCCAAGGACACAGAAAACTGGCTTAGAATGGCTGGTTTTGGCTTTATGAGGGTTGATTATGATAGATAAAAGAATGCTACCTGATTCTGTGACTATCAAGAAGTCAATCGGAGAGGATAAGTGGGGGAAAGAAACCTATTCTGACCCCCTTTTATTATCTCCTTGTAAATTCGACAGGTCCTACTCTCATTCTGGCTCAGGTAATCATCGTAGTGAGCACAATTCCTCGACCGTGATTGTTTATCACAAATATTGCCCCGTGGAGCTCGACAAGAGCTACGTCGGTGGCATTGTCGAAGAAGACGGAGTCAGCTACGTTGTAAAAGACATCATTCCACAGTATCATCCGTTGACGAGTAGGCTTCTAGCTTATGAAATCGAGGTGATTTAGTGGGTGGTGTAAGTGTCAAGATTGACTTAAAAGGTGTTGAAAAGAAAGTATCTCCAGAGAATTTCGCTAAGGGTAAGTTGGCCATAGCTAACCAAATGCTATTGGATATGGAGCCATACGTCCCTAAAAGGAAGGGGGAATTGAGGTCTAGCGGACATGTTCGACAAGACTCGATTATCTATGAAACGCCCTACGCTAGATTGCGTTATTACGGTAAGAAGCGCAAAGGGTTCTTTTCTGAGAAACAAAGAAAGTTCTTCTTTGCGAATAAAGAGAAGCTACTGAGTCAAAAACCAAAGCCTGGAACTGGTCCAAGGTGGGATAAAAAAGCCGCAGCCCTACACTCTAAGAATTGGGCTGATGTCGGATTGAAAGCGATGGGATTGAAATGAACCAAAATAATGACTTTGCAGATGTCTTGCTTGAGCATATCGAGGGTATTGAGGGCATTCAAGAAAAAATCCCGTCTAAACTTGGCTATTTAACCGAGAAAGAGGGGTTAGTAGTCTTTCCTCTTCCTGGTGGAGAGGTTGTAGACGAGGACATGGCTGGAACTCAAACAGTCAGCTTGCCCTTTGAAATTGCTATCAAGTCACGAGATCAGGAATTAAACAATAATACATTGTGGCAGATTAACGCTGCCTTATCAAATATGGACCTAGAATTGCCAAGTAAGAATGGCTCTTACGAGTTTTTAGGTCTGAAAGTCGACAAGCCTTACTTGAATGATTTAGACGAGCAAGGCTTTTACATTTACTTGCTGGACGTAACTGCCAGCCTTGAAATTGAAAGGAAAGAATAATGCCAAAAAATAAAAACGCACTACGAAAACACTACGTTGGACCTTACAAAGAAGCTACTCCAGACACTCCGCCGACCTCAGAGGAATATCTCTGGCTTGCTAAAGGTCTGAAGTCATCTTCACCAGAGAATAACGAAGAAACAGACGATTCTGCGTACTTCGACGGCGACGGAACCAAGGAAGAAATTGTTGTTTCTAAAACAAGAGGACGCACTTTTGAAGGGCATCGTGATTACTCAGATAAGGCACAGAACTTTGTTGCTGACAAAGAAGATGAGGTCGGTGATGATCTCGTTGTTTGGTATAAGGAAGTTTCGTCTGATGGCAAAACTCAAAAAGAGGGATTGGCCCGTCTTTCTGAAATTGAAATTGGAGACGGTGAAGCGTCAGAGCTTGAAACAATCAAATTCAAGATTGCTTGGATTCGCAAACCTAAGAAATCAACTGTAGTACCAGGATAATCTAAAGGCGTGATAATTCACGCCTTTTTATTTTTGAAAAAAGGAGAAAAACAATGGTCGTAATTAAAAAGCTAAGCAATATCATCCCTGTTGATTTTGGGGAGTTTCAGTTTGAATATGTTGTGAATGACAAGGGAGCGAAGGAACTTGATAAGTTCCGCGAAGACTTATCAAAGAACTGGAAGAAAATGGAAAAGCTTTCTGACGAGGAAATTGCAGAAAAAGCAAAAGAACTTGTAGAAGAAGGTTGGACTCAATTATTTGGGACCGATGCATTTGAAAAAGCCTATAAATTCGCAGACGAAGATACAACTATCGCCTTCAATTATCTGATGCAGGCGACTCTTGGGATCCAGAAAGAATATAGAGAGCGCAATTCAGAAGCTGCAATCAAGAAATATTTAGAGGGTTAATTATGCTAGATCTATCACGAAAATTGACAGATGAGTTGGTTATTGGTGATAAGGTCTACTCTCTCAATATGTCCTTCGATAATATCATTAGACTCTTTGAAATGTGGTGTGATGAAGAAATCCCAGAAAATGTCAAACCTTTTTTTGCTTTAAAAATGCTTACTGGAGACGGATTCGGTTCATTATCAATCGAAGATGCCATGGATGTCTTTCAACAGGTCTTTGAGGAGCACATTCAGTTGAAGTCACTGAAAGATGTATCGGTTGAGTACGACTTAGCTGGAAATGTGATGAAAAAAGAACCTTCTACCAAAAGTAATGAACCGCCGGTTTACGATATTTCGCTTGACGGTGATTTCATTTATGCGAGTTTCATGCAAGCATATCGCATTGATTTGCTTGAAGAAAGAGGGAAATTGCACTGGAAGAAGTTTAATGCTCTATTGTCAGGTCTGCCAGAAGGCACTAAATTCGTTGAAGTCATCAAAATCAGGAAGTACAAGCCAAGAAAAGGCGACTCACAGGCTTACATCGATGAAATGATGAAGTTAAAGAAAGAGTACGCACTGCCTGATTCTGAAGAATACGACGATGAAGAAGATGATTATGATTACGACATGGAATAGAAAGGAGGTAGCAAAATGGCAGACGGTAAGGTTGTCATCCAGGTAGATATGGATGGCGATAAGGCTCAATCAGGAGTTGCACGTCTAAAAGGAATGGTCGGAGGGCTGTCCGAAAGCGGAGAGCGATTAGGCTCGGTCTTTAAGTCGGTTTTAGGCGCTAACATCGTTAGTGGTGCTTTGATTTCAGGGATTCAGTCTTTGGGCAGTGCTGTCAAAGGTGTATTTTCTACAGCTTTAGACGAAGGAGCCAAGCTCCAGCAATCATTCGGTGGTATTGATACGCTCTACCAGGGAGCGGAAGATACCATGAAACAATATGCTACTGCTGCGGCTGCTGCTGGTATCTCTGCTAACACATACGCAGAGCAGGCAGTTTCTTTTGGTGCAAGCTTGAAAAAAGCGCTTGGTGGTGATGCCGTGAAGGCTGCTGAGTCAGCCAATAAGGCAATCATGGCTATGGCCGACAACTCAGCTAAAATGGGTACTGACATTGGTTCAATCCAAATGGCTTATCAAGGATTTGCCAAGGGTAACTACACCATGCTTGATAATTTAAAGCTCGGTAGAAAAACCATAGCCGAGTATAAACCTAGTGAAAACGGTGAAACTCTAGCAGTCGCCTAGACAATACCGTGCTAAGCAAGATTTATTCTTGAAAGTGTAACGACTATCGAAACAGAGGAACAAAGTTTCCTTAATGGAGTAGAGTAGGCTCAAGCGAGCCGAAGCGCTAGGGTGCATTTAATGCATAAGAGATAGTCTAATCTCTATGGTGACATAGAGCAGTCTTAAAAAGACGGTTATGATCTAGCGAATCATAGCGAATACGTACCGTGTATGGTGGTACTCAACAAGAAATGCAACGGCTTCTTAAAGATGCCAGCAAACTTGAAAAAGCGATGGGTAAGAAATTTGATATCAACAACTTTGCCGATATCGTAGAAGCCATTGACCTGGTTCAACAAGAATTGGGAGTTGCGGGAGTTGCAGCAAAAGAAGCTGAAACTACTTTTAGTGGCTCATTCTCTGCAATGAAGGCTTCTGCATCTAATTTCTTGGCAAACCTCTCACTTGGCGAAGATATTGGTCCATCTCTGAAGACACTCATTTCTACTACATCAACCTTCCTTTTAGGCAATTTCGTGCCAATGGTAGGAAATATCATGCGTCAGCTTCCTAATGCGATTGAAGTAGCAATGGCAGAGGCTGGCCCTAAGATTGAAGAAGGATTTAAGTCCTTGTTCACGTCGATAGGAGTTGACGAGGGTGTATTTGATTCATTTAAGGACACTTTTCGAGCTGTTGTCGTGACAATCCAGTCACTCTTTGAAGAATTGACAAGCGAGTCCAATGGATTTGGCAATGTTATTCAAGGGGTAGGGAATGTCATTCAAACAGTGAATGTTATCATCCAAAATTTAGCTATGGCTTTTCAGTTTGCACTAGAAGCCTTTGAGAATACAGGAGCAATCAAGAACGCTTATCAAGCTTTTAAAGACTTGACAGATGCAGCTTTAGATCTTGCGACTAAATTGGGAGATGCAATTCCTTGGGATATAGTAGGCGCAGTCGCTGGTCAGGTTGTAAATGCTATTTCAGTGATTGTAAGTTGGATTTCAAAATTAACTCAATCAATTAGTGCGGACGTTTGGAAGGGGCTGATAACAGGTGTTGGAGGGGCAATCCTAGCATTTAAAGGCTTTAACTTCCTAAAAAGTTTCAATCCGTTTGGCTTATTTGCTAAAGGTGCAAAAGAAGGAGCAGACGAAGTTGTGAAGGGTGCGACAAAATCCAAAAGCGTTGTAACCCAGATTTTTAACGGATTGGCTAATATCATCAAAACAACAGGAACAGCAATCAAGACGGTTGCTACAGGGATTGGCCAAGGTATCAAAATAGCCCTCTCTGGATTAGCGCCAGTTATTAAAGCCTTTGGAGCTGCATTGAAAACTGCAGGCATGGGCAATATCCTAGCGCTTGGCGGAGCAGTTGCTATTGCAGCGGTCGGTATTGGTGCTGGTATTGCTATTATTGCTGCAGGCTTAAGTCTCATTGCTAGTCAAGGCGAAGGAGTGGCTACAATCATTAACGCAGTTGGTCAGGCATTTGTTACTGTCGCTACTGCAATCATCAGCACATTTGCTCAGGCTATCGTCACAGTTTCAGGAGTTCTTCCAAATGTAACAAGTGCCTTAGCTCAACTCTCTCCTCTTGTCGTTGCATTTGGTGAAGCTATGGGGGCTGCTGCTCCATTTATTACAGCTTTGGGAGATGCCATTTCAGGAATTGCCACGGCAGTAACTCCGATTGTTGAGATTATAAGTAATGCGTTCGTTTCAGTATCTCAAATTATTGCTGACGCTATCGTTCAAATCGTTGAAGCGATTGCTCCGTTTGCTCCAGCTATAACTGAAATGGTAGTTGCGATTGCTCCGTCAATTGCAGATATTGTTTCATCATTTAGCGATATGTTCTCTCAGATTAGTCCTATCATTGACAGTTTGACAAATTTGCTAAAAACGTTTGGCGAACAAGTCAGCTCAATCTTAGAGAGCGCTGGCGGTGTGGTCGAGTCGTTTGGTTCAGCTATCCGTAATGTGCTAGACGGTGTAGCTGGAATTTTTGATAGTATCGGTAATGCTGCTAAAAATGCAGGGCAAGGCGTGAAGTTGATGGCTGAGGGTATTCAAATCCTTGTAGGACTCAATTTAGCTGACCTTGCAGGGACTTTGACGGTTGTTTCAGCAGGCCTTGCTGCTATTGCTAACTCAGGCATCGCTACGGCTGGTCCTGGATTACAACAGGCAGGAACTGGATTGATGCTGATTGCTACATCAGCTCAATTGGCAAGCGCGGCTATGCAGTCACTACCTACTGCTCTATCATCGCTAAGTACAAGTCTTGGTACATTACCAGAAACATTAGCAAGCGCTGGAGCTTCGATGAGCACCTTTGCTACATCAGCTATGAGCTCGTTTGCAAGCCTTTCTAGAACTGTTGAGGTCGTGACATTGGTCCAAACGGCTGGAACATTGATGGCCACAAACATGCAAGCGAGCATGGCTCAAGTCCTTGTCACAGTGAACAACGGCATGACTTCAATCGTGCAAAGCGTTCGCAATAATGCGAGTCAGATGGTTGAAAGCTGGAGAGTGTCTGGACAGCAACTTGTCAGCGCTACTCAAGGATTTGTGAATTCAGCAAACAATACTCTTTCTCAAATTGGGCGAGGAGTTAACCTTTATTCAAACGGTTCAGCACTCATGGCTGGTTTGAAGTCTGGTATTGACTCAGGTTGGTCTCAGATTACTTCTAGCGTCTCGAATATGGCTCAATGGATTAAAGACCATAAAGGGCCTGTGTCATACGATAGAAGGTTACTTATCGATAACGGTTCAGCACTTATGGCTGGTTTGAATCAAGGTATTCAGACTGGTTGGAAAAATGTCATGGGCAATGTTTCTAGTATGGCAGAAACTATCCAAGATGTAATCAACGATGACTATTCAGATATTGGCTGGCAGATTGGGTTAGGCATTTCAAATGGCCTTAATTCGTCAATGGATAAAGTCACAGGCCATTTGGACGCTATTCGTGATCATGTTAATGATTTTAGCTTGAAATCGAAGAATCTTTTGACAGGTGCTACCGCTACAATGTCAAGCCAATTGAAGGTTGAGACGTTGAGAGGCAAGACACCAATCGATGAAACATCTAGCAGACAAGAAGCCTACATTGCTCACTCTACTAGTCTATTATCAGATGTGATTGATAGTTTGTCTGAGTTGAGAGAGCAAGTCGCACAAGGTCAGACGATGGTCTTGGACACAGGAGCGCTCATTGGTGGCACTGCTTATGCTTATGACGAAGCAGTAGGTAACATTCAGACATTGAAAGGACGGCATCGATTATGATTACTCAAATTAAGGAATATATCCAATTCGGTGATTTTAATAGCAAAGATGCTGGTTGGTATCTTCAAAGTAGGGACGCCCCTACTCCTGACAAAAAGGAGATTGTGGAGCAAATTCCTTATCTACAAGGTGTTTTAGACTTCTCCGATGCACTCGGAGAGGTCTTCTTTGATAGACGAGAAATCACTTATGAATTTAAGTTGCCAAACAAAGACTACCCTGACAGAAAAGTTGCTGAACGGTTCATAAAATCAAGTATGACGACTAAATCAGAAAGTCAGCTATTTGATACTCATGATAAGCGATATTATTGGATTGGAAAAATTAAAAGTATCAAAGTAACAGATGTACCTCTGAAGAAACATTTGATTGCTACAATTGTATTTATTTGTTATCCATTTGCATTTCATGTTGATAATTACTTCGACGATGTCTGGGATACATTCGACTTCGAGAACGATTTCTCAAATTGGACCAAGTGGGATATTAACGGCCGAGAAGAAATTTATTTTGTGAATGGCGGTGATACTTCTGTCAGTCCAACAGTCATCTGCAGCAGTGACATTACATTGATTGATAAAAAAGGTAAAACTTATAAATTTCAAAAAGGTGAGAATAATGACTTTGTTTTATCTATTAAACCAGGTATTAACCGTTTTACTGCCAAAGGAAATGGGACAATTTCATTAAGATTCAATGCAGAGGTGATGGCATGAGTAGTAGAGGAGGTTTTGAAGTATATTTTTGGAACTCTTTTAGAGAAATGTTATCGGATACCGATTTTACAAAAAAGAAGGTCGTTCATAGTCCATATTCTCGGAAAGGGAATAAAGTTCTTTCAGGATCTATCAAACAAGCGCAGAATGCAATCAATGAGTTCACTTTCGTTATTCCGATGCAAAATAATTTGTATCAAAAACTCACCCCTTTCCAATCGATTGTCCAGGTTGTGAATTTATATGACGAGGAAGTCGAATTTGAGGGTAGGGTTCTGAGCGTTTCAAATAAAATGACGAGTACAGGATTTGTCCAAGAGATTGTTTGTGAAGATTTCTTATCATTTCTGCACGACAGCACACAACAATATCAAAAACTAAAAAACTCTGGTGCTGAAGCATACTTGAGAGAAATCTTGAATCAGCATAATGCACAAGTAGAAGATTACAAGCGAATCCATCTTGGAACTGTCACGGTCAAGAGTTTGACAGACAAACCTTGGCGCTATCTTGGATATGAATCAACTTGGGATACAATCAGAGACCGAATTGTATCTAATATAGGCGGATATTTGACTTTAAGACGAGAGAAATCTGGGTTCTATTTGGATTGGACATCTTCTGTTGGGACAAATCAAGAATCTCCTATCCAGCTAGGTAGAAACATCAAGTCTGCATCTCGTGAAATTTCATTCGATGGGATTGCAACTCAAATCATGCCGATTGGAGCAGATGAGAAGAATAGTCAAAATCGAAGCAGTAATAACAAGGAAGAGCAAGGTCCCGATGTTACCAGGAAACAAATCGATATCTCATCGGTCAACGGTGGCAGGATATGGCTTGAAGATGCTGAACTTGTAGCCAAGTTTGGTGTTATCAGAAAGCCTGTTATTTGGACGGAAATTGATAATCCTCAAGTCTTAAAAAATAGAGGACTTCAGTATCTAAAAAATCAGAAAATCGCATTGGCCAAGTGGACGGTTTCAGCAGTCGAGAGATATCTGATTGACTCTAGATATGCGAAATTTAAGATTGGGAACACACACCCGATTTTAAATGCTCCACTTTCAGGAATCGAGCGTTTGCAAATTATCGAGAAAAAGATTGATATCCTAAATCCTCAAAGTGTGGATTTGGTTATTGGTTCTAAGTCTCAATCGCTATCTGCCTATCAACTACAATCTCAAGAAGCGGTTGAATCAATTGAACGTGTTAAAGCGAATCAAGAGATTGAGAGCAAGCGTGAGAAACTATTGGCACTAACAAGCGAACTAGAGCGCTTGAGAAATGAACGCAAGCCTGAAAATACAGAAAGAATTAGAGCGTTAGAAGCTGAAATCATTAAAATTAGAAATGAATTAGGAGGAAGTTAATGACAACAGAAGAAGCAACAGGACGTTTGAATCTATACGACGATCCTTCGCCGTTGCCTAAAACTGACAATATCAACATTCTTGTTGATGGCATCAGAAAAAAAACGAGAGGTGCTGATGTTCGAGAATCGATTGCGAAAGCACTTGAGGTAACATACGCAACAGCGACCAAAGACGGTAATGCGAATATGGAAGTAGCAAAAGCTAGAGGTGGATTTGACACACTTTCGCAAAATCTTATGAGCATAAATGCCAATGCGGATGCTGCTAATCAAAAAGCCAGCCAACTTACCAATGACAAAGTTGACAAAAATGGGGCTGCGCAAGTTACTTGGGCAATGTTAGCGCAGGATGCCAGAGAGCAGATCGCTGGAAGCAAAGTGGCAGTTGTTGGTAATAACGCTGTTAGTTCTGCTAATATTGTTAACGGCTCTGTAACAGATGCTAAATTAGATGAGCGTATGGGCTTTGGTTTAATGTTGGCCGGGCGATTGACAATTGATGCGAGAAATTCTACGATTTCACTAAATTCAGGAAGTTGGATACAAGTAGGAAAACGGAAATTTGGAGTGACTAAGAATTTAACAGCAGCCCTTCCGAAAGAGAATATCAGCCAATATGTGATATATAACGACGAAACTCAAGAATTATCTGTGAAAACCCTCGGAACTATTAGCAATATTGGGAACAGAGAAACCATTCTTGCTATTTTGTTCAGCGAAATGCTTTTGCATCCGCAATCTTCTCCTTTTGTCAAGACAATAGGATTAAAGATTGGCGAGAGAAGTGACTATATAGACGCTAACTGGGGGACAGTTATTCAAGGTCAAATTATCTTTGATCCAAAAACTCGAACGATAAAAGGCAAACGTGATGGAAATAATTTTATCATCGCTTGCGATGGTTACTTCATCGATGGTATTGATGAGTTTGAACTGACGTTTGATTCACCTTTCGGACGCTTGTTATTGTTCGATAGAGACACTAAAACATTTCAGCTTACGACCATGTATTCTTATTCAGAATACCGACAAACTGAAAAACCAAAAACAGCATCTCTAATCAAAATTGCGGAAATATATTTTGATGAAATTCGACATATATCTCACGAAAGAAATTTTGTTAACGTCAATAAGTTGGCTTCTGCTCAGTCAATAATCACATTAGAGCAGCTCAAAATCGACCTGCAGACTAAAAAAACTGTCATTGTGACTTTAGGAGATAGTACAACCGACGCACTAAGAACATCCAATTATACCGGCAACGTTCTTGAAAGTTTGGTTGAAAAACCTAACAGCTACACTGAGATTTTAAATAACATTGTAAATAATCAAAAAGGTTATTCATTCAACCATAAGTTTTACAATCGAGGGTTCTCAGGAAAAACAATTAATTGGCTTCGTCAAAATTTGGATGCCGTTCTATCTCCGATACCTGAATCAATTGATTATGCATTCATTACAATGGGTATCAATGACCTGGTATATGATGCAAGTAAGATTAAATCATTCCGTGATGATCATATCTATATTATCAATCGTTTGTTGGCAAAAGGGATTAAACCTGTACTAATGAGCACTCAAGCTGAATTTGAGAATCACAAGCGTTTTGGTTCGAAGATTAATGCTATAGCCGACAACATCAAGAAGGATTTAGCTACAGAATTAGGATTGCCATTTATTGATTATAATGCAGGTACACGAAATGTTTTGAATAATTCAGAATATAAGATTAAGGATTTAAGTCCTGATATGTGTCACTTTGGGAATCTAGGTCATCAAAAAGGGGCGGAATTCTTAGCCAGTCAATTGATACACCAGACAGCAGTGATTTCAGAATTTAGCAAAGTTGGATATCAAAACAATAAAGTTGTGTCAGATTTGAACTATTCAGATTACTTATCAGATGAGCAGGACGAAGTCAAATTTATTGGAAGGACTGATGGGTTTGATTTAGAAGGCCAACTAAACTCTACTCAAACAAAGACAATGTTTGAGGTTTCGGTTTATATTGAACGTCCATCAATTGTTCACTATTTTGGGAACAACGTGATTCTGACGTCAAACGGGCAGTCGTTATCAGACGGAGCTGTGCTTGATGTCGGATTTTATCGAATTTCAGCTAAAAACATCCCTGGAGTTGCTAGTAAATTCCGTGGCTTGAAATTTAATCTGAAAGAAGTATAGACAAAGGAGGTTGTATGCAAATCGAATTTTTCAATTTTTTAAGAAGTGTCGTCAAGACTGAGGACGGACTTGTATTGTACGCTCTAGCTTTGATTGTCTCAATGGAAATCATTGATTTCTTGACAGGGACAATTGCTGCTATTGCCAATCCTGATATTGAATACAAGAGTAAAATTGGTATCAATGGACTCCTTCGCAAGATTTTAGGAGTCCTTTTACTGATGATCCTTATCCCAATGTCCGTGCTCTTGCCTGAAAAGACAGGCTTCGCATTCTTGTACTCAATATATCTCGGATACATCGCATTTACTTTTCAATCACTGATTGAAAATTACCGCAAACTAAAAGGAAATATCACTCTTTTTCAACCTATCCTGAAAGCATTTCAACGATTGCTTGAAAAAGACGAAGATAAAAACAAAGGAGAATAACATATGCAACAAATCAATGAAATCATCATCAATGCAGCAATTAGCGTTCTTGTCGTTTTGGCTGGTATTGCAGTCAAATCAATCAAGGAATACCTGATTAAAAAAGGCGGTGAGCAATCTGTCAAAATCGTTGAGATTTTGGCAAAGAACGCTGTAAATGCAGTTGAACAGGTATCAGCTGAGACTGGGTATAAGGGTGAAGAAAAGCTAGAACAAGCTCGAATCAAAATCCGTGCTGAGCTTAACAAGTATAACATCGGCATGACCGACAAAGACTTGGATACTTTCGTTGAATCTGCTGTGAAGCAAATGAACGATGCCTGGACTGAAAAATAGATCAAGAGAACCTTTTTAGGTTCTCTTTCTTTTTTATTAGAAAGGAGGTTAGCATTTGAAAAAGGCCATTAAAAAAGATACGGACATTTGTGTCAAAGTCCGAGATGGTGCTGACAAAATAAGCGAGGAATTCTACTCGCATGATAAAAACAACGCATTTATCGAGTTGTCATTGAACA
Source organism: Streptococcus infantis (assembly GCF_047464155.1). Taxonomy (GTDB): domain Bacteria; phylum Bacillota; class Bacilli; order Lactobacillales; family Streptococcaceae; genus Streptococcus; species Streptococcus infantis_U. The sequence continues at coordinate 37,668 of NZ_JASHCL010000003.1, forward strand.
GTATCAACGCTGAGAAAGTGACCGTCTTATTCCATTTCCAGAAAACAAATCGCTTTCTGGAAGTTGTCGGAGTGGTTGAAGATAAGCACGTTTCTATTCCATTCGATACATCGATGATCACGACTGACGAAACCGTGACTGGTTTTGTCTATGCTGAAAAAGACCTGCAATCTGCAGACCTTTTCAGATTCTCGTTTGGTGTGCGTGTGTCTGAAATCGACAAGCTCGACGGTGCCCCTGTCATCGAGAAGGAAACTAAACGCATTGTGGCAGTGACTGATATTGTGACCAAGTCGGAATTAGAGGAAGCGCTGAAGCATATCAAGATTGAAGGTGCGACCTATGACGACTCGGAAGTTATTAGACGATTAGCCTTATTAGAAGCTAAGCCTGAACCTGATACAAGTCAATTCGCTACTAAAGAAGAGCTACAGAATATTTCACTGACTCCTGGTCCAAAGGGTGACAAAGGAGAACCTGGACCGCAGGGTACTCCAGGAGACGTCGGTCCTCAAGGACTTCAAGGTCTGCAAGGTCCACCAGGACCTAAAGGAGAAACTGGAGAGCGTGGTCCACAAGGCGATGTCGGACCTAAAGGGGAGGACGGTTTACAAGGTCCTCAAGGATTGCAAGGAATTCAAGGGGAGCGTGGGCGAGATGGAGAGCCTGGGCCTCGTGGAGAACGAGGAGAACAAGGCCCTGCTGGCTTACCTGGGCCCGCTGGACTTCAAGGTCCTAAAGGCGCTGACGGCGTGGGTATTCCGCAAAAATTGACCTTATCCGGAAACACGCTTATTCTTTCTGACGGTGGAGGAAGCGTAACGCTGCCAAGTCAAACGGCTACAAACGCACCCGCTGGACAAGCGAACCAGTACGAAATCCACGGCACTGGCATGCCTAATGGCAAGGTCAGCGCCCCTGTAGGCACTACCTATGTGGACACTGTAGCCACTAATGGCGCTCTTAAATGGATTAAACGCTCAGGAACTGACTCTCAGGGCTGGGAGGTGCTAACTGGAGATACTGGTTGGCGGACTCTCACTATTGTTTCAAAGCTAGGCAATTCATATCTAAAAGTACGGCGCAAAAATGATACCGTGATGTATCAGTTTGGAGGGCTAAGCTGGGGATGGTTTGGTATTGTAAGACGAGGAGGCCCCGGATATGTTATACAACCTAGTGACCGTGACCGTAACTGTTACATCTTAGGACTAAACGGGATACCTCAAGGATTTAGGTCAGAGTTTAGCTTGATTGGCGGGATCTATAATGACAAGGGAGTGCCTTATGGAACATGGTATCTTGGTGGTGTCGGAGATAGTAACATGCTGAGGTTTCAGTTTACTGATCCAGTGCCTACTGACCGTGATATTGGCGATATTCGAGTAAGTTCAATTTCTTACTTGACGAGCGAGCCTTGGCCTACAAGGCTCCCATAAAATGAAAGGAATAAAATGAGTAAAATTAATGAAATGATCCAGTTCTTTATTGAAAAAGCAGACGATGGAGCTGGTGTCGATTATGATGGCATGTACGGCTATCAATGCGCAGACTTGACGTGCATGGGTGTTTATAAGTTTTTTGGCGCACGATTATGGGGGAATGCTATCGACTTGTTACGTTCAGCAGAAGCAGCAGGATTTCAAGTCGTCTATGGCGCTCAATATCCAAAAGCTGGTTGGTTCTTCGTTAAGAACTTTGTCGCTGGCGACGGTGTGAACTACGGGCACACTGGCCTTGTCTATGAAGACTCAGACGGTTCTACCATTAAGACCATTGAGCAGAACATCGACGGCAACTGGGACTATCTCGAAGTCGGTGGACCTTGTCAATATAATGAACGCTCAGTAAACTCTATTGTCGGATATATCGTGCCACCTCAAGAAGACCAATCAGGCTGGAAGTATGACGACACTGGCTGGTGGTGGGTTCGTAAAGATGGATCTTACCCTACTTCAAAATTTGAAGCAATTGACGGCAACTGGTTCTATTTTGATGATAGTGGTTATATGTATGCTGACCAATGGCTACACCACACAGATGGTCACTGGTATTATTTCAACAAGGATGGCTACATGGCCAACACTGGCTGGAAAAAAATCAATGGAAAATGGTATTACTTCAATGCAGATGGTACCATGCAGACTGGTTGGGTGAAATACTACGAGAAATGGTATTATCTCAATTCAGAAAATGGAGATATGGTATCCAATACCTTTGTGCCATATAATGGCGGATACTACCTCATGCTTGAAGATGGCCGATTGGCTGAGCAGGCAGAATTTACAATCGAGCCTGACGGGCTCATTACTACAAAATAAAAAAATACAGAAAGGCTTTCAAAATTTAATTACATTTGACCGCTCAGTTTTTGAGCGGTCTTTTTTTGTTTGTCTGGAATGTTATTACTTAAAAGTTCGTTGCTATCAGTTTTGTTAATGTCAACAAAATTGCTCTGAAAGCACTGTCTGAATTAAAAAAATAATGATTTTTTCACTGTTTTTTATTTTTTCTCCGAATAGATAAGTAGGAGGAATAAAAATGAAGATTTTAAATATTGAATTAGCAAATGTAGAGCAGACAGACTTAGGCTTTGAACATTGGGTAGATGTTACTTACACGGTGCCGATTTTGAAAAATGAATACACGGTCAAGTTGTTGCTCTTGATGGAATGCAAGATAGAGGACCAGGAAGTCATTGAGTATCTGGTATCAACTTGGAGGTATCGTGATCTGGTGTTACATTCTGTGCAGATGTATGAGATGGAAAAAAACAATAATTTTAGTATCTTTGATTGAAATGTTAGTGGTTCTTCTTATCATTAGCGTCCTACTCTTGCTTTTTGTGCCAAATCTGACGAAGCAAAAGGATGCAGTGAATGACAAGGGGAAAGCGGCTGTCGTCAAGGTGGTAGAAAGCCAAGCCGAACTCTATACTCTAGATAAAAATGAGGATGCTAGTCTAAGTAAACTAGAGGCAGATGGACGCATCACTGCTGAGCAAGCAAAAGCCTATAAGGAATACCATGCAAAACAAAAGACAAGTCAAACAGTTGCGGATTAGGGCTTTTACTATGTTGGAAAGTTTATTGGTCTTAGGGATAGTCAGTCTGTTAGCCTTGGGTTTATCAAGTTCAGTTCAGTCCACTTTTGAGGCTGTAGAGGAGCAGATTTTCTTTATGGAGTTTGAGGAATTTTATCGGGAAACGCAGAAGCGAAGTCTGGCTAGTCAGCGAAAGATCAACTTAATGTTAGAAGAGAGAAGTATTGGAAATGGCTATCATAAATTAACCATCCCTAAAGGAATTCAACTACAGTCCAATCAGTCAATCACCTTTGACAAGGCTGGGGGGAATTCGTCTCTTGCAAGTGTGAAATTTCAAACAAGGAAAGAAGTGGTTCGCTACCAACTATATCTAGGAAATGGAAAGATTAAACGTATTCAAGAAGCAAAAAATTAAGGCGGTTATTTTACTGGAGGCATTGATTTCACTAGCTATTTTTGCCAGTATTGCAACCCTCTTGCTAGGGCAGATTCAAGAAAGTAGACGACAGGAAGCAAGACTCTTAGAACAGGAAGAAGTTTTGCGAGTAGCTCGAATGGCTCTGCAGACGGGACAAAAGCAGTTGACAGTTAATGGGTTTACGGTTGATGTTATCTCGAATGAGCGAAGTCTGGAGGTGTACTGTGGAACTGAAAAAATACTGGCGATTCAAGACAAGTAGAGTCAGAGCATTTACACTTTTAGAATCCCTGGTTGCTCTTCTTGTTATCAGTGGAAGTTTGCTCCTCTTTCAAGCCATGAGTCAACTCTTGGTTTCAGAAGTTCGCTATCAACAGAAAAGTGAGCAGAAGGAGTGGCTTTTATTTGTGGATCAGCTGGAAGCAGAGTTGAATCGAACTCAATTTGAAAAAGTGGAGAATGATAGACTTTACCTCAAACAGGATGAGAAATCTATCTCTATGGGAAAATCAAGGTCAAATGATTTCCGAAAAACAGATGCCAGTGGACGTGGTTATCAACCCATGATCTACGGTCTAAAATCAGCTCATATTTACCAAAAAGGGCAAAATGTTCATTTTTATTTTCAGTTTGAAAAGGGACTTGAGAGGGAGTTTATCTATCGTGTGGAAAAAGAAAAAAGTTAGGGCTGGAGTTCTCCTTTACGCCGTTACTATTGCTGGAATTTTTAGTCTCTTATTGCAGTTTTATCTGAATCGACAAGTGGCTCATCATCAGGATTATGCCCTTAATAAAGAAAAGCTTCTTGCATTCGCAATGGCTAAAAGAACTTATGAAAAAGCTAGTTCTGAAAGTGGAGTCCAGTCATTTGATGTCGGAAAAGCAACTTATCATACTGATGAAAAAGGCTTTTTAAAGATAGTTACAAGTGGCAAAAATCAGTTTGAATTTCGCTTTTCTCCTTTAAAAAAGGCCGGCCAAAAGTCTGAGAAAACAGAAAATAAGCCCAAAGAAGGAAATGAGGAGAAAAAAGAAGAACAGGTAAAAAAAGAAACTGCAAAGTCTTCTAAAGTTACTCCTTCAAAGAAAGATACAGAATAGCTTGGATTTTTGCTTCAGTTGTAAGGTTGAAGGCCAGTGAGTTAGGACGAGGTTTTTGTCTGAAATCATGTTATAATAGATACATATGGAGGACAGATTATGTCAAGTGTAAAATTGTATCTAGTGCGTCATGGGAAAACAATGTTTAATACGATTGGGCGTGCTCAAGGTTGGAGTGATACTCCTTTAACAGCTGAAGGTGAGCGAGGTATTCACGAATTGGGAATTGGTTTGCGTGAGTCTGGCTTAACCTTTGAGCGTGCTTATTCAAGTGACTCAGGGCGGACCATTCAGACAATGGGAATTATCCTTGAAGAACTTGGTTTGACAGGGCAAATTCCTTATCGCATGGATAAGCGAATTCGTGAATGGTGCTTTGGTAGTTTTGATGGTGCTTATGATGGGGACTTATTTATGGGGATTATTCCTCGTATCTTTAATGTCGATCATGTGCATCGTTTGTCCTATGCTGAGCTGGCTGAAGGTCTGGTAGAAGTGGATACAGCAGGCTGGGCTGAAGGCTGGGAAAAACTAAGTGGTCGTATCTGGGAAGGTTTTGAAGCCATTGCCAAGGAAATGGAAGCTAATGGGGGAGGAAATGCTCTGGTAGTTAGCCATGGAATGACAATCGGAACCATTGTCTATCTTATCAACGGCATGCATCCGCATGGTCTTGATAATGGAAGTGTGACGATTCTCGAGTACCAAGATGGTCAGTTCTCAGTTGAGATTGTTGGGGACCGTAGCTACCGTGAAATTGGACGAGCTCAATTAGACGAGCAAGATAGTTCAGAACAATAAAATTCAGTACTAAATGAAAATGATTAATAGGATGCTAATGTCTTGATTCACAAGCTTGCGAGAGCTGAGTGCTTTGACAATAGCATTCTTTTTTGTTAGAATAGCATCAACATGAAAGCATAAGAAGGGACTGACAGAGCTGTCGTTCCCTTTTGTCTATCTTATAAGGGGGAAATATGCTGTTTCAGAAAATAAAAGCCTATAAATGGCAGGCTCTGGCTTCCTTAATTATGACAGGTCTAATGGTAACGAGTTCACTCCTGCAACCACGTTATTTGCAGGAAGTTTTAGAGGCCTTGCTAGCAGGAGATAATGAAGTTATTTACAATATCGGTTTTTGGTTAATCCTGGTTGCCTTGATTGGTCTAGTCGCAGGTGGAATTAATGTTGTATTAGCAGCCTACATTGCTCAGGGAGTTTCGTCAGACTTACGGGAAGATGCCTTTCGTAAGATTCAAACTTTTTCATACGCTAATATTGAGAAGTTTAATGCAGGGAACCTCGTTGTCCGTATGACCAACGATATCAATCAGATTCAAAACGTAGTCATGATGACCTTCCAAATCCTCTTTCGATTACCGATTTTATTTATTGGTTCCTTTATATTAGCTGTTGTCACTCTGCCTTCGCTGTGGTGGGTGCTGGTTCTTATGGTCGTTTTGATCGTCGCTATGACAGGTCTTATGATGGGGATGATGGGACCACGCTTTGCAAAATTCCAGACCTTATTGGAGCGTATCAATGCCATTGCCAAAGAAAATTTACGTGGTGTGCGCGTGGTTAAGTCTTTTGTCCGAGAAAAAGATCAGTTTGATAAATTTACGCAAGTATCAGATGAATTGCTGGGAGAAAACCTTTATATCGGCTACGCCTTTTCTATCGTTCAACCTGTAATGATGCTGATTTCGTATGGGGCTGTCTTTCTTTCAATCTGGCTTGTAGCAGGTATGGCAGAGTCAGATCCGTCAGTAGTTGGTTCCATTGCTTCCTTTGTAAACTACCTGAGTCAAATTATCTTTACCATTGTCATGGTTGGATTTTTGGGGAATTCAGTTACTCGTGCCATGATATCGCTCCGTCGTATTCGTGAAATCCTTGATACAGAACCGGCTATGACCTTCAAGGATGTGGAAGATGAAGAATTGGAAGGAAGTCTCAGTTTTGAAAATGTGACCTTTACCTATCCAAATGATGATGAGCCTATCCTAAAAGATATCTCCTTTGATATCGCTCCTGGTGAGATGGTTGGGGTTGTCGGAGCAACTGGTGCAGGAAAATCAACCTTGGCTCAGTTGATTCCACGGCTGTTTGACCCTCAGCAGGGCTCGATTAAAATTGGTGGAAAGGACATTCGTACAGTTAGCGAAGGGACGCTTCGCAAGACAGTCTCTATCGTCCTACAAAGAGCCATTCTCTTTAGTGGAACAATCGCAGATAATCTCAGGCAAGGAAAGGGAGATGCGACAGTTTCAGAAATGGAACGCGCAGCTCGTATCGCCCAGGCAAGTGAATTTATTAGTCGTATGGACTTGGCCTTTGAAAGTCCGGTTGAGGAACGTGGGACTAACTTTTCCGGTGGACAAAAACAGAGAATGTCTATTGCGCGTGGGATTGTCAGCAATCCTAAGATATTGATTTTCGATGATTCAACCTCTGCCCTTGATGCCAAATCAGAACGTTTGGTCCAAGAAGCCCTCAACAAGGATTTGAAGGGGACGACTACGATTATCATCGCACAAAAAATTAGTTCTGTTGTTCATGCTGATAAAATTTTAGTGCTTGACCAAGGTCGCTTGATTGGTCAAGGTAAGCATGCTGACTTGGTCGCAACGAATCCAGTTTATCGTGAAATTTACGAGACGCAAAAAGGAAAGGAGGAGTAGGATGAAGACATTTGAATTCTTTTGGAACTATTTTAAAGTTTATAAGATATCCTTCGTCGTTGTTATTGCTATGATTATCATTGCAACGGTAGCACAAGCCCTCTTTCCAGTTTTTGCAGGTCAAACAGTCACAGAACTGGCTAATTTGGTTATAGCTTATCAAGATGGAAATCCTGATATGGTTTGGCAAAGTCTCTTGGGACTCCTTGTCAATCTTGCCTATATTTTGATTGTTTTAGTAGTTTCTAGTCTCATCTATATGGTCTTGATGAGCCGCATTATTGCTGAATCGACAAATGAGATGCGTAAGGGACTTTTTGGCAAGCTTTCTCGCTTGACAGTTTCCTTCTTTGACCGCCATCAAGATGGTGATATCCTGTCACGTTTCACCAGTGACTTGGATAATATCCTCCAGGCTTTCAACGAAAGTCTAGTGTCTGTTATGACCAACATTGCTCTTTATATTGGCTTGCTGATTGTCATGTTTGCCAAAAATATCACCTTGGCTTTGATTACGATTGCCAGCACTCCAGTTGCTATCATTATGTTGATTGTCATTTTGAAATTGGCAAGAAAATACACCAACCTCCAACAAAAGGAAGTTGGGAAGCTCAATGCTTATATGGATGAGAGTATCTCTGGGCAAAAAGCAGTTATCGTTCAAGGTATCCAAGAAGATGTGATTGCTGGTTTTGTTGAGCAAAATGAGAGGGTTCGAAAGGCTACTTTCAAGGGCAGAATGTTTTCAGGAATTCTCTTTCCTGTCATGAACGGGATGAGTTTGGTCAACACAGCAGTAGTTATTTTTGTAGGATCAGCTGTCTTACTGAATGATAAGAACATCGAGACAGCAACTGCTCTGGGTTTGATTGTCATGTTTACTCAGTTTTCGCAACAGTATTACCAGCCCATTATCCAATTAGCGGCGAGCTGGGGAAGTTTGCAACTGGCCTTTACAGGTGCAGACCGTATCCAAGAAATGTTTGATGCAGAAGAAGAAGTTCGTCCTAAAGATGCTCCAGTCTTTAACGAATTAAAAGATGGTGTGGAGATTCGTAACGTAGACTTCTCCTATCTCCCAGGGAAACCGATTCTTAAAGATGTCAGCATTTCAGCTCCAAAAGGGAAAATGATTGCGGTTGTTGGTCCGACAGGCTCGGGGAAAACAACCATCATGAACTTAATCAATCGTTTTTATGATGTGGATGCAGGTAGTATCAGCTTTGATGGAACAGATATTCGCGAGTTTGATTTAGACAGTTTGCGAAGTAAGGTAGGAATTGTCCTACAGGATTCTGTTTTGTTCAGTGGAACTATTCGGGACAATATTCGATTCGGTGTACCGGACGCTAGTCAGGAGATGGTAGAAGCAGCTGCTAAGGCTACGCATATCCATGAATATATCGAAAGTCTACCAGATAAGTACGATACTCTGATTAATGATGATCAGAGCGTATTCTCAACCGGTCAGAAGCAGTTGATTTCCATCGCCCGTACCTTGATGACAGATCCGCAGGTCTTAATCTTGGATGAGGCAACATCAAACGTTGATACTGTAACAGAAAGCAAGATTCAAAATGCTATGGAAGCTATCGTGGCAGGAAGAACTAGTTTTGTAATTGCCCATCGCTTAAAAACCATTCTCAATGCCGATCAGATCATTGTCCTTAAGGATGGTGAGGTTATCGAGCAAGGAAACCATCACGAATTACTCAAGCTTGGAGGCTTTTACTCCGAACTGTACCATAATCAATTTGTCTTTGAATAATACTCTTCGAAAATCAAATTCAAACCACGTCAGCGTCCCCTTGCCGTATATGTGTTACTGACTTCGTCAGTTCTATCCACAACCTCAAAACTGTGTTTTGAGCAACCTGCGGCTAGCTTCCTAATTTGCTCTTTGATTTTCATTGAGTATAAGCAAAAAAGTTGTCCTAATTTTGGGCAACTTTATCTTATAAAAAAAATTTATCACGGACTTAAAAAATACATATTAGACAGGAGTGGGGAAGGATGATAAGATAAGATTATCAATAGAAGACGAAAGGAAATCAGTAATGGCAAGAACAGTTGTTGGAGTTGCAGCAAATCTATGTCCTGTGGACGCAGAAGGAAAAAATATTCATTCATCAGTCTCTTGTAAATTTGCTGAGAGTATTCGTCAGGTTGGCGGACTTCCTTTGGTGATTCCGGTTGGGGATGAGTCAGTGGTCCATGACTACGTAGAAATGATTGACAAGCTTATCTTGACTGGAGGGCAAAATGTCCATCCTCAGTTTTATGGTGAAGAAAAAACGATTGATAGCGATGATTATAACCTAGCTCGTGATGAGTTTGAGCTCGCTCTTCTACAAGAAGCCTTGCGTCAGAATAAGCCAATCTTAGCCATTTGCCGTGGGGTTCAGCTTGTCAATGTTGCCTTTGGTGGTACACTCAATCAGGAGATTGAAGGTCATTGGCAAGGTCTACCCTTTGGGACTTCACATTCCATTGAGACAGTTGAGGGAAGTGTTGTGTCAAAATTGTTTGGTAAAGAAAGTCAAGTAAACTCAGTGCACCGTCAGAGCATTAAAGACTTGGCACCAAATTTCCGTGTGACGGCTGTAGATCCACGTGACCAAACTGTTGAAGCAATCGAATCTATCGATGAACACCGCATTATCGGCTTGCAGTGGCATCCAGAATTTCTGGTCAATGAAGAAGATGGCAACTTAGAATTATTTGAGTATTTATTGAATGAATTGTAACGACTAGAAATCTAGTCGTTTTTTTGTATTGCTTCTTCAAATTTTAATATTGTAACATTTTTTACGCAAACGTTTGAATTATGATAAAATTTGGAAAAATTCAGTATAAAAACTTGAAAAAATTCAAGGTAAGCGTTATGATAGAAAAGAAGAAATATTGGAGGAATACTATGTCACATATTAAATTTGATTATTCAAAAGTATTAGACAAATTTGTTGCACCACATGAAGTGGAATACATGCAAGCACAAGTTACAGCAGCAGACGAATTGATTCGTAAAGGAACTGGTGCTGGTAGCGACTTCTTGGGTTGGTTGGACCTTCCTGAAAACTATGACCGCGAAGAATTTGACCGCATCTTGAAAGCTGCTGAACAAATCAAAGCAGACAGCGATGTTTTGGTCGTTATCGGTATTGGTGGATCTTACCTTGGAGCGAAAGCAGCCATTGACTTCTTGAACCACCACTTTGCAAACTTGCAAACAAAAGAAGAACGTAAAGCACCACAAATCCTTTACGCTGGGAACTCAATCTCATCAACTTACCTTGCTGACTTGGTAGAGTACGTAGCAGACAAAGACTTCTCAGTAAACGTGATTTCTAAATCAGGTACAACAACTGAACCAGCTATCGCTTTCCGTGTCTTCAAAGAACTTTTGGTTAAGAAATACGGACAAGAAGAAGCAAACAAACGTATCTATGCAACAACTGACCGCCAAAAAGGTGCTGTTAAGGTTGAAGCAGATGCTAACGGTTGGGAAACTTTTGTGGTTCCAGATGATATCGGTGGACGCTTCTCAGTATTGACTGCAGTTGGATTGCTTCCAATCGCTGCATCAGGTGCAGACATCAAAGCCCTTATGGAAGGTGCGAATGCTGCCCGTAAAGACTACACTTCAGACAAACTTTCAGAAAACGAAGCTTACCAATATGCAGCTGTTCGTAACATCCTTTACCGTAAAGGTTATGCAACTGAAATCTTGGTAAACTACGAGCCATCACTTCAATACTTCTCAGAGTGGTGGAAACAATTGGCTGGTGAATCAGAAGGAAAAGACCAAAAAGGTATTTACCCAACTTCAGCTAACTTCTCAACAGACTTGCACTCATTGGGTCAATTTATCCAAGAAGGAACTCGTATCATGTTTGAAACAGTTGTCCGCGTTGACAAGCCTCGTAAGAACGTGATCATCCCTACTTTGGAAGAAGACCTTGACGGACTTGGATACCTCCAAGGAAAAGACGTTGACTTCGTTAACAAAAAAGCGACTGATGGTGTTCTTCTTGCCCACACTGACGGTGATGTACCAAATATGTACGTGACTCTTCCTGAGCAAGATGCCTTCACTCTTGGTTACACTATCTACTTCTTCGAATTGGCAATCGCCCTTTCAGGTTACTTGAATGCCATCAACCCATTTGACCAACCGGGTGTTGAAGCTTACAAACGCAACATGTTTGCCCTTCTTGGTAAACCAGGATTTGAAGAATTGAGCAAAGAACTCAACGCTCGTCTATAATAGAGCTGAAAAGAGTGGTTTTACCACTCTTTTTGCTTTTTCTTGAAAAGAGAAATTGGACTCTGGCAAGACTTGTGATATAATATAGAGAGCAAAAAGGCAGATGCCTAGAGACTTTACAGGAGAAACTATGTCAAAAGATATTCGTGTGCGTTATGCACCAAGTCCAACAGGACTATTACACATCGGTAATGCCCGTACAGCATTGTTTAACTACTTGTATGCACGCCACCATGGTGGAACTTTTATCATCCGTATCGAAGATACTGACCGCAAACGTCATGTCGAAGACGGAGAGCGTTCACAGCTTGAAAACCTTCGTTGGTTAGGCATGGACTGGGATGAAAGTCCAGAGACGCATGAAAACTACCGCCAGTCTGAGCGTTTGGAACTTTATCAAAAATACATCGACCAACTCTTAGCTGAAGGAAAAGCCTACAAATCTTACGTTACAGAAGAAGAATTGGCAGCAGAACGTGAACGTCAAGAAGCAGCAGGTGAAACGCCTCGCTACATTAACGAATACCTTGGTATGAGCGAAGAAGAAAAAACAGCTTACGTTGCAGAACGTGAAGCAGCGGGGATTATCCCGACGGTTCGTTTGGCAGTGAATGAGTCTGGTATTTACAAGTGGCATGACATGGTCAAAGGTGATATCGAATTTGAAGGTGGAAATATCGGTGGGGACTGGGTTATCCAAAAGAAAGATGGTTACCCAACATACAACTTTGCCGTTGTCATCGATGACCACGATATGCAAATCTCTCACGTTATCCGTGGAGATGACCACATTGCTAATACACCAAAACAGCTTATGGTTTATGAAGCACTTGGATGGGATGCACCTGAGTTTGGTCACATGACCTTGATTATCAACTCTGAAACGGGTAAGAAGTTATCTAAACGTGATACTAATACCCTTCAATTTATCGAAGATTACCGCAAGAAAGGTTACCTTCCAGAAGCAGTCTTTAACTTCATCGCTCTTCTTGGATGGAATCCTGGTGGGGAAGATGAAATCTTCTCTCGTCAAGAACTCATCAACCTCTTTGATGAAAACCGTCTCAGCAAGTCTCCAGCAGCTTTCGACCAAAAGAAAATGGACTGGATGAGCAATGAGTATATCAAGAATGCGGATCTTGCGACTATCTTTGAAATGGCCAAACCATTCCTCGAAGAAGCAGGTCGTTTGACAGACAAGGCTGAGAAATTGGTGGAACTCTACAAACCACAAATGAAGTCAGTGGACGAAATCGTTCCGTTGACAGACCTTTTCTTTTCAGACTTCCCAGAATTGACAGAAGCTGAGCGAGAAGTCATGGCTGGTGAAACCGTTCCGACTGTACTTGAGGCCTTTAAGGCAAAACTTGAAGCCATGTCAGACGATGAGTTTGTGGCAGAAAATATCTTCCCACAAATCAAAGCGGTTCAAAAAGAAACTGGGATCAAAGGGAAAAATCTCTTCATGCCAATCCGTATTGCCGTTTCAGGTGAAATGCATGGTCCTGAATTGCCAGATACCATCTACTTGCTTGGACGTGAAAAATCCATCCAACACATCGAAAAAATGTTGGCAGAAATTGCGAAGTAGCATAAAAAAAGAGCTCGAATATTGAGCTCTTTTTATATGCATGCTTATTTGAAAATGCAAAGATTTTAGTGTATAATATGAATTGACAGGGCAAGGAAATAAGTTGGTGAGATGGTATTTTTACAACTAGACTCGGCTTAGTCTAACATTATTCCTAATGTTGGTCAGTCTACTTATTTTTTCTTTGCGTTTTGCTGAATAGAAGCTGAAATTCTTTTGTTCATGCAGTTACCATCCCTTACAATGACTTTGTTTTCGATCACCAGAGTTTCTCTACAAAGATTTTGGTCCAATTTGTCCAGCTTTTTAGAGAAGTATATCTACTCTTTCTTCTCCAAAAATAGAAAGAAATCGACTTTGCTCTGTTACCTTGCGTTAAGCAAGGTTTTTTTGTGGAATAGTACTGGGAAATTTACGATTTCGTTTTAGAGTGGTATAATATTAACTATCCTGATGAATAGAGGAACTCGAATGAAAGAATTTAACAAATCAATAAAATTAGAGCATGTGGCTTATGATATCCGTGGTCCAGTTTTGGAAGAAGCTATGCGCATGCGCGCAAATGGAGAAAAAATTCTTCGTTTGAATACAGGGAACCCAGCTGAGTTTGGCTTTACAGCTCCAGATGAGGTTATCCACGACTTGATTATGAATGCCCGTGATAGTGAAGGTTATTCAGATTCAAAAGGAATCTTTTCAGCTCGTAAGGCAATTATGCAATATTGCCAACTGAAAAACTTTCCAAATGTAGGTATCGATGACATCTACCTTGGAAATGGAGTTAGTGAGCTAATCGTTATGTCCATGCAAGGGCTTTTGGACAACGGCGATGAAGTCTTGGTTCCTATGCCTGACTATCCTCTTTGGACGGCTGCAGTCAGCTTGGCTGGGGGAAATGCCGTGCACTATGTCTGTGATGAAGAAGCTGAATGGTATCCAGACCTAGATGATATTAAGTCTAAGATTAGTTCCAATACCAAGGCCATTGTTTTGATCAATCCTAATAATCCAACGGGGGCCCTCTATCCCAAAGAACTCTTGTTAGATATTATTGAAATTGCTCGCCAAAATGACTTGATTATTTTTGCGGATGAAATCTACGACCGTATGGTTATGGATGGGAATGTCCACACACCAGTAGCCAGTTTGGCTCCAGACCTTTTCTGCGTCAGCATGAATGGTTTGTCAAAATCTCACCGTATCGCTGGATTCCGTGTGGGTTGGATGGTCTTGTCTGGGCCTAAACATCATGTAAAAGGCTACATTGAAGGTCTCAATATGCTTTCAAACATGCGTCTCTGTTCGAATGTGCTTGCCCAGCAGGTAGTTCAAACTTCACTAGGTGGTCACCAGTCAGTGGATGAATTGCTCTTGCCAGGTGGTCGCATCTACGAGCAAAGAAACTTTATTTATAATGCTATTCAAGATATTCCAGGTTTGTCAGCTGTTAAGCCAAAAGCAGGTCTTTATATCTTCCCTAAAATCGATCGCAATATGTATCGTATCGACGATGATGAACAATTTGTCCTTAATTTCTTGAAACAAGAAAAGGTTCTCTTGGTACATGGACGTGGCTTTAACTGGAAAGAACCAGATCACTTCCGTATCGTTTATCTTCCACGTGTCGATGAGTTGGCCCAAATACAGGAAAAGATGACTCGCTTCTTGAAGCAGTATCGTAGATAAGGCTTTCATAGCAAAAAAGCTGGAAACATTTGTCAGAGCTATTGACAAATAAGTAAGAATCAGATAGAATAGTAAAGTATGTTTAGTAACTGATCACTTTATAGCCGGCTAAACGAATACAAAATCTATGAGGAGGTATTCATCGTGAAACGTACTTATCAACCAAGTAAACTTCGTCGTGCGCGCAAACACGGATTCCGTAACCGTATGTCAACTAAAAACGGTCGTCGCGTATTGGCAGCTCGTCGTCGTAAAGGACGCAAAGTTTTGGCTGCATAATCCAAACAAATGAAACAAAGAAGTCAGTAGGAACTCGAGCCTACTGATTTTTCTTTTATCTAAAAAGAGAGTTTTCTAAAGTTATTGGTTGAGAATAAACATTTTAGAAGACGTCTTGAAAGAATCACATATAGAAAAAGCTCAAAATCAGAAGGTGAATTTCTGATTTTGAGCTTTTCTTTATTCTTTCAAATGATAAGAGTAGCTGGCAACGACGACATCTTCGTGCCATCTGAGAGCATATTTTAATTTGAGGCTCATTTGATTGTGTAGGATATTTTGCCAAGGTTTATTAGGGATAAACTGGGGAACTAGAACTGTAACCGTGTAGTTCTTTTTCTTGGCTTCTTGAGAGATTTTTCGGACATATCGAACTGTAGGAGTGATGATATCGCGATAGCTAGTATTAATGTTTTTTAGAGTGATATTTGGGAAGTAGTCGGCAAATTCTTGGAGGATTTCTTGGTCTTTTTCCTCCGTTTCCTTGGTGGAAATGTGCATAGCCAAAACCTCATCTCCTATGCTTTGAGCGTAATTAATCGCTCCGACGCTGACTCGAGTCACATTTCCCACTAAGACAAGGACGACATTGCCATCGTAGGTTTTCTTTTGAACTCCTTCATAAAGTCGAAGTTGTTTGGCCACCTTTTGGTAATGACTGTGGATGGACAAGAAGAGGAAGGTTAAGACTAGGATAATTGGGAAGAAGGGCCAGATATCTCCAAGTCTGAAGAAGAGTAGAATAAGAACGATAGCGTAACAAATGATAGCACCGAGGATGTTTGCAAAGGCAGATTTTAAGAAATGAGAGCCTTTTTCTTTTTTCCAATGGCGAATCATCCCTGTTTGAGAAAGTGCAAAAGGAACGAAAACTCCGATAGTATAGAGAGGAATCAAGCGTTCTGTATTTCCGTTAAAAATGAGCAGAAGAATCATAGCGCCAAAGGCTAGTGTTAAGATACCGTTTGAGTAACCTAGGCGATCTCCCTTCTCCATAAAGAGATGGGGCATGTACTTGTTCTTGGCCATGTTGTAGGCCAGCATCGGAAAGGCCGAAAAACCAGTATTTGCAGCTACGGCTAGGATGAGAGCTGTTGAAAATTGGAAGAGATAATAAACAACCTGACCGAGAGCTGAATCCCCTAAAATTCCTTTAGCCATTTGTGAGAGGATTGTTTCTCCGTGTTGAGGAGTAATCCCCATCCAGTAGTTTAGGAAGGTAATTCCTGCAAAGAGAAATCCAAGAATCAGAGACATGATGGTCAGTGTTTGAGCTGCGTTCTTTTCTTTAGGGGTCTTGAAAAATGGAACAGCATTTGAGATAGCTTCAACTCCAGTTAGTGAAGCCGAACCGCTGGTGAAGGCTCTTAAAATGAGAACAATTGAGAGACTTGGGACAGTTTGACCAATTGCAGAAGTTGCATGATAGCTGAGAGAACCTGTCAATAGTTGGAAGATACCAAACAATAAGAGGAAGACCGTGCTAAAGATAAAGAGATAGACAGGGATCATCAGAGAGCTTGCGGATTCCTTTAGTCCTCGTAGATTTAAAAGCATGAGCAAACATACTAGAAAAATGGAGATGTGGAGGTTATAAGGATGGAGGACAGGAAGTGCAGCTGTGATCGCATCAGCACCTGCAGCTACCGATACGGCTACTGTCAGCATGTAGTCAACAAGTAGACTTCCTCCAGCAATCAAACCTAACTCAGGGGAGAGGTTTTCTCGAGTAACCATATAGGCACCTCCACCTTGAGGGTAGGCATGAATGATTTGTCGGTAAGAAATGGTTAGACTAGCAAGTAGCAAGAGGACAAAAATGCCGATAGGGAGACTCCACCAAATAGCAAGCGGAGATAGGCTAGCCAAGACAAGGACGACCTGCTCAGGTCCATAGGCGATAGATGAAAGGGCATCGCTTGAGAGCATTGCAAGTGCCTGTGTTTTTCCAAGTAGCCCTCCTTCGCCTTCAGTTAAGGACTTGAGAGGACGACCGATAAAGGTATATTTAAGTTTTGTAAACATTTTCTTTCCTTTTTTGAAATTTTCAACAAGAGCTATTATACTGCTATGAAAAAATACCGTCAAGGGAAAATCATTGATTTCAAAATATTTTTTTCCTATAAGGATGCGACTAGTTTTTTGGTATAATAGAAAGTAGAAAAAACGAGGAAATATAAATGATTTTTGATACACATACCCACTTGAATGTGGAAGAATTTTCAGGAAGAGAAGCAGAAGAAATAGCCTTAGCAGCTGAGATGGGTGTGTCTCGGATGAATATCGTTGGTTTTGACAAGCCGACGATTGAGCGTGCCTTAGAGTTGGTGGAAGAATATGACCAACTCTATGCGACTATTGGATGGCATCCTACAGAAGCAGGGACTTATACAGAAGACGTTGAGAAATACCTATTGGAGAAGCTAAAACATCCTAAAGTGGTAGCCTTGGGTGAAATTGGTTTGGACTATCACTGGATGACAGCCCCTAAAGAAGTGCAGGAGCAAGTTTTCCGTCGTCAGATTCAGCTATCTAAGAAACTGGGCTTACCTTTTGTGGTTCACACACGTGATGCGCTAGAAGATACTTATGAGATTATCAAGAGCCAAGGAGTCGGTCCCCGTGGCGGCATCATGCACTCTTTCTCAGGTTCTCTGGAGTGGGCTGAAAAGTTTGTGGAGCTAGGTATGACTATTTCCTTTTCTGGGGTGGTGACTTTCAAAAAGGCAACAGACATTCAGGAAGCAGCTAGAGAGTTACCTTTGGACAAGATTTTGGTAGAAACGGATGCCCCTTACCTGGCTCCTGTTCCTAAACGTGGCCGTGAAAACAAGACAGCTTACACGTGCTATGTAGTGGACTTTATTGCAGGCTTACGTGGTCTGACGACAGAAGAAATAGCTGCTGCGACAAGTGCAAATGCAGAACGAATCTTTGGATTGGAACGTAAATCATGAAAGAGAAAATTTCCCAAGTCATCGTAGTTGAAGGACGCGATGATACGGCCAATCTCAAACGTTATTTTGATGTGGAGACCTATGAGACTCGTGGCTCGGCTATCAATGAGCAGGATCTTGAAAGAATCCAACGTCTACATGAGCGTCATGGAGTGATTGTCTTTACTGATCCTGACTTTAATGGGGAGCGGATTCGTCGTATGATTATGACGGCCATTCCGACAGTTCAACATGCCTTTCTCAAACGTGATGAGGCAGTTCCTAAGTCTAAGACCAAGGGACATTCTCTAGGAATTGAGCATGCTAGCTACGAAGACTTAAAAACAGCACTAGAACAAGTCACAGAGCTGTTTGAAGTAGAAAGTGACTTTGATATTAGCCGTAGTGACTTGATTCGATTGGGATTCTTGGCTGGGGCGGATAGCAGAAAACGCAGAGAATATCTAGGAGAAAGCCTTCGTATTGGTTATTCCAATGGGAAACAACTCCTTAAACGTTTAGAGTTATTTGGGATAAGTCTAGCTGAAGTTGAAGATGTTATGAAATCGTATGAGAATTGAGAAACTCCTCCAAAATGTAGAGGGAATGTGATACAATAGAAGTAATCATATACGGTTTAATCAGGCTTGCTTGCAAGCATTAGAAAAGTGACTCCATAGGATTTTTGCTGAGTGGAGATAATGAGGAAAAGTTATGGGAATCTTTGATTTTTTAAAAAAGACAGAAGCAACTGAAACAACTGAATCCAATAAGGAAACAGTAGAAACAAAAGACAATGCTTGTGTGGGAGTTCTAGATTTTTTTCCTATGAAGGAAACGAATCAATTATTGATTGTTGGGAGTCTAGAAGGTAGTATCAAGGTTGGAGATCAGTTACAATTTTGCAATCCCGACCAAGGAATGGGAAGTCTTGGTACTGTAGAGGTTAAAAAACTCAGCTGTCAAAACAAAGATGCAGATAGTCTAACTGATGAAGTTCTTGCCCATCTAGTGGTTGATAGGATTCCTTCTTTGGATAAACTGAAAAAAGGAAGTGTTCTCTTTAGTTCAGGTATTGAGGAAGAGCAAAAATTATCTAGCTATTCAGATGCTCTTTACCGTGCATTTGTAGCCATCCAAGAGGGCCAGTTAACCAATGAGGATTATTTGGCAGCTAGTCTTGATGATAGCGTAGAAATTTTACGTCTCTTTTTATGGAAATGCCGTCAAAATCAGGAAACTGAAAGTGAAGAAAGCTATCAAATCAACACTCGTAAGTTGGAACGTCTCGCGGAAATCGTCAAGGACAAGTTGTTAGCGGCAGATTCTGTTTATGCAGTTTATTCGGAAAAAACAGGTGAACCCTATCTTTTCTCAACGACCTATGACAGGGGAGAAGAGGGCTATTTGTGCACAGATCCCATGATCATGCTTTTGACGCCATCTTGGTATCGCCAATTTAAAGAAACCATTGATAGTCGACCAAACTCAGTCGTAAAACTGATTGAAAATACGGAAGATAAAAAAGGGATTGAGAATTTCCTTGGGACAGCCTTTTACTTAAATGGTGCCTTGGGAGCAATCTTTAATTCCAAGGAAGTTAGCATCAGTGCCTCGGCCTTGGTTCAAAAACCAGATTTTTCTAATTTGCCAGAAATACAAGTTCCTGTGATGAACCCTGACCTAGTAAGATGGATGTTGCTGATGGGACAATTGGATAGCCCGACGACAGAAGATGAAGAAGTAATTTACAAACTCTATTATAAGTTCTTCTCTGAAGCTATGCTGAAAGCAAAATTCCTAATTCCTTTAGATGCTGCTTCGGAATTTAAGGACGATAGTCAGGAAGGAAGCTCCTTTGTCTTGGAAAAAGATTCTAGTTTCAACATTCCAGTCAAAGAAGGAAAAGATGGCAGAAATTCTGTGCCGGTATTTACCGATTGGAAACGTCTGCGAATGGTCTTTGACGAAAAATGGAATGGCATGATTGAAGAAGCGGGAGGCATGATTGAAGTTTTTGACTATGCCATTAATCCAACGGAGTATTATGAAGCGGGTGCTTATGTTAGCCTAACAGCTTTTAAAGAAATGCAAAAGTTTAGTGAGGAACTAGAAGGCAGAGCTAAAGATTAGAGAGTTTCTTTACATTGGGAAACTATACAGTTTTATCTACATCCTACTTGAACCACTAACCTTTTTCAAAAATGGTGAAAGGAAACCATATGGCAAATAGAAGTTATATTTACTTGAAAAACGGAGATGAAGCTCGTATCTTAACAGAAGGCATCTACACGATACCTTATTTTTGGCAATTGTTTTGGGATGAAGAAGATTTAAGAGCTCCTATTGCTCTCTGGAAAACAGCAGAAAAACTCGAAGAAGATGAAGAGCAAGCAGAAAAGTTTTATCAAGAGCAGAATGTAGATATCTTGCTTTCTATTGAAAAATTCCAGCAACATGCCCTCCAAAATCGCTCTTTTTTAGAAGAAAATGCCCCGCAAGCCTTGCAACTATATGATGCCTTTGTTCGCTATATTCTTGCAAACGTAAAAGATGGTGATGTGTTAGGATTTGATCTTTTGGATGTAGTTTTTATGGACCAAGTCTCTGTAGTCGCTGATAAACTGTTAAAAAATATCCGAGCTATTCGAGAAAATCAACCAAAAGACTTGGACTTTTCTCTAACGGATAAGAACCTAATTGGTCTTGCTATGGGCTTTCCTGACTATTATGCTTCAGAATTATTGCCAGAAGGCAATATTCTAGATTCGGTTGCCTATCAGGATGAACTAAATAAAATGAACCCTCAAGATGATAAGCAAGGGGGCGATATGACTGGAGCCGATACAAAAGCGAACAATTGGAGGAATGGTATAGTATATTTGCTTATACTTGCACTAGTAATTAGGTTGATTTTTTATATGATGGTTAAGAGATAGAAAAGAGAATAAATGAGAATTGCAGATTATAGCGTGACCAAGGCAGTGCTGGAGCGTCACGGTTTTACCTTTAAAAAATCTTTCGGGCAAAATTTCTTGACGGATACCAATATCCTTCAAAAAATCGTGGATACAGCTGAAATTGATGATCAGGTTAATGTTATCGAAATCGGGCCAGGGATTGGTGCCTTGACAGAATTTTTGGCTGAGCGTGCAGCTCAAGTCATGGCATTTGAGATCGACCACCGCTTGGTACCAATCCTAGCGGATACCCTGCGTGATTTTGACAATGTGACCGTAGTCAACGAAGACATACTAAAAGTTGATTTGGCACATCACATCCAGAATTTTAAAAATCCAGACTTACCAATCAAGGTAGTAGCCAACTTGCCTTACTATATCACGACGCCTATTCTCATGCACTTGATTGAAAGTGGCATTCCTTTTAGTGAGTTTGTGGTTATGATGCAAAAAGAAGTGGCAGATCGTATCTCTGCTAAGCCAAATACCAAGGCTTACGGCAGCTTGTCGATTGCAGTTCAGTATTACATGACCGCCAAGGTTGCCTTTATCGTACCTCGTACGGTCTTTGTGCCAGCACCAAATGTGGATTCAGCTATCCTGAAAATGGTACGTCGCCCAGAACCGGCTGTAGCAGTGGAAGACGAGAAATTCTTCTTTAAGGTTTCCAAGGCTAGTTTCACCCATCGTCGCAAAACTTTGTGGAACAACTTAACAGGATACTTTGGCAAAACTGATGAAATCAAGGATAAATTGACTAAGGCTTTGGACCAGGCAGGACTATCCCCAAGTGTACGCGGTGAAGCTCTTGGCTTAGAAGAATTTGCTAGTCTAGCAGATGCGCTTAAAGGACAAGGACTCTAAGATGCAAGGACAAATCATTAAAGCTTTGGCCGGCTTCTACTATGTAGAAAGTGATGGTCAGGTTTATCAAACACGCGCTCGTGGGAATTTCCGTAAAAAAGGTCACACACCCTATGTTGGAGATTGGGTAGACTTTTCTGCGGAGGAAAACTCCGAAGGTTATATTCTCAAGATTCACGAACGAAAAAATAGTCTGGTTCGCCCACCCATTGTCAATATTGACCAAGCTGTGGTTATCATGTCGGTCAAAGAGCCTGACTTTAATAGCAACTTATTGGATCGGTTCTTGGTTCTTTTGGAGCACAAGGGCATTCATCCTATCGTCTATATTTCTAAAATGGACTTACTAGAGGATAGGAGAGAACTGGATTTCTACGAGAAAACCTATCGTGCTATTGGTTACGATTTTGTGACGAGTAAAGAAGAACTTTTACCCTTGTTGACAGGCAAGATTACGGTCTTTATGGGGCAGACGGGTGTTGGAAAGTCAACTTTGCTCAATAAAATCGCACCTGATCTCAATTTAGAAACGGGAGAAATCTCAGACAGTCTGGGTCGTGGTCGTCACACCACTCGAGCGGTTAGTTTTTACAATCTCAATGGTGGGAAAATCGCGGACACACCAGGTTTTTCATCGCTGAATTACGAAGTAACAACAGCAGAAGACCTTAATCTAGCCTTTCCAGAAATTGCTAGTGTCAGTCGAGACTGCAAGTTCCGTACTTGTACGCATACCCACGAACCTTCTTGCGCGGTTAAACCTGCAGTAGAAGAAGGCATCATTGCCACCTTCCGTTTTGATAACTACCTACAATTCCTCAGTGAGATTGAAAATCGTAGAGAAACCTATAAAAAAGTCAGCAAAAAAATTCCAAAATAAGGAGAAACCTATGTCTCAATACAAGATTGCTCCGTCAATTCTGGCAGCAGATTATGCCAACTTTGAACGTGAAATTAAACGCCTAGAAGCAACTGGGGCAGAATACGCCCATATCGATATCATGGATGGTCACTTTGTACCTCAGATCAGCTTTGGTGCAGGTGTAGTCGAAAGTCTTCGTCCTCATAGCAAGATGGTCTTTGATTGCCATTTGATGGTATCAAATCCCGAACATCATTTAGAAGACTTTGCGCGTGCAGGTGCAGACATCATCAGCATCCACGTTGAAGCAACTCCTCATATCCATGGGGCACTTCAAAAGATTCGTTCTCTTGGAGTCAAACCTTCAGTCGTCATTAACCCTGGAACACCTGTTGAAGCCATTAAGCACGTGCTTCACCTAGTTGACCAAGTCTTAGTCATGACGGTTAACCCAGGTTTCGGCGGACAAGCATTTCTGCCTGAAACTATGGATAAGATTCGTGAGTTAGTGGCACTTCGTGAGGAGAAGGGCTTGAACTTTGAAATCGAAGTTGATGGTGGGATTGATGATAAAACCATTGCTCAAGCCAAAGAGGCTGGTGCAACAGTTTTTGTAGCAGGATCCTATGTTTTTAGGGGAGATGTCAATGAACGAGTGCAAGCTCTCAGAAATCAACTGGACTAAAGTTGCTGTTTTTGCAGGCGGGGACCGCGGTCACTACCGGACAAATTTTGACTGCTTTGTCGGTGTGGATCGAGGCTCACTTTGGGTACTGGGGGAAAAACTTCCTCTTGCTTTAGCCGTTGGGGATTTTGATTCTGTGACTGTAGAAGAACGCCAAGTGATTCAAAAACGTGCCCAGCACTTTGTCCAAGCCCAACCAGAAAAAGATGATACGGATCTGGAATTAGCACTCTTAACGATTTTTGAAAAGAATCCTCAAGCTCAGATCACTATTTTCGGTGCCCTAGGTGGTCGCATTGACCATATGTTGGCTAATGTGTTTCTACCTAGCAATCCTAAATTGGCGCCCTATATGCGCCAGATATCGATTGAGGATGGGCAAAACTTGATTCGTTACTGTCCAGAAGGGACCAGTCAACTTGAACCACGGTCGGACTACGATTATCTAGCCTTTATGCCGGTTCGGGATAGTCAGCTGACCATTATCGGAGCCAAGTACGAATTGACAGAGGAGAACTTTTTCTTTAAGAAAGTCTATGCTTCTAACGAATATATAGATAGGGAAGTTTCGGTAACATGCCCGGATGGCTATGTGGTCGTACTGCATAGTAAGGACAGGAGATAGGATGGAGATTGTATTACTACTGTTATTAATTGCTAACCTGGCTGGCCTCTTTCTCATTTGGCAAAGGCAGGACAAGCAGGAGCAATATTTGACCAAGAGTTTAGAAGACCAGGCAGATAATCTCTCAGACCAGTTAGACTATCGATTTGAACAAGCACGACAAGCTAGTCAGTTGGACCAAAAAAATCTAGAAGTGGCTGTTAGCGACCGTTTGCAGGAGGTGCGGATTGAATTGCACCAAGGTCTGACTCAGGTTCGGCAGGAGATGAATGAGAACCTCCTCCAAACCAGAGATAAGACTGACCAACGCCTCCAAGCCTTGCAGGAATCAAATGACCAACGCTTAGAACAAATGCGCCAAACGGTCGAGGAAAAGTTAGAAAAGACTTTGCAAACACGCTTGCAGGCCTCTTTTGAGACAGTTTCCAAGCAACTGGAGTCTGTCAATCGCGGCCTAGGTGAAATGCAGACGGTGGCGCGAGATGTCGGTGCGCTTAATAAGGTCTTATCTGGAACCAAGACCCGAGGAATTCTGGGTGAATTACAACTGGGACAGATTATTGAAGATATCATGACACCTGCCCAGTATGAACGAGAATTTGCAACGGTTGAAAATTCGAGTGAGCGAGTCGAGTATGCCATCAAGTTGCCTGGGCAAGGCGACCAAGAATATGTTTATCTACCGATTGACTCTAAGTTTCCACTGGCAGCTTATTACCGCCTTGAAGAAGCCTATGAAGCAGGTGATAAGGATGAAATCGAAAATTGTCGCAAATCTCTCCAAACAAGCGTTAAGCGTTTTGCCAAGGATATTAAGAACAAATACATAGCACCGCCAAGAACGACCAATTTTGGAGTATTGTTTGTCCCGACAGAAGGTCTCTATTCAGAGATTGTTCGCAATCCGATTTTCTTTGATGATTTGAGACGGGAGGAGCAGATTATCGTTGCAGGGCCAAGTACCTTATCAGCCCTTCTTAACTCTCTATCAGTTGGCTTCAAAACTCTCAATATCCAAAAGAGTGCCGACCATATCAGCAAGACTCTTGCCAGTGTCAAGACCGAGTTTGGCAAGTTTGGGGGGATTTTGGTCAAGGCACAAAAACATCTCCAACATGCCTCTGGCAATATTGATGATTTATTAAACCGTCGTACTACAGCTATCGAGCGAACGCTCCGTCACATTGAGTTATCAGAAGGTGAGCCTGCGCTTGATCTACTCCAGTTCCAAGAAGATGAGGAAGAATATGAAGATTAGTCACATGAAGAAAGATGAGCTTTTTGAGGGCTTTTACCTAATCAAGTCAGCTGACCTAAGACAGACACGTGCTGGGAAGAATTACCTGGCTTTCACTTTCCAAGATGACAGTGGGGAAATCGAAGGAAAACTCTGGGATGCCCAACCTCATAATGTTGAGGCCTTTACGGCAGGGAAGGTTGTTCACATGCAAGGTCGCCGTGAAGTGTACAACAATACGCCTCAGGTAAATCAAATCACTCTACGCTTACCTCAGCCTGGCGAACCGAATGACCCAGCAGTTTTTAAGGTAAAATCACCAGTTGATGTTAAGGAAATCCGTGAGTATATGGCGCAGATGATTTTCAAAATCGAAAATCCTATCTGGCAACGAATCGTTCGGGCCCTCTATACCAAATATGATAAAGAATTTTATTCTTATCCAGCTGCAAAAACCAACCACCATGCCTTTGAAACAGGGCTTGCTTATCATACAGCGACTATGGTGCGTTTAGCAGAGGCAATTGCAGATGTCTACCCACAGCTTAATAAGAGCTTGCTCTACGCGGGAATAATGCTTCATGACCTGGCTAAGGTTATCGAGTTGACAGGTCCCGACCAGACAGAGTACACAGTCAGAGGCAATCTTATCGGCCATATTGCCTTGATTGATAGCGAGATTACTAAAGCGGTTATGGAACTTGACATTGATGACACTCGAGAAGAAGTGGTGCTTCTGCGCCATGTGATTCTCAGCCACCATGGATTACTCGAGTATGGTAGTCCTGTTCGTCCTCGTGTGATGGAAGCTGAAATTATTCATATGATTGATAATTTAGATGCGAGTATGATGATGATGTCAACAGCTCTCGCTCTTGTTGATGAGGGTGAAATGACCAATAAAGTCTTTGCAATGGACAATCGTTCCTTCTACAAGCCAAAATTAGACTAGAAACTAAAAAAATGAGCTTTGTTTAGACAATAAAGTTCGTTTTTTTTGCTTTAGTGTGATATAATGAGAAAAAGACTAATTAAAAAGAATGGTGAATAACTAATGAAATTAAGAAGAAGTGATCGGATGGTTGTTATTTCCAATTATTTGATTAACAATCCATACAAATTAACCAGTCTCAATACCTTTGCGGAAAAGTATGAATCTGCCAAATCTTCTATTTCAGAAGATATTGTCATTATTAAGCGCGCCTTTGAAGAAATTGAAATCGGGCATATTCAAACGGTGACAGGTGCTGGTGGTGGAGTTATTTTCACACCATCTATCTCTACCCTTGAGTCCAAAACAATCATCCAAGAGCTTCGCGATAAACTTTCAGAAAGCGACCGCATTCTTCCAGGAGGCTACATTTATTTGTCTGATCTCCTTAGCACTCCAGCTATTTTGAAAAATATCGGCCGCATTATTGCCAAGAGCTTTATGAACCAAAAGATTGATGCTGTTATGACGGTAGCGACCAAAGGGGTTCCGCTTGCAAATGCAGTAGCCAATGTTCTCAACGTACCTTTTGTTATTGTCCGTCGTGACTTGAAAATCACTGAGGGTTCAACTGTTAGTGTCAACTACGTCTCAGGCTCTAGTGACCGTATTGAAAAAATGTTCCTTTCAAAACGTAGTCTTAAGGCAGGAAGTCGTGTCTTGATTGTTGATGACTTCTTGAAAGGCGGAGGGACTATTAATGGTATGATTAGCCTTTTAACAGAGTTTGATTCTGAGTTGGCTGGTGTAGCTGTCTTTGCTGATAATGCGCAGGAAGATCGTGAACAGCAGTTTGACTACAAATCACTCTTAAAAGTTACCAATATTGATGTGAAGAACCAACAAATTGAAGTTGAAGTCGGGAACATTTTCGAAACAGAAAAATAAGAGAGAATAAGATGCTTAAAGGTTGGAACTTTCGTCCCAGCCTTTCTTTGATAATGAATATGAAGGAGCCCTATGAAGACACCATTTATTAAACGTGAAGCCTTAGAAAAGATTGTTGAAGAGTTTCCAACTCCATTCCATCTCTACGATGAAAAAGGTATTCGCGAGAAAGCACGCGCAGTTAATGAAGCTTTCTCTTGGAATAAAGGCTTTAAAGAATACTTCGCAGTTAAGGCAACCCCAACTCCAGCTATCTTGAAGATTTTGCAAGAAGAAGGATGTGGAGTGGATTGTTCTAGTTATGTAGAACTCTTAATGAGCCATAAATTAGGTTTTTCTGGTCCAGACATGATGTTCTCATCTAACAATACTCCAGATAGAGAGTATGCTTATGCCCGTGAATTAGGTGCGACGATTAATTTAGATGCTTTTGAAGATATCGAACATTTAGAGCGTGCAGCAGGCATTCCTGAGATTATCTCTTGCCGTTACAATCCTGGTGGCGTATTTGAACTGGGTACGGACATTATGGATAATCCTGGCGAAGCTAAGTTCGGGATGACTAAGGAGCAGCTTTTTGAAGCCTTTGCTATCCTGAAAGAAAAGGGAGCTAAAACCTTTGGGATTCATTCCTTCCTAGCTTCCAATACAGTGACCCACCTCTATTATCCAGAATTAGCGCGTCAGCTCTTTGAATTAGCAGTAGAAATTAAGGAAAAGTTGGGTATTTCGCTGGACTTTATCAACCTTTCTGGTGGTATCGGGGTCAACTATCGTCCAGATCAAGAGCCTAATGACATTGCTTTGATCGGCGAGGGAGTTCGTCAGGTTTATGAAGAAGTTCTTACACCAGCAGGTCTTGGTCAAGTTAAAATTTTTACAGAACTAGGACGCTTTATGTTGGCACCCCATGGAATTCTAGTTACAAAAGTAACTCATAAAAAGAAAACCTACCGTACTTATCTAGGAGTAGATGCGTCAGCTGTCAATCTTATGAGACCTGCTATGTATGGAGCCTATCACCACATCACCAATATGATGCATCCTGATGGTCAGACTGAAGTGGTTGATGTTGTTGGTTCTCTTTGTGAAAACAACGACAAGTTTGCAGTAAATCGTGAGTTGCCTCAAACAGAAATTGGTGATTTGTTAGTGATTCATGATACAGGTGCGCATGGATTCTCTATGGGTTATCAGTACAATGCGAAACTTCGTTCGGCAGAGATTCTCTATACAGAGGATGGTGGTGCTCGATTAATCCGCAGAGCAGAGCGCCCTGAGGACTATTTTGCGACTCTCTATGGGTTTGACTTTGACAAGGATTAGAAGATTTTTTGAAAATTATGAAAGTTGAAAGTGAAAAACAGATTGTTTTCTAAAAAATAGACAAAATCTATTGTTTTTCCTTTCAAGCGTGATATAATAAAATTATAAAACGGTTTCAAGGAAGGTGACGTGATGTCAGAAGAAACAATAGACTACGGAAAAGTGACAGGAATGGTACATTCGACAGAGAGTTTTGGGGCGGTAGATGGTCCCGGAATTCGTTTCATTGTCTTTTTGCAGGGCTGTCAGATGCGTTGCCAGTATTGTCATAACCCGGACACATGGGCGATGGAAACCAATAAATCTCGTGTACGAACAGTAGACGATGTTCTAGAAGAAGCGCTTCGTTTTCGTGGTTTCTGGGGAGATAAGGGTGGAATTACGGTCAGTGGAGGGGAAGCTCTCTTACAGATTGATTTCCTAATTGCTCTCTTTACAAAAGCAAAAGAAAAAGGAATCCACTGTACCTTGGATACTTGTGCCCTTCCATTCCGTAATAAACCGCGTTATCTAGAGAAATTCAATAAACTAATGGCCGTGACAGACTTGGTTCTTCTTGATATTAAGGAAATCAACGAAGCACAGCACAGGATTGTAACCAGTCAAACCAATAAAAATATCTTGGCATGTGCTCAGTACTTGTCAGATATTGGGAAACCTGTTTGGATTCGTCACGTTCTTGTGCCTGGATTGACAGACCGTGATGAAGATTTGATTGAACTTGGGAAGTTCGTAAAAACTCTTAAAAACGTTGATAAGTTTGAAATCCTACCCTACCACACTATGGGAGAATTCAAATGGCGTGAACTTGGGATTCCGTATTCACTTGAAGGGGTTAAACCTCCAACAGCAGATCGTGTCAAGAACGCTAAGGAATTGATGGATACAGAAAGCTACCAAGATTACATGAAACGTGTTCATGGATAATATAAAAAATGAGGTCGAGTTTTCTCGGCCTCTTTTCGATTATAGAAAAGACTCAGCAATTTAGCCGAGCCTTTTATTTTTTATCTAGAATGTTGTTTTCCAGAATTGCGTTTTTTGTTCTTCTTAGCAGAAGTTGAGATAACTGCAGCTGATTCAGGGGTTACATCTTTACGAGCACCTGAAGTTTTACTTGCTTTTGGTGGGTTCTTGGCATATTCTTCACGTACTTTTTTACGAAGTTTTGGACGAATGATGTAGTTGACGATGAATTGTTGAAGAATCATCATGAAACCACCGACAACCCAGTAAAGCGTAACGCTGGCTGGTGAGAAAATTGAGAACATGACAATCATCATTGGACTCATGTAAATCATCTTCTTGAGTTGTTCTCTTTGAGTCTCGTCTTCAACTCCGTGTAGTGAAAGGAGTGATTGGACGTAGTAGAGAACACCTGCACAGGCGATAAGAATCCAACTTGGAGAACCAAGTGCGATGCCTAAGAAGCTAGCTTCAGAAACACCTTCTGTATGTTGAGCTGCAAAGTAGATGGCTGAGAAGAAAGGCATTTGAATGAGGATAGGGAAACATCCTACACCACCAAACATACTAATACCATGCTCTTTTTGAGCAGCAAAGAGAGCTTGTTGGGCTTCTAGTTTTTCTTCTTGAGTCGTTGCTTCTTTGAGACGAGTCTGATGTGGCTCAAGGACATGCTTGAGGGCGTTCATCTTCTCAGAGTGAAGAGTCGCTTTCCATGATTGGTAGATACCAAGTGGCAAAATAATCAAGCGGACGATAATGGTTACGATAATAATAGCGACCCCGAAGCCTAGCCCTTTATCAGTAGCAAAGTACTTGATAGCTTCAGCCATAGGTGCTCCAATTGTATTCCAAATAAATCCTGTTGGTTGTCCAGTCGTTTTATCAACCTGGACACAGCCTGTCAAGACTAATAGCATAGCCACTCCCATGACTGAGAGGGCGATTCGTTTAATTGATTTCACTGTTTTTATTCCTTCTTAAAAAATTATACCTTTCTATTCTACTGCTTTTTTTGAAAATATACAATAGTTCTAGAGACCTAATTTGCGACTTTGAAATCTGAATAGGATGGAAAGTTGCTTAATTGGACGTCGAGATAGGTTACTTTTGAGAAGGGAGTAGGCCCTTTTCGGATCTCTTGGATGAACTTAGCCATGATAGCTGAAGACTCTGCTTGGGCAAGAATTTCAACTGTTCCGTCATCGTTGTTCCAGACCCGACCGGTGATTCCACCTAGCTCGAGGGCAAGGGTATAGACGCCCCAGCGGAAACCAACGCCTTGGACGCGTCCCTGTGCGATCATTTTGACCTTTTGCATACTAAACCTCCTTGATTGTGTTATAATATTTCTATGACTATTATAACCTCTAAAGCAAATTCTGTGGTAAAAAATGCCAAGAAATTGCATCAAAAAAAATATCGAAAATCTTCTTATTTAATTGAAGGATGGCATTTGTTCGAAGAAGCTATTCAGGCTGGTGCAAAGATAGAGAAAATATTTGCTCTAGTAGAGTATGGAGATAAACTAGTAGATTATCCTCAGACTGTCTTTGTGACAGAGGAAATTTTATTCGATTTAGCAGATTCCCAGACGCCTCAGGGGATTGTTGCCATTGTTCAAAAGGAAGAGGAGCAGTTGCCGGATTTGAATTCAGGTAAATATCTTTTCTTAGAAGATGTGCAGGACCCCGGAAATGTAGGGACCATGATACGGACGGCAGATGCTGCAGGTTTTTCTGGAGTCATCGTTTCAAGCAAGTCGGCTGATATCTACAGCCTCAAAACACTTCGTTCTATGCAGGGTAGCCATTTTCATTTGCCGATTTATCGTATGCCTGTTGAAACATTTGTTGAAGAGGCTAAAAAGAATCACTTGCCCATTCTAGCCACCACCTTGTCTCAAAATTCTAAAGATTATCGTGAACTGGATCGGTTAGAGGATTTTGCTTTGGTTATGGGAAATGAAGGGCAAGGCATTAGTCCATTCATGACAGATCAGGCAGACCAACTGGTTCACATCAGCATGAAAGGGCAGGCAGAGAGTCTCAACGTCGCCATCGCGGCAGGGATACTCATGTTTTATTTGAGTTAAAATAGTTTATTTTTGTTATAATCAGTAAAAAGATTTCATAAGGAGAAAAAGATATGAATCAAACAATTATTCAAGAACATTCTGGTTTGAATCAATTTTATGCAAAAGTTTATGCTTTTGTAGGAATTGGGATTGCCTTATCTGCAGTTGTTTCAGCCTTGATGTTAACAACCTTCCAAGATCTTCTCGTACAGTTAATGTTAAATGCACGCATATGGCTAATCGTGACAGGAGTAGTTGAAGTTGCTCTTGTAATTGCAGCCAGCAATATGGCTTATAAAAATAGCCCAGCAGCTCTTCCGATGTTTCTCATCTATTCAGTAGTGAACGGTTTTTCGCTGAGTTTCATCGTATCGCTCTATCTTCCAGGAACAGTTTTGACTGCCTTTATTTCCAGTGCAGCCCTCTTCTTTGTCATGGCTATCATAGGAGTCGTCATCAAAAAGGATTTGAGTGGTATCGGACGTGCATTGATTGCAGCTTTATTTGGTCTAATACTGGCTATGGTTGTCAATATCTTCTTAAATAGTGGCCTAATGGACTACATTATTAGTATTGTTATGGTGCTTGTTTTTGCAGGTTTGATTGCTTGGGATAATCAAAAAATTCGTTATGTTTACGAAGAGTCAGATGGTCAAGTCGCTACAGGCTGGGCAATTTCTTTAGCACTTAGCCTCTACCTTGACTTTATCAACCTCTTCCTTAGCTTCCTACGTATCTTTGGACGTGACGATTAATGCTTTTAGAGCTCAAATGAGCTCTTTTTTCTTTTATTTTTACTGATAAAAAGGTATAATCTTTATTATTATTCTAAAGGAGGAATGTATGAAGAAAAGTTTTATCCATCAGCAAGAAGAGATTTCATTTGTGAAAAATACCTTTACCCAGTATTTAAAAGATAAGTTAGAAGTAGTAGAAGTACAAGGCCCAATCTTAAGTAAGGTTGGAGACGGGATGCAGGATAACCTTTCAGGGATTGAACATCCAGTATCTGTTAAGGTTCTGCAAATTCCAGACGAAACCTACGAGGTGGTACATTCACTTGCTAAGTGGAAACGCCATACTTTGGCCCGTTTTGGTTTCGGTGAAGGAGAAGGTCTCTTCGTTCATATGAAGGCTCTTCGTCCGGACGAAGATTCACTAGATGCGACTCATTCGGTTTATGTGGACCAGTGGGACTGGGAAAAGGTTATTCCTAATGGAAAACGCAATCTAGCCTATCTTAAAGAAACAGTTGAAAAGATTTATAAGGCTATTCGTTTGACTGAGCTAGCAGTTGAAGCACGATACGATATTGAGTCAATTTTGCCTAAGCAAATTACCTTTATCCATACAGAAGAGCTTGTTGAACGCTATCCAGACTTGACACCGAAAGAACGTGAAAATGCTATCTGTAAGGAATTCGGTGCTGTCTTCCTAATTGGTATCGGTGGTGTATTATCGGATGGGAAACCTCATGATGGCCGTGCACCAGACTATGATGACTGGACAACTGAATCTGAAAATGGTTATCATGGCTTGAATGGAGATATCCTTGTCTGGAATGATAACTTGGGTGCAGCCTTTGAATTATCTTCAATGGGAATTCGTGTCGATGAAGATACCCTCCGTCGACAAGTAGCTATTACAGGAGATGAAGATCGTCTTTCTTTGGAATGGCACAAAGCTCTCTTAAACGGTCTCTTCCCATTGACAATTGGTGGAGGAATTGGTCAATCACGTATGGCTATGTTCTTACTTCGTAAGAAACATATCGGTGAAGTTCAAACAAGTGTTTGGCCACAAGAAGTCAGAGATACTTACGACAATATTCTTTAATCAATCGAACCGAGAGGTTCGATTTTCTTATTTCATCAGAATTTGGTATAATATACCTTATGAAAATCGTATCAGGAATCTACGGAGGACGTCCCTTAAAGACGTTGGAGGGCAAAACAACGAGACCAACATCTGACAAGGTCCGAGGAGCTATTTTCAATATGATTGGTCCCTACTTTGAAGGAGGACGTGTACTAGATCTCTATGCTGGTAGTGGTGGTCTATCCATCGAAGCAGTTTCTAGGGGTATGTCAAGTGCTGTTCTGGTCGAGAGGGACAGACGGGCCCAGAACATTGTGGCAGAAAATATCCGGATGACCAAGGAAACCTCAAAGTTTCAATTGTTGAAAATGGAGTCTAGCCGTGCATTGGAACAGATTGATGGTGTCTTTGATCTTATTTTCTTGGACCCTCCCTATGCAAAAGAACAAATCGTGTCGGATATTGAAAAAATGGCGGAGAGAAATCTTTTTTCAGAAGATGTCATGGTGGTCTGCGAGACCGATAAATCAGTAGAACTTCCAGAAGAAATCGCCTGTTTGGGCATCTGGAAGGAAAAAATATATGGGATTAGTAAGGTGACGGTTTATGTCAGATAAGATTGGGTTATTTACAGGTTCATTTGATCCAATGACGAATGGGCATATGGATCTCATTGAGCGTGCAAGTAAGCTCTTTGATCGCTTGTATGTTGGAATTTTTTATAATCCACACAAAAATGGCTTCTTACCGATAGAGAGTCGGTTAAAAACTGTTGAAAAAGCAGTGGCACATCTAGAGAATGTCCAAGTCATCGCCTCTCATGATGAATTAGTAGTTGATGTTGCTAGAAGTATAGGTGCAGAGGTCTTGGTGCGCGGATTACGGAATGCTACGGATCTTCAGTATGAAGCTAGTTTTGATTTTTACAACCATCAATTAGCAGGAGAAATGGAGACAGTCTATCTCCACAGTCGCCCAGAACATATCTATATTAGTTCTTCAGCTGTGAGAGAATTGTTGAAATTTGGTCAAGATATCAGTGAGTATGTCCCAAATGCTGTCTTAGAGGAGTTAAAACATGAAGAAAAAAACTAGATGGCCCATATATTTAATCATTGGGCTTGTTATTACTTTTATAGCTTTTACGGTACCCCTGCCTTATTACATTGAGGTTCCAGGGACTTCAGAAGATATTCGAAAAGTCTTACAAGTCAATAACCAAGCTGACCAAGAGGAAGGTTCCTATCAATTTGTGACAGTTGGGGTTAAACATGCTAGACTGGTGGACTTGGTTTATGCTTGGCTGACGCCTTTTACGGATATTCGAAGTGCTAAAGAGATGACAGGTGGTTCTTCAGATGCAGAATTTATGCGAATCAACCAGTTTTACATGGAAACTTCGCAAAACATGGCCAAATATCAAGGTCTGAAATCTGCTGGTAAGGAAATAGAGCTCAAATACCTGGGGGTCTATGTTTTGACTGTGACGGATAACTCGACTTTCAAGGGGATTCTCAATATCGCTGACACCGTGACGGCTGTAAACGATAAGACTTTTGAAAGCTCCAAGGAGATGGTCGACTACGTTAACTCTCAAACTCTTGGAGACAAGGTTAAGGTTACCTACCAGGAAGACGGAAAAGTCAAAACTGCTGAAGGAAAAATCATTACTCTGGAAAATGGGAAAAACGGTATTGGAATCGGTTTGATTGACCGCACAGAAGTGTCAAGTGATGTGCCAATCAAGTTTTCAACTGCTGGCATTGGTGGTCCGAGTGCTGGAATGATGTTTAGTTTATCCATCTATACGCAAATTGCAGACCCTACTCTTCGAAATGGACGTATCATTGCTGGTACAGGAAGTATCGACAGAGATGGAAATGTTGGTGATATTGGTGGAATTGACAAAAAAGTTGTTGCTGCTGCCAAAAAAGGAGCTACTGTTTTCTTTGCTCCTAACAATCCAGTAACTGAAGAAGCTAAAAAGGCCAATCCTAATGCTAAAAGTAATTATGACACGGCTGTAGAAGCTGCTGAAATGATTAAAACAGACATGAAGATTGTTCCTGTAAAAACACTTCAGGATGCAATTGACTACTTGAAAAACAACCCATAAAATATAGTGCAAGTCCATAGACTAGCGTAGAAAAAGAGAAGATGGTATAATAGGCAGATGATTCAATTGTTTTTTACCCTCAGTAGTCATATGTTTTTTGTCTACCTAGTTTTTCAACTGTTGAAAGATTTGGTCAAATGGGATCAAATTTTGAAGGTAACTAAGGACAATGCGAGGAAGGTACGACTTTTAGTAGTATTGTGTAGTATCGGTTTAGGGTATCTGATTAGTTCTTTTTTCCTAAATCTCTATCAATTATGGCAAGAAGCCATACGGACATTATTTTAAACTCGAAAGTAAAGGAAAATATTTATGGAAAAAATTGTAGTTCGAGGTGGCGATAATCGCCTAGTCGGAAGTGTCACCATTGAGGGTGCGAAAAATGCAGTTTTGCCACTACTTGCGGCGACGATTTTAGCAAGCGAAGGAAAAACAGTTTTAAAAAATGTTCCTATCTTGTCAGATGTCTTTACCATGAATCAGGTAGTTCGTGGATTAAATGCGAAAGTTAATTTTGATCAAGATGCACACATTGTTGAAGTGGATGCGACAGATGATATCACAGAAGAAGCTCCGTATAAGTATGTCAGCAAGATGCGTGCTTCTATTGTAGTCTTGGGTCCAATCCTGGCTAGGGTTGGTCACGCTAAAGTTTCGATGCCAGGTGGATGTACGATTGGTAGTCGTCCGATTGACCTTCACCTTAAAGGTTTGGAAGCAATGGGGGCTAAGATCACCCAGACAGCTGGTTATATCGAAGCTAAGGCAGAACGCTTGCATGGAGCCCATATCTATATGGACTTTCCTAGTGTTGGGGCAACTCAAAACTTGATGATGGCTGCAACGCTAGCTGATGGCGTAACTGTTATCGAAAATGCCGCGCGTGAACCTGAAATTGTAGATTTAGCTGTTCTTTTAAACAAAATGGGGGCTAAGGTCAAAGGCGCGGGAACAGAGAGCATTACCATCACTGGTGTTGAAAACTTGCATGGTGCAACCCATAACGTTGTTCAAGACCGTATTGAAGCAGGGACATTCATGGTTGCTGCTGCAATGACAGGTGGAGATGTCCTGATTCAAGATGCTATCTGGGAACACAACCGTCCCTTGTTAGCTAAATTACAGGAAATGGGTGTTGAAGTCATCGATGAGGATGAAGGTATTCGCATCCGTTCTCAACGAGACAAACTAAAAGCAGTTCATGTCAAGACCTTACCACATCCAGGGTTTCCTACGGACATGCAGGCGCAGTTTACTGCTCTTATGACGGTTGCTCAAGGAGAATCGACTATGATTGAGACAGTCTTTGAGAATCGCTTCCAACATCTAGAAGAAATGCGTCGCATGGGCTTGCATTCTGAGATCATCCGTGACACTGCTCGTATCGTTGGCGGGCAACCTCTCCAAGGGGCAGAAGTGCTGTCTACGGACCTTCGTGCCAGTGCAGCCTTGATCCTGACAGGTTTAATAGCTGAAGGTGAGACTGTTGTTGGGAAACTTGTCCATTTGGATAGAGGTTATTATCGTTTCCATGAAAAATTAGCTCAGTTAGGGGCTAATATTGAACGGGTAAGTGTGGAAGCTGATGAAGATGAATAAAGAAGTATCTTATGTGCTACGTCGATTTCTATTGGTCATTATTGTTTTGCTTCTAGGGATTTTGGCGCTTGGAATTGGCTTGATGATTGGCTATGGTATCGTAGGAAAAGGTCAAGATCCGTGGGCAATTTTGACACCCGATAAATGGCATGAACTGATTGCAAAATTTACAGGGAAATAGGCTGGGGAACCGGCCTTTTTCTAAGGATAAAAAATAAGGAGGAAACATGAATAAAAAAACCAGACAGGCCCTCATAGGTCTCCTGATTTTTCTACTTTTGTCGGCAGGAAGTTACTACATAAGAGAAATGCAGGCTTCCAATAATACACCACAAACACAGGTACAGCAAAAGTCAGAGTCACCTGATACTCCTAGTCAAGAATTGGCTGAGAGTGTATTGACTGATTCGGTCAAAAAACAAATAAAGGGATCCCTTGAGTGGAATGGAGCAGGTGCCTTTATTGTAAATGGGAACAAAACCAATCTAGATGCTAAGGTATCAAGTAAACCCTATGCTGATAATAAAACTAAAACTGTAGGTGGTGAGACCGTTCCTACCGTAGCCAATGCGCTCATGTCAAAGGCAACTCGACAGTACAAAGACCGTGAAGAGACGGGGAATGGTTCAACTTCTTGGACACCAGCAGGATGGCATCAAGTTAAGAATCTAAAAGGAACCTACAATCACGCAGTAGATAGAGGGCATTTATTAGGCTATGCCTTGATTGGTGGTTTGGATGGTTTTGATGCATCTACTAGCAATCCAAAAAATATTGCTGTACAAACAGCCTGGGCCAACCAAGCACAAGCTGAAGATTCGACTGGACAAAACTACTATGAAGGTTTAGTGCGAAAAGCGCTAGATAAGAATAAACGAGTGCGTTACCGTGTTACGCTACTGTATGCGACAGAAGAGGACCTAGTACCTTCTGCCTCTCAAATTGAAGCAAAATCCTCTGACGGAGAATTGGAGTTTAATGTAGTAATTCCTAATGTTCAAAAGGGAATTCGGTTAGATTACCGAACAGGGGAAGTTACGGTTACAAAAGACTAATAAATAGATAATTCCTTATCGTTTCGATAGGGGATTTACTATAGAAATCGAAAATTAATGTGTAGAAGTTAAAAAATGTGGTATAATAGTCTCAATTATACTTTTTAGGAGAAGGAAAATGGAAGACCCGAGCAGTCAGGATTTGTTACTGCAGTTTGTATTATTAGTTGTTTTGACCTTTTTAAATGCTTTTTTCTCTGCTACAGAGATGGCTATGGTTTCTCTTAGTCGCTCACGTGTTGAACAAAAGGCTGAAGAGGGAGATAAACGTTATATCCGTTTGCTAAAGGTACTTGAAAACCCCAGTCACTTTTTATCAACCATTCAAGTTGGTATTACTTTAATTACGATCTTATCAGGGGCTAGGTTAGCAGATTCTCTTGGCGAATTGATTGCCTCTTGGATGGGAAATAGCGAGACTGCGTATGCAGTAGCTTCTTTCTTATCACTTGCTTTTTTGACCTATATTTCAATCGTTTTTGGTGAACTTTATCCTAAACGCATTGCTCTAAATCTTAAGGATGCCTTGGCAATCCGAACAGTACCATTTATTATTGCTCTCGGTAAGATTGTGAGTCCCTTTGTTTGGATGCTATCAGCATCAACCAATCTATTGAGTCGTTTGACACCAATGACATTTGACGATGCAGATGAAAAAATGACTCGGGATGAGATTGAGTATATGCTCACCAATAGTGAAGAAACCTTGGATGCTGATGAAATTGAAATGTTACAGGGTATTTTCTCTCTAGACGAACTTATGGCACGTGAAGTCATGGTTCCTCGAACAGATGCCTTCATGGTAGATATTCAAGATGATACTCAGACGATCATCGAAAGCATCTTAAAACAAAATTTTTCTCGAATCCCTGTCTATGATGATGACAAGGACAATGTCATTGGTTTGATACACACCAAGAGTCTGCTAAAAGCAGGATTTACTGATGGTTTTGACAACATCGTGTTGAGAAAGATATTACAGGAACCCCTCTTTGTACCTGAAACTATTTTTGTTGATGATTTGTTGAAAGAACTGAGAAATACACAAAGACAGATGGCTATTCTTCTTGATGAATATGGAGGAATGGCTGGTTTGGTAACACTTGAGGATCTCCTTGAAGAGATTGTTGGTGAGATCGATGATGAGACTGACCGTGCGGAAGTCTATGTTCATACTATCGGCGAGGACACTCATATTGTCCAAGGGACAATGAATTTGAATGATTTCAATGACTATTTTGATGTCGAACTTGAAAGTGACGATGTAGATACCATTGCTGGTTATTATTTGACAGGTGTGGGAACTATTCCAACATCAGAAAAACTTAGTTATGAGTTAGATAGTGGTAACAAGCATATCACCTTGACAAATGACAAGGTAAAAAATGGTCGTGTAACCAAGCTTAAGGTTCAAATTCAAGAACTTGAATCTGAAGAAGAAACTGAATAAAACAAAAGCTTTATCAGAGAAAACTGATAAAGCTTTTTTAAGCGTTAAAAAGAAAAGACTCCTTTAGGAGTCTTTGTTTAAATAGAGGTGGAGTATTCTTATTTGCTTGATTTTTGTCTGTTTTGTTTATTTCAATATTATACCACTAGCGGCAACTAGTCTTTTTTGTTTGCTCAAAAAACACCCCCCGCCCCAAACTTGCCCCAAAAGATTTTTAAAGTTATCCTTTTTTATCCTAAAGAAAAACCAAAAAAGTCCGTAAATACGGACTTTTTTCGGATAAATTGCCATAAACAAGCATAAAAAAGGCGGTAGACGGATTTGAACCGACGATCAAGCTTTTGCAGAGCCGTGCCTTACCACTTGGCTATACCGCCTTAACTTTTATTATTATACCTTGAAAATTGTTTCTCGTCAATAGTTTTCTTTTCTGAAAACATAAGATTCAAATGTTTAAAAAAACATGCGACAAAATATTCTGAAAATTCGTTTACTTTTTAAAAAAACTGTGGTATAATCTTCAATATCCACAATTTAAAACGAGGAGTTTAAAAATATGAAAAAAAGTCGGATTCTTGCGGTAGCGGGTGTTGCGCTACTTGCTACAGGTGTTCTTGCAGCTTGCGGTTCTTCAAAATCATCAAATGCTGAAGCACCAAAGGCTTATGGCTATACTTATACTGCTGACCCAGAAACATTGGACTACCTAATTTCTGGTAAACAAAGTACAAAAGTTGCTACTTCAAATGGTATCGATGGTCTCTTTACAAATGACCAATATGGAAATCTAACTCCTGCAGTCGCTGAAGACTGGTCAGTATCTCAAGATGGATTGACATATACATACAAGATTCGTAAAGGTGTAAAATGGTTCACATCTGATGGTGAAGAATATGCAGAAGTAACTGCAAATGACTTTGTTACAGGTTTAAAACACGCAGCTGACAATAAATCAGCCGCTCTTTACCTAGCACAAAATTCTGTTAAAGGATTGGCTGACTATATATCAGGGAACAATACAGACTTTTCTGCAGTAGGTATTAAAGCTGTTGATGATTACACTCTTCAATATACATTGAACAAACCTGAACCATACTGGAACTCTAAATTATCTTATGGAATCTTCTGGCCTTTGAATGCAGAGTTTGAAAAATCAAAAGGTAAAGACTTTGGTAAAGCGACAGATCCAACATCATTGCTTTACAATGGTCCATTCTTGCTTAAGGGATTGACAGCTAAGTCTTCTATCGAATTTGCAAAGAATGATCAGTATTGGGATAAAGACAATGTTCACATCGATACTGTAACACTTTCTTACTATGATGGTTCAGACCAAGAGTCACTTGAGCGTAACTTTACAAATGGTGCATATAGTTATGCACGTCTCTTCCCTACTAGCTCAAACTATTCTAAAGTAGCAGAAACATATAAAGATAATATCTACTATACCCCACAGGGAGCTGGTATTGCTGGTTTAGGTGTTAACATTGACCGTCAAAGTTATAAATATACATCAAAAACAACTGACGAGGAAAAGACTTCTACTAAGAAAGCTCTTCTTAACAAAGACTTCCGTCAAGCTTTGAACTTTGC
This sequence comes from Streptococcus infantis, assembly GCF_047464155.1. Lineage (GTDB taxonomy): Bacteria > Bacillota > Bacilli > Lactobacillales > Streptococcaceae > Streptococcus > Streptococcus infantis_U. Next base: position 78,788 of record NZ_JASHCL010000003.1, read on the forward strand.
TTTTGACCGTACTGCTTATTCAGCTCAGCTAAATGGTAAGGATGGAGCCGCCCTTGCTGTTCGTAACCTCTTTGTCAAACCTGACTTTGTTTCTGCTGGAGATAAGACATTTGGTGACTTGGTTACTGAGAAAGTTGTTTCTTATGGTGATGAATGGAAAGACGTAAACTTTGCGGATGCTCAAGATGGTCTTTACAATGCTGATAAGGCTAAAGCAGAACTAGCTAAAGCTAAAAAAGTCCTTGAAGCAGATGGTGTAAAATTCCCAATCCACTTGGATATTCCAGTTGACCAAACATCTAAAAACTATATCGCTCGTATCCAATCATTTAAACAATCTGTTGAGACGGCTTTGGGTACAGATAATGTAGTTATCGATATTCAACAAATCACTACAGATGAATTACAAAATGCCACATACTACGCAGCTAGTGCGGCAGCAGAAGATTGGGACCTTTCAGGTGCTGTTGGATGGAATCCAGACTATGATGATCCATCAACATACCTTGATATCTTGAAAACAACTAACAGTGAAACAACTAAGTCCTACATGGGCTATGATAATCCATCAAACCCAGCGGTTGCTCAAGTTGGTTTGAATGATTATGACAAATTAGTTGATGATGCAGCTAGTGAAACAACCGATCTTAATAAACGTTATGAGAAATATGCAGCAGCTCAAGCTTGGTTGACAGATAGCTCACTCTTCCTTCCAGCTATGTCTTCTTCAGGAGCAGCACCAATCATTTCTCGCGTAGTACCATTCTCAGCATCTTATACTCAATCTGGTGATAAAGGTTCAGATGTTTACTTCAAATATCTTAAATTGCAAGCGAACACTGTAACTGCTAAAGAGTACAAAGAAGCTCGTGAAAAATGGCTCAAAGAAAAAGCTGAATCAAACGAGAAAGCTCAAAAAGAATTAGCGAGCCACGTGAAATAAATAATGCTCATTAGAACTTTCTCTCCAAAAGGAGAAGGTTCTTTTGGGATTTTAAAGGAAATAATATGAAAAAATATGTTTTTATGCGTATCTTGCGGTCGTTAGTTTCTATCTTTTTAGTAACGACCTTGATTTACACAATCATCTATACGATGGTTCCACGGAAGTTGATCTTCAAACAAGATACTAACTACAATAAAATTGCAACTACAGCTGATAAACGCGATAACTATGAAAATACCGTTTATGAGCGTATGGGTTATATCGAATATTACGATACAAAAGAGTTGCAGGAAAAAGCTAGTAGCATTGACCCTTCTGTTACAGTAGATGCAAATGATACAAATAAAGCTATCTATGAAAAATACATCCAACAACTTGGGAACGGTTGGACTTTGGGTGAGTTTACAGAGAGCGGTCAATTCTATGCGACTCGTGAAATCCCTATTTTCGAGCGTGTGTTCAAATTCTATGCAAACTTGCTTGATATTGACTATACAAACAAGATTCAAGACCCAGAAAATCCTAACTTAGAGCGTTATTTGCGTTTTGAAAACGATCCAGCTATCGGATGGTCTTTAGTAGGTTCAGGGACTAAACATAAATACCTCTTGTACTTCAACAGTCAGTTCCCATTTGTTCATCAGAACTTTGTGAACTTAAATCTAGGAGATTCTTACCCAACTTATGCCAATACTCCTGTTCTTCAAGTTATCACACAAGGTCAAGGACAAACCAAGACTTCTGAAGTTCAATTCCCAACTGGGAAGAAAACTTCATCAGTCAATATCTACACAAGAACTTATAAATCACCAAGTCAGGCGGATGCACGTGAAGTAGCGAACTACGGTAAAGGTGATCCATATACAGCTACTGAAAGCAACTATCAGTATCCATCTATGATTACCAGTTCTGCTATTGCTGGTTTGATTGGCCTTGCAATTTCGTACGCGATTGCGGTTCCACTTGGTTCTGCAATGGCTCGTTACAAGAATACTTGGATTGATAGTTTCTCTACAGGAGCTTTAACATTCTTACTTGCTCTTCCAACTATCGCTCTTGTCTATATCATTCGTTTGATTGGTTCTTCAATTGGACTCCCTGATTCATTCCCTATCTTGGGTGCTGGAGACTGGCGTTCATATGTACTACCTGCAGTTATTCTTGGTTTACTTGGTGCTCCTGGTTTGGCTATCTGGATTCGTCGTTACATGATTGACTTACAATCACAAGACTTTGTTCGTTTTGCACGTGCAAAAGGTCTTTCTGAGAAAGAAATTTCAAACAAACACATCTTTAAAAATGCTATGGTACCGCTCGTTTCAGGTATTCCAGGTTCTATTATCGGTGTTATTGGTGGAGCTACTCTTACTGAAACAGTCTTCGCCTTCCCAGGTATGGGTAAAATGTTGATTGACTCTGTAAAAGCGTCAAATAATAACATGGTTGTTGGTCTAGTTTTCATCTTTACTTGCGTCTCAATCTTCTCTTACTTAATTGGGGATATTTGGATGACAATTATTGACCCACGTATTAAGTTGACAGAGAAAGGAGGCAAATAATGTCTACAATTAGTAATGATAAATTTCAGTTTGTAAAACGCGATGACTTTGCCTCTGAAGCAATTGATGCTCCTGCCTACTCATATTGGGGTTCTGTTTTTAGACAATTTTTGAAAAAGAAATCAACCATCATCATGCTTGGTATTTTGATTTCAATCGTTTTGATGAGTTTCATCTACCCAATGTTTTCTGATTTCGACTTCAATGATGTAAGTAAGGTAAATGATTTTAGCGCTCGCTACATTAAACCAAATGCGGAACATTGGTTCGGTACAGATAGTAATGGTAAGTCTCTTTTTGATGGTGTCTGGTTTGGAGCCCGTAACTCTATCTTGATTTCCGTTATTGCGACCTTTATCAATATTGTAATTGGTGTTATTGTCGGCGGTATCTGGGGTATTTCAAAATCAGTTGACCGCGTCATGATGGAAGTTTATAACGTTATTTCCAACATCCCACACTTATTGATTGTTATCGTCCTAACATACTCAATCGGAGCAGGTTTCTGGAATTTGATTTTTGCCATGAGTGTAACGACTTGGATTGGGATTGCCTACTCAATTCGTATCCAAATCATGCGTTACCGTGACTTAGAGTACAACCTTGCTTCACGCACACTCGGAACTCCAACATACAAAATTGTCATTAAAAATATCATGCCACAATTGGTATCTGTTATTGTTACGACTACATCACAAATGCTTCCAGCATTTATCTCATATGAAGCCTTTCTATCATTCTTTGGACTTGGATTGCCTATTACAGTACCAAGTTTAGGTCGATTGATTTCAGATTATTCACAGAACGTAACAACAAATGCATACCTCTTCTGGATTCCATTGACAACTTTGGTCTTGGTATCCTTGTCACTTTTCGTAGTTGGTCAAAACCTAGCGGATGCTAGTGATCCACGTACACATAGATAGGAGTAGACATGACAAAAGAAAAAAATGTAATTTTGACTGCTCAAGATATTGTCGTGGAATTTGATGTTCGTGACAAAATTTTGACAGCTATTCGTGGAGTATCTCTGGAGTTGATTGAGGGCGAAGTGCTTGCACTCGTTGGAGAATCTGGTTCAGGGAAATCTGTTTTAACAAAAACTTTTACAGGAATGTTGGAAGATAATGGTCGTATTGCGAACGGTAGTATTCTTTACCGTGACCAAGATTTGACTGAATTTTCTTCTCATAAAGATTGGGAGCAAATTCGTGGTGCGAAGATTGCAACGATCTTCCAGGACCCGATGACCAGTCTTGACCCAATCAAAACAATCGGAAGTCAAATCACAGAAGTTATTGTTAAACACCAAGGGAAAACGGCTCAAGAAGCAAAAGACTTGGCGATTGACTATATGAATAAGGTTGGTATCCCTGACGCTGAGAGACGTTTTAATGAATATCCATTCCAGTATTCTGGAGGAATGCGTCAACGTATTGTTATTGCGATTGCCCTTGCGTGTCGTCCAGATGTTTTGATTTGTGATGAACCAACAACAGCCCTTGATGTGACCATCCAAGCTCAGATTATTGACTTGTTGAAAACACTTCAACAAGAATACCACTTTACAACTATCTTTATCACACACGACCTTGGTGTTGTAGCAAGTATTGCTGATAAAGTTGCAGTTATGTATGCTGGTGAAATCGTTGAGTATGGTACAGTTGAAGAAATCTTCTACGATCCACGTCACCCATACACATGGAGCCTCTTATCAAGTTTGCCACAGCTGGCTGACGATAAAGGAGAATTGTATTCAATTCCGGGAACACCTCCATCACTGTATACTGAATTGAAGGGAGATGCTTTTGCTCTTCGTTCAGATTATGCGATGAAGATTGATTTCGAAGAAAAAGCTCCTCAGTTTGCAGTATCTGATACTCACTGGGCTAAAACATGGTTGCTTGATGAACAAGCTCCAAAAGTTGCAAAACCAGCAGTAATTGCAGATTTACACGATAAGATTCGTGAAAAGATGGGCTTTGCTCATCTTGAGGACTAGGAGGAAGGAAATGTCTGAAAAATTAGTAGAAGTTAAAGACTTAGAGATTTCCTTCGGTGAAGGAAGCAAAAAGTTTGTAGCCGTTAAGAATGCAAACTTCTTTATCAACAAAGGCGAAACATTCTCACTTGTTGGAGAATCTGGTAGTGGTAAGACAACAATTGGTCGTGCCATTATCGGTCTTAATGATACCAGCAAAGGTGATATCATCTTTGATGGTAAAAAAATTAATGGTAAAAAATCACGTGAACAAGCAGAGGAATTGATCCGTCGCATTCAAATGATTTTCCAAGACCCAGCCGCAAGTTTGAATGAACGTGCAACAGTTGACTATATCATCTCAGAAGGTCTTTACAACCACCATTTATTTAAAGACGAAGAAGAAAGAAAAGAAAAAGTTCAAAACATCATTCGTGAAGTAGGACTTTTGGCTGAACACTTGACACGTTACCCTCATGAGTTCTCAGGTGGACAACGTCAACGTATCGGGATTGCTCGTGCCTTGGTTATGCAACCTGACTTCGTGATCGCGGATGAGCCAATTTCAGCCTTGGACGTTTCAGTGCGTGCCCAAGTTTTGAACTTGCTCAAGAAATTTCAAAAAGAATTGGGCTTGACCTATCTCTTTATCGCCCACGATTTGTCAGTAGTTCGTTTCATCTCTGATCGTATCGCGGTAATTTATAAGGGTGTCATTGTTGAAGTGGCTGAAACTGAAGAATTGTTTAACAATCCAGTTCATCCATACACACAAGCACTTTTATCAGCTGTGCCGATTCCAGATCCAATCTTGGAACGTAAGAAAGTTTTGAAAGTCTATGATCCTAATCAACATGACTACGAAACTGATAAACCTTCTATGGTTGAAATTCGTCCAGGTCATTACGTTTGGGCTAACCAAGCAGAATTGGAACGCTATAAAAAAGAAATGAAATAATCAATAAAGTTTTATAATCTAGCTAGAAGTTTTCTAGTAAGATTATGAAACTTTTTTATTTTACAGATAAAAGCTTGATTATCTATAAGAATTTGATATACTGAATACAATAAAAATAGAATAGTAATAGTCGGAGTAATCAAGGGAGAATCACATGGACAACCAACCAAATTTTTTTACAGGAATGGCTAGAATTATTGGGACATGCCTCTGGGTAAAAGGAATGGAAGTACTGACTGAGAAGAAGGAATCTGAATCGGAAGTGGTAAAGGTTGCTAAATTTTTGACGGCTTATAAATTGCTATCTTCCTTACCTTGGATTGCGGGACTTCCTAGAAAGGAAGATAAAAAATGAAATTTATTTGGGATATTTTATTTTATATCCTAGTCAAGCCACTGATTACGATTGTAGAATTCATTTGGTATCACATTTGTTTATTTTTTTATGAATTCCTTTTAAATTTGTTATATTCGATTTTTAACTGGATTTATAACTGGCTTTTTAGTTTATTTTAAAAGACTCTGAAAGAAATCAAAAGGATGAGTAATTTACTCATCCTTTTTCTATTTATCTAAATCTTTATAGATTTATTGGGATCACTCTTTTTTACCTTTTAGCAAGAAGGCAGAAGTTAAAGCTAGACTGAGACTTGCCATGAAAAGGAGTGGACTGGACTCTTCTCCAGTGGCAGGAAGCTGTTTGTCATTTGTAGAATTTTCACCATTGAGCTGGTTTTTATTTGCTAATGGACTAGCTTCTTCTGCTTGAGTTGAACTTGGTTGTTGGACTTCTGTTTCAGTCTTGTAGACGATAGCATAAGTAGTCAAATCAATGGTGAGAAACTCAAGCATGCCATCACGAATTGTGAAATCTTGTGATTTCAAGTCTTTTTCTGAATTGAAACGATAGAATTCCTGGACTGTACCAGAAATTGGTAATCGAACCAGTACAGCACCTTTTGCTTGGATTGGTTGACCATTTTCATTCTTGAGTTGAATGTTGTAGGCATCATATTTCTTGCCCAAGAGTTCTTGCTTGTCTACTTTCTGGATTTCAAGATAACTTGCTTCACCTAGCTCAGTAGCTCCACTGATGACTTGAACTCCGGTAGCCTGGTCTTTTAAGGCTTTGAGTTTAAACTCAGGAAGAGAGATGATAGGAGCCGCTTGGTCGCTCGCAGTACCGATAGGGCCAGTGTATTCAGGAATATCCACGATAGGAGCCGCTTGGTCGCTCGCAGTACCGATAGGCCCAGTGTATTCAGGGATATCTACGCTAGGAGCTGCCTGATCGCTTGCAGTACCGATAGGCCCAGCATATTCAGGAATATCTACGACAGGCGCTTCCTGTTCCCCTGCAGCACCGATAGGCTTAGTATATTCAGGAATATCTACGATAGGAGCCGCTTGTTCCCCTGCAGTACCGATAGGCTTAGTATATTCAGGAATATCTACGACAGGCGCTTCCTGTTCCCCTACGGTTCCGATAGACTCAGTGTATTCAGGAATATCCACGATAGGAGGTTCCTGTTCTCCCGCAGTTCCAATTGGGTCAGTATATTCAGGAATGGTTACTACTGGAGCAGGCTCATCACCTTTGCTTGTAACAACTTTTTCTTCTACAGGGGCAGTTTCCCCTTTTGGAAAGACTGTTACAATAGTACTGCTTCGTGTTTCTCCTAGGATAGCATAAGCTTCTATTGGATTGCCGGATTTACGGTCCGTAGTTTCAGGGATGTCGATTTGAATCTTGTTATCCTTTATGCTTAATACAGTTTGTTCGCCAGAAGTGACAAGATGATTATCATCGACTTTTCTTAAGACTAGGGAATCCGTAATACCAGGGAATGTCACAGCTACAGCATCCCAGTTACCAGTTGGTAAAGTTAGTGTTACTTTCTTATCTTCTACCTTTATAGGTTCGAGGCTTGGTGTATCTAATGATACTGATGGAGCTTTTAGAATATCGAATGAGTCCAGGGAGATTTTCTTTCGACCGTCTGGAGAATCTGGATCCACTTTTAAAGTTAGAACGTGATCGCCATCTGCTAGATTAGTGAATTCACCAATCAAAGCTCCTTTTTCGGTAGCTCCGGCAGTGTAGAAGTCAAGGCTTGGCATTTCTTTTCCATCGAGTGTTACAAGTGCCTTGCCAAGAGCTGAAGTTTTCAGACCATAGATACGAATACCTGTTCCAGAGAATGGAATTCTTGCAGTTGCTTCAGGAGCAAGACTATCGTCTGCATTGATATCCGCATATTTCTCTGTAGAAGCATAGAGTTCCGCATCAGTCCAGTCTTTAAATGCTGAGCCGTATTGGATACGAGAATCACGATCATCTATTTTCTCAACTGTTTCTCCTTGTCCTGGGAAGACCTTGAAGTAATCTAAGGAAATTTTTGAGCGTTCACTTCCGCGTCCCTTATGTTCACGCTTAACAGTGATAGTCATAAGGTGAGGGCCTGAAGAAAGATTTGTATAACGACCGATTAGGACACCCTTTTCAGTAGCTCCAGCCGTATAGAAATCTAGCTCACCAACAGATTTGCCATCGATTGTAACCTCAGCAAGTCCTAATTGAGAAGACTTGAGTCCGTAAATTTCAATACCAGGTCCATTGAAAGGAATAGTTGCAGTCGCATCCTTATCGGAGTAATTTCCATTTGAGATATCGGCGTATTTTTCTGTTCCGCCAAAGAGTTCTGAATCAGCCCAGTTTCCATAAGCAGAGCCGTATTGGATGCGCTTGTCACGGTCATCCATCAACTCACTGAAGGCATCGATGGAAGTAACGTCTGAAACTGGTGTTGTACGATCCCCTAGCATAGCCTTAACGCTATAAGTATAGGCGTGACTAGAATCAATTGAGCGATCGATAAAGTGAGTTTGGTTGGTGATGAACTCACGAACGCTAGGGGTTTGGCTGTTTTCATCCTTGCTTTCTCGTCGGATGACATAATGAGTTGCCCCCTCAACTGTATTAAAGTCGAGTTCAGCTGTGACGGAATCTTTTCGAAGGGCTGATAAGCGAGTCACTCGTCCAGGGAAGTTTTCAAAGGTAATGACATCACCCTTTTGAGTCGCAAGTTGGATACGGTTATCTTTGAGGCGACTAGCTTGAACTTCCTTGCCATTAATCTTGACAATACTAGATTCGATATTTGGATAGTCTACGACTAAGTCTCCACCAACATTAGAAAGGAAGGACAGCGTTTCAAGATTTTTCTCTTTCCATTTCATGCTGACTTCAAAATTACCACGAGCTACGAGACCTGAGACCTGACCGTCTTTCCATGCATCTGGAAGAGCTGGTAATGGGGCAATGTAGCCTGTGTGAGATTGAAGGAGCATTTCTGCCATACCGCTGGTTGCACCAAAGTTTCCATCAATTTGGAAAGGCGCGTGCGTATCCCAGAGGTTTTCTAGAGTTGAAGACTTGAGCTGTTCAGCCAACAAACGGTGGGCACGATTTCCATCTAAGAGACGAGCCCAGAGGTTGATTTTATTGGCCTTAGACCAACCAGTTCCACCATCTCCACGGTGGTTTAGGGTTGCGCGTGCAGCTTCCAAATATTCAGGCTGATCCTTGCCAAATAGAGTACCTGGGAAGAGTCCAACCAGATGAGAAACGTGGCGGTGATGGTTTTCAATTCCTTCATTAGTGAATTGAGGGCTGTCTTCCTCGTACCATTCCTTGATACGACCGTCTTGGTTGATATGAAGTGGTTTGAGCTTGTCAAATTTAGCCTTCACTTCTGTCACCAAATCTTGGTCGACATTGAGATGATTGGCTGCTTCCATATAATCATGGAATAACTGCCAAACTAGAGATTGGTCAAAGGTATTCCCAATCGTAATGGTTCCATGCTCTGGCGAGTATGATGGAGAAGAAACCCAACGGTCACTGGCCTTGTCGTAGTGTAAGAAGGAGTTCCAGAACTTGGCTGTTTCCTTGAGCATTGGATAAATCTTTTCTTTGAGATAAGTTTCATCCTTGGTGAATTTGTAGTAGTCATAGACGTTCTGCATCATCCAAGCATTGGCAGCTGGAGACCAGCCCCAATAGTAGTTCCAGCCAGGAGTAGTCCAGCCAAATGGTGTCGCCTGAGTATGAACCAACCAACCGTTTTCTTGACCTTCTTTGGATTCGATACCTGCGTATTCTTTAGCAGCGATACGACCATAATAGCGCATGTCATCGATATAATTGATCATTGGCTTAGCTGTTTCTGCGAGATTACTCATGTAGGCAGGCCAATAGTTCATTTGTAGGTTGACATTGAGGTGGTAGTCTGAGTTCCAAGGTGGATTATCTACAGCATTCCAGACACCTTGCAAGTTGGCGGGGAGGGCATCTGTCCGGTTACGAGAAGAACTGATCAGTAGGTAACGTCCGTATTGGAAGAAGAGTTCTTCTAGTTTTTGCCCTTTTGTTGGATTATAGGTTTGGAGAGCTTCTTTTGTAGTTTGATTAGACTTGCTGCCGCCGAGGTTTAACTGAACACGATTGAAAAGACTTTGGTAATCCTTGATGTGGTCAATTTTCAGAGTCTCATAGTCTTTGGCTTTAGCAGCTTCGACGATAGATTTGACAGTCTTTTCTACATCAATATCCTTGCGGTAATTGGTTTTCGGATTTTGAGCAAAATTGGTCTTGGCACTGAGTAGCAGTGTTGCATAACTTGCTCCTGTAACTGTCAAATAGCCATCTTGAGCAGTGACTTGTCCATCTGTCTTGATACCAAGATAAGAGGCAAATTTCAGACCATTGTCTTTGACAGTTCCCTTGAGTAAAATACCATTAGAATCAACGCTAACAGTCCCTTGTTTGTATTTAGAATTCTCCCAAGAATAATCTCCATTAGCAATCAAATCTTCAGTCAAGCTATTCCAAAGTGTAAAATCAAGCGTCTTATCTCCCTTTTTAGTCAAATGGGTAACAGTGACGTCATCTGGGTAACTAGAGAAGGTTTCGCGCTTAAAGTTTGTACCGTCTTGGGTATATGAAGTGGTCGAGATGGCCTCAGAAATATCTAAGCCACGATGGTAGTCGGTAACATTCTCCAAGCCTTTCTTTTGGTTGTTAAAGACCATAAAGATATCACCAAAAGATAAGTAACGACCATACTGAGAATTGTTTGGTCCTACTAGGTTACGCTCTGCCAATTGTTTGGCTTTTTGGCGGTTTCCTTCTTCCAAAGCTTTACGAATTTCTGCCAAAACCTTATAGCGGTCCTGATAGTTCCCTCCATTGTAGTCAGTGCTATCAGGTTGTGGCCCACCAGACCAGAGAGTTTTTTCATTGTATTGGATTCTTTCTTCACCGATTAATCCAAAAACCTTAGCCCCCATTTCACCGTTTCCGACAGGCAAGGCTTGTTTTTCCCAGCCGTCATAAGAAGGAGCAGTTGGCTGGTCGTAATGAAGTTGATAGTTTTCTTGCTTAGTCATAGGAAGTTCTGGCTTTTCACTCTCCTTATTTTCAGAAGGTTCAACTACAGCGTTAGTCTCTGATTGATGATGTGTTTGAGGTAATTCCTTTTCAGGTTTTACCTCTTTGTCAGCTAATTCAGTAGAATGATGAGTGTCTGTGCTTGGCTGATTCTCCGTCTTTGCTTGACTTGGTTCCTCTACTTTGACATCTACTTTAACCGTCGTCTCACTAACATTCGTTTGATTGTCCTTCACTTCGAGGCTTTCAGCAGCTACATTCTGTGTTGCTAGAAAAACAGCTCCCAGTAGAACAGAAGCAGTTCCAACGGTCAACTTTCGGATGCTATACTTACAGGATTTTTCCCAATAGCTCTTCTCCATAAAAACTCCTTTCTCAAATCTGTAAGCGCATACATTTTTTGGTAAAAAAAATAAGCCTTGCAGAAAGATGTTTCCTTTGATTTGTATAATCTTAATATAGCAAATAAATCCAACCATTGCAAGGTTTTTTCGGAAAAACTGAATTATTTTACCAAATTTTAGTTCTTTTTTTTTATTTTATTGAATTAAAAAAGATTAGAGTAGAAAAAGAATTTGAGTAATGCCCTACCCTTTTGAAAGCGTAAATCAAACTAGTCAGGCGTGGGACTTTATGGTATAATATAGAAGATTCAAAAAGAAACAGGAGAAATATTATGGACCTTATTTTAGCAATTGTCTTGATTGTTTTAGCTTTTCTTGGTGGAGCACTTGGAGGAATGTACTTGGTGCGCAAGCAAATCGAAAAAGAATTTGCTGATAACCCACGTTTGAATGCAGAAGCAGTTCGTACTCTGTTGAGTGCAAATGGTCAAAAACCAAGCGAAGCTAAGGTACAACAAGTGTACCACCAAATCATTCGCCAACAAAAAGCAGCCCTTGCTAACAATAAAAAGAAATAAATAGGAAAAGTCTGGAATGAAAATTCCAGACTTCTCACTATGTTCAACTGATATTTAAGGATAAGACTTTTTCCTTGCATTCTATTGATATTTGATTATGATTAAGAGGGAGATAGTCTGAAGTTTACCAGTCTGTCAGAAATTTCAGCGAGAAATGTAATGATAATGAACTATCAATCAGAAAAATAAGACTAGAAAGAAGACTGTATGGATAATCGACCAATTGGTTTTTTGGACTCTGGTGTTGGAGGCTTGACCGTCGTACGGGAGCTCATGCGCCAGCTTCCTCATGAAGAAATCGTCTATATTGGAGATTCGGCACGGGCACCTTACGGGCCCCGTCCTGCTGAGCAAATTCGTGAATATACTTGGCAGTTGGTCAACTTTCTCTTGACCAAGGATGTCAAGATGATTGTCATTGCTTGTAATACAGCAACAGCAGTCGTCTGGGAAGAAATTAAAGCCCAGTTAGATATTCCTGTTCTTGGAGTGATTTTACCTGGCGCTTCAGCGGCTATCAAAGCAAGTCAGGATGGGAAAATCGGAGTGATTGGAACACCGATGACCGTACAATCAGATATCTATCGACAAAAAATCCATGATTTGGATCCAGATTTGCAGGTGGAAAGTTTGGCTTGTCCCAAGTTTGCTCCCTTGGTTGAATCTGGAGCTCTTTCAACCAGTGTGACCAAGAAAGTAGTTTATGAAACCTTGCGTCCATTAGTGGGCAAGGTAGACAGCTTGATTTTGGGTTGTACCCACTACCCACTCCTCAGACCTATTATCCAGAATGTGATGGGACCTGACGTAAAACTGATCGATAGTGGTGCAGAGTGCGTGCGGGATATCTCTGTCTTACTTAATTATTTCGAGATTAATCGTGGGCGTGACGCTGGTCCTCTACAACACCGTTTTTATACGACTGCAAATAGCCATAGTTTTGCTCAAATCGGAGCAGAATGGCTAGAAAAAGAGATTCATGTGGAGCATGTAACATTATGACAAACAAAATTTATGAATACAAGGATGACCAGGACTGGTATGTAGGTGTCTGGGACGTCTACGGTGGAATTTATAGTCTCATAAAAGATCCTCTTGATCTTGGTTTTATGGATTTTGCTCGCATTTTCCGTGATGAGGAAAATGGTTTTCCAATCACGATTACGGTAATGCGCTGGTCTTCCAACTTCCGCTTGCTATCTTTTATCGTTGAGATTTTAAATGCAGAAGCAGGTCGAAACTTGGAAGTCATTCAACGCCAAGGTGCCTTGCTCTTAGTTGAAAATGGACAACTCTTGCATGTTGAATTACCTAAAGAAGGAGTCGATGTGGAAGCCTTCTTTGAGACAAACAAGGTCAGAGAAACTTTGCTGATTGCGACTCGTAACGAGGGTAAAACCAAGGAATTTCGTGCTATCTTTGACAAACTTGGCTATGATGTGGAGAATCTCAATGATTATCCAGACCTGCCTGAAGTTGCTGAAACCGGTATGACCTTTGAAGAAAATGCTCGTCTTAAGGCTGAAACCATCTCCAAATTAACAGGCAAGATGGTTTTGGCAGACGACTCAGGTCTTAAAGTCGATGTCCTCGGTGGATTGCCAGGTGTCTGGTCAGCTCGTTTTGCAGGAGTGGGAGCCACTGACCAGGAAAACAATGCTAAGCTTTTGCATGAATTAGCCATGGTCTTTGAACTCAAGGACCGTTCGGCACAATTCCACACCACCTTGGTCGTGGCTAGCCCAGGTAAGGAAAGTTTGGTGGTCGAAGCTGACTGGCCAGGCTACATTAACTTTGAACCTAAGGGTGAAAATGGTTTTGGCTATGACCCTCTTTTCCTAGTAGGAGAAACTGGTAAATCATCAGCCGAATTAACCCTTGAAGAAAAAAATAGTCAATCCCACCGTGCCTTAGCCGTTAAGAAACTTTTGGAGGTATTTCCATCATGGCAAAGCAAACCATCATTGTAATGAGTGACTCCCACGGAGATAGCTTGATTGTAGAAGAAATACGTGATCGCTATCTGGGGAAAGTTGATGCCATTTTTCACGATGGTGACTCGGAGCTTCGCCCAGATTCACCACTCTGGGAAGGGATTCAGGTAGTTAGAGGAAACATGGATTTCTATTCAGATTACCCAGAACGTTTAGTAATCCAACTAGGTCCAACTAAGATTATCCAAACTCATGGCCACTTGTTTGATATTAACTTTAATTTTCAAAAATTGGATTTCTGGGCACAAGAAGAAGAGGCAGATATCTGTCTCTATGGTCACTTGCATGTTCCAAGTGCTTGGATGGCGGGTAAGACCCTCTTTCTAAATCCAGGTTCTATCAGCCAACCACGTGGAACCATCAGAGAATGTCTCTACGCTCGTGTGGAAATTGATGATAGCTATTTCAAAGTAGATTTTTTGACACGTAACCATGAGGTCTATCCAGGCTTGTCTAAGGAGTTTGCTCGATGATTGCCAAGGAATTTGAACTATTTTTACTGGAGCAAGAGGAAACCTTTTTGACTCCTGCTGAAAATTTGGCTGTGCTCATTGATACTCACAATGCAGATCATGCAATTCTCCTCCTTAGCCAGATGACCTATACCAGAGTACCAGTCGTGACTGCTGAGAAAAAATTTGTTGGAACCATTGGGCTTAGAGATATTTTTGCATATCAAATGGAGCAGGGTTTGAGTCAGGAAGTCATGGCGGATATGGATATTGTTCACATGACAAAGAAGGATGTTGCAGTGGTAGCTCCGGATTATACATTGACAGATGTTTTACATAAGCTAGTGGATGAGTCTTTCCTGCCAGTCGTCGATAAGGATGGTATTTTCCAAGGGATTATCACGCGGAAATCAATCCTTAAGGCTGTCAATGCCCTTCTGCATGATTTTAGTAAGGAATATGAGATTCGAAGCAAATGAGAGAATGGATTTCAGTATTTTTAGAAGAAAAGCAAAATCTATCTAGTAATTCTAAGCAGTCTTATAAGTATGATTTGGAGCAGTTTTTAGATCTTATTGGAGAACGAATTTCTGAGACAAGTTTAAAAATCTACCAAGCCCAGCTATCAAATTTTAAAATGAGTGCCCAAAAGCGTAAAGTTTCTGCCTGCAATCAATTTCTTTACTTTTTATACCAGAAAGGAAAGATTGGCACCTTTTATCGTTTGGAATTGCCGAAACAGGCTGAGAAAAAACAAGTCAAGTCAGAGCTTTTAGACTTGAGTTCTTTCTGGCAAGAAAGTACCTATCCAGAAGGGCGTTTAATAGCCTTATTGATAGTTGAATTGGGCCTCTTGCCGAGTGAAATTCTAGCCTTAAAAACAGGTGATGTGAACCTGGATTTTCAAGTTTTGAGAGTCAATAAAGCTTCTCAACAAAGAATCTTGAGCCTTCCCACAAATTTGCTTGCGGAGTTAGAGCCCTTGATGGGGCAGACCTATCTCTTTGAAAAAGCTGGGAAACCGTACTCCCGTCAATGGGCTTTTCGTCAGTTGGAAGCTTTTTTAAAGGAAAAAGGATTTTCAGATTTATCTGCCCAAGGATTGAGAGAACAGTTTATATTAAGACAAATCGAAGAAAAGGTTGACTTGTACGAAATCGCTAAAAAATTAGGATTAAAGACAGTCATGACCTTAGAAAAATATAGATAATGGATATTAAATTAAAAGATTTTGAAGGGCCTTTGGACTTGCTCCTACACTTGGTTTCAAAGTATCAGATGGATATCTATGATGTGCCGATCACAGAGGTTATCGAGCAATATCTAGCCTACATATCAACTTTACAAGCCATGCGTTTAGAAGTTGCAGGAGAGTATATGGTGATGGCTAGCCAACTGATGCTGATTAAGAGTCGCAAGCTCTTGCCAAAGGTTGCAGAAGTGACGGATTTAGAGGATGACCTAGAGCAGGATCTCCTTTCTCAGATTGAGGAATACCGTAAATTTAAACTTTTGGGAGAGCAGTTGGAAGTGAAGCACCAGGAACGAGCTCAATATTACTCAAAAGCACCTACAGAGTTGATCTATGAGGATGCAGAACTTGTGCATGATAAGACAACTATCGACCTTTTCTTAGCCTTTTCAACTTTATTGACCAAGAAAAAGGAAGAATTCTCGAAAAATCATACAACTATTTTACGAGATGAGTATAAGATTGAGGATATGATGGTTATCGTCCGAGAAGCCTTGGTTGAAGGTCAGCAATTATGCTTGCAGGATTTGTTTAAAGAAACAAAGGATTTACAAGAGGTCATTACACTCTTTTTAGCAACTTTGGAGTTGATTAAAACTCAAGAAATTCTCTTGATTCAAAAAGAGAGTTTTGGAGATATTTATCTCATGAAAAAGAATGAAGAAAATCAAGTAGAGCAGAGTCAAGCTTGATAGAGAGGAAATATGAGTACTTTAGCAGAAATAGAAGCACTCCTGTTTGTGTCGGGTGAAGATGGGATTAGGACTCGTCAGTTGGCAGAACTCCTATCGCTACCACCAACAGGAATTCAGCAAAGCTTAGAAAAATTAGCCAAAAAGTATGAAAAAGACCAGGATTCTAGTCTGGCACTGATTGAGACAGGAGGTGCCTACAAATTGGTAACCAAGCCTCAATTTGCTGATATTTTAAAAGAATATTCTAAGGCGCCCATCAACCAGAGTCTATCTCGGGCTGCGCTTGAAACCTTGTCCATCATTGCTTATAAGCAACCTATCACACGTATAGAAATTGATGCTATTCGTGGGGTTAATTCGAGTGGGGCCTTAGCTAAGTTACAGGCCTTTGACTTGATACGAGAAGATGGAAAGAAAGAAGTTCTTGGTCGCCCTAATCTCTATGTAACGACGGATTATTTTCTAGATTACATGGGTATTAACCATTTGGAAGAATTGCCTGTGATTGACGAGCTTGAAATTCAAGCGCAAGAAAGCCAATTATTTGGTGAAAGGATAGAAGAAGATGAGAATCAATAAATATATTGCCCACGCAGGAGTGGCCAGTAGGAGAAAAGCAGAAGAGTTGATCAGGCAAGGCTTGGTAACCGTCAATGGACAGGTAGTACGTGAACTAGCGACAACCATTAAGTCTGGTGACAAGGTCGAAGTTGAAGGTCAACCCATCTATAACGAAGAAAAAGTCTACTATCTGCTCAATAAACCACGTGGAGTGATTTCCAGTGTGACAGATGACAAGGGACGTAAAACTGTTGTTGATCTCTTGCCTAATGTGAAAGAACGGATTTACCCTGTAGGTCGCTTGGACTGGGATACATCTGGAGTCTTGATTTTGACCAACGATGGTGACTTTACAGATGAGATGATTCACCCTCGTAATGAGATTGACAAGGTTTATGTTGCGCGTGTGAAAGGAATTGCTAACAAAGAAAATCTCCGTCCCTTGACTCGTGGTCTTGAGATTGATGGTAAGAAAACGAAGCCAGCGGTTTATGAGATTCTTAAAGTAGATCCTGTTAAAAACCGTTCTGTTGTACAGTTGACCATCCATGAAGGACGTAACCACCAGGTTAAAAAGATGTTTGAAGCTGTGGGTCTCCCAGTGGACAAGTTGTCGCGGACACGTTTTGGCCTTCTAGACTTGACAGGGCTTCGTCCAGGCGAATCACGCCGTCTCAACAAAAAAGAAATCAGCCAGCTACACACCATGGCTGTAACAACTAACAAATAATGAAAAAAATCTTAATTGCGCCTGTGCGCTTTTACCAACGCTTTATATCCCCTGCATTCCCACCTTCTTGTAGATTTGAGCCTACTTGTTCAAACTACATGATTCAGGCTATTGAAAAGCATGGATTTAAGGGGGTTCTGATGGGATTGGCACGGATATTACGATGTCATCCTTGGTCTGAAATAGGTAAGGACCCCGTACCAGATCACTTTTCTTTAAAGAGAAATTCAAAATAAAAAGAATCACGACTGTGATTCTTTTTTGGTGTAGATAGATCTATAGATTGATGATTTTCGCTACCCTTCTCCTATAAAAAGTGGTAAAATGGTTGAAAGAAAGAAGGGATAGAAATGACAACATTATTTTCTAAAATCAAAGAAGTAACAGAACTTTCTGCTATCTCAGGTCATGAAGCGCCTGTACGCGCTTATCTTCGTGAAAAATTAACACCTCACGTGGATGAAGTAGTAACAGATGGCCTAGGTGGTATTTTTGGTATCAAACATTCAGAAGTTGCGAATGCACCTCGCGTCTTGGTAGCATCTCACATGGATGAAGTTGGTTTTATGGTGAGTGAAATCAAAGCAGACGGTACCTTCCGAGTAGTCAGCATTGGTGGTTGGAACCCTATGGTTGTCAGCAGCCAACGTTTTAAACTCTTTACACGCCAAGGACGTGAGATTCCAGTAATTTCGGGTTCAGTTCCTCCACATTTGACTCGTGGCACAGGTGGACCAACTATGCCAGCTATTTCAGATATCGTTTTTGACGGTGGTTTTGCGGATAAGGCTGAGGCTGAAAGTTTCGGTATCCGTCCTGGAGACACAATTGTTCCAGATAGTAGCGCAATCCTAACTGCTAATGAAAAAAATATCATCTCAAAAGCTTGGGATAACCGTTATGGTGTTCTCATGGTTAGCGAGTTGGCAGAAAACTTGTCAGGCCAAAAACTAGGAAATGAACTTTACCTTGGTGCTAACGTCCAAGAAGAAGTTGGACTTCGTGGTGCCCATGCCTCTACAACAAAATTTGATCCAGAAGTATTCCTTGCTGTAGACTGTTCACCAGCAGGTGATGTCTATGGTGGCCAAGGCAAGATTGGTGACGGAACCTTGATTCGTTTCTACGACCCAGGTCACTTGCTTCTCCCAGGCATGAAGGACTTCCTTTTGACAACTGCTGAAGAAGCTGGTATCAAATACCAATACTATTGTGGAAAAGGTGGTACAGATGCAGGAGCAGCTCATCTGAAAAATGCTGGTGTTCCATCTACAACAATCGGTGTCTGCGCTCGTTATATCCACTCTCACCAAACCCTTTATGCTATGGACGATTTCCTTGAAGCTCAAGCTTTCCTACAAGCCTTGGTTAAAAAATTAGATCGCTCTACTGTAGACTTGATTAAAAATTATTAAATATCAATATGGAGATGATGGGGATGGAAGAACCAAACCTAGAAACCTTGATACGGGACCTTTACAATCATGCCCGTCAAAACTTGAGTGAAGATTTAGTGGTTGCACTCCTAGAAACTGCTAAGCAGTTGCCCAGCACTAATGAGCGCTTGCTAGCAGTACGGCTATCAGGTCTGGTCACTCTTGAACTTCTCAAGAATCCCAAGACCCCAGCGCCTGAGTTAGTCAATTTGGCCCGCTTTATCCAAAAGGAAGAAGCTAGGTACAAGGGCGCAGCAGCATCTTCCATTATGATTGGAGAGCTATTTAAAATGCTTTGATTCTTTCGAATCAAAGCATTTTTTTATCTTAGATTTGTTCAGCCAAAACCTTTTCAGCAAGGTTCATAGCGTGGTCTGATACACGAGTGTAGTGTGAAATAATATCGATAAAGTTGACACCTGCTTGGGTAGAACATTCTCCGTTATTAAGACGTTTGATATGAGTCTTACGAAGGACACGTTCCATGTTGTTGATGTCTTCGTGTCGCTCGATAAGAGCTTGAGCTTTCTCGAGGTCGTTATTTTCTACACTTTCAAGAGCATCTTTGACGAATTCGCTAGTTTTAAGATAAATCTCTGCTAGTTCTTCTAATGCAGCCTCAGAGAACTGAACATTCTTGCGTTGCAAGTAATCATTAAGATTAAGCAGGGCTTCTGCGTGGTCTCCGATACGTTCCAAGTCTCGTGAAGAGTCAAGGATATTTGTTAAGACTTCACTCTCTTTTTGGCTCAAAGCTTCACCAGATAAACTAATGAGGTAACGAGTCAATTTTTCATCAATGGTATTGATAGCTTCTTCAGTCTTATGTCCCTTCTCTGCAACTTTTTCATTAGAGTTGATGATATAGTCGTAAGAGAGGTCAAAGGCTTTAGCAGCATAATTACCCAAGTGAAGAAGTTCTTTTTTAGCATTTCCAAGAGCGATAGATGGAGCTTGTTTGATCAGTTGCTCATCAAGGTAGAGAGGTTCGTATTTGACAACTTCGTCTTCTCCAGGGATAAGCTTGGTTACCAAGAAGGCAAGAGCTCCGATGAATGGAAACTGAATGATTGTATTGGTAATGTTGAAGGTTCCGTGGGCGAAGGCGATGGTCATTTCTGGAGCTAGATTTAAGAAGCTCTCAAACCATTGGATTAAGCCTGTAAATGGAACGAGGAAGATAATACAGATAACAGTTCCGATAACGTTAAAGGCTACATGGGCTGCGGCCACACGTTTGGCTGCGATATTAGCACCCAAGGAAGCGATAATAGCAGTGATAGTTGTTCCGATGTTATCTCCAAAGAGAACTGGTAGGGCCCCCTGAAGGTCAATCAGATTGCTAGCATAGAGATTTTGTAGGATCCCGATGGTTGCGGAGGAGGCTTGAATCAGAAGGGTTAGACCTGTTCCGACAAGAACACCCAAGATTGGATTTTTACTAAGTTCTACCATATAGTCTTTAAAGACTTGTAAATCCTTAAGGGGTTCCATAGCGCCACTCATAAGATTGAGGGCAAAGAAGATACCACCAACACCAAAGAGGATTCGTCCGATGTTATTGATGGTTCTATTTTTTGTGAAGAAGAGACAGACTGCTCCGAGAAAGAGCATCGGTAAAGCGTAGTCTCCCAGTTTAAAACCGATGATAAAGGATGTGACGGTTGTTCCAATATTGGCTCCCATAACAATCCCAATAGCCTGACGTAAAGTCAATAGTCCGGCACTAACCAGACCAACTGTAATAACCGTAACACCTGAACTCGATTGAATCAGGGCAGTCATCCCAATTCCAACTAAAATTCCAAAGAAAGGATTGCTAGTATATTTGTCAATGTAATATCGAAGACGATCTCCAGCTGCTTGTTGCAAACCGTCTCCCATGGTCTTGATACTATATAAGAATAGTCCCAGACCACCTAAAAAGTGAAATGCAATTTCCTGCCAATTAATGGACATTTTCTTTTTCCTCCGAAAACTAATCGCGGAACTTCTCCCATTCTATTTTAAAGGATTCTAAGCAATCTAACAAGTAGTAAATACAGTTTTTTTAGAAAAATATCATTAAAATGTAGAAAAAAGGCGGTTGATTGTCTAATTTATATCATTTATTCACCCCTTTATAGATATTTATGGGCAAGCGTTGACTCTTCCTTTAAATAACGTAAAATGAAAATGAACAGTTCTGCTATTTCAAGAGCAGTTACTTTTTTTAAAACAAAAAATAAAGCGCTTACTTTTGGAAGTAAAAGGAGAAAAAGATGAAGAATCCATTTTTTGAGCAACGTTGCCGCTATAGTATTCGAAAATTATCTGTGGGTGCCTGCTCCTTGATGATTGGATCGGTTTTGTTTGCTAACCAAGCTCTAGCAGAAGAAGTCGCCCTTCCAGCAAATGAACCAACAACTACTGCTGTAGCTGCAGAGCAACCGTCAAATAATACGACTGAACAACCAGCAACTGCTACAACAGAACAACCAACAACAACTTCACCTGAAGTCTTGAAGCAGTTAGAGGAAACTGAAAACAAGGTTAGTGAACAACCTATTTCAGAAGAAAAACCAACCTTGGACCAATTGACTACAGCTGATAAGGAAGCAACTAGCCCAGTTACTGAAACTCCTAAGGTTGAAGAAGCACCTGCAACTACAGAAAATAAGCCAGAAGAAAAAGCTACTGTTTCTGATGTTCCTAAGAAGGAAGAAAAAAGTCTTCGACCAAAAGAAATTAAGTTTGACACCTGGGAAGATTTGTTAAAATGGGAACCAGGTGCCCGTGAAGACGACGCTATTAACCGTTCTTCAGTTGAATTGGCTAAACGTTACCGTGGGCATGTAGTCAACGAAAAAGCCAATAAGGATGCCAAGGTTGAAGCTCTTGCCAATACCAACTCTAAGGCTAAAGACCATGCTTCTGTAGGTGGTGAAGAGTTTAAAGCCTATGCTTTTGACTACTGGCAATACTTGAATTCAATGGTCTTCTGGGAAGGGCTCGTTCCAACTCCGGACGTGATTGATGCTGGCCACCGTAATGGTGTCCCTGTATTGGGTACACTCTTCTTCAACTGGTCTAATAGTATTGCAGACCAAGAAAAATTTGCTGCAGCTCTTCAACAAGATGAGGATGGAACTTTCCCTATCGCTCGTAAGTTAGTTGATATGGCTAAATATTATGGGTTTGATGGCTACTTTATCAACCAAGAAACTACGGGTGATATCGTAACGCCTCTTGGTAAGAAAATGCGTGACTTCATGCTCTATACCAAGGAATATTCGGCTCAAGTCAATCATCCAGTGAAATATTCTTGGTATGATGCCATGACCTATGAATATGGTCGTTATCATGAAGATGGTTTGGGTGAGTACAATTACCAATTCATGGAAAAAGAAGGCGATAAAGTACCTGCAGATCACTTCTTTGCAAATTTTAACTGGACTAAAGAGAAAAATGATTACTCTGTAACGATGGCACAATGGCTAGGTCGCAGTCAGTATGATGTTTTTGCAGGTATGGAATTGCAACAAGGTGGTTCTTACAAGACAAAAGTGAAATGGGATGCTCTTTTTGATGAAAAAGGCAAGCTCCGCTTATCACTTGGACTCTTTGCACCTGATACTATCACTAGTCTTGGTAAGACAGGAGAAGACTATCACAAGAATGAAAATATCTTCTTTACAGGTTACCAAGGAGATCCAACTGGTCAAAAACCAGATGACAAGGACTGGTACGGGATTGCTAACCTAGTAGCTGATCGTACACCAGCAGTGGGACGTAGCTTCACAACATCCTTTAACACAGGACATGGTAAAAAATGGTTTGTAGACGGTAAAGTTTCTAAGGATTCGGAATGGAACTATCGTTCTGTATCAGGTATCTTGCCTACATGGCGCTGGTGGCAAACTTCATCAGGTGCTAAACTTCAAGCTGATTATGACTTTGAAGATGCCTACAATGGAGGGAATTCACTCAAATTTGCGGGTGATTTAGCTGAAAATACCAACCAAGATGTTCGCCTTTACTCTACAAAACTGGAAGTAACAGATAAAACAAAACTTCGTGTTGCTCATAAAGGTGGTAAGGGAAGCAAGGTCTATGTAGAGTTTGCAACTCAGAAAAACTATACCTATGGTGGCGAGAATGCTCGTAAAGAGCTGACTCTATCTGACAATTGGACAAAAGATGAATTTGATTTGAGTGCCTTGGCAGGTCAGACTATTTATGGTATCAAGCTCACTTTTGAAAATACTGCTGCCCTTAAGGGATATCAATTTAACTTGGGTGAGTTGACTGTAACAGATAATCAAGAGGCTCCTCAAGCACCAACAGCTCTTAAAGTAGCTAAACAATCCCTTAAAAATGCCCAAGAAGCAGAAGCCATTGTCCAATTTACTGGAAATAAAGATGCTGACTTCTATGAAGTTTACGAAAAGGATGGGGATGCTTGGCGTCTATTGACAGGATCATCAGCAACTACGATTTACCTACCAAAAGTTAGCCGTTCAGCTAGTGCAACTGGAACCAGTCAAGAGTTGAAGGTTGTCGCAGTTGGTAAGAATGGCCTTCGCTCTGAAGCTGCAACCACAAACTTTGACTGGGGAATGACGGTCCAAGACACCAGTCTTCCAAGACCTCTAGCAGAAAACATCGTTCCAGGAGCTACTGTTATCGGAAGTACCTTCCCAAATACAGAAGGTGGAGAAGGCATCGAAGGTATGTTGAATGGTACGATCACCAGCCTATCTGACAAATGGTCTTCTGCTCAGTTGAGTGGTAGCGTTGATATCCGTTTGACACAACCACGCCGTGTTGTTAGATGGGTCATGGACCATGCTGGTGCTGGTGGAGAATCCGTTAACGATGGTTTGATGAATACGAAGGACTTTGACCTTTACTACAAGGATGATGCTGGAGAATGGAAGCTAGCCAAGGCTGTTCGTGGCAATAGAGCTCATGTTTCAGATATCACTCTTGATAGCCCAATTACTGCGCAAGAATGGCGCTTGAACGTCATCACATCTGACAATGGAACACCATGGAAAGCCATTCGTATATATAACTGGAAGATGTATGAGACTCTTGATACGGAGAGCCAAAATATTCCAATGGCTAAAGTTGCAGCGCGTGTTCTAACTGACAATAAGGTTCAACTTGGTTTCTCAGAAGTTCCTGCTGGAGCAACAATTACAGTCTATGACAAGGCAGATTCACAAACTCCAATCGCTACCTTAAATACAGTAGTTGGAGGTGATTTGGCGACAGATTCATTGACCTTCGAAAAACGTCCGAGCCTTCTTTACTACCGTACACAATTGCCAGGTAAAGAAATCAGTAATACCCTTGCTGTAACAATTCCTCAGGATGAGAGAAAGATTAAGGCTGTTAGTCTAGAAGTTGCGCCTAAAAAGATGACTTATCAAGTTGGTGAAGAATTGAATCTTAAAGGTGGTCTTCTCCGTGTCAAATACGAAGGTGAAGAAGCAGACGAAGTCATCAACCTTAGTCATGCAGGTGTTACTGTTAATGGCTACGATGCTCACCACCATGGAGAACAAGAGTTAACAGTGACCTATCTTGGTTTACCGGTTGCAGGAAGCTTCAAGGTTCAAGTGACAGGTGAAGAAGCTGGTCCAAAAGAAATAGCAGCCTTGTATATTAGCAAGCAACCGAAAATTGACTACTTGGTAGGCGATGCTCTGGACTTATCAGAAGGCCGCTTTAAGGTCTTGTATGACGATGAAACTGAAACAGAACATAGCTTTACAGACGAGGGGATCGAAATTACAGGCTATGATTCTCAAAAAACAGGCCGTCAAAAACTTCAATTGCACTATCAAGGTCAAACTGTCGAGTTTGATGTTCTAGTGTCACCTAAGGCAGCGATAAACGACGAATATCTGAAACAAGAAATCACATCTGCTCAAGGACGCAAAGGAACAACAGCTTATACATTTGCGGATGCCGAAAAACAAGCGGCTCTAGTTGAGAAGATTGATGCAGCAAAAGCGATCTTAGAAAACCACGATGCTAGCCAAGAAGCAGTCAACCAAGCCTTGAATGACTTGAAACAAGCTGGTGCTGACTTGAATGGTGTACAGGTTTATCAAGCAGCTAAGGAAGAACTTGAAACTCTTCTAGGGAAAGTTCGTGAGAAAAATGCAGATGATCCAATCATCGCTCAAGCAGAAACTCTCATTGGCTCAACAAATCCAAGTCCAGAAGCATTTGCGGACATGAAAGAAAAGCTGAATAAGAAACTAACTCCTGCAGAAGAAAGCCATCATGTAGGTAGCTTAGAAGATGAAACTGCTCCAACAGTTAAAGATTTACCTGAGTTAGTGATTGAAACCGAAACTCAAGCCTTCGAGCGTCAAGAACGTCCGTCAGGAGACCTCTTGTTGGGTGAACGTCGAGTCGTTCAGGCAGGTGTAGAAGGTCAGACTCGTCGTCTGATTGAAGTTGATGCCAAAGGCAAACGCACTCTTCTTAAGACGGAAGTAGTCAAAGAAGCAGTGGCAGAGATTACTGAAGTTGGTACGAAGGTAGAAAGTCGTGTTCAGCCAGTGGATGGAGTCAAAGATTTGACCATTAGTAACCCAGCACTAGTGATTGAGGAAGAAACAGTTGCATACGGACATGAAGAACGAGTAAATCCTAGTCTTAAAGCAGGTGAGCGTCGTCTGGTTCAAGCAGGAGTTGAAGGGCTTCGTAGAAATCTTGTAGAAGTCGATGCAGAAGGCAACCGTAGTCTTAAGGGGACAGAAGTAGTTAAAGAAACCGTAACTGAGATTGTTGAGATTGGGCCAAAAGTAGCTAAAGCTCCAACTACCCAACCAGTTGTGTCTACTCCAGCGGCTCAGGACACTAAGAAGGAAATTACAAAAACAGAACCTAAGACTGAAACATCCGTTGCGCCAGTTCAAGCAAGCCAAGCAACGAAGCAAGAACCAGCAAAAGTAGAAATACAAGCTGAGAAACCTGAAGGAAAACAACTTCCAAATACAGGTGAAGAAGTCGATGCAAATCTTCTTGCCCTTGGCTTAGTTGGAGTTCTGGGTGGTTTCGGATTACTTGCCCAAAAGAAAAAAGAAGATTAAGTTAGATAGTGTATCTAACATTTACTTCATACAGTAAAAAGATTTGACTATTAGTAGTCAAATCTTTTTTTAGACTTGCTGAGGTGAAAAACGAGAAGTACCTATCGTTTCTTGAGGGATTCTCTATATTTACCAATGAGAAATGGTTCAGGGGAAAAGTTTAAGGTTTTGCTATCTCTTTTATTGATTTTGTGATATAATTAACACGTAAAAAAAAAGAAGGAGTCATATCTAATGGCAAAATTGACTGTTAAAGACGTTGACTTGAAAGGGAAAAAAGTTCTCGTTCGTGTTGACTTCAACGTACCTGTAAAAGATGGCGTGATCACTAACGACAACCGTATCACTGCAGCTCTTCCAACTATCAAGTATATCCTTGAACAAGGCGGACGTGCAATCCTCTTCTCTCACCTTGGACGTGTAAAAGAAGAAGCAGATAAAGAAGGTAAATCACTTGCTCCTGTAGCTGCTGACTTGGCTGCTAAATTGGGTCAAGAAGTTAAATTTATCCCAGGCGTTACTCGTGGTGCTGAATTGGAAGCAGCTGTTAACGCTCTTGAAGATGGACAAGTTCTCTTGGTTGAAAACACTCGTTACGAAGATGTTGACGGCAAGAAAGAATCTAAAAATGATCCTGAACTTGGTAAATACTGGGCATCACTTGGAGATGGTATCTTCGTAAACGATGCATTCGGTACAGCTCACCGTGCACACGCATCTAACGTTGGTATCTCAGCAAACGTTGAAAAAGCTGTTGCTGGTTTCCTTCTTGAAAACGAAATTGCTTACATCAAAGAAGCAGTTGAAGCTCCAGAACGTCCATTCGTAGCCATCCTTGGTGGTTCAAAAGTTTCAGACAAGATCGGTGTTATCGAAAACTTGCTTGAAAAAGCTGATAAAGTTCTTATCGGTGGTGGTATGACTTACACATTCTACAAAGCACAAGGTATCGAAATCGGTAACTCACTTGTAGAAGAAGACAAATTGGATGTTGCTAAATCTCTTCTTGAAAAATCAAACGGTAAATTGATCTTGCCAGTTGACTCAAAAGAAGCGAACGCATTTGCTGACTACACTGAAGTGAAAGATACTGAAGGTGAAGCAGTAGACCCAGGATTCCTTGGTCTTGATATCGGTCCTAAATCAATCGCTAAATTCGACCAAGAATTGACTGGTGCTAAAACAGTTGTATGGAACGGACCAATGGGTGTATTTGAAAACCCTGACTTCCAAGCTGGTACAATCGGTGTAATGGACGCTATCGTGAAACAACCAGGCGTTAAATCAATCATCGGTGGTGGTGACTCAGCTGCTGCTGCGATCAACCTTGGACGTGCAGACAAGTTCTCATGGATTTCTACTGGTGGTGGAGCTTCAATGGAGCTTCTTGAAGGTAAAGTTCTTCCAGGACTTGCGGCTTTGACTGAAAAATAAGAAAACCTAAAAAGGAGAACTCAGGTTCTCCTTTTTTTGCGCTCTTTTAAAGTTTAGGAGTGCCGAGGGATAATTGGACAGAATCCAAAAAAAACAGTAAAATAGAGGAATACCAATCTAAATGAAATTTGAGTGATGAACGTGGAAAAAAGAGGGAATCTTACTAAAACAGCTATTTGTGGTATTATCAATGTCACCCCAGATTCTTTTTCTGATGGGGGCCAATTTTTTGCTATTGAAGAAGCCTTAAAACAGGCTCGAAAATTGATAGCTGAAGGTGCTACTATCTTAGATATCGGTGGTGAATCTACTCGACCTGGAAGTAGCTACGTTGAGATAGAAGAGGAAATCCAACGTGTCGTTCCAGTCATTCAAGCTATCCGTCAAGAAAGTGATGTCCTGATTTCGATCGACACTTGGAAGAGTCAAGTGGCAGAAGCAGCCTTAAAGGCTGGTGCCAATATAGTCAATGACATTACTGGTCTTATGGGGGATAAGGTCATGGCGGAAGTGGTTGCTAAAGCAGGAGCTCAAGTGGTCATCATGTTTAATCCAGTTATGGCACGCCCTCAGCACCCTAGTTCGCTCATCTTCCCTCATTTTGGATTTGGTCAGACTTTTACAGATAAAGACCTGGAAGAGTTTGAACAACTTCCAGTAGAAGAATTGATGACAGCTTTCTTTGGCCGTTCTCTAGCAAGAGCGAAGGAAGCTGGTATTGCAAAAGAAAATATCATGCTGGATCCGGGGATTGGTTTTGGTTTGACAAAGAAGGAAAATCTCATTCTCCTACGTGACCTTGATAAGCTTCACGAGATGGGCTATCCAATCTTTTTGGGAGTCTCTCGTAAACGATTTGTCATCAATATTCTTGAAGAAAATGGATTTGAAGTCAATCCAGCTACAGAAGTAGGTTTCCGAAATCGTGATATTGCTTCGGCTCATGTAACCAGTATTGCTGCCAGACAGGGTGTGGAAGTGGTGCGTGTGCATGATGTAGTCAGTCACAAGATGGCAGTCGAAATTGCGTCTGCTATCCGCCTAGCAGATGATGCAGAAAATTTAAACTTGAAACAATATAAGTAAGATGAATAAAAACGAAACGAATCAGTGGATAACTAACTACCGGACAGACCAACCGCATTTTGGTTTGGAGAGAATGGTGATGCTATTAGCCCTACGTGGCAATCCCCATCTCAAGCTCAAGGTTATCCACATCGGTGGAACCAATGGCAAAGGCTCTACCATAGCTTTTTTGAAAAGTATGCTGGTAAAGATGGGGCTAAGAGTTGGTGTCTTTAGCTCTCCCTATCTGATTCATTATACCGACCAGATTGCCATTAATGGAGAGTCTATCCCAGAAGCTAAACTAGAAGTCTTAATGTCGGAATATCGCTCACTACTTGAAGGGGAGTACGCTCAAGCATTACAAGGAACGACAGAATTCGAGATTATCACTGCTATAGCCTATGATTATTTTGCTTCTGAACGAGTCGATGTGGCTATTATGGAAGTAGGTATGGGCGGACTTTTGGATAGCACCAATGTTTGCCAGCCTATCTTAACAGGTATTACGACTATTGGGTTGGACCATGTAGCTCTACTAGGGGATAGCTTGGAATCCATCGCAGAACAGAAGGCTGGGATTATCAAACAAGGAGTTCCCTTAGTAACAGGGAATATTGTCCCAGAAGCCCTAGCAGTTATCAACCAAATCGCGAAAGCGAAAGAGGCTTCTAGGCTTGTTTATGGAAGAGATTATCAAGTCAGTCATCAAGAGAGTGTGGGGACGGGAGAAGTCTTTGACTATACAAGTCCACAAAGACAAGGTCGTTTTCAGACAGGATTGCTGGGTTTGCACCAGGTAGAGAATGCTGGGATGGCTCTGGCCTTGTTAGATAGCTATTGCCAAGCGACTGGTCGAGAATTACCAGATAATGCTTTAGTGGCTCAAGCTTTAGAAGAAACAAGCTGGCCTGGACGCTTTGAAGTTGTTTCTAGAAGTCCCTTGATGATTTTGGATGGGGCCCACAATCCTCATGCCATCAAGGCTTTGTTGGCAGCTTTAGAAGAACGCTTTGTTGATTATCACAAGGAGATACTTTTTACATGTATAAAAACCAAGGCCTTGGAGGACATGTTAGATTTATTAGAGACTTTGCCAGATACTGAGCTTACACTAACGCACTTTGATGATGGACGAGCAACCGCCGAAGAGGTGCTCAGACAAGCAGCTCATTCTAGAAATCTCAATTATCAAAGTTGGCAGGCATTTCTAGATCAGAAAAAACCAGAAAATGAAGAGGAAAAAACAGTTAGGATCATCACGGGCTCCTTATATTTCTTGAGCCAGGTGCGAGCCTATCTAATGGAGAGGAAAAACTAGAGAATGGATACACAAAAGATTGAGACGGCTGTAAAAATGATTATCGAAGCAGTCGGTGAAGATATCAACCGCGAGGGATTGCAGGAGACACCTGCTCGTGTAGCTCGTATGTATCAAGAGATTTTTTCAGGACTTGGTCAAACTGCAGAGGAACACTTGTCAAAATCCTTTGAGATTATTGATGACAATATGGTAGTGGAAAAGGATATTTTTTTCCATACCATGTGTGAACACCACTTCTTGCCATTTTATGGGAAAGCTCATATCGCCTACATCCCAGATGGCCGTGTAGCAGGTTTGTCGAAGCTTGCACGTACAGTTGAAGTTTATGCTAAAAAGCCACAAATTCAAGAACGCTTGAATATCGAAGTAGCTGACGCCTTGATGGAATACCTAGGAGCTAAGGGAGCTTTTGTTGTGATTGAAGCAGAGCATATGTGTATGAGTATGCGAGGTGTCCGAAAACCAGGAACTGCAACCTTGACAACAGTAGCTCGTGGAGTCTTTGAAACGGATAAAGACCTCCGAGATCAAGCATACCGTTTGATGGGACTATAAGAAATCTGTTTTAAGTAGATTTTTCTAGAAAGGACTAGTTATGGATCAATTGCGCATTAAGGATCTGGAAGTTTTCGCCTTTCATGGACTCTTCCCTAGTGAGAAGGAATTAGGGCAAAAGTTTGTCATTTCAGCTAGCTTATCCTATGATATGACCAAGGCTGCGACGGAGTTGGACTTGGAGTCTTCTATCCATTATGGAGAACTTTGTCAGCAATGGACGACTTGGTTTCAGGAAGTAAGTGAAGACTTGATTGAAACAGTAGCTTACAAACTAGTAGAACGCACTTTTGAGACCTACCCTCTCGTTCAAGAAATTAAACTGGAACTAAAAAAACCTTGGGCGCCTATTCATCTACCGCTAAACACCTGTTCAGTGACCATCCATCGTCGCAAACAAAGAGCCTTTATTGCTCTAGGTAGCAATATGGGGGATAAGACGGCTAATCTCAAGCAAGCAATTGAAAAAATGCGAGCTAGAGATATTCGTATTCTCAAAGAGTCCAGTGTGATTACAACTGAGCCATGGGGCGGAGTCGAGCAAGATAGTTTTGCTAATCAAGTCATTGAGGTGGAAACTTGGTTGCCGGCGCCAATCTTGTTAAATACTTTGTTAAGTATTGAATCAGAGATGGGTCGGGTTAGAGAAGTGCATTGGGGACCTCGCTTGATTGACTTGGACTTGCTCTTTGTAGAGGATCAAGTTATCTATACAGATGACCTCATCTTACCTCATCCTTATATCGCTGAGCGCCTCTTTGTCCTAGAGCCACTTCAAGAAATAGCACCTCATTTTATCCATCCAGTGCTAGGGCAACCGATACGTCACTTATATCGTCAATTGGAGAAAGAAAATGGCCAAGGTTTCTGAAACTTATAGTAAATGGAAAAGTATAGGGGAAGGTCTTGTAGCTATTGTCTTAGGCCTTCTCTTGGTTTGTTTTGGGCAGGTAGTTCCAATACTGGGTTACCAACTCCTGATGGCCTACTTTTTCTTGTCGGCAGTTTGGCAACTATTGACGCGATGGTTTCAAGAAAAGTCCCGTAGAGAAAATATATTTGTAACTCTAGCCAAGCTCTTTCTTGCAGTCATTCTATTTGACTCAGTCATCTTGCAAGGGATAGCTCTCTATCTCTTGGTTGTTATCATTGGAAGTTATCAGCTTTTTACAGGTCTAATCAGTCTGATTACCTGGTTGCTATACCGGAAAAATCATATTCATCCGAGGATTAATTATTTATTTGATGCTTTGTGGATGATGGGATTTGGTCTCTATAGTATTTCCCCTTTTCATGATGCGACAAATTTTGAATTGCTCTTACTTGGTTTTTACTTGATCATGTTGGGGGCAAGCAGTGTCAGGGATGGATTCTTTTTTGAAAAAGGGAGAAGCAATCCTAAGCTCAAGCGTAGAATGAGAATGACCCTGCCTATATTTATGACAGCCTTGATTCCCATCAGTACCTTACGACGATGGAATGAAAGGTTATCTACTCATCAGGTAGAAGAAAACGAAGTGCATTTGGAGAGAAAAAATGAAAAATCTGTTGACTTAGAAATTTTCATCCATACTTCAGAATCATCCTTCTTCTTGGCCATGGGCCATGTAGATATTTGCTACCAAGGTCAGGTTATTTCCTACGGTTCTTATGACCCTCACTCAGAGCGCTTGTTTGGGACAATCGGTGACGGAGTATTATTTAAGGCTAATCGTGAAAAATATATTGAACTTTGTAAGAGAGAAAGCCAGAAAACCCTATTCGCCTATGGTTTAAGCCTGTCTGAACAACAGAAAAAAGCCATCGAAGAACGATTGAGAGAGATAGAAAGCCTCTTGATACCTTGGGAGCCAAGTTCACAACTGCTGAAAAGAAGGGAAGGAGAGGTCAAACATACCTACTCTTATCAGCTGAAACACGAGGCTGATGCGACACTCTATAAGTTCACATCATCTAAATTTAAAACCTACTTTGTTCTCAGTACCAACTGTGTTCTATTAGCCGACTCTATTGTTGGGGAGGCTGGAACAGATATCCTGAGTCCCCAAGGTTTTATCGTTCCTGGGACTTATCAGGACTATCTTGATTTAGAATTTAAAAAACCGAGTGGCATCGTAGTCAGTTGTTCTGTTTATTAAAAAAAATAAAACTCTAGTCAGAAGGCTAGAGTTTTTAAAATAGGTCATTTTCTTCAGGGAGGAGGATAGTTTCCTTGCCGTCCATATCCATAACAAGTACTTTCGGTGGATACAATGGGTCAAAGGGATGATTAAAATCGAAGTCAATCGTTGTAGGTAGATGCTCGCTTGAAAAACGGAAGGTGATGGAACCGTTACTGTTTAAAAGTTGAAATTCTAACTCATCTTCTAGTTCAAATACATGCTTTAAAAAATGATCGATAATATACCAGATTGAGTCGATGACATCGTCTGGGAGATTGGTTACCACACCAAAGCTGGCACAACGTCTATGTGAATCCGTAAAAGCCATTGATACCTCCTACTTAATTTTTTATTATCATACTGCAAACTGGCCTAAAAATCAAGAAAAGTAAACTGATTTACAAAAATATGATTTACAGTAAAATTTTTTCAAAGAAACTTTATATATTCCTTGAAAATGCTTACAATAAATGGTAAACTAGTAGTGGTGTAAACATGAAAACAAAATTTTCAACATTAGAAAGGAAACGGTATGAACACAGATGATACAGTAACAATTTATGATGTTGCCCGAGAAGCAGGAGTTTCAATGGCAACAGTCAGTCGTGTAGTCAATGGTAATAAGAATGTCAAAGAGAACACTCGTAAGAAAGTTCTAGAGGTTATTGAACGCCTAGACTATCGTCCCAATGCAGTAGCTCGTGGCTTGGCAAGCAAACGAACAACAACTGTTGGTGTTGTCATTCCAGATATCACAAATACTTATTTCGCTGCTCTGGCAAAAGGGATTGATGATATTGCCGAAATGTACAAATACAACATCGTCCTTGCTAATAGCGATGAGGATGATGAAAAAGAAGTAGCAGTAGTCAACACACTCTTTTCAAAACAAGTCGATGGTATTATTTTTATGGGCTATCATTTGACAGAGAAGATTCGTTCAGAGTTTTCACGTTCACGCACTCCTGTGGTTCTTGCAGGAACAGTGGATGTAGAACACCAGCTTCCAAGTGTCAATATTGACTATAAGAATGCTACTGCGGATGCTGTTCGCCATTTGTTGAAACGTAACAAAAAGATTGCTTTTGTGAGTGGTCCCTTAGTTGATGATATCAATGGTAAGGTTCGCTTGGTTGGATATAAGGAAGCTTTGAAAGAAGCTGGAGTCAACTATAGTGAAGGTCTTGTATTCGAATCAAAATATCGCTATGACGATGGTTATGCCTTGGCAGAACGCTTGATTTCTTCTAAAGCAACAGCAGCTATTGTGACGGGTGATGAATTAGCGGCAGGTCTCTTGAATGGTTTGGCTGACCATGGCATTTCAGTACCAGAAGACTTTGAAATCATTACAAGTGATGATTCTCAAATCGCACGCTATACTCGACCAAATTTGACAACTATCGCACAACCCTTGTATGACCTTGGTGCGATCAGTATGCGTATGTTGACGAAGATTATGCATAAGGAAGAATTGGAGGAACGTGAAGTTCTTCTCCCTCACGGTTTGACAGAACGCAAATCAACTCGCAAAAAGTAATAAAAATCCCCAGGAATCTAACTGATTTCCTGGGTTTTTCTTATCCTTCCATATATGCTCGGAGCTCGTCACCTTTAAGTCCTGCATTAACTGCAATGAGGAGCTTTAGCCGCGCTTTCTGAGCGTTTAGTTCTTTTACAAAATATACACCATCATTCTGAAGACAAACACCACCGCCTTCGTAGGCGTAAACAGGTTCTGCAATCCCATTGAAACAACGTGAGACTAGTGCAATAGGAAGTCCTGCTTGACTGAGAGATTTTAATTTTTCAGCTGTTTCCTTTGGTACATTTCCAGCGCCAAAAGCCTGAATAATCAATCCATCTAGTTGGTTAACAGGAAGTAAATCGAGAAGTTCATCGGTCATGCCCGCATAAACAGGGATAATAGGGACCAACCCTTGAATGCTCTCAAGGTCAAAACGAACACGAGGTTCCGCAGTCTTGAAGTAGAGAATCTCATGCTTCATGATAAGTCCAAGTGGACCATGAGTTGGTGTTTGAAAAGTGCTAACATTTGTAGTGTGGGTTTTTGTGACGTATTTGGCAGCGTGAATTTCATCGTTCATCACTACGAGTACGCCCTTATCAGCAGCTTTGTCATCGCTAGCAACACGTAGGGCGCTAAGATAGTTATAGACGCCATCACTTCCTAGCTCATTGGAAGATCTCATAGCACCTGTCAGAACGATAGGCATATGAGGCACCTCCATGGTGTCGAGGAAATAAGCCGTTTCTTCTAAGGTATCTGTACCGTGTGTAATGACAACACCATCATAGGCCGATGCCTCTTGTTTTATTTTTTTGTATAGGGCCAACATATGTTTAGGTTTGATGTGTGGACTTGGTAGATTGAAAAAATCCAAGGAATGGACTTCGATGTCTTCGAGAGGATTAGAGATATGATTCATAGGGTTTTCAGCACTAGTCCTTACAGCTCCAGATTCATCTGCCTGCATGGAAATAGTGCCACCGGTATGTAAAACAAGGATTTTCTTAGTCATGATTCACTCACTTTTTCTGAAATGTGGTATAATCATTGTATCATAAAAGAAAGGAATGAGATAGGATGGAAGTCAAAGCCGTTTTTTTTGATATAGATGGAACGCTTGTAAATGACAGTAAGAGTGTTTTGAAGTCCACTAAAGAAGCTATCAAGATTGTGAAAGAACAAGGGGTACTTGTTGGAGTAGCGACGGGGCGAGGACCTTTTTTTGTTAAGGATTTGATGGATGATTTGGACCTAGATTTTGCAGTGACATACAATGGCCAATATATCTTTAACAAAGACCGCGTTCTTTTTGCTAGCCCTATTGATAAGAGAAGTCTCAGACAAATCATCTCTTATGCCAAGGAAAATCGAAAAGAGATTGCCATGGGAACGAGACAAGACGTTGTCGGTTCTAGGATTATGTCCTTTGGACTCAGTCCTCTTTCACAGCTAGTCAGTCGTTTTGTACCTAAATTTTTGACTCGTACTGTTAGTCATTCCTTTAATCGCATGGTCAGTAAGGCTCTTCCTCAGAAGGAAGATGATTTGTTGGACTTAATCAACCAACCAATCTATCAGGTCCTCATGCTGATGACACCTGAGGAGACAAACCATGCTGCTGAAGAACTAAACCATCTGAAGTTTACCAGAAGTAATCCTTTCGCGGCCGATATTATCAATCAAGGAAATTCCAAGTTAGAGGGTATCCGTCGTGTCGGGAAAGAGTATGGTTTTGACCTCAATCAAGTCATGGCCTTTGGGGACTCAGATAATGACTTGGAAATGTTGGCTGGTGTTGGTATGTCTGTTGCCATGGGAAATGGTAGTAGCAGCGTAAAAGAAGTTGCTAAGCATATTACTGCTAGCAACCAAGATGATGGGATTCACAAGGCTTTGGAATATTTTGGAGTCTTGGCTTCTGAAAAAGTCTTTGTCAGTCGTGACTATCATTTCAACAAGGTCAAGACCTTCCATCGTATGATGGACGAGCGAACCCAAGAAGAACCTATAGCTTGGGATTTAGAAGGGGCCACCCACCGTGCTGGCTTTAAGATTGAAGAGTTAGTTGAATTTGTCCGTGCTGCTAGCAATTCTGAGGAGGAATTCCAAAAAGCTGTGCAGGATTTACACCAAGCACTTGATATAGCTGCCGAAAAAGTATCTCAGTCAACACCAGCTGAGAAAACCCTCGTTGGTCAAGTGGATGCTTTGATTGACACGCTCTACTTTACTTATGGAAGCTTTGTTTTGATGGGGGTAGACCCAGAGAGAATCTTTGAGATTGTCCATCAAGCAAACATGGGTAAAATCTTCCCAGATGGTAAGGCTCATTTTGATCCAGTAACCCACAAAATCTTGAAACCAGATAACTGGAAAGAAAAGTATGCTCCAGAGCCTGCAATCAAAAAGGAAATAGAGCGCCAAATCAAGGCTTATGAACGTCATAAGGAAAGAGAAAACCAAAAATAAAAGGAGCAGATGCTCCTTTTATTTTTGGTTTATAAAGTTTTATCCTTGTCTCGAACGACGAGAAGGTCAACGCTTGTATGGCGTAGGATATATTCTGATGAAGATCCAACAAGCAAACGTTCGAAGGCGTTAAGTCCTGTTGCACCAACTAAAATCAAATCAACATGTTCTTGGTCCGGGATTGTTTTAGCCAAAAGTGTTTTAGGATTTCCCATTTCGATGACAACTTGAACATCTGTAAGACCAGCGTCTCTTGCACGCTTTTCATATTCTGCCATCAAGTCTTGGGCTTCAACTTGTAACTCTTCATAAACTTCAGCATCAAATGTTGAAATGCTTTGAAGAGCACGAGTGTCAATGACATGGGCGATGGTTAGTTTAGCCTGGTTACGCACTGCTGACTGAACTCCCTTAACAAAAGCCAAATCAGCTTCTTTAGAACCGTCGACTGCTACCATGATGTTTTCGTAACGTTGAGTCATAGCAAAAACCTCCTCATTTCTTATCACCTTCATTGTAATCCTTTTCACTAAAAAAGTAAAGTAAAACATGATAGTAAAAAGAGGCTTTTTGACTTTGGTTTTGAGAGTGATATAATTAAATGTGAGAAAACAAGAGGGATTGATATGACAAAAATTGCGGTACTTTCAGATATTCATGGCAACACAGGAGCACTGGAAGCAGTTCTCGCAGATGCGGGAAAGGCAGGAGTTGAGGAATATTGGCTTTTGGGAGATATTCTCATGCCAGGAACCGGTCGAAAAAACATTCTTCACCAATTGGAAGGTTTGCCAATAACGGTTCGAGTTTTGGGGAATTGGGAAGAGAGTTTGTGGCGAGCTGCTCATCAAAAATTAGATACAAGTAGGCCCAGTCATCGCTATCTCTTGCGTCAATGTCAGTATATCATGGAGGAAATTAGTCTGGATGAGATTGAAGCCCTTCAGGATTTTCCTATGTACAGCCACCGCCAGTTTGGAAATCTGAAGGTAGGGATAAGCCATCATTTACCAGATAAAAATTGGGGAAGAGAACTTATTCATCTTGGGAAGCAGGAGGATTTTGACCGTTTGGTGACCAATCCTGACTGCGATATTGCCATCTATGGACATATCCACCAGCAATTTCTACGTTATGGGAGTGGTGGACAACTCATTTTGAATCCAGGTTCGATTGGGCAACCATTCTTCTTGTCAGCAAGTCTGCGCGAGGACTTGCGAGCCCAGTATATGATTTTGGAATTTGATGACAAAGGATTGAGAGATATCGACTTTCGTCGTGTTGATTATGATGTTGAAGCAGAATTGCAGCTGGCTAGAGAGTTACAGTTGCCCTACTATAAAATTTACTATGAAAGCATAGTCAATGGAATTCACCATACTCACAATCAGGACTTGCTACATGAAATTGCACAAAATCAAGGGCATGATGCAGAATTGGATGATTGGCTTAGTCGTAACTCTTGACATTACAACTATAGAAGCTATAATAAATATAAGAGAAGAATGAGCTTAGTTAACGAAAAAGGAGGACTGCATGCAAATTTCAAGTCGATTTACCATCGCAACCCATATGCTAGTTATCATTGCCCTTGAAGGCAAGGAAAATAAAGTAACCAGTGATTTTCTAGCTAGCAGCGTAGGAGTCAATCCTGTTATTATCCGTAAAACCTTGTCCCAACTGAAAAAAGCGAACTTGATTTCTGTTGCGCGTGGGACTGGAGGGGCAGAAATCATCAAAAAACTCGAAGATATCAGTCTCTTAGATGTTTATCAAGCTGTTGAATGCCTCGGAAAGACTGGTCAACTCTTTAGTTTTCATGACAATCCAAATCCAAATTGTCCAGTTGGAGCCAATATTCATGTGGTTTTAGATCAAAAACTCGATAAGATTCAGATGGCAATGGAGCAGGAGTTGGGTCAAACTAGTCTAGCCCAACTAGTGTCAGATGCAGAAGCAAGAATTCAAGAATAAATGTTAAAATAAGGAATACCTGAATTTCTGAACTGAAAAGTTTAGTAGTCTAGGTGTTTTTTGCTTTACGAAGCCTGCTAAGCGTTAGCTGAAGTGACCTAAAAAATTAGCAAGGGATGTGGTCAGATTAGCAGGAGAAAAACTAAAAATCGTGTTATAATAAATGAATAGAATCGTAAGAAAGAGTGGATGTTTGAGTGATAATTCCTACTTATAATTGGCAATTTTCTCCGCAGGTTGAGGATGCGGATTTTACAAAAATAGCCAAGAGTGCAGGCTTGAGTTCTGAAGTCGCTTGTTTGTTGTATCAACGAGGAATCAGGGATGAAAGCAGCCTGAAGAAATTTTTAGAACCTTCTTTGGAAGATTTACATGATCCTTATCTCTTACATGATATGGATAAGGCAGTTGATCGTATTCGCCAGGCCATTGAGCGAGGGGAATTGATTCTGGTCTATGGAGACTATGATGCGGATGGGATGACTTCGGCTTCGATTGTCAAGGAGAGTTTGGAACAATTAGGTGCAGAGTGTCTGGTCTATCTCCCTAATCGCTTTACAGATGGTTACGGACCAAATGCTAGTGTCTACAAATATTTTATCGAGCAGCAGGGAGTGTCTCTGATTGTGACGGTGGACAATGGTGTTGCCGGGCATGAGGCTATTGACTTGGCTCAGTCTATGGGCGTGGACGTCATTGTGACAGACCACCACTCCATGCCAGAGGTTTTACCAGATGCTTATGCAATCGTCCATCCTGAGCACCCAAAAGCAAATTATCCTTTTAAACATTTAGCAGGTTGTGGCGTTGCTTTTAAACTAGCTTGTGCCCTCTTGGAGGAAGTGCAGGTTGAGTTGCTTGACTTGGTTGCCATTGGAACGATTGCGGATATGGTCAGCTTGACGGATGAAAATCGTATCATGGTTCAATATGGTCTAGAAGTTTTGCGAAATACCCAAAGACTAGGCCTCCAAGAACTCTTTGAAATTGCAGGAATTGCTAGTAGTGACCTTACAGAAGAAACAGTTGGTTTTCAGTTGGCGCCACGTTTGAATGCCTTGGGGCGCTTGGATGATCCCAATCCAGCTATTGATTTACTGACTGGCTTTGATGATGAAGAGGTGCATGAAATTGCCCTCATGATTCAAGAAAAAAATGAAGAACGCAAGGAAATCGTTCAGGCTATCTATGAAGAAGCTAAGAGTTTGGTTGATCCTAACAAAAGCGTTCAAGTTTTGGCCAAGGAAGGCTGGAACCCAGGAGTGCTTGGGATTGTAGCTGGTCGCTTGTTGGAAGAATTAGGGCAGACAGTTATTGTTCTGAATATTGAAGACGGTCGTGCTAAGGGAAGTGCGCGGAGTATTGAAGCTGTCGATATTTTTGAAGCCTTGGATCCGCATCGTTCTATCTTTCTCGCTTTTGGTGGCCATGCAGGTGCCGCAGGTATGACGCTCGAAGTTGAACAGTTAGATGCCTTGTCAGAAATTTTAGAAACCTATGTAAAAGATAAAGGGATAGATGCCAAAGGTAAGAGTAGATTATATCTAGACGAAGAACTAGATTTGGAAAATTTGAGTTTAGATACAGTTAAAAGTTTCGAACGGTTAGCTCCTTTTGGAATGGACAATCAAAAACCTGTCTTTTATATTCGAGATTTTCAAGTTGAAAATGCTCGTTCTATTGGAGCGGGAGATAGTCATCTGAAATTGAAAATATCCAAAGGGAATGCGAACTTTGAAGTGGTTGCTTTTGGTCAAGGGTCGAAAGCGACAGAATTTGCGCAGACCAAACAACTGGAATTGGCAGTTACCCTTTCCGTTAACCAATGGAATGGCCAAACAACCCTCCAGTTGATGATGGTAGATGCTCGTGTAGATGGTGTTCAACTCTTTAATATTCGTAGTAAGAGCGCTGCTCTGCCAGATGGAGTACCCGTACTTGATTTTTCAGGAGAATTGCCTGATATCTCTAAAAGTCTAGCGGTTGCGGTCAAAAATCTTCCAGAAGACATCACTATTCTTAAAGACATCTTCCAGCAACATGATTTCTCAGCTATTTACTTTAAAAACGATATTGATAAACCCTACTATTTGACAGGTTATGGGACAAGAGACCAATTTGCTAAGCTTTATAAGACGATTTACCAGTTTCCAGAATTTGATATTCGCTACAAACTCAAGGACTTATCAACCTATCTCAAAATTGAGCAAATTTTACTAGTTAAGATGATTCAGATTTTTGAAGAACTTGGTTTTGTCACAATTGAGAATGGTGTGATGAGAGTAAATAAAGAAGCGGAAAAGAGGGATATTACTGAAAGTCAGATCTATCAAAATCTCAAACAAACTGTTAAAGACCAAGAAATGATGGCTCTAGGTACAGTACAGGAAATCTATGATTTCTTGATGAAAAAAAATGAATAGTGATCGAAAGAGTTGGCTTGCTGACTCTTTTTGTTTACTAACAAAAACTACATCAATGAAAGGAATTTAGTGCTATAATGAGAAGAGTGAAGGACTTTTGAACCTTGTTGAAGAAAGTTATACTCTTCGAAAATCAAATTCAAACCACGTCAGCGTCGCCTTACCGTACTTCAAGTACAGCTTGCGGCTAGCTTCCTAGTTTGCTCTTTGATTTTCATTGAGTATTAGTATCAAAAGTACCAGAGAAGTTAGTCGGAGTAGAAAATGGATAAAGAGAAGAAAAAGAAATTACTGGCAGAGTATAAGCAACAACAGAAGAAAGAATTTGAAGCTAGTTTACCGATACCAAGGGAGACCTTTTTAGATTTGTTTGATTTTTTGGATCAGGAGTTAGAGTCGCTGACTTGTCCTGCTGATTTTACCTTGACTAGATCCTTTCTAAAAGGGCGTGATCTAGAAGTTGAAGTGATTTTGGGATTTTTAGAGGCAAATGGAGCCTACTGTGACTGCGAAGTACTTTATAATGTTGCTGACTTATTTGAAGATTAAACAGGATGGGAGCACCAATTGTCCCATTTAATCCTATAATTAGTGCTGCTTTGTCCGTTATTGAACGGAAAGAGATGGTTGAAGTGCGATTATCTGTAAGATTCATTTTGAAAATTAGTAAAAAAATGGTATAATGAGAGGAAAAGATTCGGATAAAAGTATATTGGACTTTAAAAAAAAAGAGAGTTGTGAAGACTCTATAAACACGTTATAGTAATACTTCGGAGGGAAAATGACCAATATTAAATTAACAACTTTGGGCGGTGTTCGTGAAAATGGTAAAAACATGTACATCGCAGAAATTAACGACTCTATCTTCGTTTTAGATGCAGGTTTGAAATATCCTGAAAATGAGCAGTTGGGTGTCGATGTCGTTATTCCAAATATGGAATATCTATTTGAAAACAGCGACCGTATTGCTGGTGTCTTTTTAACACATGGGCATGCGGATGCGATTGGAGCACTTCCTTACCTCTTGTCAGAAGTGAAAGTTCCTGTTTTTGGTTCAGAGTTGACCATCGAACTTGCTAAGCTTTTTGTTAAGGGAAATGATAGTGCTAAAAAATTCGATGATTTCCATGTTATTGATGAAAATACAGAAATCGACTTTGGTGGTACTGAAGTTTCCTTCTTCCGCACAACCCACTCTATTCCTGAAAGTTTGGGTGTTGTCTTGAAAACATCTGAAGGCAACATCGTTTATACAGGTGACTTTAAATTCGACCAAACAGCTAGTGAATCTTACGCAACTGATTTTGGACGTCTAGCAGAAATCGGTCGTGAAGGAGTCTTAGCTCTTCTAAGTGACTCGGCCAATGCAGACAGTAATATTCAAGTGGCCAGCGAAAGTGAAGTAGGTGATGAAATTACTCAAACCATTTCTGATTGGGATGGACGAATCATTGTAGCGGCTGTTGCAAGTAACCTTTCTCGTATTCAGCAGGTCTTTGACGCTGCCGCAGATACAGGTCGTCGCGTTGTTTTGACTGGATTTGATATTGAAAATATCGTTCGTACAGCCATTCGCTTGAAAAAATTGTCATTGGCTAACGAAAGTCTCTTGATTAAACCCAAAGATATGTCTCGCTTCGAGGATCATGAATTAATTATCCTTGAAACTGGACGTATGGGTGAACCAATTAATGGACTCCGTAAGATGTCTATCGGTCGTCACCGCTATGTTGAAATCAAGGATGGAGACTTGGTTTATATCGTTACAACGCCATCAATCGCTAAAGAAGCTGTGATGGCACGTGTAGAAAACATGGTCTACCAAGCAGGTGGTGTCGTTAAACCGATTACTCAAAGCTTGCGTGTATCAGGACATGGGAATGCGCGTGATCTTCAATTGATGATTAATCTTTTGCAACCTCAGTATCTCTTCCCAATCCAGGGAGAATACCGTGAGTTGGATGCTCATGCCAAGGCTGCTATGGCGGTTGGTATGCTACCAGAGCGTATCTTTATCCCTAAAAAAGGGACAACCATGTCTTATGAGCATGGAGACTTTGTTCCATCTGGTGCCGTTGCTGCAGGAGATGTCTTGATTGATGGTAATGCCATTGGGGATGTTGGGAACGTTGTTCTTCGTGACCGTAAGGTCTTGTCAGAAGATGGTATCTTTATCGTAGCTATCACTGTTAACCGTCGTGAGAAGAAAATCATTGCTAAAGCTCGAGTACATACGCGTGGATTCGTCTATCTTAAAAAGAGTCGTGATATCTTACGTGAAAGTACAGAGTTGGTGAACCAAACAGTTGAAGATTACCTCCAAGGTGAGGACTTTGACTGGGCTGATCTTAAAGGGAAGGTCCGTGATAATTTGGCAAAATTCCTTTTTGACCAAACCAAGCGTCGTCCAGCCATCCTACCAGTAGTCATGGAAGCAAAATAAGGATTAAATAACAGTAGAGAAAGTCGAGTTTCGGCTTTTTCTTATCTCAAACGAATAAGGAGCAAGTTATGGCAGTAATGAAGATTGAGTATTACTCAGAAGTTTTAGATATGGAGTGGGGTGTAAATGTTCTCTATCCTGATGCATCTCGGGTGACAGAGCCAAACAGTAAAGATATCCCAGTTCTCTACCTACTTCACGGGATGTCTGGAAACCACAATAGTTGGCTCAAGCGGACCAATGTAGAACGCTTGCTACGAGGGACCAATCTGATTGTTGTCATGCCAAATACAAGTAATGGCTGGTACACAGATACTCAGTATGGCTATAACTACTATACAGCTCTAGCAGAAGAATTGCCTAAGGTGCTCAAACGCTTCTTTCCTAATATGACAAGTAAGCGAGAAAAAACCTTCATTGCTGGTTTATCAATGGGTGGCTACGGTTCCTTTAAATTGGCACTGTCAACTGACCGTTTCTCGCGTGCCGCTAGCTTTTCTGGGGCACTTAGTTTCGAGGAGTTTTCTCCTGAGAGTCAAGATTTAGGGACGCGTTCCTACTGGAGAGGTGTTTTTGGCAAAGTAAATGATTGGGTGAATAGTCCTTACTCACTTGAAACACTCGCTAAAAAGTCTGATAAGAAAACCAAGCTCTGGGTTTGGTGTGGGGAACAAGATTATCTCTATTCTGCCAATAATCTGGCGGTTAAAAATCTGAAGAAACTTGGTTTCGATGTGACCTATAGCCACAGTGCAGGAACCCATGAGTGGTATTATTGGGAAAAACAATTGGAACGTTTTTTGGCTACTTTACCAATTGATTTCGTTTTGGAAGAACGCTTGTTTTAATTTTAGCTTTCTTTCAGTTTTCTTCAGTAAAATAGAGAACCTATCTTTAGAATGGGATCCATGGCTTAAAGATGGGTTCTTATTTTTTAGAAAGGTGGGCAATTATGGGCTGGATTATTCGTGTGTTATGTCGATTTTTATTAGGGATTTTACGCATTTTTTGGCGCCTTGTATGGACACTTATCCTCTTAATTCTCATCACTTTTGGGATTCTCTGGTATGTGACAGGTGATTTACCTGCTACTTTAAATCAAGTTAGCAAAGTGGTTCAAATCGGCCAAGCAGGTTGGCAACAATGGCAAGAAACTGGTAAATTACAAGGTCTGTCTCAGACCGATAATCATCAAGGTTCAGGGGCAAAATGGCCAAAGGCGCAAGCGACTATCTATATCGATCCTCAAATGGATGCGACTTTCCAAAGGGCCTATCTTGAAGCTATTGCTAACTGGAATCAGACTGGAGCATTTCATTTTGAAATTGTAACCG
The DNA here is from genome assembly GCF_047464155.1 of Streptococcus infantis. Taxonomy (GTDB): domain Bacteria; phylum Bacillota; class Bacilli; order Lactobacillales; family Streptococcaceae; genus Streptococcus; species Streptococcus infantis_U. Next base: position 123,534 of record NZ_JASHCL010000003.1, read on the forward strand.
AACCGGATCAGGCCAATATTTTCGCTACCGAAATGAACGATGGTTCGACAGCTGTTGCTGGCGAGGCAGAGAGTCAAACAAATCTCCTAACCAAACAATTCACTTCCGTAACCGTTCGTTTGAATCATTACTATCTATCTAATCCAAATTATGGCTATACGGATGACCGTATCTTGCATACAGCAGAGCATGAACTAGGCCATGCTATTGGTTTGGAACACACCAATGAAGTTTCGGTTATGCAACCAGTGGGGTCCTATTATGGTATCCAAGCTCAAGATGTAAAAGCAGTTCAAGAGCTATATGAGTCTGGAGAATAACTGATTTTCAAAGAAAACTGGAGCTCTCTGATTTAAGCAATACAGGGGGCTTTTTGCTATAATGGAACTATGAATAACTTGATTAAATCAAAACTGGAGCTCTTGCCGACTAGCCCTGGTTGTTACATTCACAAAGATAAAAACGGCACTATCATTTATGTAGGAAAGGCTAAAAATCTGCGCAATCGGGTGCGGTCCTACTTCCGCGGGAGCCATGATACCAAGACAGAAGCCCTGGTATCTGAGATTGTAGATTTTGAGTTTATTGTGACGGAGTCTAATATTGAAGCCCTTCTTTTGGAGATCAACCTAATCAAGGAAAACAAGCCTAAGTACAATATTATGCTCAAGGATGATAAGTCCTATCCTTTTATCAAAATCACAAATGAGCGCTATCCTCGCTTGATTATCACCCGTCAGGTCAAGAAGGACGGAGGACTCTACTTTGGTCCCTATCCGGATGTGGGGGCAGCCAATGAAATCAAACGGCTATTGGATCGGATTTTCCCTTTTCGCAAGTGTACCAACTCGCCCTCTAAAGTCTGTTTTTACTACCACATCGGGCAATGTATGGCCCACACCATCTGTCAGAAAGATGAGGCCTATTTCAAGTCTATGGCTCAGGAGGTTTCTGACTTCCTAAAAGGACAGGATGACAAAATCATCGATGATCTCAAGGGTAAAATGGCAGTGGCAGCCCAAAGTATGGAGTTTGAACGTGCAGCGGAATACCGTGATTTGATTCAGGCCATTGGCACCCTTCGAACTAAGCAACGAGTCATGGCAAAAGATCTTCAAAATCGTGATGTATTTGGCTACTATGTAGAAAAAGGTTGGATGTGCGTTCAGGTTTTCTTTGTCCGTCAAGGTAAACTAATTGAACGCGACGTCAATCTCTTTCCATACTACAACGATCCAGACGAGGATTTCTTGACCTATGTGGGACAGTTTTATCAAGAAAAATCTCACTTGGTCCCCAATGAAATTCTGATTCCTCAGGATATTGATGAAGAAGCAGTCAAGGCTTTGGTGGATACCAAGGTTCTTAAACCCCAGCGCGGGGAGAAAAAACAACTGGTCAATCTTGCTATCAAAAATGCTCGTGTCAGTCTTGAGCAGAAGTTTAATCTGTTGGAGAAATCGGTTGAAAAGACCCAAGGGGCTATTGAAAACTTAGGACGATTGCTCAAGATTCCAACTCCAGTCCGTATCGAGTCCTTTGACAATTCCAATATTATGGGGACTAGTCCAGTATCTGCTATGGTTGTTTTTGTCAATGGAAAACCTAGCAAGAAGGATTACCGTAAGTATAAAATCAAGACTGTGGTCGGACCAGATGACTATGCTAGTATGCGTGAGGTTATCCGCAGACGCTATGGACGCGTTCAACGTGATGGCTTGACCCCGCCAGATTTGATTGTCATTGATGGTGGCCAAGGTCAGGTTAATATCGCTAAACAGGTCATTCAAGAAGAGTTGGGGTTAGATATTCCAATCGCAGGTCTGCAAAAGAATGATAAGCACCAAACCCATGAATTACTCTTTGGAGACCCGCTTGAGGTGGTAGAGTTGTCTCGCAATTCTCAAGAATTTTTCCTCTTACAACGCATTCAGGATGAAGTTCACCGCTTTGCGATTACATTCCACCGTCAACTACGTTCTAAAAATTCCTTCTCTTCTCAATTAGATGGAATTGAAGGTTTGGGCCCAAAACGCAAGCAGAATTTAATGAAATATTTTAAATCTCTGACAAAAATCAAGGAAGCCAGTGTGGATGAGATTGTCGCCGTTGGTATACCAAGAGCAGTGGCTGAAGCAGTTCATCATCACTTGAATCCAGAAGTAGGCTCAGCGTTAGCTCAAGTAGCCGAGAAACCTGTTGAATATAAGGAATAAAAAAGCGGTTGAATTTAGTGAGTGCAAGCTAGTCGGATTTGTGGTAAAATAGATAAGATATGACAAAAGAATTTCATCATGTAACGGTCATGCTCCATGAGACCATTGATATGCTAGATGTAAAACCTGATGGTATTTACGTTGATGCGACCTTGGGAGGAGCAGGACACAGCGAGTATTTATTAAGTAAGTTAAGTGAGAAGGGGCATTTATATGCCTTTGACCAGGACCAAAACGCTATTGATAATGCACAAAAACGTTTGGCGCCTTACATTGAAAAGGGCATGGTCACCTTCATCAAGGATAATTTCCGTCATTTGAAGGACCGCTTACATGACTTAGGTGTGACTGAAATTGATGGAATTTGTTATGATTTAGGTGTGTCAAGCCCGCAGTTAGATCAGCGTGAACGTGGTTTTTCCTATAAGAAGGATGCACCACTGGATATGCGCATGAATCAGGAAGCTAGTTTGACCGCTTATGAAGTCGTTAATCACTACGACTACCATGATTTGGTAAGAATCTTTTTCAAATATGGAGAAGACAAGTTTTCCAAACAGATTGCTCGAAAAATTGAACAGGCGCGTGAACAGAAACCGATTGAGACCACGACGGAATTGGCAGAGATTATCAAATCTGCTAAGCCTGCTAAGGAGCTCAAGAAAAAAGGCCACCCAGCCAAACAAATTTTCCAAGCTATCCGTATAGAGGTCAATGATGAACTGGGTGCTGCAGATGAATCAATCCAGCAGGCTATGGATATGCTGGCTCTAGATGGCAGAATATCAGTGATTACCTTCCATTCGCTGGAGGACCGCTTGACTAAACAGTTATTTAAGGAAGCTTCCACAGTTGAAGTTCCTAAAGGTTTGCCTTTCATCCCAGACGATCTCAAGCCCAAAATGGAATTGGTATCTCGAAAACCGATTTTACCAAGCAAAGAAGAATTGGAAGCCAATAATCGTTCCCACTCGGCCAAACTTCGAGTGGCAAGAAAAATTCACAAGTAAGAGGAAATAATGGCAGAAAACAGAGGAACAACGAGCCAATTGCTACAAGCTCGTATAAAAAAATTTTCACGTGTTGAAAAGGCCTTTTACTTTTCAATTGCCATCACAGCCCTTGTCTTAGCAATTAGTGTAGTCTATATGCAGACAAAACTTTTTCAGGTCCAGAGTGATTTGACAAGAGTCAATGCACAAATTGAAGAAAAAAAGACAGAGCTAGATGATGCCAAACAAGAAGTTAACGAATTAATCCGATCAGAACGTTTGACCGGAATTGCAAATTCACAAGACTTGCAATTGAATAATGAAAATATTCGATCGGCGGAGTAGTATATGAAATCCTGGAAAGAAAGAATCATACGCTTTGCCATTAAGAATCGTAAATCTCCAATGGAAAACCGCAGATTAGTAGGAAAGAATTTGAGCTTATTGGCTGTCTTTCTATTTGCTGTTTTTTTGGTTAATTTTGCGGTGATTATTGGTACAGGCACAAAATTTGGGGTCAATCTGGTTAAAGAAGCAAATAAAGTTCATCAAACGACTCTGACTGTTCCTGCTAAAAGAGGAACCATTTATGATCGTAATGGAACTCCCATAGCAGAAGATGCGACCTCTTATAATGTTTATGCTGTAATAGATAAAGAATATAAGTCCGCTAATGGTGATGTTCTTTATGTAGAAGAATCTCAGTACAACAAAGTGGCAGAAATTTTTCATAAATACTTAGATATGGAGGAGACTTACGTCAAAAATCAACTCTCTCAACCAAATCTCAAACAGGTTTCTTTTGGTGCTAAAGGGAATGGGATTACCTATGCTAATATGATGTCCATTAAACAGGACTTAGAATCTGCTAAGGTTGAGGGTATTAATTTTACGACTAGTCCAAATCGAAGTTATCCAAATGGGAAATTTGCCTCATCCTTTATTGGTTTAGCACAGTTACATGAAAATGAAGATGGCACGAAAAGTCTAATTGGGACATCGGGTATCGAGAGTTCCTTAAATAGTTTATTGGCAGGGACAGATGGTATTATTACTTATGAAAAAGACCGTCTAGGTAATATTGTTCCTGGTACAGAACAAGTCACCCAACAGACCGTAAACGGGAAAGACGTCTATACGACCCTATCTAGTCCTTTGCAGTCCTTTATGGAAAGTCAAATGGATGCCTTCCAAGAAAAACTAAAAGGCAAGTATATGAATGCGACCTTGGTTAGTGCCAAGACCGGAGAAATTCTTGCCACAACTCAAAGACCGACATTTGATGCGAATACAAAAGAAGGCTTAACGGATGACTTTGTTTGGCGAAATATTTTATATCAAAGTAATTATGAGCCGGGTTCAACCATGAAAGTGATGACCTTGGCAGCAGCTATTGATAATAAGACCTTTAATGGAGGAGAATACTTCAATAGTAGCGAATTAAAAATAGCGGATGCAACTATTAAGGACTGGGATGTGAATGATGGCTTGTCATCAGGAAGCATGATGACATATTCGCAGGGATTTGCTCACTCTAGTAATGTCGGTATGACCTTGCTCCAACAAAAAATGGGGGATGCTACTTGGTTAGAATACCTTAATCGATTCAAGTTTGGAGTTCCAACTCGTTTTGGAATGCCCGATGAGTATGCGGGACAACTACCTGCAGATAACGTTGTTAATATTGCCATGAGTGCTTTTGGTCAAGGTATCTCTGTTACCCAAACTCAGATGTTTCGTGCCTTCACAGCCATTGCGAATGATGGGGTTATGCTAGAACCGAAGTTTATTAGTGCCCTCTATGATCCAAATGATCAGACTGTTCGTAAATCACAAAGGGAGGTTGTAGGGAATCCTGTTTCTAAAGAAGCGGCTAGTTTGACTAGGGAAAACATGATTTTGGTTGGTACAGACCCTATTTATGGGACCATGTATAATCGTAATGATAATAAACCAGTAATTACTGTTCCTGGTCAGAATGTTTCTGTCAAATCTGGAACAGCTCAAATTGCCGATGAGCAAAACGGAGGATATTTAGTTGGGAAAACCAATTATATCTTTTCTGTAGTAACCATGCATCCTTCTGAAAATCCAGACTTTATTCTTTACGTGACAGTTCAACAACCAGAACACTTTTCTACCCCTTGGTTTGGAGAATTTGCGAACCCTATCTTGGAGCGAGCTTCGGCTATGAAAGAATCTCTTAATCTTCAGTCTACAGCTAAAAATCTGGATCAAGTTACGACAACAACTAGTTATGCAATGCCAGCGACCAAGGACTATAGTCCGGGAGATATGGCAGAGGAACTGAGACGCAATCTTGTTCAACCAATCGTTATCGGTTCAGGAACAAAAATCAAGGACAGTTCAGTGGCAGAAGGAACAAATCTAGACGCTAATGAGCAAATCTTACTCCTTTCAGACAAGGTAGAAGAGATGCCTGACTTATATGGCTGGTCTAAGAAAAATGTTGAAACCTTTGCTAAATGGTTGAATCTTGAAGTTGAATTTGAAGGTACAGGAGAAATTGTTAAAAAACAAAGTGTTCGTTCTAATACAGCTTTAAAAGATTTACAGAAAATAAAAATAACATTAGGAGATTAGAATGCTAGTTTCTATCTTTCCTGGGATCCTTACTTTTGTTCTTACAGTGGTAGGAATTCCAGCTTTTATCCGTTTTTATCGTAAAGCACAGATTACTGGTCAACAGATGCATGAGGATGTGAAACAACACCAAGCAAAAGCTGGGACGCCAACAATGGGAGGAATTGTCTTTCTCATCACAAGTGTTTTAGTTAGTTTAGTTCTTGCACTTTTGACTAATCAACTAACCAACAATGTCGGAATGATCCTCTTTATCCTTGTCTTGTATGGTTTGGTTGGCTTCTTAGATGATTTCCTCAAGGTTTTCCGTAAAATCAATGAAGGACTTAATCCTAAACAAAAGTTCTTGCTTCAGTTAGTAGGAGGAGTTATCTTCTATCTCTTTTATGAAAGAGGAGGGGATGTCTTAAATGTATTTGGGTATCCATTGCACCTAGGCGTTCTTTACATTTTCTTTGCTCTCTTCTGGCTAGTTGGTTTTTCAAATGCTGTTAACTTGACTGACGGAATCGATGGCTTGGCAAGTATCTCAGTAGTGATTAGTCTGTCTGCCTATGGAGTCATTGCTTATGTACAAAACCAGTTGGATATCCTCCTAGTGATTCTTGCCATGATTGGTGGTCTTCTTGGTTTCTTTGTCTTTAACCATAAGCCTGCTAAAGTTTTCATGGGAGATGTCGGAAGTCTTGCTCTTGGAGGAATGTTGGCCGCTATTTCTATGGCGCTGCACCAAGAATGGACCTTGCTTTTGATTGGGATAGTATATGTTTTTGAAACAACATCTGTCATGATGCAAGTTGCCTACTTTAAGTTGACTGGAGGAAAACGTATCTTCCGGATGACACCAGTTCATCACCATTTTGAGTTGGGTGGGTTTTCTGGTAAAGGCCAAGCCTGGAGTGAGTGGAAGGTCGATTTCTTCTTCTGGGGAGTTGGCTTGGTTGCTAGTCTCGTAACCTTGGCTTTTATGTATTTATTCTAAAATAGAATATCGAATTGAAAAAGAGAAGGGTTTATTCCCTTCTCTTTTTAGTTCTTATTTTCTTCATTTGACGAATCCTTTTCTCAAAAAAGTAAAATTATGATAAAATGGAAAAAAGAAAGATGAAATAATGAGTTATTTTAAAAAGTATACATTTGATAAATCTAAGTTTAAGTTAGGGATGCGTACCTTTAAAACAGGAATCGCTGTTTTTTTGGTCCTCATGATTTTTGGTTTTTTTGGATGGAAGGGACTTCAGATTGGAGCTCTTACAGCCGTTTTTAGTTTGAGAGAAGACTTTGATAAGAGTGTCCATTTTGGGACATCACGTATCTTAGGGAATAGTATCGGTGGTTTTTATGCTCTGATTTTCTTTCTCTTGAACAACTTTTTTCATGGAGCCTTTTGGGTAACTCTCCTTGTGGTTCCGATATGTACCATGTTAACCATTATGACAAACGTTGCCATGAACAATAAGGCGGGAGTTATTGGTGGAGTTGCAGCCATGCTGATTATTACCCTATCAATTCCGAGCGGAGAGACTGTTTTGTACGTTTTTGCTCGAGTTTTTGAGACTTTTATGGGTGTTTTTGTAGCAATTCTAGTAAATTATGATATTGATCGCTTGCGGAGTTTCATACAGAAAAAATAAAATAATGTCACAAGATATAACATTAACAATTGACGATTGATTTTTTTTAGACTATAATAGACAGAAAGAAGAGGAAGTGCACATGAAGGAAAAAGAATTTCGTCGCAATATGGCAGTTTTCCCCATTGGTAGTGTTATGAAGCTGACCGATCTCTCGGCGCGTCAAATTCGTTATTATGAAGATCAGGAGTTGATAAAACCTGATCGCAACGAAGGAAATCGCCGGATGTATTCTTTAAATGATATGGATCGGTTGCTTGAGATTAAGGATTATATCTCTGAAGGTCTGAACATTGCTGCTATCAAGAAAAAATATGCCGAACGTGAGGCGAAAGCTAAAAAACCAGTCAGTCAAACTGAGGTGCGTCGGGCCCTTCGGAATGAGGTTCTTCAACAAAGTCGCTTTGCTTCTCAACAATCACCTTTTGGTCGCGGTTAGGCAACCGCTAGTCGTCATATATAAGGAGAAAAACCATGCCAATCACAGCTGCAGATATTCGTCGTGAAGTTAAGGAAAAAAATGTAACCTTTATCCGTCTTATGTTTTCAGATATTTTGGGAACAATGAAAAACGTCGAAATTCCTGCTACAGATGAACAACTAGACAAGGTCTTGTCAAACAAGGCTATGTTTGATGGATCTTCTATTGAAGGGTTTGTTCGTATCAATGAATCAGATATGTACTTGTACCCTGACCTAGACACATGGACTGTCTTCCCTTGGGGAGATGAGAACGGTAGTGTCGCAGGATTGATCTGTGATGTCTATACAACAGAAGGAGAGCCATTTGCTGGAGATCCTCGAAGCAACCTTAAACGAGCTCTTCATCACATGGAAAAAGTAGGATTCAAATCTTTCAACCTTGGTCCAGAACCAGAATTCTTCCTATTTAAGCTTGATGAGAATGGAGACCCAACTCTTGAGGTAAATGACAAGGGTGGTTACTTTGATTTGGCGCCTACAGACCTTGCTGATAACACTCGTCGTGAGATTGTTAACGTCTTGACCAAAATGGGATTTGAAGTGGAAGCAAGTCACCACGAAGTGGCCGTAGGTCAACATGAGATTGACTTTAAATACGATGAAGTTCTTCGTGCTTGTGATAAGATTCAAATCTTTAAACTCGTTGTAAAGACAATTGCGCGTAAACATGGTTTGTATGCAACCTTTATGGCTAAACCTAAATTTGGTATCGCTGGTTCAGGAATGCACTGCAATATGTCCTTGTTTGATGATGAAGGGAACAACGCCTTCTTTGATCCAAATGATCCAAAAGGAATGCAATTGTCAGAAACAGCCTATCATTTCCTTGGTGGTTTGATCAAGCACGCTTACAATTACACAGCTATTATGAACCCAACAGTTAACTCATATAAACGTTTGGTTCCAGGGTATGAAGCACCTGTTTACATCGCTTGGGCTGGTCGTAACCGTTCACCGTTGGTGCGCGTTCCTGCTACTCGTGGAATGGGAACTCGACTTGAGTTGCGCTCAGTTGACCCAATGGCTAATCCATACATCGCAATGGCTGTTCTTTTGGAAGTTGGTTTACACGGGATCGAAAACAAAATCGAAGCACCAGCGCCAATCGAAGAAAACATCTATATCATGACTGCAGAAGAGCGTAAAGAGGCTGGCATCACAGACCTTCCATCAACTCTTCACAACGCTTTGAAGGCCATGACAGAAGACGAAGTGGTTAAAGCAGCTCTAGGTGAACACATCTACACTAGCTTCCTTGAAGCTAAACGAATTGAGTGGGCAAGCTATGCAACCTTCGTTTCACAATGGGAAATTGATAACTACCTAGATCTATACTAATGATTAATCAGAAAGATTGTCCTTGAGGACGATCTTTTTTTCTTGCAATTTATATCGAGGTGTGATATAGTTTATATAACGAGGTGCGATATATCGAACTAAATAGGAGGTCTGATTAAATGGAATTAACAGATAAAATTAGGCGTGTCTACCTTCCCATGACTGAAACGGGTTTTTATATTCTGTTCTGTCTGCAAAAGGAGAACCATGGTTATGGTATTACACAAAAGGTCAAAGAGATGACAGATTCGCAAGTATCAATTAGTCCTGGAACTATGTATGGAACCCTGTCAAAGATGGAAAAGGATGGCTTGGTTTCCTTTGTCCGAGAAGAGGAAAAACGTAAAATCTATCAGATAACAGACTTGGGTCGAAAAGTTTTAGAGATTGAGTTGAAACGTATTGAACGGCTCTACAGAAATAGTCGGGAGGAGCTTTGATGGAAAAGAAAGTTGTTTATAGGATTTGTACCATTGCGGATTATGATAGAGAGGCTCTCTATCTCAGTAAAATGCATGCTGAGGGCTGGAAACTTAAGGAAGTAAGTTACTCTAGCTTAGTAATTGCGGTTAAGTATACTTTTGAAAAGTGCCAACCGGAGCAGGTGGTTTATCAGTTGGATTTTTATCCTATGAAAAAGTCAGAGAGAGCTTCCTATTTACAACTGTTTAAAGATTGTGGCTGGGAGCATATTGCAGACTTTAATGGTTTTTCCTACTTTAGAAAGCTTTATTCTGGAGTTGAGTCGGATGCCGAGTTTGAAATTTATAATGACGCGTCCGGGAAGTTAGCCATGGTCAAGAAGATTTTAACAATGCGGATGCTTCCTGTTTTGCTTCTCTTTTCAGCGTTACTACCGGTTTTCTCAAAGTTACTCAGTGGAAGAAGTTATTTCAGTTGGGGAATGTTTTTGATTGTTATCATAGACTGTACTTTATTGATCATTTTCGCGATTCAGATTTCTTATATTTTTTGGAGATTGTTTCAAAAATGGAAAGAATTATCCGATAAATAAAACCATTTTGGAGGTTAGACAATGAATAGCAAAGTACAATTTCGAATGTTTACCATTTTTGATTTGGATAGGGTAGAAGATTATTTGCATGAGATGCATTTGAAAGGTTGGAAATTTAAATCGAATCGTTTTGGCTTTTTCTATTTTGAACAATGCCAACCTGATGATGTAATTTACCGTGTGTGGAATACAAGCTACCTTAGAAAAAATGAGGTAGATTTACAAAGTATTAAGGATAGAGGATGGGAATTTGTGGAAAATTGTTCTTATACTGTTTTTCGAAAAGCGACTTGTGATGTGGATTTAAATGATCGATTTTTCATGGATAATCGTCTTAGATGGGATAGTGTGAAATCTGGACTTCGTACAGCTACAGTTTCTATCTCTGGCGGTCTAGTTGTTTGTATGAGCCTGTTTCGCGAAAGTCTCTCTCAGTCTTTCTTCATTATTTTTGCCCTATATGCTCTCATGATTACTTATCTAATCTATAGTTTTTACAGACTTAAACGAAAATATCTGGTTGATTGACAATAGTTTCTAGGTCTTTAGACCGATTTTTAGCACTCTTGATAAAAGAGTGCTAATTTTTTGAGTTTTTGTCTTGACATTCTCTTTTAAGGGTGTATAATAGAATCATAAGTTAGCACTTGGATGTGTCGAGTGCTAAAAAAGATCTATCAGAGAGGAGTAGCGAGATGGTTACAGAACGTCAGCAGAATATTTTAAATCTGATTATTGACATCTTTACCAAAACGCACGAACCTGTTGGATCTAAGGCCTTGCAAGAGTCTATCAACTCTAGTAGTGCTACCATTCGAAATGATATGGCAGCTCTAGAAAAGCAAGGTTTGCTTGAAAAGGCTCATACTTCCAGTGGTCGGATGCCGAGTGTGGCTGGATTTCAATACTATGTCAAACACTCCTTGTCCTTCGACCGTTTAGCTGAGAATCAAGTTTATGAGATTGTAAAAGCATTTGATCAGGAGTTCTTCAAGCTTGAGGATATCCTTCAAGAGGCAACGAAAATCTTGTCAGACTTGAGTGGTTGTACGGTTGTAGCACTGGATGTCGAACCAAGTAGGCAGAAGCTGACAGCTTTTGATATTGTTGTCCTCGGACAACATACAGCTCTTGCTGTTTTTACACTTGATGAGTCTAGAACAGCTACCAGTCAGTTTTTGATTCCGAGAAATTTCTTGCAGGAGGATTTAAATCGGCTCAAGACTATGATTCAGGAACGTTTCCTGAATCAAACTGTTTTGGATATTCACTACAAGATTCGGACAGAGATTCCGCAAATTATCCAACGTTACTTCACAACAACGGATAACGTCATGGACCTCGTCGAACATATCTTCAAAGAAATGTTCAATGAAAATATCGTGGTTTCTGGCAAAGTCAATCTTCTGAATTTCGCCAATTTGGCGGCCTATCAATTTTTTGACCAGCCACAAAAGGTAGCTTTGGAAATTCGAGAGAATTTGATTGGAGACCAGATGCAAAGTGTCCGAGTTGCGGATAGCCAAGAATCTTGTCTTGCTGACTTAGCAGTGATTAGCAGTAAGTTCCTGATTCCCTATCGTGGATTTGGAATTCTTGCGATTATAGGTCCGGTTAATCTGGATTATCAACAATTGGTTAATCAACTCAACGTTGTCAATCGAGTTCTAACCATGAAGTTGACGGATTTTTACCGCTATCTTAGCAGCAATCACTATGAAGTGAATTAAGATTGAAATCATTAAAGGAGGCGAAAATGGCCCAAGATATAAAAAATGAAGAAGTAAAAGAAGAGGAAGTTGTGGAAACAACTGAAGAAACAACTCCTGAGAAGTCTGAATTAGACTTGGCGAATGAACGTGCCGAAGAATTTGAAAACAAATACCTTCGAGCTCATGCAGAAATGCAAAATATTCAACGCCGTGCCAATGAAGAACGCCAACTCTTGCAACGCTATCGTAGCCAAGATTTGGCAAAAGCAATTTTGCCGTCACTTGATAACCTAGAACGTGCCCTTGCTGTTGAAGGGCTGACAGATGATGTGAAGAAGGGCTTGGAAATGGTCCAAGAAAGTTTGGTACATGCTCTGAAAGAAGAAGGAATCGAAGAAATTCCAGCAGATGGAGAATTTGACCATAACTACCACATGGCTATTCAAACGGTTCCAGCGGATGATGACCATCCAGCAGACACCATCGCACAAGTCTTCCAAAAAGGCTACAAACTCCATGACCGCATCCTAAGACCGGCTATGGTAGTGGTTTATAACTAGGCAATTCTGACGGTAGCTAAAGCAACTCGTTGTCGAAATAATATCGATTTCGACTCATCGTGTCGTAACATTCATAATAAAAACCTTGTCCGAAACGACACTAAACTATGAAAGAAAGATAAGAAGCAAGCCGGAGGCTTGCAAGGAAAATATCAAAAAGAAAAAAAGAAGATAAATTTAAGGAGAAAAACATATGTCTAAAATTATCGGTATTGACTTAGGTACAACAAACTCAGCAGTAGCAGTTCTTGAAGGAACTGAAAGCAAAATCATCGCAAACCCAGAAGGAAACCGCACAACTCCATCTGTAGTGTCATTCAAAAACGGTGAAATCATTGTTGGTGACGCTGCAAAACGTCAAGCGGTAACAAATCCAGATACAGTTATCTCTATCAAGTCTAAGATGGGTACTTCTGAAAAAGTTTCTGCCAACGGAAAAGAATACACTCCACAAGAAATCTCAGCTATGATTCTTCAATACTTGAAAGGTTACGCTGAAGACTACCTTGGTGAAAAAGTAACCAAAGCAGTTATCACAGTTCCTGCATACTTCAACGATGCACAACGTCAAGCAACAAAAGACGCTGGTAAAATCGCTGGTCTTGAAGTAGAACGTATCGTCAACGAACCAACAGCAGCAGCTCTTGCTTACGGTTTGGATAAGACTGATAAAGAAGAAAAAATCTTGGTATTCGACCTTGGTGGTGGTACATTCGACGTATCTATCCTCGAACTCGGTGATGGTGTCTTTGACGTATTGGCAACTGCTGGAGATAACAAACTCGGTGGTGACGACTTTGACCAAAAAATCATCGACTACTTGGTAGCTGAATTTAAGAAAGAAAATGGTATCGACTTGTCAACAGACAAGATGGCGCTTCAACGTTTGAAAGATGCGGCAGAAAAAGCGAAGAAAGACCTTTCTGGAGTGACTTCAACTCAAATCAGCTTGCCATTTATCACTGCTGGTGAGGCTGGACCTCTTCACTTGGAAATGACTTTGACTCGTGCCAAATTTGACGATTTGACTCGTGACCTCGTAGAACGTACAAAAACTCCAGTTCGCCAAGCCCTTTCAGATGCAGGTTTGAGCTTGTCAGAAATCGACGAAGTCATCCTTGTCGGTGGTTCAACTCGTATCCCTGCCGTTGTTGAAGCTGTTAAAGCTGAAACTGGTAAAGAACCAAACAAATCAGTAAACCCTGATGAAGTTGTTGCTATGGGTGCTGCGATCCAAGGTGGTGTCATCACTGGTGATGTGAAAGACGTTGTTCTTCTTGACGTAACGCCATTGTCACTTGGTATCGAAACAATGGGTGGTGTCTTCACAAAACTCATCGACCGCAACACAACAATTCCAACATCTAAATCACAAGTCTTCTCAACTGCAGCAGACAACCAACCAGCCGTTGATATCCACGTTCTTCAAGGGGAACGCCCAATGGCAGCAGATAACAAGACTCTTGGACGCTTCCAATTGACAGATATCCCAGCTGCACCTCGTGGTATCCCACAAATCGAAGTAACATTCGACATCGACAAGAACGGTATCGTATCTGTTAAAGCCAAAGATCTTGGAACTCAAAAAGAACAAACAATTGTTATCCAATCTAACTCAGGTTTGACAGACGAAGAAATCGACCGTATGATGAAAGATGCAGAAGCAAACGCTGAAGCAGATAAGAAACGTAAAGAAGAAGTAGACCTTCGCAACGAAGTAGACCAAGCTATCTTTGCGACTGAAAAGACAATCAAAGAAACTGAAGGCAAAGGCTTCGATGCAGAACGTGATGCTGCACAAGCTGCCCTTGATGATCTTAAGAAAGCTCAAGAAGACAACAACTTGGACGACATGAAAGCAAAACTTGAAGCATTGAACGAAAAAGCACAAGGTCTTGCGGTTAAACTCTACGAACAAGCCGCAGCAGCGCAACAAGCTCAAGCAGGAGCAGAAGGTGCACAAGCAACAGGAAACGCAGGCGATGACGTCGTAGACGGAGAGTTTACTGAGAAGTAAGAAGATTTATTTAGTTATATATAACATAATTTTCCCTGATTTTTAGATGGTTATACTTAAAGGAGAATGATATGGCTACTAGAGAAGAGAGAGATTACCTTTCACAGTACATCGATATTTCGGGTTCTCATTTGAATGATAGTGATGTAGAGTGGTTAATGCGTTTTATTAATTCAGTAGGGAATAGACATACTGAAGAAGGTAGCTTTGACAGTTGGAGCTCGGATGGTAAATATACTAGGAATTGGGTTAAAGAATACATCATTGAAAGTGATTATTCATTAACAAGTAATTATAGTTACGAAGATGATGATGGTACTAGTGGCAGTTATTCAGAAAATATAACTAATGCTCGAGATATTATCAACATAATCAGGGAGAATCCGAATTTGTTATAAGAAATCCAGAGGTTGCAACCCAGCCTCTGTTTTTCGGTAAAAGGGGACTAAATCTCATTTATTTGGGAATATAAAAGAAAGGAATTGAACCCGACCTAAATCGTGGTTTGATTCACAATATCACTAGAAAGGAACAAGTGTGTTCAGGGAATTGAACACGAGTTCTAAAGTTTCTTACTCAATATGAAAGAAAGGAATTGAACCCGACCTAAATTCTCGGAAAAAAGATAAATCTGTCTAGGAGCATCGCTCCTGCATCAGATTTCCTATTTTTCAGTCGAATTTTACGGTCTTGGTATCTTAAATGAACAATACTGAATTTTATGACCGTTTGGGCGTTTCAAAGAATGCATCTCAAGATGAGATCAAGAAAGCCTATCGGAAATTATCTAAAAAATATCACCCAGATATCAACAAAGAACCTGGTGCTGAGGAAAAGTACAAGGAAGTTCAAGAAGCCTATGAGACTTTAAGTGACGAACAAAAGCGGGCAGCTTATGACCAATATGGTGCGGCTGGAGCCAACGGTGGCTTTGGTGGTGCAGGCGGTTTCGGTGGCTTCGATGGTGCAGGCGGTTTTGGTGGATTTGAAGATATCTTCTCAAGTTTTTTCGGCGGAGGTGGTTCTTCTCGCAATCCAAATGCTCCTCGTCAAGGTGATGACCTCCAGTATCGCGTCAATTTGACTTTTGAAGAGGCCATCTTTGGTACTGAAAAAGAAGTCAAATACAATCGTGAATCAAGCTGTCGTACTTGTAACGGATCAGGTGCTAAGCCTGGAACAAGTCCAGTTACTTGTGGACGCTGTCACGGTTCTGGTGTTATCAACGTCGATACTCAAACACCGCTTGGTATGATGCGTCGCCAAGTAACCTGTGATGTCTGTCATGGTCGCGGAAAAGAAATTAAAGACCCATGTACAACTTGTCATGGAACAGGTCATGAAAAACAAGCTCACAGTGTCCATGTGAAAATCCCAGCAGGTGTCGAAACTGGTCAACAAATTCGTCTAGCTGGTCAAGGGGAGGCAGGTTTTAACGGTGGTCCTTATGGAGACTTGTATGTAGTCGTTTCGGTTGAACCAAGCGATAAGTTTGAGCGTGAAGGGACAACAATCTTCTATAATTTGAACTTAAACTTTGTTCAAGCAGCCCTTGGAGATACAGTAGATATTCCAACAGTTCATGGGGATGTTGAGTTAGTCATCCCAGAAGGAACGCAGACTGGTAAAAAATTCCGCCTACGTGGCAAGGGAGCTCCTAGTCTTCGTGGTGGTGTTGTCGGTGACCAGTATGTGACTGTCAATGTTGTGACTCCAACAGGTTTGAACGACCGTCAAAAAGCAGCCTTGAAAGAATTCGCAGCTGCAGGTGACTTGAAAGTCAATCCAAAGAAAAAAGGCTTCTTTGACCATATAAAAGATGCCTTTGAAGGAGAATAAAGCAAAAAGAGCCGATTGGCTCTTTTTGTTTGTAGTTAGTAACGGAGAAAAGATTCTCTGACTGATCTGCTATTCAGAACTTTGGCTGAACAAGCCAGCTTCATCCATTTCCTGGATGAGTTGCTTGAGTTCCGCTTCCTTGCCAGGTTTCACAGTTACGGTATCAATGTGCTTAATCGCCGAATTATCCTGGATATTCACCAAGGTCAACGCTTTTTCATAGAATGCAATTCCCTTTTTCATGTTTTCCGAATCCTTCAAAGTTAGACTTGTGTAAGAAGAATGTGATTTCTTTCCGTTTTCTCGGAAATACTTCTCGCCTTCCTCCTCTAAAAATTGGAATAAACCATGATTGAATAAGTTGTCCTCTACTGAATGGTAGGAAATATCTCCTGTGTTTAGGACATAGACTTTGAGTCGGTTTTTAGTCAGGTTTGGACTTTCTTTTAAGACTGGGTGGCTATTGATGACCTCATCTGAGAAAGTCACATAAAAATCTAAGCCTCCTCCCTCGTATTGATAGCTACCATTTGATTCTACTTTCTCAGGAGGTAGATCAAGGGAGATAAAGAGTTGTTTTAAGGCTTCATTTCCTTTTCTGATGTCACTCGGTGAGGCCTTGAACAGATTGGCCAGTATTAGAAATGCCAGGGTTGCAAGAAGGCAGAGGCCGCCAGAAATAATCAAGATGACTTTTAAAAACAGTTTCATTTTTAGTCCCTCACTTTTCTGTTAGGATCTGGTAATCCAAGGTGAATTTAAGGGGATATAAGAAAAGTTGGAAACTTTCTTTTTCTTAGTCTTCTTCAGTTTCTCGTAGTTCTTTTATCACAGCAAGTCTTGCTTGAAGGTCTTTTTCAAAGACTTTAAATTTGTAAGTGAGGTCTTCTTGGTATTCTTTGATGACTTCTTTTTGTTGATTGATAATTTGGAGACTATTTTGGATAACATCTAAATCGCCTTTGATTGCTTCAACTCGATCAGTTGTATCTAAAACTTCTTCAGTGATAACTTCACGATTCTTAACGAGGAGGTAAGATCCAACTGCAGAGCCTGCAAAAAGTAGTAAATTTGATAGTTTCATAGAAACTCCTTAAGCGTTTTTTATGGTTTCAGCGACTTGGGCAAGTTTGTCAAAGTCAGGTTCGTGGGCGACAAAGTCAATTTTGAGGTCATCCTCGGCACCATAGCGAGGGACGAGGTGGACATGGGTATGAAAGACTGTTTGTCCAGCGACTTCTTCGCAGTTGGCGATGATATTCATACCATCAGCTTGGGTAGCCTTCATGACTTTTTGAGCAATGACTGGAATCTTAGCGAAGAGTTGGCTAGCGCTCGTCGCATCCATTTCTAAAAGGTTGCGATAGTGTTCTTTAGGTACGACCAAGGTATGACCTGGGGTAACTTGGGAAATATCGAGGAAGGCAAGAACTTGATCATCTTCGTAAACCTTTGATGCGGGAATTTCCCCAGCGATAATTTTACAAAAAATGCAATCTGACATAAAATCTACCTCTACTGTATTGAATTTTGATATAATATAGCTACATTATACCAGATTTGGAGAAAATATGTTAGAAATTAAAAATCTGACAGGTGGCTACGTTCATGTCCCTGTCTTGAAAGATGTGTCTTTTACAGTTGAAAGTGGGCAGTTGGTCGGTTTGATCGGTCTCAATGGTGCTGGGAAATCGACGACCATCAATGAAATTATTGGACTTTTGACACCTTATAGTGGAGAAATATACATCGACGAGCTAACCTTAAGTGCTAATCCTCGTGAATATCGTCAGCAGATTGGTTATATTCCTGAAACTCCTAGCTTGTACGAGGAATTGACTCTCAGAGAACATATCGAGACGGTTGCCATGGCTTATGGTATTGAACAAAGTATCGCTTTCGGACGTGTAGAGCCCCTTCTAAAAATGTTTAGATTAGACCAGAAATTGGATTGGTTCCCGGTTCATTTTTCCAAAGGGATGAAACAAAAGGTTATGATCATCTGCGCCTTTGTCGTGGATCCAAGTCTCTTTATCGTAGACGAACCTTTCCTTGGTCTTGATCCTTTGGCGATTTCAGATTTGATTCAACTTCTAGAAGCGGAAAAGAAAAAAGGAAAGTCTATCCTTATGAGTACCCATGTTCTTGATTCTGCTGAAAAGATGTGTGACTCTTTTGTCATTCTTCACAAAGGTCAAGTGAGAGCCAAAGGAAATCTCCAACAACTCCGTGAAGCCTTTGACATGCCTGAAGCGAGTTTGAATGATATTTACTTGGCTCTAACCAAAGAGGAGGACCTATGAAAGACTTGTTTTTAAGGAGAAAGCAGGCTTTTCGTAAGGAGTGTGTTGGTTATCTGCGTTATGTTCTAAATGACCACTTTGTCTTGTTCCTGCTAGTTCTCATCGGTTTTCTAGCTTACCAGTACAGTCAACTCTTGCAAGATTTTCCTGAAAACCACTGGCCTATCCTCTTGTTTTTGGGGATTGTCTCTGCCTTGCTTTTAGCTTGGGGAGGAATCGCGACCTACATGGAAGGACCTGACAAGCTATTTCTTTTAGTTGCTGAAGAAGAAGTGAGAGAACACATCCAGAAGCAAAGTCTGATTTCTTTCATCTTTTGGGTCAGTGTACAGACTCTCTTTTTGCTCCTGTTTGCGCCGTTATTCTTAGCCATTGGTCTTGGTTTGCCGATTTTTGGAGTCTATCTCCTTGTCTTGGGGATAGTAAAATATGTGATTTTTCGCCAAAAGTCTAGCAACTTTTTCCTTGGAAATGGACTTGACTGGGATTATGTCATTGCACAAGAAAGTAAACGTAAGCAGTTCTTGCTTCGATTCTTTGCCCTCTTTACCCAGGTTAAGGGAATTTCAAATAGTGTTAAGCGCCGAGCTTATCTGGACTTTATCCTCAAGGGAGTTCAGAAAGTACCAGGGAAAATCTGGCAGAATCTTTATCTCCGCTCCTATCTTAGAAATGGAGATTTATTCGCTCTTAGTCTCCGACTCATAATCCTATCTTTGACCGCTCTCATCTTCATTGAGCAATCTTGGATTGCAGTCGCAATTGTAATTTTATTCAATTATCTTTTGTTATTCCAGCTTCTAGCCCTCTATCATGCCTTTGACTATCAATATTTGACGCAATTATTCCCAGTAGGTAAGGGGCAAAAAGAGAAAGGCTTGAAGGAAATTTTAAGAGCGATTGGGATCTTTGTCTTAATCTTGGAAAGTCTCATAGGATTGGTTGTTTTTAAGGATAAGATACTTGTCTTCGCTCTTGTGGGAGCAGGCCTTGTATTGCAATATCTTTATTTGCCATATCAACTGAGAAGATTGGTTGACGAATAGCATAAAAATTAGTAGAATAATAAGGAAACTTTATTCGGAGGAAAGAAATGGACTTGGGTGATATTGAGCTTACGCTAACCCCGATATCTGGGAAGAGCGGAAAAGCTTATATGGGAAGTTATCCTGATGGAAAACGTGTTTTTATAAAAATGAATACTTCTCCAATCCTGCCTGGTTTAGCAAGAGAGCAAATTGCGCCGCAATTACTCTGGAGCCGTCGTTTGCCAGACGGTCGTGATATGTCTGCTCAGGAATGGTTGACAGGGAAAATTTTGACGCCAAGTGATATGAACCGTAAACAAATTATTGATATTTTGACACGTTTACACCGTTCACGTCCCTTAATGACCCAGTTGACACGCTTGGGATATGCGATGGAAACACCTTCGGATTTACTTCAGTCATGGATAAATAAGGCTCCTGATGCATTGAAAAATAACCAGTATCTACGTCTGGTACTGAGTGATATGCGTGAGAACCTTCCTGGGTTTAGAGAAGATTATGCAACTATAGTCCATGGGGATGTCCGTCATAGCAACTGGTTTGAGACAGAGAGTGGCTTGATTTATTTAGTAGATTGGGATTCCGTTCGCTTGACTGATCGTATGTTTGATGTGGCCTATCTGCTCTGTCATTATATTCCAGAGTATCAATGGCAAGAGTGGCTAACTAATTATGGTTATAAGTATAATCAAACTGTCTTGAATAAGTTATATTGGTACGCTCAACTGTCATTTTTGAGCCTCATTACTAAATACTATGAAAATCAAGATTTGGATAATGTAAATCGGGAAATCTATGCTTTGCGTACCTTCCGAGAAAAGTATGGAAAGAAAAAATGAGAGTTAGAAATCGTAAAGGTGCAACTGAACTGTTAGAGGCTAGTCCGCAGTACGTTGTTTTAAATCCCGCAGAAGCTAAAGGTAAGTGGCGAGATTTGTTTGGCAATGACAATCCAATCCATGTAGAGGTTGGTAGTGGCAAAGGAGCTTTCGTAACAGGAATGGCCAAACAAAATCCTGGTATCAACTATATCGGGATTGATATTCAGAAGTCTGTATTAAGCTATGCCTTAGACAAGGTCTTAGAAGTTGGAGTTCCCAATATCAAACTTCTATGGGTTGATGGTTCAGAATTGACCAATTATTTTGAAGATGGCGAAATCGACCGCTTGTATTTGAATTTCTCGGATCCATGGCCTAAAAAACGTCATGAGAAACGTCGTTTGACCTACAAGAGCTTCTTGGATACCTTTAAGCGAATCTTGCCTGAACATGGTGAAATTCATTTCAAGACAGATAATCGTGGCTTGTTTGAATATAGTTTAGTGAGCTTTTCACAATATGGTATGAAGCTAAACGCTGTTTGGCTTGATTTACATGCCAGCGACTTTGAAGGAAATGTCATGACTGAGTATGAGCAAAAGTTCTCAAGTAAGGGGCAAGTTATCTACCGAGTTGAGGCTGAATTTTAAGAAAAAGCTTGAATCCAAGCTATTTGGGTGCTTATGCTTTACATTAGTACATAAAAGTGCTATACTGATAGCAAGAATATAAGAAAGAGAGGCGGGGAGATATCTTCGCCTCTTGCTTATGAGGAGGTGGACGCAATCGCAACGATCGTTGAATTAGTCAGAGAAGTCGTAGAACCTGTTATTGAAGCTCCTTTCGAACTCGTAGATATTGAGTACGGAAAGATTGGCAGTGACATGATTCTTAGTATTTTTGTAGACAAGCCTGAAGGAATCACCTTGAATGATACGGCAGACTTGACTGAAATTATCAGTCCTGTTCTTGATACTATCAAGCCTGATCCCTTCCCAGAACAATATTTCCTAGAAATTACCAGTCCAGGATTGGAGCGTCCTTTGAAAACCAAGGAAGCAGTCGCTGGAGCGGTTGGGAAATACATCCATGTCGGACTCTATCAAGCCATCGACAAGCAAAAGGTTTTTGAAGGAACCTTGTTGTCCTTTGAAGAGGACGAGTTGACTATGGAATATATGGATAAAACGCGCAAGAAAACAGTTCAAATTCCATATAACTTGGTATCAAAAGCACGTTTAGCAGTAAAATTATAGAAAGAAAGGATAGCTTTTGAGAATTCAAAAGTAAAAAGAACATGAGTAAAGAAATGCTAGAGGCCTTCCGCATTTTGGAAGAAGACAAGGGAATCAAGAAAGAAGATATCATAGACGCAGTAGTAGAATCACTTCGTTCTGCTTATCGTAGACGCTATGGTCAATCTGATAGTGTAGCTATTGATTTCAATGAAAAGACAGGTGACTTTACTGTTTATACTGTCCGTGAAGTTGTTGATGAAGTATTTGATAGCCGTTTGGAAATTAGCTTGAAAGATGCCCTTGCCATTAATTCAGCCTATGAGCTTGGTGATAAAATCAAATTTGAAGAAGCACCAGGAGAGTTTGGTCGTGTAGCAGCCCAATCTGCTAAACAAACCATCATGGAGAAAATGCGTAAGCAAACACGTGCCATTACCTACAATACTTACAAAGAGCATGAACAAGAAATCATGTCAGGTACAGTTGAACGTTTTGACAACCGCTTCATTTACGTCAACCTTGGAAGCATCGAAGCTCAATTGTCAAAACAAGACCAAATTCCTGGAGAAATCTTTGCTTCCCACGATCGTATCGAAGTTTATGTCTACAAAGTGGAAGACAACCCTCGTGGAGTTAACGTCTTTGTAAGTCGTAGCCATCCAGAAATGATCAAACGTTTGATGGAACAAGAAATTCCAGAAGTTTACGACGGAACTGTTGAAATCATGAGCGTAGCCCGTGAAGCAGGTGATCGTACGAAAGTTGCGGTTCGTAGCCACAATCCTAACGTTGATGCTATCGGAACAATCGTTGGACGCGGTGGTGCTAACATCAAGAAAATCACTAGCAAATTCCACCCAGCTCGTTACGATGCTAAGAGCGACCGCATGGTACCTGTAGAAGAAAATATCGATGTTATCGAGTGGGTAGCAGATCCAGCTGAATTTATCTACAATGCCATTGCTCCTGCCGAAGTTGACCAAGTTATCTTTGATGAAAATGACAGCAAACGTGCCTTAGTCGTTGTGCCAGATAACAAACTATCTCTTGCAATCGGTCGTCGTGGACAAAATGTTCGCTTGGCAGCTCACTTGACTGGATACCGTATCGATATCAAGTCTGCAAGTGAATTTGAAGCTATGGAAGAAGCAGGTCAAGTTGATTTCGCTGACACAGAAGAATAAAAGCTGCAAGAGGAGGGAAAGATGAAAACAAGAAAAATCCCTTTGCGCAAGTCTGTTGTTTCTAATGAAGTGATCGATAAGCGAGATTTACTTCGTATTGTCAAGAACAAAGAAGGAGAGGTCTTTATCGACTCGACAGGCAAGGCTAATGGCCGTGGCGCTTATATCAAGCTAGAC
This sequence comes from Streptococcus infantis, assembly GCF_047464155.1. Taxonomy (GTDB): domain Bacteria; phylum Bacillota; class Bacilli; order Lactobacillales; family Streptococcaceae; genus Streptococcus; species Streptococcus infantis_U. Next base: position 146,716 of record NZ_JASHCL010000003.1, read on the forward strand.
AATGCAGAAGCCCTAGAGGCAAAAAAGAAAAAAGTCTTTAACCGTAGCTTTAACATGGAAGTTGAAGAAAGTTTTTATGACGAGTTGATTGCTTATGTTGATCACAAAGTAAAAAGAAGAGAGTTAGGACTTGAATAAGCAAAAAGTAAGTAAACTCTTGGGACTTGCTCAACGAGCAGGGAAAATTATCTCGGGTGAAGAAATGGTTGTCAAAGCCATTCAGGAACAGAAAGCTAAGCTGGTATTTCTAGCGCATGATGCTGCTCCTAACCTGACCAAGAAGATTCAAGATAAAAGTCACTATTATCAAGTAGAAGTTGTAACCGTGTTTTCAACACTGGAATTAAGCATAGCAGTTGGGAAATCAAGAAAGGTTTTAGCTGTGACAGATGCTGGATTTACAAAGAAAATGAGGTCTCTTATGGAATAGAAGAGGAGGACATGATTTGTCTAAGAAAAGATTGTACGAAATCGCAAAAGAACTTGGAAAAGAAAGTAAGGAAGTTGTAGCGCGTGCAAAAGAGTTGGGCTTGGAAGTAAAAAGCCATGCATCAAGCGTAGAGGCTGCTGCTGCTGAAAAAATTGTAGCTAGCTTTAAGCCTGCTGCTCCAAAAACAGAAGCAAAACCTGTAGCACCAAAAGCAAATGAAGCGAAGGTGGAAAGTAAACCAGCTACGCCAGCAACTCCAAAGGAAGAAAAAGTTGTAGCTGCAAGACCACAGAGTCGAAACTTTAAGGCGGAACGTGAAGCGCGTGCCAAAGAGCAAGCAGAACGACGCAAGCAAAATAAGGGTAACAACCGCGATCAACAACAAAACGGTAATCGTCAAAAGAACGATAACCGTAATGGTGGGAAACCTGGTCAAGGAAACCGTGACAATCGTCGTTTTAACGACCAAGGGAAGAAACCACAAGGCCAAGGAAATCGTGGCAATGATTATCGCCAACAAGCTGATAATCGTCCCAACCAAGCTGGTCCTCGTATTGACTTTAAAGCTCGAGCAGCAGCTCTGAAGGCTGAGCAAAATGCAGAATACGCACGCTCAAGTGAGGAACGCTTCAAACAGTCTCAAGTTGCCAAAGAAGCCTTGGCTCAAGCTAATAAACGCAAGGAGCCAGAGGAAATCTTTGAGGAAGCTGCTAAACTAGCTGAACAAACTCAGCCTGTAGTTGAAGTAGCTCCTGTAGCCAAAGAGGCTGTAGTGGATACACGTCGTAAAAAGCAAGCTCGACCAGACAAAGATCGTGATGATTACGATCATGAAGAAGATGGTCCTAGAAAACAACAAAAGAATCGAAGTAGTCAGAATCAAGTGAGAAATCAAAGAAATAGTAACTGGAATAACAATAAGAAAAATAAAAAAGGCAATAAACAAAATAACCGTAATCAGGCTCCAAAACCTATTACAGAGCGTAAATTCCATGAATTGCCAACAGAATTTGAGTATACAGATGGTATGACTGTTGCGGAAATCGCAAAACGTATCAAACGTGAACCAGCTGAGATTGTTAAGAAACTATTTATGATGGGCGTTATGGCCACTCAAAATCAATCTTTGGATGGGGAAACAATTGAACTCCTCATGGTTGATTACGGAATTGAAGCTAAACAAAAGGTTGAAGTGGACAATGCCGATATCGAACGTTTCTTCGTAGAAGATGATTATCTGAATGAAGACCAACTAGTGGAACGTCCACCAGTTGTAACCATCATGGGACACGTTGACCATGGTAAAACAACCCTTTTGGATACTCTACGTAATTCACGTGTTGCGACAGGAGAAGCTGGTGGTATCACTCAGCATATCGGTGCCTATCAGATTGAGGAAAATGGTAAGAAGATTACCTTCCTTGATACACCAGGACACGCGGCCTTTACTTCCATGCGTGCACGTGGTGCTTCTGTTACCGACATTACTATCCTAGTCGTAGCGGCAGATGACGGGGTTATGCCTCAAACTATCGAAGCCATCAACCACTCAAAAGCAGCTAATGTTCCAATTATCGTAGCTATTAACAAGATTGATAAACCAGGTGCAAACCCAGAGCGCGTTATCGGTGAATTGGCTGAACACGGTGTTATGTCAACAGCTTGGGGTGGAGATTCTGAGTTTGTAGAGATCTCAGCTAAATTCAACCAAAATATCGATGAACTCTTGGAAACTGTTCTTCTTGTGGCTGAAATCCAAGAACTCAAAGCAGACCCAACCGTTCGCGCCATCGGTACCGTTATTGAAGCCCGTTTGGATAAAGGAAAAGGTGCGGTTGCAACCCTCCTTGTTCAACAAGGTACTTTGAACGTTCAAGACCCAATCGTTGTTGGTAATACTTTCGGACGTGTCCGTGCCATGACCAATGACCTTGGACGTCGTGTTAAGGTTGCAGGACCATCAACACCAGTATCTATTACAGGTTTGAATGAAGCACCTATGGCGGGTGATCACTTTGCTGTATACGAAGATGAAAAATCTGCTCGTGCAGCTGGTGAAGAACGTGCTAAACGTGCTCTTATGAAGCAACGTCAAGCTACACAACGTGTCAGCCTAGAAAACCTCTTTGACACTCTTAAAGCTGGTGAACTCAAGTCTGTTAATGTCATTATCAAAGCCGACGTACAAGGTTCAGTTGAAGCCCTTGCTGCTTCCCTTCAAAAGATTGATGTGGAAGGTGTAAAAGTTACCATCGTCCACTCAGCAGTTGGTGCCATCAACGAATCTGACGTTACTCTTGCTGAAGCTTCAAATGCCTTTATCATTGGTTTCAACGTACGTCCTACACCACAAGCTCGTCAACAAGCAGAAGCAGACGATGTAGAAATCCGTCTCCACAGCATCATCTACAAGGTTATCGAAGAGATGGAAGAAGCCATGAAAGGTATGCTTGATCCAGAATTTGAAGAAAAAGTTATCGGTGAAGCGATTATCCGTGAAACCTTCAAAGTATCTAAAGTGGGAACAATCGGTGGATTTATGGTTACTAGCGGAAAAGTTACCCGTGACTCTAAAGTCCGTGTTATTCGTGACGGTGTCGTTATTTACGATGGTGAACTTGCAAGTTTGAAACACTATAAAGATGACGTCAAAGAAGTTACAAACGGCCGTGAAGGTGGTCTCATGATTGATGGCTACAATGATATCAAGATGGATGATGTGATTGAAGCCTATGTCATGGAAGAAATCAAGAGATAATAGAGAAACGATAGCCAATTTGACTCGTCGTCAACAGCGCCTTGATGAACCCTTAGTTCTATCTAAGGCTTGTTTCCTAGATTCAAATGGCTCTAGTTCCTCTATCTAATAAAAATAGCTAGGTCTGCTGGCCTAGCTTTTGGTTCAATAGAGAGGAAGGAATAGCATGGCAAATCATTTCCGTACGGATCGTGTGGGCATGGAAATCAAGCGCGAAGTCAATGAGATTTTGCAAAAGAAAGTCCGTGATCCCCGTGTCCAAGGTGTGACCATCACAGATGTTCAGATGCTAGGCGACTTGTCTGTAGCGAAGGTCTACTACACTATTTTGAGTAACCTTGCCTCAGATAATCAAAAAGCTCAAATCGGGCTTGAAAAAGCAACTGGAACCATCAAACGTGAACTTGGTCGCAATTTGAAATTGTATAAAATTCCAGACTTAACTTTCGTTAAAGACGAATCCATCGAGTATGGAAACAAGATTGACGAAATGTTACGCAATCTGGATAAGAACTAAGAAAGAGGGGAAACCCTCTTTTTTGTTACTTTAAACATGACGATAGATTAACTAATTGCCCTTCTTAAAAGTCGGTTAAAAAAATGTATTAATCTCTAAGAGTATGATATGATAAAGCTGGACTTGAATGAAAAATGGAGATATAGATGGCTAAACAAGATATAGCTATAAAAGTTTTACAACAAGTTGTAAAGCTTCCTGTCGTGAAAGTAAATAGAGAAAAATTTTTAGTTGAGAAGTTTTCTAAAGAATTAGATAAGAAGGATATTGCCAAATTGTTAGAACAAGGTCCTCCTTCATTATTACCCCAGGAAACCTTAGATAGGGTAGCCAGGTCCTGCATAAAGGATAATGTTTTACGAGCAAGTGGAACATCTGTTCTAGCAGGTCTACCTGGAGGTATTCTAATGGCGCTTACTATTCCAACGGATGTAGCTCAGTTTTATGCTTTTTCCTTGAAATTAGCCCAAGAATTGGGATATATTTATGGATTTAATGATCTTTGGGCGTCAAGAAATGACTTAAGTGAAGAAGCTAAAAACACACTATTACTTTATTTAGGGGTCATGCTTGGGGTAAACGGAGCGGGTGCCTTGCTTCGTTCTGGTGGTGTTACAGTCGCTAAACATGTAATGACCACAGTACCTCAGAAGGCCGTAGCCAAGGCTGGCTGGTACCCTATTTTAAAAAAGGTTATGAAAATTTTTGGGGTTACTCTTACAAGGAGAGGCTTGGCAAAGGGAATGGGAAAAGCGATTCCTATTCTAGGTGGGGTTATTTCAGGGGGATTAACCTATGCGACTATGAAACCCATGGGTGAAAGATTGCAAAAAGAATTATCCAAATTAGTTAACTATTCTGAAGTGCAATATCAAAATGATATGGCAATTATTCGAAAAGAGGCTGAGGTGATCGAAGCTGACTGATATGAAGAAACTAGCAAGTTTTATGTTGCTAGTTTTTTTAATCTCATTCCTTATGGTATAATAAAAACAGTTAAATGATTAGAAATAAACTCATGGAGGTTCTCATGGACAATATAATCGATGTCTCTATTCCTGTTGCGGAAGTGGTGGATAAACATCCAGAAGTTTTAGATATTTTAGTTGAGCTTGGTTTTAAACCTCTTGCAAATCCCTTGATGCGTAATACTGTAGGGCGAAAAGTGTCGCTCAAACAAGGCTCAAAGCTTGAAGGAACTCCTATGGATAAGATTGTGCGTACGCTTGAAGCAAATGGTTACGAAGTGATCGGGTTAGACTAATGACAGATGAACGTATTCATATCCTGCGGGATATTTTATTAGAATTGCATAATGGAGCCTCTCCAGAGTCCGTTCAGGAACGCTTTGATGCGACCTTTACAGGTGTATCTGCTATTGAGATTTCCCTTATGGAGCACGAGTTGATGAACTCTGACTCAGGCGTAACCTTTGAAGATGTCATGGAACTCTGTGATGTGCATGCCAATCTTTTTAAAAATGCTGTTAAGGGTATCGAAGTTGAAGATACAGAGCATCCAGGTCATCCCGTGCGTGTCTTTAAGGATGAAAATCTAGCTCTCCGTGCTGCCTTGATTCGGGTCCATAGATTGCTCTCGACTTATGAATCTGTGGACGACGAGGAAATGCTGGCGGAGATGCGTAAGGGTTTGGTGCGTCAGATGGGGCTTGTTGGTCAATTTGATATTCACTACCAGCGCAAGGAAGAGCTCTTCTTTCCTGTCATGGAACGTTATGGCCATGATTCACCTCCCAAAGTTATGTGGGGAGTGGATGATCAGATTAGGGATCTCTTTCAAACAGCTTTAGTGGCAGCTAAGTCGCTCCCAGAAGTACCGATTTCCGCCGTAAAGGAAGCTTTTGAAACTTTTGCGACAGAGTTTGAAAGTATGATATTTAAGGAAGAATCAATCCTTCTCATGATTCTGCTCGAATCCTTTACCCAGGATGACTGGATTCAGATTGCCGAGGAAAGTGACGCCTATGGATATGCCATTATCCGTCCGTCTGAGAAATGGATTCCAGAACGTCAAAGTTTTGTTGAGGAAAAAAGTGTAGAAGAACCAACTCAGCCAGAAACTGTAGATGGAAAAGTTCAGCAAGTGATTGATACGCCAGAAGGCCAGCTTACCATCACCTTCACACCTAAGGAAAAGGAAACAGTAGTAGATCGCAATAACCAGCAGGCTTTTGGCAATGGTTATCTATCAGTTGAACAGGCGAATCTTATCCTTAATCATTTGCCGATGGAGATTACCTTTGTTAATAAGGATGATATCTTCCAATATTATAACGATAATACGCTAGCAGATGAGATGATTTTCAAGAGGACACCGTCTCAAGTTGGACGAAATGTCGAACTCTGCCACCCGCCAAAATATTTGGATAAAGTCAAAACGATTATGCAAGGTCTTCGTGAGGGGAAAAAAGACAAGTATGAGATGTGGTTTAAGTCCGAATCACGTGGAAAGTTTGTCCATGTCACCTACGCAGCTGTCCACGATCAAGCAGGAGAGTTTCAAGGAGTCTTGGAATATGTGCAGGACATCCAACCCTACCGTGAGATTGATACAGACTTTTTCCGTGGATTAGAATAAGGAGAAAAAATGAGTTACGAGCAAGAATTTATGAAGGAATTTGAAGCCTGGGTTAATACCCAGATTATGATCAATGATATGGCTCTTAAGGAAAGTCAAAAGGTCTATGAAGAAGATCAAGATGAGCGCGCTAAAGATGCCATGATTCGCTACGAAAGTCGCTTGGACGCCTACCAGTTCTTACTAGGTAAGTTTGAAAACTTCAAGGCAGGCAAGGGATTCCATGATTTACCAGAAGGTTTGTTTGGTGAGAGAAATTATTAAATTGTAGAAAATGGAAAGGGGAGTGGAACTCCCTTTTTCATTGTTCCTTGAGCCTTTTTGTGTTACAATGTTAGCATGAAAACGAAAAATATTATTAAAACAGGTTTAGTCGTGGCAGGGCTTGGAGCACTTGCCTTTGGAGCTAAGAAAGTAGCCGATGATCACAAACTCATGAAAACACAGGAAGAGTTAACTGCTATTGTGCGTGACTATTTCTCAGAAATGGGTGAGATTGGGACTCTCTATGTCCAAGTATACGAAAGTAGCCTAGAACGTCTTGTTGGTGGTGTCATTTTTGAAGATGGTCGTCACTATACCTTTGTCTATGAAGATGAAGATCTCATCTACGAGGAGGAAGTCTTATGATTTCTCCTAAAAATATAGAAGAATTAGCAAATCTAGTAGAGCAGGATGGCAAAAAGGTTTTCCTTTTTGTTGCGGATTGGTGTGGCGATTGCCGTTATATTTATCCCGCCTTGCCAGAGATTGAAGCGGCAAATCCAGAGTTCACTTTTATACGGGTCGACCGAGATGAATACATGGAACTTGCTAAACTTTGGGATGTTTACGGAATTCCTAGTCTTGTTGTATTAGATAAGGACAAGGAAATTGGCCGTTTTGTCAATCGTGACCGTAAAACCAAGGGGCAAATCAATGACTTTTTAGCAGGTTTGAATAGGAGAAAAGAATGATTTTTACATATAATAAAGAACATGTCGGCGATGTCCTTATGGTCATCGTGAAAAACAGTGGAGATGCTAAACTAGATGCTGAGCGTAAAGGCAATATTGCGCGTGTTTTTCTAAGAGAAACTGGTGAAACTGTCGCTTGGAATATTTTTGAAGTTTCTAGCTTGTTTGAGATTGAGAATCGTGGCCAAGTATTTCTAACAGACGACCAAGTGGCTCGTTTGAATCAAGAACTACAGTCTCAAGGATTTACTGAAGGAATCATCAATGACAAGGAACCAAAATTTGTCGTTGGAGAAATTGTAGAGATGGCAGCACATCCAGATAGTGATCACTTGAATATCTGCCAAGTTGCTGTTGGAAATGACAAAACAGTACAAATCGTTGCGGGTGCTCCTAATGCGCGTGTCGGCTTGAAAACCATTGTAGCTCTTCCAGGTGCGATGATGCCAAAAGGCAATCTCATTTTTCCAGGGGAACTTCGTGGTGAAAAGAGTTTTGGGATGATGTGTAGTCCTCGTGAACTTGCCTTACCAAATGCGCCGCAAAAACGTGGTATCATTGAATTATCTGAAGACCAAGTTGTAGGAACTCCATTCGATTCGGCTAAACACTGGACAGCTTAATTGGTAACTAGTATCTATTAAACTAGATAGGAGAAATTAAGATGGCAAAAAATGTTGTGATCACAGGTGCAACATCAGGTATTGGGGAAGCAATCGCGCGTGCCTATCTAGAAAAAGGTGAAAATATTGTTCTCACAGGACGTCGAACAGAAAGACTTGAAGCTCTCCAAGCTGAGTTCACAGAAGCCTTTCCAAATCAAAAAGTCTGGATCTTTCCGTTAGACGTAACAGATATGAGCATGGTAAAGACTGTTTGCTCAGAAATTTTAGAGACAGTAGGTCAGATTGATATATTGGTCAATAACGCTGGACTTGCTTTAGGCTTAGCTCCCTATCAGGACTATGAAGAGTTGGATATGCTGACCATGCTGGATACCAATGTCAAGGGCTTGATGGCTGTTACTCGTTGTCTATTGCCTTCCATGGTAGCTGCCAATCAAGGTCATATCATTAACATGGGTTCAACCGCAGGTATTTATGCCTATGCGGGTGCAGCAGTCTATTCAGCAACCAAGGCTGCAGTTAAAACCTTTTCGGATGGCTTAAGGATTGATACCATTGCTACAGATATCAAGGTGACCACTATTCAACCTGGTATTGTAGAGACTGATTTTTCAAAAGTCCGTTTCCATGGAGATGAGGCACGGGCGGCGACAGTCTATCAGGGACTCGAAGCTTTGCAGGCACAAGACATCGCTGATGCCGTTGTTTATGTGACCAGTCAACCACGTCGTGTGCAAATCACCGATATGACTATCATGGCCAATCAACAAGCAACTGGATTTATGATCCATCGAGATTAATATTATTAAAAAAAGTTACGAATGTTGTAACTTTTTTTCTTTTCCTTCGAATAGATAAGTAGGAGGATGAAAAATGTATAATAAAGTTATTATGATTGGACGTTTAACGTCTACACCAGAATTGCACAAAACCAACAACGACAAGTCTGTGGCTCGTGCGACGATTGCTATTAACCGTCGTTTCAAGGACCAGAATGGGGAACGTGAAGCTGACTTCATCAATATTGTTGTCTGGGGCAAACTGGCTGAAACCTTGGCTAGCTACGCGACTAAAGGCAGTCTCATTTCTGTCGATGGGGAGCTCCGTACCCGTAAGTTTGAGAAGAATGGTCAGAGCAACTACGTGACAGAGGTTCTCTGTACTGGATTTCAACTTTTGGAAAGTCGTGCTCAACGTGCTATGCGTGAAAATAATGCAGGTCAAGACTTAGCAGATTTGGTCTTGGAAGAGGAGGAACTTCCTTTCTAGGATTGATTATAGAAAAAGCTGGTTCGTTTATAGACCGGCTTTTTCTATTATTTCTAGTTATATTGTTCGGAAATTACTTCTTAAGATAGGTCAAATAAATGTATTTGTACAATAAAATCAAGCACTTTTTTTGAAAAAGTAGTAGAATAAAGTAATATATATTCAAAATTTTCAGAAAAGGAATAAAATTTGAAGGAAAATAAAGAGAAAAAAGAATTGTTGAAATGGCTGATAAAGCGTATATTACTGATGATTCCAGTGGTCTGTATTCTCTTTTGGATTTTTGGCCGTTGTCAAACAAGTGGCATCAAGGATCAGACTAAAATTGGTGTAACCTATATGACCATGAACAATGAGTTCTATAAAAGTATTCATTCGGAAATTAGTCGAATTTCCGATGAAAGAGGAGCTCTTGTTTGCGTCCGAGATCCAGAATTGGATGAAGAAAGGCAGAGCCAGCAGATTGATGATTTTTGTGCTCAAAAAGTTGATGTGATTGTGATCAATCCGGTCAAGGGGGATAGCCAGTCCATTTTAACTGCTCTTGAAAAAGCTAGAAAACAAGGAATTAAAATCATTGCAGTCGATACCCAACTGAAAAATTTTAAGCCCGATGCAAGTATTGTATCTGATAACTACCAAGCGGGAGTATTGATTGCTAAAGAGCTGATGAAACGTTCCTCTAGCGCTCGGGTCCTCCTTTTGGAGCATAAGGGGACTGTTTCAGCAGATACGCGGATTCAGGGGTTTAAAGACACTATAGAGGGGCACAGTTCTTATCAGATTGTATCGGAACTAGAAACCAAGGGGCAAACGGAGATCGCCATGCCGGCTGTCCAGAATTTTTTACAATCAGGGGTTGAAATTGATACCTTGGTTGCCTTAAATGACCGCTCGGCTATAGGAGCTTTAGCTGCAATTAAGGAGCAAGGAAATAGCCAGTCCATTGCAATTTATGGAATCGATGGCTCACCAGATATGAAATCCTTGTTGCACTCGACGGATGATGTAGTGGGAACCGTTGCTCAATCTCCCTTGAAGATGGGAGACCGTGTTATGGAAGTTATCCAAGATATTTCTGAAGGGAAGAGCTATACCAAAGAGGTGACCATTCCAGTTGAAATGATGACAAAGGAAAACATTGATCAGTTTGATGTGAATGGGTGGCAGTAATGAGAAAGTTTAGAGGTGTTCGATACAGTTTGGCCATTCTTATGGTCGTGAATTTTATTGCTGTTATGCTCAACAGCATCATCTATCTTCAAGCAACCAACTATATCATCGCTCAACGCCAAGCCTCTCTATTATTGGAGCGCCTAGAGCGTATTCCTTTTGCTTCATCTACGACTTTTTGCTTGTCAGCAATCTTATTTGCTGGGATTGCCTTAATATCAATGAGTCGTTATAGACCTCAAACAAGTCGATGGTCTATTTTTGATAAGAGGAATCTTCTGGAGATTCTCCTGATGCTACTTTTGATGTGGGTTCAGAACATAGCTTATAACGGGCTCATTCTCTTGGTTTTTGCGGATATCTTCTATGGCTCCAAAGAGTTGAATACCAAGAGAGATCGGAAGTATTGGTTTGCCTTTATCCTAGTAAGCTTCTTGATGCTCCTTGTAACCAATTCAGACGTCTTTTCGCTTTTCTTCCCGATTCCTTCTCTTGATACCTATATTCATTTTTATCCTGAATCTATCCGTATTTTGGCCTTTTTCTTAAAGAATTCCCTCTACGCCTTGAATATGGTACTCTTCATAATTTCACTTTTATTTTATATCATGAATGTCCTTGCGGAAAACCACGAAGTTGAACAAGAGCTGGCCATGGTGTCCAAGGTTAATACCGAGTTGAACAACTATATGGCCTTGTCTGAGAAGATTGCAGAGGATCGGGAGCGCAAGCGGATTGCTCGGGAGATTCACGATACCTTGGGACACGCGTTAACAGGGATTTCAGCAGGTTTAGATGCTGTCGGTGTCTTGATTGATATCAATCCAAGTCGTGCCAAAGAGCAGGTAAAAAACGTATCAGAAGTCGTCCGTGAAGGAATCCAGGATGTGAGAGGCTCTCTAAATCGCCTTCGTCCAGGAGCCCTTGAGGAGCGAACTCTCAAAGATGCTTTAGAAAAGACAATCCGCGAGTACCAAATTCTTTCAAACTTGCAAGTTGATTTCAACTATGAATGGGTTGATGTCGATATGGACGTCATGATTGAAGATACAATCTTTCGTGTGATACAAGAGTCTATGACTAATGCGGTTCGCCACGGTCATGCCAGCCACATGGACCTCCATTTTTTTGAGGACGAAGAAGATTACATGATTGAGTTGCAGGATAATGGAGTTGGGTTTGAAACCTTGACATATGGCTACGGACTCAAACAGATGATGGAGCGTATTTCAATTCTAGGAGGCCAGCTTCAATTTGAAAGTCGCGATGGATTTTTCACACGTGTTAGTTTACCAAAATATAAAGAAGGGAGGTAAGAGATGATGATAAAAGTAATGGTGGCGGATGACCAGTCCTTGATTCGAGAATCTCTGAAAATTATTTTGTCGGCCTACTCAGATATTGAAGTGGTAGCCACAGTGGAAGATGGAAATCATGTCTTGTCTAGCATTCCACACTCGCATCCGGATTTAATCTTAATGGATATTCGGATGCCAGGCATGGATGGGGTTTTGGCTACAAAAGAAGTAAAAGAACACTATCCGGATATCAAAATTATTATTTTAACAACCTTTGACGATGATGAATTTATCTATAGTGCGCTCAAGTATGGTGCTTCAGGGTATCTCTTAAAAGGAGCCTCGACAGAGGAGCTTTATGAAGCTATTAAGGTGGTGCATCAGGGAGGAGCAATGATCAACCCTGATATCGCAAGCAAGGTCTTTCAAATTTTCTCACAAATGGCCAAATCAAATTTCTCTATTGCTGTGGATGAGGATAACGTTAAGGATTTGAGTACGACGGAATGGCGCATTATCCAAGAGATTGGCTATGGTGAGTCAAATAAAGAGATTGCGGCTAAACTCTTCTTATCAGAAGGAACTGTTCGTAATTACTTATCAACGATTTTGTCGAAATTAAACCTAAGAGATCGAACGCAATTAGCAATTTGGTCAGTCCAAACAGGAGTGACCCGACGTGATTTTTCAAAAGGAAATACGGAATGAAATTGAAGCGAAAGCAACTTTGTTTAGGGATTTGTCTCCTTTTTATGCTCTCTTTGAGTGCTGGTTTTTATTGGTGGAAACAGCAACCGACCGTTCTTCATATAGGAGTTTATGCAGGCTCTAGTTGGGATGTACCGACCAGTCAACGTTCCCATGCATTGGATCTTGCGATTCAAAAATTTGAAAAATCCCATCCTAATGTCCGTGTGGAATATGAAAATGGAATTCCGCAGTCGGAATATTCAAACTGGCTCTCAGAAAAAATTGTATCAGGAAAGACCCCTGATGTGTTTATGGTTTCTGAGAAAGATTTGTCCTTATTGGCGGCACGTGGCGTTTTAGAAAAGTTAAACGGCTATATGAATAAAGAAGACCAAGTTGCTTTTTATCCTGTTGCATTTGAATCAGGTGTCTATCAGGGGCAAACCTATGCCTTGCCATATGAGAGTAATCCTATTTTGATGTGTGTCAATAAAGATTTGCTGGATAAAGAAGGCATTGAGGTTCCCAAAGAAGGTTGGAGCTTGGAAGAGTTCTATACAATTTGTAAAAAACTAACCAAAGATACTAATGGAGATGGTCAATTGGATCAGTTTGGGAGTACAGAATATACCTGGAAAGAAGCTTTGGCAGCAAATGGGGGTAGTCTCTTTCAAGGTGGGATGCTCAAACTTACGGCTCCAGAAGTTAAAGAATCTTTGACTTTTTTACAAAAATTGGAAGAGCTGAATAAGAACTATAAGGTGAGTTCCAAAGATTTTGACCAGGGGAAAGTTGCGTTTTATCCCATGACCTTGGCTCAATATAGGACTTATAAACCTTATCCCTACCATGTTTCCAAATATTCAAACTTCACCTGGACCTGTATTCCTATGCCTGCTAAGTCAAAAACCACCAAGGCGACTTTGGTTACGACTACTTCTTTTGCCATGTCGGCACGGACTCCTCATTCAAAGTTGGCTTGGGAATTGATGCGAGTGTTGACAGAAGATCCAGAAATTCAACAACTCCTCTTTGCTCAATCTCAAGGGATTTCCGTTATGCCACAGGTGGTCCAAAGTCAGTCTAGTAAAGACCTTCTACAGGTAGATGATTTTGGCACGGACTCCTTAACCAATCAGACCTTGAATCGTATCATGGAACAAGCTGTTGAGAGTAGTCCCAAAAATGTATCCAAAGAAGTGTTAGAAAAGCTGGACTATTTGATTAGCAATGCTTTACGCAATCAGGATGTTGAGAATCGCCTGCCGCAAATTCAAAGGGAGATTGAAAGTAGTCTTCAGGTAGGAGTTTAAAGAAAATAAGATGACATCGTGTCAAGTGACAGATGTCATTTTTTTGTTGCTAAATGTCATGTTTATAATGTGACATTTGACAATGTAAAAGCGCTTCCAAATAATCTACAATAGAGTCAAATAAAGGAGGCGTAGCAAAATGAAATACCTCATTTTAGTCAGTCATGGTGGATTGGCAGAAGGGCTAAAAACATCGCTAGCTATGTTTGCTGGTGACAAGATGAATCAGGTCATCGCAGTTGGACTTAAAGAAGGAAAATCCGTTGATGACTTTGCAGTTGATTTTAGAGAGAGCATTTCAGAATTGACAGCAGATGATTCTGTGCTGGTCTTGGCAGATATTGTAGGTGGTAGTCCATTAACCACAGCAGCCACTGTCCTAGAAGAAGCTGGAAAGCTAGATGGAGCTTTGATCCTTGGTGGGATGAACCTCACCATGGCCTTGACAGCAGTTGTGATGAAGGATGTGTTGGATGGAGACGATTTGTCAGCAACTATCTTATCGGAAGCACAATCTGCACTACAACCTTTTGAAGTTTCAGCCACTAGTGCTGAAGAAGATGATGATATTTAATAGGAGGTACCTTATGGTAGTAACATTTGTACGGATTGATGATCGCATGATTCACGGTCAAACAGTCACACGCTGGGCAAAAGAAAAACCATGTGATGGTTTGATTGCTGTAAACGATGCAGCAGCATCAAACAAGGTTTTGATCCAAGCTTACAAAGGAGCATCAGACAAGAAAACCTTTGTATGGACAAAAGAAGCCTTTAAAGAAAAGTCAGCAAAAGTAACGGAATCTGACAGTCGGTACTTCTTGATTACCAAAAACCCAATCGATATGAAGGAAATTTTGGTGGATCAAGGTTTTGTCCCAGGAGATGTTAAAGAAATCATCGTTGGCCCTGCAAATGATCGACCTGGTGCAGTGAAATTGGGTAATAACCAATCTATCACACAGGAAGAAGCAGAAGCCTTTCAGGCTATCCAGGCAACAGGTTACAAGGTTAAATTCCAATTGTTGCCTGATGTTTCGATTGGTTACTGGGACGATTTCAAATCTAAATTTGGTTTTTAAACCTAACAGTTTTATTAGTTAGGTAAATAAATTTACAAACAAAAAGGAGCGTTTGCTATGACAATTTCATGGATTCAAGCAATCTTGCTTGCAGTTTTCGCCAGCTTGTCTTCAATGCCTGGTATGGGTGGTTCCAGTATCGGGAACTATACACTCGGTCGTCCCTTGATTGGTGGGTTGATCTCAGGTTTAATTCTTGGAGATGTGACAACCGGTATTATGGTCGGGGTTGCCCTTCAAGTCGTTTATATCGCATTGGTAACACCTGGTGGAACCGTATCTGCCGACGTTCGTGCAATCTCTTATATCGGTGTTCCTCTTGCTATCTTGTTTGTGCATGCAAATCACATCACAGACGAAGCTGGAATTGCAGCAGCTGCAGCTCCAATCGGTGCAGCCGTTGGGACAATCGGTACTGTTCTTTTCTACGGTACAGCTACAATGAACTTGCTTTGGCAACATATTGGTTGGAAAGCCGTTGAAGAAGGAAACTTCAAAAAACTCTACGCAGTTGACTGGGTTTATCCTTGGATTTCTCACTTCCTCTTCTCTTTCCTTCCAACTATGATTATCACCAAATATGGTGAAAACATGGTTGATTTGATGAAACTTTACCTTCCTATGGATGGTTTCTGGATGAAAGCCCTCTTTACAGTTGGAGCCCTTCTCCCATGTGTCGGTATTGCTATCTTGTTGAAACAAATTGTTACAAAAGCAACTGACTTCATTCCATTCTTTGTTGGATTTACTTTGGCTAAATCTCTAGGATTGAACTTGGTAGCTAGTGCTGTTGTTTCATTAATCTTTGCAGTAATCTACTATGAACTTGAAGTGATTAAATCTATGAAAGCAGCTCCGGCTGGAGTGGTGTACGTAGACGATGATGAGGAGGATATTTAAGATGGCTGATAGAAAGAAAATTTCAAAGAAAACATTAGCAAAAGCATTTCATCATTGGTATTATGGCCATTTGACTTGTTTCTCTCAAGAACACATGCAAACCTTCGGGTACTTAACTTCAATGCTTCCAATTGTAGAAGAGATGTATGATACAAAAGAAGAACAAAAAGATGCCATGCAAACCTATACCGCCTTTTTCAATACTGAACCGCAACTTGGATCCCTTGTTGTAGGGATTACAGCTGGTTTGGAAGAAGCGCGTGCAAATGGAGATGCAGTAGATGGTGAAACCATCAATGGGATGCGTGCCGGTTTGATGGGACCAATCGCTGGTATTGGTGACTCTTTGATAGTTGGTACCTTGATTCCAGTTCTTTTGGGGATTGCACTTGGTCTTTCAAAAGGTGGTAACGTCGCTGGTGCTATCTTCTACATCGTCGTGTGGAATTTCCTAGTCTACTTTGGTATGCGCTTTGCCTTCTTTAAAGGGTATCAATTAGGGGATAAAGCCGTTGAATTTCTTGTAGGACCAAAAGGACAAGCTCTTCGTAAAGCGATCAGCGTTGTTGGTGGTATGGTTATTGGTGCCGTAGCAGCGACTTGGGTCTCTGTTACAACAGCACTCGAATTCAAAAATGCTAACGGAGAAGCCTTCCTTAAAATTCAAGAAAAGATTGATGGTGTTTATCCAGGTCTCTTGACAGCAACCTTCATCACTATTTGCTGGTGGTTGATGTCTAAGAAAAAAGTTTCACCAAACAAAGTCATGTTAATTCTAGTTGTTGTTGCCTTAATTGGTGTTGCTCTAGGTATATTTGACCCACATCTTAATTACTAAGGTCAAGAGTACCCCATATTTACTAGTAAAAATTTTGAGAATGAAGTAAACTAATCTCCTTCTCTTACACTTCATTCTCAATTTTTATCAGGAGGATTTTCATGGTTACAAAACAAGAACTTGTTAATGGATATGAAACAGAAATTAAATATCAACGTCACATGCTTGAAAATCTGGGCCGTTGGTTCAGTTTGCTCTTTATCACTGCTAGTATTGGTGTGGTATTGATTTATCTCTTTCATAGAAGTTTCCTCCCACTATTTATCTTCGGGATTTTTCTAGCCTTGGTTGGAATCTTGGGAATGGTTGTTTTTGGATATGGTATCTACCGCGGGCGGATTAATCTCCAAAAGGTTATCGATGATTTCAATCAAAAGTTGACGATTCTCAATTAATATTAAAGGAACATCTCTTTCATTTTAGAGGTGTTTTTTTCTTGACTATTTCTGACTAAGTGATACAATAGAACTATGGTTTAGCACTCGTGGATAAAGAGTGCTAATAATATGATTGTCTTATGGAGGAAAGCAGATGTTGAAACCATTAGGAGACCGCGTGGTCTTGAAAATTGAAGAAAAAGAACAAACTGTTGGGGGATTTGTCCTCGCAAAATCAGCCCAAGAAGAAACGAAAACAGCTACTGTAGTGGCTACTGGACAAGGTGTTCGTACCTTGAGCGGTGAGTTGGTTGCTCCAAGTGTAAAAGTTGGAGATCAAGTTTTAGTTGAAGCTCATGCAGGTATTGATGTCAAAGATGGTGATGAAAAATATATCATCGTGGGTGAAGCTAATATTTTAGCAATCGTTGAAGAATAATAGGAGGAAGTAAGTATGTCAAAAGAAATTAAATTTTCATCTGATGCACGTTCAGCAATGGTCCGTGGGGTTGATATCCTAGCTGATACAGTTAAAGTAACCTTAGGCCCTAAAGGACGTAATGTCGTTCTTGAAAAATCATTTGGTTCACCATTGATTACCAATGACGGGGTGACAATCGCTAAAGAAATTGAACTAGAAGACCATTTTGAAAATATGGGTGCCAAATTGGTATCAGAAGTAGCTTCTAAAACTAACGATATTGCTGGTGACGGGACAACTACTGCAACTGTCTTGACCCAAGCCATCGTTCGTGAAGGAATCAAAAATGTTACGGCTGGCGCAAACCCAATCGGTATCCGTCGTGGGATTGAAACTGCGGTTGCTGCAGCTGTTGAAGCCTTGAAGAACAATGCCATTCCTGTTGCTAACAAAGAAGCGATTGCGCAGGTCGCTGCTGTATCCTCTCGCTCTGAAAAAGTGGGTGAATACATCTCTGAAGCCATGGAAAAAGTTGGTAAAGATGGAGTTATCACTATTGAAGAATCACGTGGTATGGAAACAGAGCTTGAAGTTGTAGAAGGAATGCAGTTTGACCGTGGTTATCTATCTCAGTACATGGTTACTGATAATGAAAAAATGGTTGCAGACCTTGAAAATCCATACATTTTAATTACTGACAAGAAAATTTCAAATATCCAAGAAATCTTGCCACTTCTAGAAAGTATTCTTCAAAGTAGCCGTCCACTATTGATTATTGCAGATGATGTTGACGGTGAAGCTCTTCCAACTCTTGTTTTGAACAAGATTCGTGGAACCTTCAACGTCGTTGCTGTTAAGGCTCCTGGATTTGGTGACCGTCGTAAAGCGATGTTGGAAGATATTGCGATTTTGACAGGTGGAACTGTTATCACAGAAGATCTTGGGCTTGAGTTGAAAGATGCTACCATCGAAGCTTTAGGTCAAGCAGCTAAAGTGTCTGTTGATAAAGATAGCACAGTTATTGTAGAAGGCGCAGGTAATCCTGAAGCAATTGCTAATCGTGTCGCTGTCATCAAGTCTCAAATTGAAACAACAACATCAGAATTTGACCGTGAAAAACTCCAAGAACGTTTGGCCAAATTGTCAGGTGGCGTAGCAGTTATCAAGGTTGGTGCTGCAACTGAAACTGAGTTGAAAGAAATGAAACTCCGTATTGAAGATGCTCTTAACGCGACACGTGCAGCTGTTGAAGAAGGTATCGTTGCAGGTGGTGGTACTGCCCTTGTTAATGTTATCTCAGCTGTCGCTGCCTTGGAATTAGAAGGCGATGAAGCAACAGGTCGCAATATTGTTCTTCGTGCCTTAGAAGAGCCAGTTCGTCAAATTGCCTACAACGCAGGCTATGAAGGTTCAATCGTTATTGATCGTTTGAAAAATGCAGAAGCTGGTACAGGCTTCAACGCTGCAACAGGTGAATGGGTCAACATGATTGAAGCAGGAATTATCGATCCTGTTAAGGTTAGCCGTTCAGCCCTTCAAAACGCAGCATCAGTAGCAAGTCTTATCTTGACAACAGAAGCAGTTGTGGCTAATAAACCAGAACCTGTAGCACCAGCTCCAGCTATGGATCCATCAATGATGGGTGGTTACTAGAGAATATAAAAATAACAGGTAGAGATGAAAGATTTTCTACCTGTTTTTTTACATGAAATGCAAAAGAGGAAGTTATGCTTCCTCTTGTTTATTTTATGGTTTGATAACTTCAGCTCCACCCATATATGGACGAAGGACTTCAGGAATAGTAACAGAACCATCTTCGTTTTGATAGTTTTCAAGAATAGCAGCGACGGTACGTCCAACAGCAAGTCCAGAACCATTCAAGGTGTGGAGAAGTTTAACCTTACCATCGGCTTCATCACGGTAACGGATTTGGGCACGACGAGCTTGGAAATCTTCTGTGTTTGAACAGCTTGAGATTTCACGGTAAGTATTTTGTGCTGGAATCCAAACTTCCAAGTCGTAAGTCTTAGCAGCTGAGAAGCCCATGTCTCCTGTAGAAAGAGCAACTACGCGGTATGGAAGGTTGAGTTTTTGAAGGATGTTTTCAGCGTTGGCTGTCATCTTTTCCAATTCTTCGTATGATTCTTCAGGTTTAGCAAATTTCACCATTTCAACCTTGTGGAATTGGTGCAAACGGATCAATCCACGAGTATCGCGACCAGCTGAACCAGCTTCAGAACGGAATGATGGACTCATAGCAGTAAAGTAGATTGGCAAGTCTTTTCCGTCAAGAATTTCATCACGATAGTAGTTAGTCAAAGGTACTTCAGCTGTAGGAATGAGGACATAGTTGGTATCACTGAGCTCAAAAGTATCTTCCTTGAATTTTGGATATTGACCAGTACCAAACATAGAATCATGGTTAACCATGTAAGGTGTGATGACTTCTGTATAGCCTTCCTTACCATGCTCATCTAGCATAAAGTTGTAAATAGCACGTTCCAAACGAGCTCCAAGGCCTTTATAGAAGAGGAAGCGCGCTCCAGTTACTTTTCCACCACGTTCCCAGTCAAGAATACCGAGGTCTTCACCTAGATCCCAGTGAGCTTTTGGTTCAAAGTCGAACTCGCGAGGAGTTCCCCAACGGCGAACTTCTACGTTATCATCTTCGTCTGCACCGATAGGCACGCTGTCAGCGGGGATGTTTGGAAGAGTAGTGGTAAATTCTGTTAATTTAGCGTCAATTTCTGCCAACTCAGCATCGAGTGCTTTGACCTCTGCAGAGAGAGTTTGCATGGCAGTAATCTTATCGTCTGCATTTTCCTTGTTGCGCTTAGCTTGAGCAATTTCAGCAGAAACCGTGTTACGCTCTGCCTTGAGGGTTTCAACCTTGACTAAGATGTCACGACGTTTTGCGTCGATTTCCTTCATTTCATTCAAGATAGTAGCATCTACACCACGTGTAGCTAATTTTTCAGCGACAGCATCAAAGTCTGTACGAATACGTTTGATATCTAACATAAGAACTCCTTTATGAAAAAAGCACACCTGACAAAGCGTTGGAGTGGCAGGGCCACGGTTCCATCCAACTTCACAGGTGTGCACTTGATTCTGTATTTGATTTGAAATAACGGTAGAATTTCACCTATCTCTCCTATCTGCTCGCAGCATCCGCAGACTTTCTGGAAGAAGAGGATAACCTACTTATCCGTTTCTATGATTATACTAAACTTTCTATTTTTTTGCAAATAGATTTTTGATTTTATGACCGATGATTTGGAGTAAGGTTGGAAGCTTAATGACCTTATCATTACCTAGCTTTTCACGAGCAATTTTAAGAATTTTTCCAGAATCTTTTGAAGCAAAGAGGAATTTTCCTTGGTCAGTGAAGACTTCGAAATGACGACTAACCTTGCGCCTAGAGACATTGGCTCCGATTTGGTTAACGCTGGACCAGGGAATCTGAATGTAATCCTCAACATTACGGTCTGCGTAAAATTCTAAAGCCTGATCTCCAACCAGAAATTTTCCAACCTTTCCTGAAATGGAAAGATAGGAGGTTCCAGTAGTTTGTAGGTCAATGACTTTGTTGAGAGATTGTGCCATGTTTAGTCTTCCTTACTTTCACCGAAAAAGGCATGGTATAGAGCCTTTAGAGCCGCTTTTTCTTGGTCTTTGTGGACAACGAACATGATCGAAACTTCACTAGAACCTTGTGACATCATTTGAATGTTGATATTATTTTCAGACAAGGCGCGAGTGGCTGTAGCAGTTACCCCGATATGGCGCTTCATTTTTTCGCCAACAATCATTATGATAGAGAGGTCATGTTCGATTTCAGCATGGTCAACTTCAGCTTTTTGAACTAATTGACGAAGGATTTCTTCTTCTTTAATAGGAGTTAATTCTCGTGAACGTAGAATGATAGATAGGTCATCGATACCAGTTGGCATATGTTCCCAACCAATATTCAGGTCTTCTAGAATTTGAAGCACTTTACGACCAAAACCAACTTCGCGGTTCATCAGGTATTTAGACATATTGATGCTGACAAAACCAGAATCACCAGCAATCCCCACTACTGGGAATTCATCACTGCTGTGTTTTAGAACGATGCGAGTACCCGGATGTTCAGGATTATTGGTATTTTTGATAACAAGAGGAATTTTCCCGCGGTAGGCCGGAAGGAGAGCTTCGTCATGTAGTACAGAGAAACCTGCATAGGCCAATTCTCGCATTTCACGGTAAGTCAATTCAGGGATTGAGTGTGGTTTGTGAATGATACCAGGGTGGGCAGCAAAAATTCCGTCAACATCAGTAAAATTTTCATAAAGGTCAGCTTTAACTCCAGCTGCGATAATTGAACCAGTGATATCAGATCCACCACGTGAGAAGGTACAGATTTGATTCTCTTTAGTCACACCGAAGAATCCGGGAATAACCAGAACTTCCGTTCCATTATTGAGCTCTTCGATTTTATCATAACTTGAAGGAATGATACGAGCATTTCCAGGTTCGCTTGTAACAACAATCCCAGCCTCTCGTGGATGAACATAGCGCGCTTCTAAACCATTTTGGTTAAAGTAAGCTGCAATCAGTTTAGCGTTGTTATTTTCACCTGCAGCAAGGAAGGTATCGTAAAGAAATTCATTGTTTTCAATTGGAAGGGTAGCGAGAGTTCGGATGCTTTTAGAGATTCGTTCTAAAACAGCAGGTTTAAGCCCTAGTTCGCTAACCATTGCAGCGTAACGATCGATAATCCAATTTTGACTAGCACCGATATCATTTCCCGCTACATAATCACGATAATATTTAATCAAAGCATCCGTAACTTTGGTATCTTTAGCATCGCGCTTTCCTGGTGCAGATACAACTACAAAACGACGTTCGGGGTCACTTTTTACAATGTTTAAAACCTTCTTCAATTGGCTTGCAGAGGCGAGTGAACTTCCCCCAAATTTTACAACCTTCATAAAAACTCCTCAGTTAGTATTTTATACGATTATAGCAGAAAGAAGGGCTTTTTTCAATCTGCAATAGGAAAGGCTATATCATATTAGAGGTATGAACGTGATTATCTTAACCTAACTATTTTAAGTATAGAAAAAATTCTTTAAAAATCGGCTGATACACTTTTAATCGATTTTTGCTTGTGTAAATGGAAATAAAAAGATATACTTTGAAGATAAAACAATTTAATCAGCTATTTAAATTAAAGGAGTGGCTATGAATCATATTATCTTTCAAATTCAAGACGATTTAGCGGTGATTACATTAAATCGTCCCGAGGTGGCAAATGGTTTCCATATTCCTATGTGTGAAGAAATTTTAGAAGCACTGGAATTAGCTGAAAAAGACAATTCAGTTTCATTTATTCTAATCAATGCTGCTGGTAAGGTGTTTTCTGTCGGTGGCGATTTAGTTGAAATGAAACGTGCTGTTGATGAGGATGATATTGCTTCCTTAACTCGAATTGCTGAATTGGTCAATACTATTTCTTATAAGATTAAACAGATTCCTAAACCTGTTATCATGGAAGTTGATGGAGCAGTTGCTGGAGCTGCAGCCAATATGGCCTTGGCAGTTGATTTCTGTATCGCATCTGACAAAGCTAAATTCATCCAGGCTTTTGTAGGTGTGGGCTTAGCTCCTGACGCGGGCGGCTTATTCTTGCTTACAAGATCACTTGGTGCAACTCGTGCAACGCAATTAGCTATGACAGGTGAAGCCTTTACCGCTGAAAAAGCAATGGAGGCAGGAGCTCTATATCGTCTATGTACTAGTGAACAATTAGAAAAAACAAGAGAACAATTGTTGAAGAAGTTGAGACGTGGTTCTTCAAATTCCTATGCTGCGATTAAGAAACTTGTTTGGGAAAGTGAGTTTAAACAGTGGCATGAATACGCTAAACTTGAATTAGAATTGCAAGAATCACTATCCTACACAGAAGATTTTAAAGAAGGTGTACGTGCACATTCTGAGAGAAGACGTCCAAAATTTGTCGGGAAATAAAAAAATGCTTGCACAATTCTTTGAAGTTTGATATACTTTTCTAGTCAAATGTTTTGATTATAAAACTTTTTTTGGTAAGGAGGGAAGAGAAATGGACTACCAACAAGTCAATGACTATTTAACATCAATTTTTAACAACGTCCTAGTGATCGAGGAAGTAAGTTTGCGAGGTAGTCGTTTCAAAGATATCTCTATCAAAGAAATGCACACGATTGATGTTATCGGTAAGTATCCAGAAGTGACTCCAAGTCAAGTTTCCAAAGAGTTGATGGTAACACTAGGGACTGTGACAACGAGCTTAAACAATCTGGAGCGAAAAGGATACATCGAACGGATTCGTTCAGATCAGGATCGTCGTGTAGTACATCTTCATTTGACAAAGAGAGGTCGCCTTGTACATCGTCTCCATAAACGTTTCCATAAGGCCATGGTCGAAAGAATTATCGAAGGCATGAGTCCTGAAGAGATGGAAGTTATGGGTAAAGGGTTGACTAATCTTTATCACTTTTTGGAGGATTTGAAGTAATGGCTTTTGCAAAAATAAGCCAGGTCGCTCATTATGCTCCAGAGCAGATTATCACTAACGAAGACTTGGCTCAGGTCATGGATACGAGTGATGAATGGATCTCAAGTCGGACAGGGATTAAAGAACGTCATATTTCTAAAACAGAATCAACAGGAGATTTGGCTACAGAGGTTGCAAGACAACTTCTGGACAAGGCAGGGATTTCTGCTGAAGAGTTAGATTTTATTATTCTGGCTACTATGACACCTGACTCGATGATGCCTTCAACCGCAGCTCGTGTTCAGGCAAGGATTGGCGCTCATAAGGCTTTTGCCTATGATTTAACAGCCGCTTGCAGTGGATTTGTCTTTGCTCTATCAACGGCAGAGAAGTTCATTTCTTCAGGAACATATCGAAAAGGTCTTGTTATCGGTAGTGAGACCATGTCAAAATCTTTGGACTGGTCTGACCGCTCAACAGCTGTCTTGTTTGGAGATGGAGCTGGCGGAGTGCTACTTGAGGCAAGTGATCAAGAACATTTCTTATCAGAAAGTCTCAATAGCGATGGTTCTCGTGGTGAGTGTCTCACCTATGGAAAGACAGGATTGATTTCACCATTTTCTATTCAAGAAGAACCAGATGTTTTCTTGAAAATGGATGGGAGAGCAGTTTTCGACTTCGCAATTCGAGACGTGGCTAAATCTATTAAACAGACCATCGAAAAAAGTCCAATATCAGCAGATGAACTCGATTATCTATTACTTCATCAAGCTAATATTCGAATTTTAGATAAGATGGCTAGAAAAATCGGTGTCGATCGTGACAAACTTCCTGCTAATATGACGAAGTATGGAAATACCAGTGCGGCAAGTATTCCGATTTTACTTTCTGAGTGTGTAGAAGAAGGGCTCATCCATTTGGATGGTAGCCAAAAAATTCTCTTGTCAGGTTTCGGTGGAGGTTTGACATGGGGCACACTTATTGTTACAATTTAGGTAATCATGTGGCGATCACATTGTTATAAAAAAACTATTTATTTTAAAGGAGTCTATCATGGCAGTATTTGAAAAAGTACAAGAAATTATCGTTGAAGAACTTGGAAAAGATGCATCAGAAGTAACACTTGAATCTACTTTTGATGATTTGGATGCAGATTCATTGGACTTGTTCCAAGTAATCTCAGAAATCGAAGACGCTTTTGATATCCAAATCGAAGCTGAAGACAACTTGAAAACAGTTGGCGACTTGGTTGCTTACGTTGAAGAGCAAACTAAATAATTAGAATAAATAAAGAAGGAGTAGGGGAGACCCGCTCCCTCTTGTTTAGGTAATAGTTTGACCGTCAAATTATAATAAAGTCGAACTATTACGTAAGCAAGACTTATGGAGGCAATATGAAAACACGTATCACTGAACTATTAAATATTAAATATCCTATCTTCCAAGGTGGAATGGCCTGGGTGGCAGATGGCGATTTGGCTGGAGCTGTTTCAAAAGCTGGTGGTCTCGGTATCATTGGTGGAGGAAACGCACCTAAAGAAGTGGTTAAAGCCAACATCGATAAGATTAAATCTTTAACAGACAAGCCTTTTGGTGTCAATATTATGCTCTTGTCTCCATTTGTTGATGATATTGTTGACCTCGTGATTGAAGAAGGGGTTAAGGTAGTCACAACTGGTGCAGGGAACCCAAGTAAATACATGGAGCGATTCCATGAAGCAGGGATTACCGTTATTCCTGTAGTCCCAAGTGTAGCTTTGGCTAAACGCATGGAAAAAATCGGTGCAGACGCTATCATTGCAGAAGGTATGGAAGCAGGAGGACACATCGGTAAACTAACAACTATGACCTTGGTTCGTCAAGTTGCGGCGGCTGTTTCAATTCCTGTTATCGCTGCAGGTGGTATTGCAGACGGTGAGGGAGCTGCCGCTGGATTTATGCTTGGTGCAGAAGCTGTTCAAGTAGGAACTCGTTTTGTAGTTGCTAAAGAATCTAATGCTCATCCAAACTATAAAGCTAAGATTTTAAAAGCCCGTGATATTGATACAACGATTTCAGCACAACATTTTGGACACGCAGTTCGTGCCATCAAAAACCAATTGACTCGTGATTTCGAGCAAGCTGAAAAAGATGCCTTTAAACAAGAAAATCCAGATTTGGAAATCTTTGAGCAAATGGGTGCTGGAGCCTTAGCTAAGGCTGTTGTCCATGGTGATGTGGATGGCGGTTCAGTAATGGCCGGCCAGATTGCAGGTTTGGTATCGAAAGAAGAAACAGTTGAAGAAATCTTAAAAGATATCTACTATGGTGCAGCTGAGAAAATTCAAAAAGAAGCCGCTCGTTGGGCAGGAGTTACAAGAAATGACTAAAACAGCCTTTCTATTTGCAGGTCAAGGAGCCCAGTACCTTGGAATGGGACGTGAACTATACGACCAATATGCTATCGTCAAGGAAACAATCGACCAAGCTAGCCAGGTCTTAGGTTATGATCTTCGTGACTTGATTGATAACGATGAAACGAAGCTAAATCAGACTCGTTACACACAACCAGCTATTTTGGCTACATCCGTTTCCATTTACCGACTACTAAAGGAGAAGGGTTACCAACCAGATATGGTGGCAGGTCTGTCTCTTGGTGAATATTCTGCCCTCGTAGCTAGTGGTGCTTTGGATTTTGAGGATGCGGTGGCTCTAGTTGCTAAGCGTGGATCTTATATGGAAGAAGCGGCACCTGCTGGGTCTGGTAAAATGGTAGCCGTACTCAATACTCCAGTTGAAGTTATTGAACAAGCTTGTCAAGAAGCTTCTCAACTTGGTGTTGTGACTCCAGCTAACTACAATACCCCAAGTCAAATTGTTATTGGTGGTGAGGTGGTTGCTGTAGATCGTGCAGTTGAACTTTTGCAGGAAGCGGGAGCAAAACGCTTGATTCCTCTAAATGTTTCTGGACCTTTCCATACAGCTTTATTGGAGCCTGCAAGTCAAAAATTAGCACAAGCCCTGACAGCAGTTGAATTTTCTGATTTTGCTTGTCCTCTTGTTGGTAATACAGAAGCAAAGGTCATGGAAAATGAACGAATTGCAGAACTCTTGACTCGTCAAGTTAAGGAACCTGTTCGTTTTTATGAAAGCATTGCAGTCATGCAAGAAGCGGGAGTCACTCGTTTTATCGAGATTGGCCCTGGAAAAGTCTTGTCAGGATTCGTCAAAAAGATTGATAAAACTGCTCAACTTGCAAATGTTGAAGATCAAGCAAGTCTACAAGCACTCTTAGAAAATTAGACCAAAATGGTAGAAGTTCTGAAAGGAGAAAAATGAAACTAGAACAGAAAAATGTCTTTATTACAGGCTCAAGTCGAGGAATTGGTCTCGCCATTGCTCATAAATTTGCTAGCTTGGGAGCTAACGTTGTCTTGAATAGTCGTGGTGAAATCTCCGAGGAGCTTCTAAACGAGTTTAAACCATATGGTGTGAAGGTACTTGCTATTTCTGGTGATGTCTCAGACTTCACAGATGCAAAACGCATGGTGGATCAAGCGATTGAAGAACTAGGTTCAGTTGATGTCCTAGTGAATAATGCTGGGATTACTCAAGACACCCTCATGCTGAAGATGACAGAAGAAGATTTTGAGAAGGTCTTGAAAATCAATTTGACAGGTGCCTTCAATATGACACAAGCTGTTTTGAAACAGATGATAAAAGCACGTGAAGGTGCCATTATCAACATGTCGAGTGTTGTCGGTTTGATGGGAAATATCGGTCAAGCAAACTACGCTGCTTCTAAAGCTGGTCTGATTGGATTTACTAAATCAGTAGCACGTGAAGTTGCCAATCGAAATGTTCGCGTCAATGCCATTGCTCCAGGAATGATCGAATCAGACATGACTGCGGTTCTATCTGATAAGGTGAAAGATGCTATGTTAGCACAAATTCCGATGAAACAATTTGGCCAAGCTGAGCAAGTCGCAGAGGTCACAGCCTTTCTTGCAAGTCAAGATTATCTAACGGGACAAGTCATTGCAATTGATGGTGGACTAACCATGCAATAAGAGTTAAAATAGAGGTATGAAAATGAAACTAAATCGAGTAGTAGTAACAGGTTATGGATTAACATCTCCAATCGGGAACACACCAGAAGAATTTTGGAACAATCTAAAAGATGGAAACATTGGAATTGGTGAAATCACTAAGTTTGATCACAGCGCTTTTGATGTTCATAATGCAGCAGAAATTAACGATTTTCCGTTTGACAAATACTTTGTAAAAAAGGATACTAATCGTTTCGATGATTATTCTTTATATGCCTTGTATGCAGCTCAAGAAGCAGTGAACAATGCTAATCTTGACGTAGAAGCGCTTGATAAAGACCGCTTTGGTGTCATTGTTGCATCAGGTATTGGTGGAATCAGAGAAATCGAAGACCAAGTGCTTCGTCTTCACGAAAAAGGTCCAAAACGTGTAAAACCATTGACACTTCCAAAAGCCTTGCCAAACATGGCTGCAGGTAATGTTGCTATGCGCTTTGGTGCCAATGGTATCTGTAAATCTATCAATACTGCTTGTGCTTCATCAAATGATGCTATCGGAGATGCCTTCCGTTCTATCAAATTTGGTTTCCAAGATATCATGCTAGTTGGTGGTTCAGAATCTTCTATTACACCATTTGCGATTGCCGGTTTCCAAGCCTTAACAGCTCTTTCAACAACAGAGGATCCAACTCGTGCTTCTATTCCATTTGACAAAGACCGTAATGGATTTGTTATGGGTGAAGGATCAGGTATGTTAGTCCTTGAAAGTTTAGAGCATGCTGAAAAACGCGGTGCAACTATCCTAGCTGAAGTTGTCGGTTACGGGAATACTTGTGATGCCTACCATATGACTTCACCACATCCAGAAGGCCAAGGTGCTATTAAAGCTATCAAACTTGCCTTGGAGGAAGCTGAGATTACACCAGACCAAGTAGCTTATGTCAATGCACACGGTACATCAACTCCAGCTAATGAAAAAGGAGAAAGCGGAGCGATTGTAGCGGTTCTCGGTAAAGAAGTACCTGTATCTTCAACCAAGTCATTTACAGGACACTTGCTCGGTGCAGCAGGTGCAGTTGAAGCCATTGCAACAATTGAAGCAATCCGTAACAACTATGTTCCAATGACAGCTGGAACAACAGAATTGTCAGATTACATCGAAGCAAACGTTATTTATGGACAAGGTGTGGAACGTGAAATTCCTTATGCTATCTCAAATACTTTTGGATTTGGTGGGCATAATGCAGTTCTTGCTTTCAAACGTTGGGAGAATAAGTAAAGATGAATTTAAATGAAATCAAAGACTTGATGGCACAATTTGACCAGTCAAGCTTGAAAGAATTTTCTTATAAAAATGGAACGGACGAGTTGGTCTTCAGTAAGAATGAAGCAAAACTTGTTACAGAAACAAGTCCAGCACCTCAACCAGTGGTTTCAGCAGCTGCACCTACAGTTGCACCACAAGCTCAAACTACAGCACCAGCTGTAGAAACTGCTCCAGAATCAATACTTACTGAATCTGTAGCTGAAGGAGACCTTGTAGAAAGTCCGCTTGTTGGAGTTGCATACTTGGCTGCCGGACCAGACAAACCTAATTTTGTTTCAGTCGGTGATACTGTCAAAAAAGGCCAAACCTTGGTCATCATCGAAGCTATGAAGGTTATGAACGAAATTCCAGCACCTAAAGACGGTGTCGTAACAGAAATTCTTGTTGAAAATGAAGAAATGGTTGAGTTCGGGAAAGGCTTGGTACGTATCAAATGATTGATATTCAAGGAATTAAAGAAGCTTTGCCACACCGCTATCCCATGCTTTTAGTGGACCGTGTCTTGGAAGTTAGCGAAGACACCATTGTTGCTATTAAAAATGTAACGATTAACGAACCTTTCTTCAACGGTCATTTTCCTCAATACCCAGTTATGCCTGGAGTCCTCATTATGGAAGCCTTGGCTCAGACAGCAGGTGTTTTGGAATTGTCTAAACCTGAAAACAAAGGGAAACTTGTCTTCTATGCTGGTATGGACAAAGTGAAATTTAAGAAACAAGTTGTTCCTGGTGATCAGCTTGTCATGACAGCAACTTTTGTCAAACGTCGTGGCACAATCGCCGTAGTAGAAGCGAAGGCAGAAGTAGATGGTAAGCTTGCAGCAAGCGGTACTCTGACCTTTGCTATTGGAAACTAGGGAGGTTTTCCATGTTTCGTAAGATTTTAATTGCCAATCGTGGTGAAATTGCTGTTCGTATTATTCGTGCGGCACGAGAGTTAGGAATTGCAACAGTCGCTGTTTATTCAACTGCTGACAAGGAAGCTCTCCACATGCTTTTGGCTGATGAGGCTATCTGTATCGGCCCTGGGAAGGCTACAGAATCTTATCTGAACATCAATGCTATCCTATCAGCTGCGGTTTTGACTGAAGCTGAAGCTATTCACCCTGGATTTGGTTTTTTAAGTGAAAATTCCAAGTTTGCAACCATGTGTGAAGAAGTTGGTATCAAGTTTATCGGACCATCAGCTTGTGTCATGGATGTCATGGGAGATAAAATTAACGCCCGTGCTCAAATGATTAAGGCAAACGTGCCTGTCATTCCAGGATCAGATGGAGAAGTCCATACTGCAGAAGAGGCTCTGGCTATTGCCGAAAAAATTGGTTATCCAGTTATGCTGAAAGCTTCAGCTGGAGGAGGTGGTAAAGGGATTCGTAAGGTTGAAAAGGCAGAGGATCTTGTGTCAGCCTTTGAAACAGCCTCTAGTGAAGCTAAAGCCAACTTTGGTAATGGGGCTATGTATCTTGAGCGTGTAATTTATCCTGCTCGCCATATTGAAGTACAGATTCTTGCTGACCAGATGGGACATGTTATTCACCTAGGAGAGCGTGACTGTTCGCTTCAACGGAATAACCAAAAGGTTTTAGAAGAAAGTCCTTCGATTGCTATCGGGAAAACACTGCGTAATGAAATTGGTGCTGCAGCAGTCCGTGCAGCGGAGTCGGTTGGTTATGAGAATGCTGGTACCATTGAATTCCTACTAGATGAAGCAACTGGCAAATTCTACTTTATGGAGATGAATACGCGTGTCCAAGTGGAACACCCGGTAACTGAATTTGTTTCAGGTGTGGATATTGTCAAGGAACAAATCCGAATCGCTGCAGGTCAATCTTTGACCTTGAAGCAAGAAGACATTGTTCTAAAAGGACATGCTATTGAGTGCCGTATCAATGCAGAAAACCCAGCCTTTAATTTTGCACCAAGTCCAGGTAAGATTACCAATCTTTATCTACCAAGTGGTGGTGTGGGCTTGCGAGTGGACTCAGCAGTTTATCCTGGTTATACCATTCCGCCATACTATGATAGTATGATTGCTAAAATTATTGTTCATGGCGAAAATCGTTTTGATGCACTCATGAAAATGCAACGAGCTCTTTATGAGCTCGAAATTGAAGGGGTTGTCACTAATGCTGATTTCCAACTCGATTTGATTTCAGATCGACGCGTGATTGCAGGAGACTACGACACCTCATTCTTGATGGAAACTTTCTTACCACATTATCAAGAAAAAGAATAATGTAAAAATAGTATAAGACTGAAAAGGGGGATGTATGGCTCTATTTAGTAAAAAAGATAAATATATTCGAATCAATCCCAATCGTTCGACTGTAAATCAACCTCAGATCAAGCCAGAGGTTCCAGATGAGCTCTTCTCCCAATGTCCAGGTTGCAAATATACGATTTACCAAAAGGACTTGGGGAGTGAACGTATTTGTCCTCATTGTGGCTATACCTTCCGTATTTCAGCTCAAGAGCGCCTTGCTTTAACCATTGATATGGGAAGCTTCCTAGAGATGTTCACAGGAATTGAGACGCAAGATCCATTGGAATTTTCAGGTTACCAGAAAAAATTAGCCTCTATGCGTGAAAAAACAGGTCTTGATGAGGCTGTTGTCACAGGAACTGCTTTGATTAAGGGTGAAAAAGTTGCTCTCGGAATCATGGATTCTAATTTTATCATGGCATCTATGGGAACAGTAGTTGGTGAAAAAATCACTCGTTTGTTTGAATACGCGACAGCTGAAAAATTACCAGTCGTCTTGTTTACAGCATCTGGTGGAGCACGTATGCAAGAAGGAATCATGAGTTTGATGCAGATGGCTAAAATCTCTGCAGCAGTTAAACGTCATTCCAATGCAGGTCTCTTTTACCTAACAATCCTTACTGATCCAACCACTGGTGGTGTTACAGCTTCCTTTGCTATGGAGGGTGATATCATCTTGGCAGAGCCTCAAAGTTTAGTAGGATTTGCTGGACGCCGTGTCATTGAAAATACCGTAAGGGAAGATTTGCCAGAGGATTTCCAGAAGGCAGAGTTTTTGTTAGAACATGGCTTTGTGGATGCGATTGTTAAACGGAGAGAATTGCCAGATATGATTGCTCGATTAGTAAGGTTACATAAGGGGGATTGTTGATGAATATTGCAAAAATCGTCAGAGAAGCACGTGAACAAACCCGCTTAACTGCCTTGGACTTCGCAACAGGAATATTTGATGACTTTGTAGAGCTACATGGTGATCGCTCTTTCCGAGATGATGGTGCTGTTATTGGTGGTATCGGTTGGTTGGGAGACCAAGCGGTAACTGTTGTTGGGATCCAAAAAGGTAAAAGCTTACAAGATAATCTTAATCGTAACTTTGGACAACCTCATCCTGAAGGTTATCGAAAAGCCCTTCGCTTGATGAAGCAGGCTGAAAAATTTGGCCGCCCTGTTGTAACCTTTATCAACACGGCAGGTGCCTATCCTGGTGTTGGAGCAGAGGAACGTGGTCAAGGTGAAGCTATTGCTCGTAACCTCATGGAGATGAGCGATCTTAAGGTGCCGATAATCGCTATTATTATTGGTGAAGGTGGTTCTGGTGGAGCCCTCGCTCTTGCCGTAGCAGACCGTGTTTGGATGTTAGAAAACTCAATCTATGCAGTTCTCAGTCCTGAAGGATTTGCGTCTATTCTTTGGAAAGATGGCAGTCGTGCCATGGAAGCTGCAGAGTTGATGAAAATTACTTCTTTCGAATTGCTAGATATGAAGATTGTAGATAAGGTTATTTCTGAGGTGGGCCTATCAAGCAAAGATTTAATCAAGCAAGTCAAAGAACAACTCCGAGCAGAACTTGATGAACTTGGTAAACTGCCACTAGATCAACTCATTGAAGATCGTTACCAACGCTTTAGAAAATATTAAAAACATAAAAAAGCTAGAA
The DNA here is from genome assembly GCF_047464155.1 of Streptococcus infantis. Taxonomy (GTDB): domain Bacteria; phylum Bacillota; class Bacilli; order Lactobacillales; family Streptococcaceae; genus Streptococcus; species Streptococcus infantis_U. The sequence goes on from NZ_JASHCL010000003.1 coordinate 179,753, forward strand.
CTATTATAAGTTCTAGCTTTTTTGTTAACCTGGACTCCAAGTTTCGATGGAAGTGTAGTAAAAAAGTGTTTGATAATAGTCAAACACTTTTTCTATAGTTAGTTTTCTTCAGTTACAAACTGGCTGAGCAGTCCGTTGATGAAACGGGCTGATTTTTGATCTGAAAAGCTTTTTGCAAGTTCAATAGCTTCATTCACAGCTACGAGTTGAGGAGTATCAAATGAAGTGATTTCGAAAACTCCCAAACGCAATAAATTCTTTTCAACTAAGGTTAAACGTTCAATCGTCCAACCAGACTTTAAATGCTGAGTGATTTGTTTGTCTAGTTCCTCTTTTTGAGCTTGAACACCAGATACAAGATCGATTAGGAAGCTAGGGAGTTTTACCTCGTCGTCTTCTCGATCATGAGTATAAGCGAAGCGACAAGCTGTTTCAATATCAGAACCATATTCAAGACTCATCAGTGCTTGGAAGGCACATTTTCGTAGTTCGCGTCTAGATTCTAATAATGGACTAGTCATTGAGGAAGTCCTCATCAAACAAATCTTTTAATGCTGGTTTTGGTGTCTTATCTGGTGCAATACCAGCAACGTGAATATTCACAGCATTGAGTTCAACATCAGCCATATTACGAACGGCATCTTTTACAGCTTTTTGAATAGCCATTGCAACCTTAGGAACCTTGACACCATACTCAAGATAGAGATAGATATCAGCTGTTAGCTCTTCTTCAGATTCTTTTAGATAGACACCACGACCAAGTGAAAGTTTTGAAAGGGTGTCAGATACTGATTTGTTTGAAAAAGAGTGGACACCATCAACTTTAGCTGTAGCGATTGCAATGATTTTTTCAAGTACACGTGGGGCGATAACGATTTCGCCTAATTGTTCTTCAATTCCCATAGAATGACCTCTTTCTAGAGATTAGGCACGAGAAACGTAAGTTCCTTCTGCAGTGTTGATAACGAGTTTTTGTCCTGCTTCGATGAAGTCTGGAACGTTAACGACAAGTCCAGTTTCCATTGTAGCTGGTTTACCAGAACCGGTAACAGTAGCACCTTTAATAGAAGGTTGAGTTTCGGCAACTGTCAATTCAACAGTTGTAGGTACTGTTACACCGATTACTTCAGTTCCATAAAATTGAATTTTAACTTCAGAATTTTCAAGGATGTAAAGCAATTCATTTTCAACATTTACAACAGGAATTTCGTATTGGTCGTAAGTTTCAGTGTTCATGAAATAAGCTGTATCATCCATTTTGTACAAGTATTGTGCTGGCACAGTTTCGATAATCGCTTGTTCAAATTTTTCCTCTGGGCGGTAGCTAGTTTCAAATGTTGAACCAGTACGGACATCACGTAATTTCATACGCATGATAGTGTTTCCTTTACCTGGTTTGTGGTGGCTAGCTTCCAAAACGCGGATCAATTTTCCGTCAGCTGTTTCAAAGGTCATACCAGCCTTTAATTTACTTGCTTCAATCATGTTTTTACCTCTTTAATAAAATAATTTACTCTTTATTGTATCATAAGTCGTAAGATTTCTCAAATATCAGGGAAGTGAGATTAGTTGACAGGAACGATGTTTCCTTCTTCGTCTTTGGTTACCAATACGTACTTGCCATCGACTTCGATGTAGAAGTTTTTATTAGTTGGTTTTTCTTGACTAGTAGTTTCTTCTGCAGGAGTTGTTACTTCTTGAGTTGTAGATTCTTGAACAGGAGTTGTTACTTCTGGATTAGTAGTTTCTACTGAGTTAGCGGGTTGTTCAGGGATAACAGTTTCTACTGGGCTAGCAACTTGCTCTGGATTTGCAGTTTGTACCGTAGTAAAAGCTTGGTTTGGATCAGCGGGTTGTACTGGGGGAACGGTTTGATTTGGGCTAACAGGTTGAGCTTGTTGGGTGAGTTGGCCACCGAGAGTTTGACCGAGATTCATTCCCATAAACATATTCATACCATTGCCATTACCTTCATTGTTAGCTGCAGCAATAAGGGCTTCGTTACGAGCACGACGTTCTTCAATTTCGATGGTATTGTATTTCATAGCAACGAGTTCGCTATCAAGTTTACGAACAATTTCTAGACTTTCTTGGTCGTAACTGAGATCTTCAAGCAAGATATTGGTTGCTTCGATACCATAAAGTCCTGTCCAAACCTTGTTAACTTCTTGTTTAGCTACTTCATTAAAAGTATCTTGGTTAGCATTTAGGCTATAGATATCAACTCCGTTTTCATTGGTATACTTAGCGATAGCAATTGCGATTTTTGGAGAGATATTTTGTCGAAGTGTTCCTTGAGCAATATCTTGGATTGTAAATGGTTTATGATCTTCAATTTGTTGACTAATAGAGCTAACATAGAAAAGAACTGGATCCGCAACCTTAATATCAAACAAGCCGTAGAAACGAATGTTGAGCAATTGTTGGTAACGTTCACTGAAATACTCTACAGCATTTTGGGTACCAAATTTATTCCCTGCAATTGGTTGCATACGGATAAAGATGATTTCTTGTCGAGTAATAACTTGTCCACCAAAAGAGAAGCGGTTTTTGAAGTTTTCCCAAGTACCCTTGATTCCACCTTTTTCAAGGAGCCAAGCGTTATCACCTGCACGCCATTCATGGCTTCCGGCTTCAAGTACATCCCCTAGGAAGGTACCGTTATTGACAAGAACAGCAACATATCCTTGAGGGACAATAACAACAGAACCGTCTGTTAAAAGACCAGTATTTTGGTTGCTTTGTCTTGAACCACCGTCAGGATCTTTTGTAAGCAATTGTCCCTTGATGGCCATGACGTCTGAAGAGACGTGGTCTGGAAGTACAACGGCTTCCTTGAATTTGCTATCATTAAAACTATTTAGCCCAGCTGAAAGGGCAGCACGAATAAATCCCATAATTTCCTCCTAATTATAAAGTTCGTCTTCATCCACAACTTCATAGGTATCAAGAACCCATTGATTTGGACTACGTGTGAGTTCAGCTCCGCAATAATCACATTGACTAATAGCTGAGATTTTAAGTGGAGCACCACAGTTTGGACAGTGGTCGCTAACAGCTTCATCTTGAACATTGTTTTCAGTTTGGCTACCATGTTTGCGGATGAAGTTCATTTGATAAACTGTAAATAGATCTTGTTGAGGATCTCCTTCGATAACCTTACGAGTCTTATCTTCGATGACATAGTCTCTCAAAGTAGATGAAAGGATAACCACTAAAGTATCATTTCCATCTGGATTTTCGTAGAAATCTTTGATTCGAACATTTTCAACGTAAACACGTTCCAAAACATTCGTTGTTTGAGATTGGATATAGTCTTCCAGTTGAGCACTGTGTTGAGAATAGAGGCTAGCACTTTCAAGTGAGCGCACCAAATTCCAATCTTTTTTAGTCCAGGCTGCCTGTAATTGGATGTAAACTTCTCTAACCCATGAAGTGAAAGCATCCGCATCAAAGTTTGGATCACCATGGTGTACACGATTAATAGCCAAGGTGTTATTTTCAACTCGACGGTGAAGTATTGGTTCAACATTGTATCCAGTTGAGTTTCCGTATGATTTACCAGATGACGAATTTTGGTCACTCAAATATTTGATGAGCATGAAGAGTAGGAAAGCCCCAACACCAAACATGATAAGAATGTTCATTCCGGTCCCTAGAGAACCTCCTGAACTTGAGTATCTATTGTTAGAATGATAACTGCTTCGTGAAGAAGAACTACTACTAGAACGACTTCGGCTACTGCTACTACTTCGAGAGCTGCTGCGGCTAGAGCTACCACTTCGAGAATGTCCGACACCCGCATCTATTGATTGAAGAGGTGTCACAAAGATAAGAAGCAAGAAGGTAGCGATAAGAGTATATAACTTTTTCATATGTCTCCTAACTATGTGAGTACAAAAATAGTTTTTGGTAAATTATATGTCTATAAAGAGTTTTTGAGTTTTATAGTTTTATTTTCAATAAACCATCCTATAATCCAACCACATACGAGTAAATAATTCTCGATAGCACCAATCGCATTAACAGGAGAATGATATTCAATAAAATTTAACAAATGATTTGTTCCTATTCCTATACCACCAATGATGAGGGCAAGAAGGGCAATTCTCAGGTAAAACCAATCGTATTTAATATTAACAGCAAGAATAATAATTAAAACGGCTAGATTCCAAATTCCAATTTCTCTTTGCCATCCTGCAGAAATACCGTAACCAGAATGCTCTCCCATATATGATGGGAGAAAGATTTGTAGAATGGAAGCACCCAACATGGCGACAATAACTAAGATAAATAGTACTCGTAAAAATTTGTTCATTCATTCTCCTTATTCTATTTTTAGTAGAAAAGGCTATTAACGAAAGTATATTTACTCGTTCTCTTTCAACTTAGCCAATTCTTGGGCAAGTAGTTTAAGAGCTACTTGTGGGTTGGCTTGGCCTTTGGTTGCTTTCATGAGGAATCCTGTGAAGGCCTTGTCAGCGTTTCGTTTTCCTGACTTGAAGTCGGCAACAGCAGCTTCATTATCCGCAAAGACTTGATGAATAATTGGAATCAAAACATCAGGATCTGAGATTTGAACTAAACCAGCTTTTTCCACGTATTCACGAGCTCCACCGCCGTTTTTAGCTAGGTGGACAAAAACTTTCTTGGCAATCTTAGATGAGATAGTACCGTCTTCGATGATAGCAATCATTTCTACCAAGTTTTCTGGTGTCAATTGGATTTGTTCTAGTGTCTTGCCTTCCGCGTTCAAGAATTGAGCGACTTCACCTTGTAGCCAGTTAGAGACTTGTTTAGCATCACCACCAAGAGCGACAGCTTTTTCAAAGAAGTCAGAAGTGACTTTGTTGGCAGTCAACTGGCTAGCATCGTAGTCTGATAGACCAAGGTCAGATACGTAGCGAGCACGGCGTTCTTTTGGAAATTCTGGCAACTCAGTGCGCATTTCCTCAATCCACTCATCTGAGATTTCAAAGAGTGGTAGATCTGGTTCTGGGAAGTAGCGGTAGTCTGCAGCACCTTCCTTAACACGCATGAGGATAGTTGCTTTATTAGCTTCGTCGTAACGACGTGTTTCTTGGCGAATTTGACCACCTGAGCGAAGGATTTCAGCCTGACGTTGCACTTCGTATTCAAGACCCTTACGCACGTTTGAGAAGGAGTTGAGGTTTTTCAACTCAGTCTTGGTACCGAATTTCTCTTGACCATAAGGACGAAGAGAGATATTGGCATCCACACGCATAGACCCTTCCTCCATCTTAACGTCAGAAATACCAGCGTACTGAATAACTTCCTTAAGAGCTGTTAGATAAGCGTAGGCTTCTTCTGGTGAACGCATGTCGGCTTCAGATACGATCTCAATCAACGGCACTCCTTGACGGTTGAGGTCAACATAAGAGTAGCCATCTGTACCGTGGGTATTTTTACCAGCGTCTTCTTCCAAGTGAGCACGTTCAATACCGATTTTCTTAGTCGTACCGTCTTCTAGCTCAACTTCAATCCATCCGTTATAACCAATTGGCTCATCAAACTGAGAAATTTGGTAGGCTTTAGGATTGTCAGGATAGAAGTAGTTCTTGCGGTCAAAGTGCATCTTCTGGTGTATGTCCATGTTGAGGGCAAGAGCTGCCTTGATACCAGCATCCACAACACCTTTATTGAGAACAGGTAGTACTCCTGGGAAAGACCAGTCAATTACGTTAGTATTGGCGTTTTGGTCATTTCCAAAGTGGGCAGAAGTAGGTGAGAAGATTTTTGAATTGGTGTTGAGCTCTACGTGGACTTCAAGTCCAATGACTGTTTCAAAGTTCATTAGTTATCACCTCCAAAAATCACGGGTTGTTGTTTGTGGTAGTCTGTTGTTGCTTCAAAAGCAGCAGCAGCTTGGTAAATAGTCTTTTCTGAATATTTAGGACCAATCAATTGGAGTCCTACTGGTAGACCTTGAACAAATCCAGCAGGAATAGAAATTCCTGGCAGACCAGCCAAGTTGACAGGGATAGTCAAAAGGTCAGCCAAGTACATAGCAACTGGATCATGGTTGAGTGAATCCAAGTCGTAGGCAACGCTAGGAGCAGTTGGTCCCAAAATCAAGTCATAATCAGCAAAGACTTTTTCGAAATCTTGGATGATGAGGGTACGGACTTGTCCAGCCTTCTTGTAGTAGGCATCATAGTAACCTGATGAAAGACTGAAAGTACCAAGCATGATACGGCGTTTTACTTCTTCGCCGAAGCCTTGGCTACGGCTGTTTACATAGATTTCATCAAGATTCGTTGCATCCTCTGCGCGGTAGCCGTAACGGATACCGTCAAAACGTTGTAAGTTTGAAGAAGCTTCAGATGAAGCGATGATGTAGTAAACTGCAACCCCGTATTTAGAGTGTGGAAGGCTGACTTCTTCTACAACTGCACCAAGTTTTTCAAAGTGCTTAGCGGCGTTGAGGATAGTTTCCTTAACTTCTGGGTCAATCCCTTCACCAAGGTATTCCTTAGGCAAAGCAATTTTCATGCCCTTGATGTCTTGACCGATTTTTGAAGTAAAGTCAGCAATGCGGACTGGAGCAGAAGTAGAGTCTTTTGCATCTTCGCTAGTAATAGCATTGAGTAAGAGCGCATTTTCTTTAACGGTTGGTGCGAAAGGTCCAATCTGGTCTAATGAGCTACCAAAGGCAATAAGACCGAAACGTGAAACTGTTCCGTAAGTTGGTTTGAGACCAACAATCCCGTTGAAGGCAGCAGGTTGGCGGATAGAACCACCAGTATCAGAACCAAGTGATAAACGGACTTGTCCAGAAGCTACAGCTGCAGCTGAACCACTTGATGATCCACCAGGAACCTTGCTGTGGTTCCAAGCATTCTTGGTTGGTCCATAGTAAGAAGTCTCACCTGATCCACCCATGGCAAACTCGTCCATGTTGGTTTTTCCGACGACAATCATGCCCTTAGATTTTGCATTGGCAACAGCTGTTGCATCAAAGATAGGCTCGTAGTTGTAGAGCATTTTAGAGGCAGCGGTTGTGAGGATACCGTCAGTAGAGATATTATCCTTAACTGCCAGTGGAATTCCTGAAAGGACATTATCGGCGTCAATTCCAGCTTCATCAATAGCCTTAGCTTGAGCAAGAGCTTGGTCCTCAGCAATCGTAACGAAGGCATTGATAGCCTCTTCGCGTGATTTGATATCTTCAAGAGTTGCTTGTGTTAGTTCTGTTGCTGAAATTTCCTTAGAAACAAGGAGGTTGTGCAACTCTTCAATGGTTTTATGATTAAAAGTCATTAGGCATCTCCTCCGTCGTCTAGGATAGCTGGTACCTTGATATAGTAGTTTTCTTTTTCAGGTACATTTTTAAATAAGCGGTCACGGTCTGTTCCTTCTTCGGCCACATCAGGTCGGAGAACAGTTTTACGGTCAGCCATCGTTGTAGTAGGTGCGACACTAGTTGTGTCAACTTCACTTAACAATTCGACCATATCAACAATTTTTGAGAGTGTTGTCGCAAATGAAGCAGTTTCTTCTTCTGAGAATTTTAATTTTGAAAGATTGGCAACGTGAGTCACCTCTTCTTGCGTAATTTTCATCTTTTATCCTTTCGTGAAATGATGATTCTTTATCTGTTCTATTTTACCATATTTTCCTATAAATAAGGCAAGTCAAACTGAAAAGAAATAGAAATTGAAAAATACTTTTTAATTCGATATAATGGTTGAAATTAGAAGAAAGAACAACAGTCGTTTTTAGTTGGTAAAAAGAATGTATCATTAACCCAACTAGAAGACGTTAAGGATGACACATGACGCTTTGGGAGTTATTTTTTACCAGTAAAAAGACAGTCCCTCCTCATTTGGGGACATGGTACTTTTTATTACCGACTTCTTTGGTAATCATAGCTGTTTTATCGATTCGTTTCGCATCATCTAAAGGTTACAGAAACTTTTGGTATTGGGGACAATTGATTCAGTTACTGATTATCAACGCTTGGTATATTGCTGCACGTCTGCCCCTATCTGAGGCTCTCCCTTTTTACCATAGTCGCATGGCTATGTGGATGATTCTTTTTGCCCCTAATAAGACCTTTTTCAAGCAATATTTTGCCTTAGTGGGAGTTTTTGGTTCAATCATGGCCTTAGTTTATCCAGTCTTTTATCCTTTTCCTTTCCCTCATGTTTCGTCTGTGAATAATGTTTTCGGGCACTGGGCCCTCTTGGCTAACTGCTTGATTTATCTTGTTAGATATTATAAAGTTGAAAAAGGGGATACTTGGAAAATATGCCGGACGACTCTTGGAGTCAATGCCATTATCTTTCTAGCCAATCTTTTGACAGGAGGAAATTATGGCTTTATGAGTAAGCCCCCTGTGATTGGGGATCATGGCGCTTTGGTTAATTATTTGATAGTAACTAGTTTGATGACAGGTATTCTCATCCTTATCAATCAACTCGTTAAATATAAATATAAGAATAGTTAATGTACAACTGAATTCGTTACCTTAAGGAGATTTTATGCATCATTTTATTACAAGAACCCAAACCACACCACCTCCTATTCCCATTTTTTGGTATGGAGTCATGATAGGCCTTCTTGCACTATCTATATATGGGTCCCTTACTTACTACAAAAATCCCAAATTTGTTCGATTGTTTAAGTGGATTCAAATTGCGCAACTGCTAGCTCTTTACACTTGGTATATAGGTTTTAGCATTCCATTTTCGAACAGCCTACCTCTTTACCATTGTCGTTTGGCCATGTTTGCGGTTGTTTTCTTACCAGACAGATGGAAAACCAAGCAGTATTTTGCCCTTATGGGAGCTAGTGGAGCAGTGTTTGCCTTGGGATACCCTGTTTTCGACCCCTATGACTTTCCGCATATTACCAGCTTTTCTTTCTTGATTGGTCATTATGCACTTTTGGTTAATTCCTTGGTTTATCTCATGAATCACTATGATAAAACCCTGCTTAAAAAGTATCGTATTATTGCCTACACTTTTATTCTTAATATATTTCTAGTTGGAATCAATCAAGTGACAGGTGGAAACTATGGGCTTTTGAATACTACGCCTTTTATTCCAGATGCTCCTATATGGATAAAGTATCTTTTAGTTTCAATCATTCTTTCTTCAGCTTTAGTACTCTTTGATATTTTGTTTAAGAAACGCTGGCAAAAGAAAATTGCTCTAGAAACAATTAATTTGTAAAGAGATATTAAGGGTGATAAATATAAATAGTCAATAAAAGAATCTTATGAGCGGGTCTACCATTTTGGCCTGCTTTTTCTTTTATAAGCGATTGAAAAACTCTATAAAATCCGATATAATGGAGTGTTGAAAGGAATTTTAGAATCCAATGTAATAAAGAGTGATTAGGAATTAAAATAATTAAAATAATTAAAAAATTAGAAAGATAGAGAACTTATGAACATTCAAGAAGAAATTAAGAAACGCCGTACCTTTGCCATCATCTCTCACCCGGACGCGGGTAAAACGACTATTACAGAGCAATTGCTCTACTTTGGGGGAGAGATTCGTGAGGCAGGTACTGTAAAAGGGAAGAAAACAGGAAACTTTGCTAAGTCAGACTGGATGGATATCGAGAAACAACGTGGGATTTCGGTCACTTCATCTGTTATGCAGTTTGACTACGATGGCAAGCGCGTGAATATCCTTGACACACCAGGGCACGAGGACTTCTCAGAAGATACCTATCGGACCTTGATGGCGGTGGATGCTGCGGTCATGGTCGTGGACTCTGCCAAGGGTATCGAGGCCCAAACTAAGAAATTGTTTGAGGTTGTAAAACACCGCGGGATTCCAGTCTTTACCTTTATGAACAAGCTGGACCGTGACGGTCGTGAACCACTAGATCTCTTGCAAGAATTGGAAGAAGTCTTGGGAATTGCGAGTTACCCGATGAACTGGCCGATCGGGATGGGGAAAGCCTTTGAAGGACTTTATGACCTTTATAACCAACGTTTGGAACTTTATAAAGGGGACGAACGCTTTGCCAGTCTAGAAGATGGCGATAAGCTCTTTGCTAGCAACCCCTTCTACGAACAAGTAAAAGAAGATATCGAACTCCTGAATGAAGCAGGGAATGAATTCTCAGAGGAAGCCATTCTTGCTGGAGACTTGACACCAGTCTTCTTTGGCTCAGCCCTCACTAACTTTGGGGTGCAGACCTTCCTTGAAACCTTCCTCAAGTTTGCTCCAGAACCTCATGGACACAAGAAAACAGATGGTGAACTTGTCGACCCTTACGATAAGGATTTCTCAGGTTTTGTCTTTAAAATTCAAGCCAACATGGACCCTCGACACCGTGACCGTATCGCATTTGTTCGTATTGTATCGGGTGAATTTGAGCGTGGTATGAATGTCAATCTACCTCGTACTGGTAAGGGGGCTAAACTTTCTAATGTCACTCAATTTATGGCGGAAAGTCGTGAAAATGTCACCAATGCCGTAGCTGGAGATATCATCGGGGTTTATGATACAGGGACCTACCAGGTTGGAGATACGCTTACTGTTGGCAAAAACAAGTTTGAGTTTGAACCACTACCAACCTTTACCCCTGAAATCTTTATGAAGGTATCTGCTAAGAATGTCATGAAGCAAAAATCCTTCCACAAGGGGATTGAGCAATTGGTGCAAGAAGGAGCTATCCAGCTTTATACCAACTACCAAACAGGTGAATACATGCTAGGTGCTGTTGGACAACTCCAGTTCGAAGTCTTTAAACACCGCATGGAAAATGAGTACAATGCCGAAGTGGTCATGAGCCCAATGGGTAAAAAGACCGTTCGTTGGATCAAACCAGAAGACTTAGATGAGCGTATGTCTTCAAGTCGAAACATCTTAGCCAAAGACCGTTTTGACCAGCCTGTCTTCCTCTTTGAAAACGACTTCGCCCTCCGCTGGTTTGCGGACAAGTATCCAGATGTGGAGTTAGAGGAAAAGATGTAGATCGCCAAAGTTACTTGATTGTGTGACAATCTAAGTAACTAACGCCAAGTTTCTATGGAACTTGGCTAGGCGCTCCACTAGTAAAGTTTTACGAATATTATCGATTCGTAAAACTTTACGTCGTGATGGGTAAAAAAGTGGGCTAACTGCCCCACTAACTGAGTTTTACAAATGAAATCGATTTATAAAACTCAGTGTCGTAATCTAATAAACGGCAACCACTATGGCGGTTTACCTAAACGCTTCACTAGGAAAAGTCCACGAATGGTATCGATTCGTGGATTTTTTCGTCGTAACATTTAGGAGTGGATTAGCTTACTGTCACTATCTCCGTATTGTAACTTCTCGCACCTAATTCGTGTTTCGTTCTTAAATAGACAAAAAAGACTAGAAATTAAATAGATTTCTAGTCTTTTTATTAGTAGTGGAACTTCTATTTATTGAAAAGCATCTATACCAACAACCTTGATAAGGAATGTAAGGAGGATAAGCAATAGAATGATGACTCCATTATTCACTAGGTGCAGTAAGATAGACATCTCTAGACGTTTGGTGCGATAAGCAGTCCAAGTTAGGACAGCAGACATCCAGCCATAGATCAAGAAAGAAGGAAGATTATTTGGTATATGGGCTATAGTGAAGAGAAACCAACCGAAAATATATCCAATTTTCTCGTATCCTTCGAAGAGTTTAGTAGGAATGATACCTCGACAGATAACTTCCTCACAAATAGGTGCCACTATTGCAACCACGAAAATGCTGGAAATTAGAGAGCTTTCTGACATGATGCTATTGATAACCTCTTGATTCGAAGTAGTTGTTTGCTTCAGAAGTTGCAACCAAATCGCACCAATCATATTTCCAGCGACAACGGCTACATAACTAAGAGCGATTCGAGGGGCGTCATTAATAGTAAAGAGTTTCGATTTTAGGTTTAATAACTTACTTTTGTGAGCACCATATAAAAAGAGTGTAACAATAGCAGTAGATACAAGCCCCACTATTAGAGATGACCAGATAGATCCAAGTTGAGTTTTTTGAAGTAACATTAAAGTTACGATAGGAACTTGCGATAGGCACATAGCGACAAGAAAGATTCCTAGCCAAATCAATCGTTTACGATAATCTTTAAAAAAATTCATTCATATATCTCCTAAAAAATTTATCTCATTATAGCACACTTTGGATAGGAATTCTATTAATTACCAGAACAGAAGTGTAGATAAAACAAGTAAGATGTTTCGAATTAAATGACTATAGAAGGATAAATCTTGTCTTAAGGTTTTAGGAAATAAAAAATTGAGAAGGCTAGCTCCCAAGAGGATATAAAAGCCGACAGAAAGTATTGTTAAAGGATTGTGCAGAAAAAATAAACTAAGAAAGATAAGGGTTGTTAGCCTGCCTGTCTTTTTATGAGTTGGTAATTTTCTCCATTTGTTTAACGGCAGAAAGGTAGCAATATCAAGTCCGAAAAGGAAAAAGAAAGAGATGAGTAACAAGTCAACGATTTCCTTTTGTAGTAGAGTGTCAGTGCTTATGTTTTCAAATAAGATAAGACTTACTCCGGTAAGGTTAATGATAACCATACTACTATACAATAAAAAGAAAGAGCGGCTAGGATTGCGAAAATGACTACTCACATGATTATGAACTGAAAGATAGTGGATAAATGTACAGATACTAGATAATATCAGTAGAAGGAATAAAAAGTAAAAGTATGATTGTTTGAGAGTTAGAGAAATACCAGACCAAAATACACAGCTACAGAGTCCAAGATATGCTACGGATCCCAATAAGAGAAACTGGATTGATTTTCTAATTTTTTCCATAAATAAACCCCTACGTTTTTTAAAAATTATAACGAAATGGATTCACAAAAAATCAACTTTTTCCCAAGTGTTCGTTTTTGACTCTCAACTGTCTTTTTTTAATCTGACCCAGCAAAAAACACATCCCTCGATTTTTGAAGGATGTGCTATTTTATCATAAAATTCTAACGTTTAGACCAGGTTCGTTTCATAAAGAGTAATATGATAGGATAAATTTCAAGACGTCCTGCAATCATTGCAAAGGATAGGAGGAGTTTTGAAAATGGACTAAAAATTGAGAAACTTGAAGTCGTTCCTAAAATTGGACCGATATTGTTAAAACAACTGAAAACAGCACTCGTAACAACCATTAAATTGTTAGTATCTAAACTGACGATGAAGATCAGACTGAGTAGAATCATGATGTAAACTACAAAATACTTCAGAATTTTGTGTTGGGTATCCTTGTCGATGACCGTTTTATTAACATGAAGAGTTAAGACACGGTGAGGGGATATAGTAGACAAGAATTGGTTTTTTGCAATTTTAGCGAGGATAACTCCACGGATGACCTTTAGACCACCGGCAGTGGAACCAGCAGAACCACCAATTGCCATTAACATCAGTAAGATGTATTGAGAAAACAAAGGCCAGTTCGTGATGTCTCCATAACCGAAACCAGTAGTGGTAATGATATTAGAAACTTGGAAGAAGGCCATCTCAAAACTTTGTGAAACGCCACTATAAAGGTGCAGTGTGTTGAGTGTGATTAAGCCGGTAGATATAGCAACGATCAAGAGATAAGCTCGAAGTTCCTCATCGAAAAAGAATTCTTTAAATCGACGAAGCATGAGATAGTAGTAGAGGTTGAAATTGACACCGAACATCAAAACCCCAATACTTGTCAAATAAGTGATGAGAGAACTATGATAGTGGGCAATACCATCGTTATAAACAGTGAATCCCCCAGTTCCAGCTGTTCCCATTGCGATAACAAAGCTATCGTAGAGTGGCATCCCTGCAATGTAATAAATAACTACAAAGAGGGCGAACATAGCTAAGTAGAGGATGTAGAGGATTTGGGCTGTATTTTTTAGTTTAGACACAACCTTACCAAATACTGGTCCTGGGACCTCAGCTTTCATAACCTCTAAGTGGCTGTTTTTTGCATTGTCCATAATAGCTAGGGCAAAAACTAGCACCCCCATACCTCCTATGAGGTGGGTAAAGCTCCGCCAAAATAGAAGTGAACGACTTAGTACAGAAACGTCATTTAAGATAGTTGCTCCCGTAGTAGTGAAGCCGGAACTAGTTTCGAAGAAGGCATCGATAAAATTGGGGATTTGACCTGAAAAGACAAAGGGAAGGGAGCCAAAGAAAGACCAGAGGATCCAACAGAGGGCTACAATTAGTATTCCTTCTTTTGCGTAGATACGTTGTTTTTTAGGCTTTTTGATGATTCCGAGAAGACCTAGAACAACAAGGATTCCAATGGTAGAGAAAAGAGCTGTAAATACTTGATTGGATTCTTGATAGTAAAAAGCGACACTAGCTGGTACCAAGAGTAGAACAGCTTCAATCAAGAGTAGCTTTGCAAGAAGAAAGCGTACCATACTTCTATTCATAGCTTACCTCTCTAACAAATCATAAATCTTGGTGATATTTGAAAGCAAAGTGATAACCACTAGCTTGTCACCGACTTGGAGTGTATCTTCTCCTGTTGGGAAGATCGTTTTTCCATTGCGGATAATAGCAGCAATCAAGACATCTTTTTTGAGCTTCAATTGATATAAAGGCTTGCCAGTCATTTTGTTGGCTTCCTTGATTAGGAATTGAAGAGTTTCTACCTGGCCATTCGCTAGATGGTGCATAGCTTGAAGGTCAGAATATTGCGCATTTACACGACCATGGATAAAGTGCATGATTGTATCAACAGCGATTGTTTTTGGTGTGATAATACTCGAGAAATCTGTTGCGTGGATAATTTCTAATAAGCTAGTGCGGTTTACTTTGGTGATATTTTTCTGAACACCTATGTTATCCAAGAACATAGAGGTAATAATATTCTCTTCATCAACACCTGTAAGAGTTGCAACGGCATCGTAGTTTTGGGCACTTTCTTCTAAAAGAGTATCCTTAGTTGTTCCATCTCCTTGTACGACGTAGAGTTTAGGGAATTTTTCACTGAAAAAGGCAGCTCTTTCAGGATTGACCTCAATAACCTTGGTATCGATACGACTGTCTTTTAAAATACCTAAAAGATAGTAAGCGATTTTCCCGGCTCCTATGATGAGTAAACTCTTAACGACTCGAGATTTGATATAGTTGTGGAAGAGCATCATATCGACACGATTTCCTGTCACAAAGATACGATCTTTATCTTCTAAAATCATATCTCCACTAGGAATCATGAGTTTGTGGTCGCGTTCGATAGCACAGACAATAACATTACCAAATTTTTTACGAAAATCAGCAATAGACATCTGACAAATTTTACTATCATTTCGAACCTTGAATTCCATCAAACTGACCAATCCACCTACAAAACGTTCAACAGAAAGAGCATTGGGGAAGTCTATGATATTGGCAATAGCACGAGCTGCTAGGAGTTCAGGGTTTACAATGAGTGAAAATCCAAGGATATTTTTTTCTTTAAAGTAAGGGTTGGAATATTCAGGATTACGAACACGAACGATGGTTTCTTTGGCTCCCATTTTTTTAGCGAGAACAGCCGAAACCATGTTGACCTCGTCGTATTGAGTCATGGCGATGAAAATATCACAATCTTGGACATTGGCTGCCTCTAACATAGCAAAGTCAGCTCCGTTACCTGAGATTCCCATAATGTCAAAACGGCTGGTCAAGTATTTTAGAACAGTTTCGTTCTGTTCAATTAAGACAACATCATGGTTGTCAGCAACGAGTGAACGACAGAGGGCAGAACCTACTTTTCCCCCTCCGACAAGAATAATCTTCATAGTTAGTTAACCTACTTTTTCAATATGTCTCTATCATACCTTTTTTTTGTAAAAATTGCACTAAACAAACGATTACTTTCCTCTTATGAGGAATCGGATTAACATCCAAAGTTAAATCAATATTCTATTAGGGAAGAGTACATATTGACTAAATTTTTAACACAAGCTAAATCCATGATAAAAGTGGCTCAGTGGAGCTTGTAGAACTTTTGTAAATATGTTTGCAAAAAAAATGAAAAAATCAAGTCATTTCTATTGACAATCAGGCTGAAAGTGTTATACTAAAAAAGTAGTTTCGCTGATTTACTTCAAACCTGTTGTGAGGTAAGTTAACGATGCCTTAACCACGCTGTTTGCTGAGCTTGACTCCGGGCAGTGTGGCTATTTTTTTGCACTAGTGAGAGGAAGTATGGCATGGCTAATCATATTGTACTGTTTGAACCACAAATTCCACAAAATACGGGAAATATTGCACGTACCTGTGCAGCGACGAATGCGCCCCTTCATATTATCAAACCGATGGGCTTTCCTATTGACGATCGTAAAATGAAGCGAGCTGGGCTAGATTATTGGGACAAACTTGATATTTATTTCTACGACAGTTTAGATGAATTTATGGGAAAAATGAATGGCCAACTTTACTTGATTTCCAAATTTGCAGAAAAGGTCTATTCAGATGCCGATTTTACAATGGAAGGGAACCACTATTTCCTTTTTGGAAGAGAAGATAAAGGCTTGCCTGAGGAATTTATGCGAGAACATCCAGAAAAGGCACTTCGAATACCTATGAATGATGAACATGTCCGCAGTCTCAATGTTTCGAATACTGTTTGTATGATCGTATACGAAGCTCTACGTCAACAGAATTTTGCTGGCTTGGACTTGGTTCATATCTATGAGACTGACAAGTTGAAATAATCATGAAAACGAATACTTAATGCTTGCACTTGCAAGCGTTTTTTGTTATCATTAAGGGGTCTTCAGGGCTGGGTGAAATTCCCGACCGGCGGTGACTTTTACTAGGAAATGTTCTTTTCCTTTTATACTTTGTTGCCAAGCTTTGCCTAACCAAAAGTTATGCCTACAGCTTGTCGCCTCGTCTAAAAGAAAAAATCTCCATTTCCATACTCTAAAAGAAGTCCGCGAGCGCAAGCTGATGTGGTGAGATTCCACAACCGACAGTATAGTCTGGATGGGAGAAGACGAAAGGATGGCTTTGTCTATTCTGCTTCATTATAATAGAAATAAAACCAGTTTCTTTGTAAGCTTAGGTTATTTTTTGAGGTAGTTAAGAGAGTAGATAGAGAGAAACTTTCCAACTTCTTCTGATTTTATAGAAAATTGGAGGAACCTGTTATGACAAACACACGTCGACTTTCGACCATTGCAATTTTATCAGCACTTTCATTTGTGTTGATGTACTTTGACTTTCCACTCTTGCCTGCGGCGTCCTTTTTGAGGATTGAGTTCAGCATCTTACCGGTTTTGGTAGGGTTAATAGTACTCGATTTACCTGCAGCTTTTGTGATAATTTTACTCCGTTCCTTGCTTAAGTTAATTTTAAACAATCAAGGAGTCAGCACCTATATCGGTTTGCCGATGAATATTGTAGCTTTAGGAGTTTTTGTTCTTGCATTTGGTTTGATTTGGAAAAAAGATCGGACGCCAATTCGTTTTGCTCTAGCTTCTCTTGCTGGTACGATTGGTTTGACCTTGGCTATGCTAGTTCTTAACTATGTTTATGCTGTCCCATTATATGCTAAATTTGCTAATTTTGATATTGAGAAAATACTAGGACTAAGTAACTATTTGTTGACAATGGTTTTACCTTTTAACTTAATTGAGGGTATTATCTTTGCACTAGCATTTTGGTTGATTTATGTCTTCCTAAAGGTAACTTTAAAACGTTATGAAAGATAAACAAACATATTTAACAAAGGGCTCTTTTGCCCTTTTGCTTTTTGTAATTTTGGGTTATATGGTTAAGTTTTACCCTGATATGCTGATTGGCTTTGATCAACCAATCCAGACTGCTATTCGAGGTGATTTACCTGCTTCCCTGACCTTCCTTTTCAGAACAATCACACATTTAATTGATATCCCAGTCATTATCACTTGGGTTCTCATTGTAGCTTTTATTTTTTATCGTAAGCAATGGAAACTGGAAAGTTATCTCATGTTGGGGAATCTGACTTTAGCTGGAATCTTAATCGTAACTTTTAAGAATATCTACCAAAGACCACGGCCAGAAATTCTACACTTGGTAGAAGAAAAAGGTTTTTCGTTTCCAAGCGGACATTCTCTGGCAGTAACGATTATGGTTGGAACTTTGATTGTGATTTTCAGCCAAAGGATTAAAGATCAACTTTGGAAAAGAATCGTCCAAATCTTACTAGGATTCTACCTATTGAGTGTACTAGTATCCAGAGTCTATCTAGGGGTTCATTATCCGTCAGATGTTCTTGCTAGTCTTTGTGTAGGCCTAGGGGTTCTATTTATCGAATTTCCATTTTATGACAAACTTCGCTTTCAATGGCGCTTTACAGGCAAACAAAAGTAGGGTTCAACCCTTCTTGAAGCGATAAATTTGAGGAGATAAAAATGGAAGTCAAGATAAAAGATCTTCATCCGAGTCAACTATACTTATCAGAAAAAAAGTTGCAAGATATCCAGATGCTTTATCACTCGGTAGAGAAGCCAAATATAAATCCAATCAGTGTTCTTGCATTTGGAGATCGCTTGTTGATTACAGATGGGCATCACAGAGCTTACCAAGCTTTGTTGACAGGTAAAGATACGATTTCTGCTGAGTGGGATAAAGATGGTGGTGATGAAATCTATCATCTTTATGCAAAAGCTTGTGAGGAAAGAAAGATAAATTCTATTCTGGATCTAAAAAATCGTATCTTAGCCCAAGATGAGTATGAAGCAAAATGGTACAACTGGTGTGATGGTTTTAATCAAGCTGCGACTCTCCTATTGAAAAGGAAGTTAAAATGAAACAAATCATTCAAATAGATAGTTATTTGATTTCAATCACGCCTTCAGACAATGTTTGAGTCCCTTGATTTTGTTGAGAGTAGAAGATCTGAAAATGGGATTAGCTTTCTCTTAAAATTGGACTCTAACTAGGCAAAACCTTTTCTAAAAATCGCTCAAAACAGGGCGGTTTTTAATTTGTAGTCTGCAACTCTTTTATGATCGAAAAGATAGACAAATTCCGTTATAAAATTTCTCTAAAAATAGAATTTTTCTCTTGCATTTGAGATAGATTAGTGTATAATAGTAGGGTATGTGTAAAACATACTTGTGGGAGGTAAAAATCTTTAAATTACCGCCAAAACCACAAAGGAGGATTTAAAAATGGCTAAAAAAGTCGAAAAACTTGTAAAATTGCAAATCCCTGCTGGTAAAGCTACACCAGCTCCACCGGTTGGACCTGCTCTTGGTCAAGCTGGTATCAACATCATGGGATTCACAAAAGAGTTCAACGCTCGTACAGCTGATCAAGCTGGTATGATCATTCCAGTTGTTATCTCAGTATACGAAGACAAATCATTTACTTTCGTTACTAAAACACCACCAGCTGCTGTTCTTTTGAAAAAAGCTGCAGGTGTTGAAAAAGGATCAGGTACACCTAACAAAACTAAAGTTGCTACAGTTACTCGTGCACAAGTACAAGAAATTGCAGAAACTAAGATGCCAGATTTGAACGCTGCAAACATTGAGTCTGCAATGCGTATGATCGAAGGTACTGCTCGTTCTATGGGATTCACTGTTGTTGACTAATCAATAACTTCCCTATATAACCCGCAAGACTTCATCATTTCGAGAAGTGACGTGGGAGATGAAAATCGATTGAACCACTTACAAGGAGAATAGAAAATGGCTAAAAAAAGCAAACAACTTCGTGCTGCTCTTGAGAAAATCGACAGCACAAAAGCATACAGCGTAGAAGAAGCTGTGGCTCTTGCAAAAGAAACTAACTTTGCAAAATTTGACGCAACTGTAGAAGTTGCTTACAACTTGAACATCGACGTGAAAAAAGCTGACCAACAAATCCGTGGAGCAATGGTATTGCCAAACGGTACTGGTAAAACATCTCGCGTTCTTGTATTTGCACGTGGTGCAAAAGCTGAAGAAGCTAAAGCAGCTGGTGCAGACTTCGTTGGTGAAGACGACCTTGTTGCTAAAATCAACGACGGTTGGTTGGACTTCGACGTAGTTATCGCTACACCTGACATGATGGCTCTTGTTGGACGTCTTGGACGTGTCCTTGGACCACGTAACTTGATGCCAAACCCTAAAACTGGTACTGTAACAATGGATGTTGCTAAAGCAGTTGAAGAGTCTAAAGGTGGTAAGATCACTTACCGTGCTGACCGTGCAGGTATCGTACAAGCTATCATCGGTAAAGTTTCATTTGAAGCTGACAAGTTGGTTGAAAACTTCAAAGCATTCAACGAAACAATCCAAAAAGCTAAACCAGCTACTGCTAAAGGAACTTACGTAACAAGCTTGACAATCACAACTACTCAAGGTGTTGGTATCAAGGTTGACGTTAACTCACTTTAATTAGTAATAAACAAAAAGGTTGAAGGCAATTAAGTCTCAACCTTTTTTTCTATAAAAAAAGGTAAAAATACGTATAATTTTTCGAATCAATTTGATATTGTAAAGTATCTAGATAGAAAATTCAGAAAATTGTTTCTTTTGTCTTGAAAATTTTTGAAAAAATGGTATTATAGAAACAAGTCATTTTATTGAGAAGAGAAAGGGGAACGATGGAGAAAATCATTTTAGATTCACCAAAGTCAGGTTCAGAACTCGTTTTGGAAACGCTCCGTAACCTAGGAATCGATACGATTTTTGGTTATCCAGGCGGGGCGGTATTGCCTTTATATGATGCTATTTATAATTTTAAAGGCATTCGCCATATTCTAGGTCGGCATGAACAAGGTTGTCTTCATGAAGCAGAAGGTTATGCTAAGTCAACAGGGAAACTTGGTGTCGCAGTCGTCACAAGTGGACCAGGAGCCACTAATACCATTACTGGTATTGCAGATGCTATGAGTGATAGTGTTCCCCTTTTGGTCTTCACTGGTCAGGTGGCAAGAGCGGGAATCGGTAAGGATGCTTTCCAGGAGGCAGATATTGTCGGAATTACCATGCCGATTACCAAGTACAACTACCAGGTTCGAGAAACAGCGGATATTCCACGTGTAATTACAGAGGCTGTGCACATTGCGACTACGGGTCGTCCAGGTCCAGTTGTTATTGACTTACCAAAAGATGTTTCGGCTCTTGAAACGGACTTCGTCTATTCATCAGAAATAGATTTACCAAGTTATCAACCAACCGTTGAGCCCAATGATATGCAAATCAAGAAAATCTTGAAGCAGTTATCTAAAGCTAAAAAACCAGTATTACTTGCTGGTGGTGGTATTAGTTACGCAGAGGCTGCCACAGAGTTGATTGAATTCGCAGAACGGTATCAAATTCCGGTTGTAACCAGTCTTTTGGGACAAGGGACAATTGCAACTAGCCACCCACTGTTTTTGGGGATGGGTGGAATGCATGGTTCCTTTGCAGCTAACATTGCCATGACAGAAGCAGATTTCATGATTTCTATTGGTTGTCGTTTTGATGACCGCTTGACTGGAAATCCTAAGACTTTTGCTAAGAAGGCTAAAGTAGCGCATATTGATATTGATCCTGCAGAGATTGGTAAGATTATCGCAGTCGATATCCCAGTTGTTGGTGATGCTAAAAAAGCCTTACAACAATTACTTGCAGAACCAGTTGTTCATAACAATACTGAAAAATGGATTGAAAAGGTCACAAAAGATAAAAATCGTGTTCGTTCTTATGATAAGAAGGAACGTGTCGTCCAACCACAAGCAGTCATTGAACGCATCGGTGAGTTGACCAAGGGGGACGCCATTGTTGTAACAGACGTCGGACAACACCAAATGTGGACAGCTCAATACTATCCATACCAAAACGAGCGTCAACTCGTAACTTCAGGTGGACTAGGAACCATGGGATTTGGAGTTCCTGCAGCCATTGGAGCAAAAATTGCTAATCCAGATAAGGAGGTCGTGCTCTTTGTCGGTGATGGTGGTTTCCAAATGACCAATCAAGAATTGGCAATCTTGAACATCTACAAGATTCCAATCAAGGTCGTCATGCTTAATAACCATTCACTTGGGATGGTTCGTCAATGGCAAGAAGCCTTCTACGATGGGCGAACATCAGAGTCAGTCTTTGATAGCCTCCCAGATTTCCAATTAATGGCGCAGGCTTACGGGATTAAAAATTATAAATTTGATAATCCTGAAACCTTAGAGAAGGATTTGGAAGTCATCTTGGAAGATGTACCAATGTTTATCGAGGTAGATATTTCTCGTAAAGAGCATGTTTTACCGATGGTACCAGCTGGTAAGAGTAATCATGAGATGTTGGGGGTGAAGTTTAATGCGTAGAATGTTAACAGCCAAACTTCAAAACCGGTCAGGAGTTCTCAATCGTTTTACCGGTGTCTTGTCTAGACGCCAAGTCAATATTGAGAGTATCTCGGTAGGGGCGACAGAAAATCCTAATGTGTCACGGATTACCATTATCATTGATGTTGCATCTCACGATGAAGTGGAGCAAATCATCAAACAACTCAACCGTCAGGTCGACGTGATTCGTGTCCGTGATATCACAGATAAACCGCACCTCGAGCGCGAAGTTATTTTGGTAAAGGTTGCAGCACCAGCTGAGAAGCGAGCAGAAATTTTAGCTATTATCCAGCCTTTCCGTGCAACTGTGGTCGATGTGGCTCCGAGCTCTATTACCGTTCAGATGACTGGGAATGCAGAAAAGAGTGAAGCTTTGATTCGGGTTATTCGACCATACGGTATCAAGAATATCGCTCGTACGGGTGCAACTGGTTTTACCCGCGATTAATACTCTTCGAAAATCAAATTCAAATCACGTCAGCTTTGCCTTGCCGTACTCAAGTACAGCCTGCGCCTAGCTTCCTAATTTGCTCTTTGATTTTCATTGAGTAAAAAATAACTTAAATTTGTTAAACCAGCCTAAAAGGCAATAAATATAGAAAAGAGAGAAAAACTATGGCAGTTCAAATGGAATACGAAAAAGATGTAAAAGTAGCAGCACTTGATGGTAAAAAAATCGCTGTTATCGGTTATGGTTCACAAGGTCATGCTCACGCTCAAAACTTGCGTGATTCAGGTCACGATGTGATTATCGGTGTTCGTCCAGGTAAATCTTTTGATAAAGCAAAAGAAGATGGTTTTGATACTTATACAGTAGCAGAAGCAACTAAATTGGCTGATGTTATCATGATTTTGGCACCAGACGAAATCCAACAAGAATTGTACGAAGCAGAAATTGCTCCAAACTTGGAAGCTGGGAATGCAGTTGGATTTGCGCATGGTTTCAATATCCACTTCGAATTCATCAAAGTTCCTGCAGATGTTGATGTCTTCATGTGCGCGCCTAAAGGACCAGGACACTTGGTACGTCGTACTTACGAAGAAGGATTTGGTGTTCCAGCACTTTACGCTGTCTACCAAGATGCAACAGGAAATGCTAAAAACATCGCTATGGACTGGTGTAAAGGTGTTGGTGCAGCACGCGTTGGTCTTTTGGAAACAACTTACAAAGAAGAAACCGAAGAAGATTTGTTTGGTGAACAAGCAGTTCTTTGTGGTGGTTTGACTGCCCTTATTGAAGCTGGTTTTGAAGTCTTGACTGAAGCTGGATATGCTCCAGAATTGGCTTACTTCGAAGTTCTTCACGAAATGAAACTCATCGTTGACTTGATCTACGAGGGTGGATTCAAGAAAATGCGTCAATCAATTTCTAACACAGCTGAATACGGTGACTACGTGTCAGGTCCACGTGTGATTACTGAACAAGTGAAAGAAAATATGAAAGCAGTTCTTGCTGATATCCAAAATGGTACATTTGCTAACGACTTTGTCAACGATTACAAAGCTGGACGTCCAAAATTGACTGCTTACCGTGAACAAGCAGCTAACCTTGAAATTGAAAAGGTTGGTGCAGAATTGCGTAAAGCAATGCCATTTGTTGGTAAAAACGACGATGACGCATTCAAAATCTACAACTAATTTTTGAGAATAAAAATAGAAGGCGAGTTGGGGGGTACCTAACCCGCTTTTTATCTTGAAAAAGAATCAAGGAGAAGATTATGCTTAGTGCAAAAGATGTGGTGAAGGCCCACAAGGTTCTGAGTGGTGTAGTAGTCAATACACCACTAGAATATGATCATTACTTATCAGAAAAATACGGAGCTAAAATTTATCTCAAAAAAGAAAATGCTCAACGAGTTCGATCGTTTAAGATTCGAGGAGCTTATTATGCCATCTCACAATTGACTAAGGAAGAACGTGAGCGTGGAGTTGTCTGTGCGTCAGCGGGAAATCACGCTCAAGGTGTTGCCTACACTTGTAATGAGATGAAGATTCCTGCAACAATCTTTATGCCAATTACAACGCCTCAACAGAAAATTGGTCAGGTTCGTTTTTTTGGTGGAGATTTTGTAACTATCAAATTGGTAGGAGATACCTTTGATGCTTCGGCTAAGGCAGCTCAAGAGTTTACAGTTGCTGAAAATCGTACCTTCATCGATCCTTTCGATGATCCTTATGTTCAAGCAGGACAAGGAACAGTAGCTTATGAAATTTTAGAAGAAGCGCGAAAAGAATCTATTGATTTTGATACTGTCTTGGTGCCTGTAGGAGGTGGAGGACTCATTGCAGGAGTTTCTACTTATATAAAGGAAACGAATCCTGCTATTGAAGTTCTTGGTGTAGAAGCTAACGGAGCTCGTTCCATGAAGGCGGCATTTGAGGCTGGAGGTCCCGTTAAACTCAAAGAAATTGATAAGTTTGCAGACGGGATCGCTGTGCAGAAGGTTGGACAATTGACCTATGAAGCAACCCGTAAAAATGTTGAAACGCTTATCGGAGTGGACGAAGGATTAATCTCTGAGACCTTGATTGATCTTTATTCTAAACAAGGAATTGTAGCTGAGCCTGCTGGTGCTGCTAGTGTGGCGGCTCTGGAAGTACTGTCAGACTATATAAAAGGAAATACCATTTGTTGTATTATTTCTGGAGGAAATAATGACATCAACCGTATGCCGGAGATGGAAGAACGTGCCTTGATTTACGATGGCATCAAGCATTATTTTGTAGTGAATTTCCCGCAACGTCCTGGAGCCCTTCGAGAGTTTGTAAATGATATCTTGGGGCCAAATGATGATATCACTCGTTTTGAGTATATTAAACGTGCCAGCAAGGGAACAGGACCAGTCTTAATCGGGATTGCTCTTGCTAACAAGCATGATTATGCGGGCTTGATTCACCGAATGGAGAAATTTGACCCGTCTTATATTAACTTGAATGGGAATGAAACTCTATATAATATGCTTGTTTAATATCCTATAAAATTTTTATCATATCATTTGCCTAACCTATATATGAGTGCTATAATGTAAGTGAAGAAAGGGGGAGATTCCCATGGTTTTACAAGTTTTACTTGTTCTAGTGATTCTAATGCTTATTGTAGGAGCTGTGTTAGTGAGCTCTGTTTATGTCGTTCGTCAACAATCTGTTGCAATTATCGAACGATTTGGTAAGTATCAAAAGTTAAGTAATAGTGGTATTCATCTACGGGCACCATTTGGCATTGACAAAATTGCAGCTCGTGTGCAGCTACGCCTTTTACAAAGTGAGATCGTGGTTGAAACCAAAACCCAAGATAACGTTTTTGTGACTATGAATGTCGCAACTCAGTATCGTGTAAATGAGTTAAACGTTACAGACGCTTACTATAAATTGATGAGACCTGAAGCTCAAATCAAATCTTATATTGAAGATGCATTGCGCTCATCTGTTCCTAAGTTAACTTTGGATGAATTGTTTGAGAAAAAAGATGAAATTGCATTAGAAGTTCAAAAGCAAGTAGCGGAAGAAATGTCAACGTATGGGTATATTATCGTTAAGACGCTCATTACCAAAGTTGAGCCGGATGCAGAAGTCAAACAATCAATGAACGAAATTAATGCTGCCCAACGTAAGAGAGTGGCAGCTCAAGAATTGGCTGAAGCAGATAAAATTAAGATCGTTACAGCGGCAGAAGCTGAGGCAGAAAAAGATCGCCTCCATGGTGTGGGGATCGCAGAGCAGCGGAAAGCAATTGTTGATGGACTTGCTGATTCTATTAAAGAGTTAAAAGGAGCCAATGTCGAATTAACTGAAGAACAAATTATGTCAATCCTATTAACCAATCAGTATTTGGATACATTGAATAATTTTGCAGATAAACAAGGAAATAATACAATATTCTTGCCAGCAAATCCTAATGGAGTTGAAGATATTCGAACCCATATATTATCAGCTTTGAAAGCTAAATAATTACAATCTTAACGCAATAATCTAGTTAATATATGTGTTTTAATTGACAAATATTATAAAAACATATAGAATGAAGTTGCGTAAAGAAAAAAATAGGAGAATAACATGGCTAAGTCTAACTTTGAAAAAGTAGAAGCAGTTGTTAGCTGGGTTCGTGATAAGAAGATCACAGGGTATCGTATTTCTAAGGAAACGAATGCCCGTGAGATGTCTATCATTGCTTTGGCTCAAGGACGTGCAAAAGTTAAAAACATTTCCTTTGAAACAGCCCTCGGCTTAATTGATTTCTACAATAAAAATCATGAAAAATTTGAAGATTAGTCTTTGGATATAGGCAGGTTCGAAAAGAATCTGCCTTTTCATTTTTGGAAATAAAAAAAGACTGCCATTGCAGTCTTTTTTCTTATCGAAGATAGCGTTGTAAAAATTCTCTTGTACGTTCTTCTTTGGGATTAGTAAATAGATCTTCTGGTTTGCCTTCTTCTGCAATGACACCTTTATCCATAAAGATGACGCGGTTTGATACATCGCGAGCGAATTCCATTTCATGGGTTACGACAATCATGGTCAAGCCTTCTTGAGCTAAATCTTGCATGATTTTGAGAACTTCACCGACCATTTCAGGGTCAAGGGCTGATGTAGGCTCATCAAAGAGAATGGCATCAGGATTCATGGAAAGTGCACGAGCAATAGCAACACGCTGCTTTTGCCCACCAGAAAGTTGTTTAGGTTTGGCTTGCCAGTAACGTTCTCCCATGCCAACTTTTTCAAGGTTCTCTTTAGCGACTTTCTCTGCTTCTGAGCGATCACGTTTGAGTACAGTTGTTTGGGCAACGATTGTATTTTCAAGCACGTTTAGATTTTCAAAAAGGTTGAAGGACTGGAAGACCATTCCTAGTTTTTCTCGATAGTGAGTGAGGTTATAGCCTTTTTCGAGGACATTTTCACCGTGATAAAGAATTTTACCTTCAGTTGGTGTTTCAAGTAAGTTGATTGAACGTAGGAAGGTTGATTTACCACTACCGGAACTTCCAATGATAGAAATAACTTCTCCTTTATGGATAGTAAGGGAAATATCTTTTAGGACCTCGTTTTGTCCATAGGATTTTTTGAGGTGTTTGATTTCAAGAATGGGTTGATTCATTATTTCAAATCCTCCGTTTGCATTTGGTTAGCACCTGTAGTGTAAGTATCCATATCCATCCGTTTTTCGATGTAGCGAAGGATTCGTGTCACTGTAAAGGTGAGGACAAAGTAGATAACTGCGATAATAGTAAAGGTTTGGAAGTACTGGTAAGTCTGTGTTGCTACTGTATTTCCTGAGAAGTAAAGTTCTACAACAGAGATAACATTCAATACAGAAGTATCCTTGATGTTGATGACGAACTCATTACCAGTAGCAGGTAGGATATTTCGAACTACCTGAGGTAAAACAATCTTAAGCATGGTTTGATTATGAGTCATACCAAGTGCAGTAGCTGCTTCAAATTGTCCCTTGTCAACAGCTAGGATACCACCACGAACGATTTCGGTCATGTAAGCACCGGTATTGATAGAAACGATAAAGATAGCAGCCAGAGTACGGTCTAGGTTGATTCCGAAAGCCTGGGCAGTTCCATAGTAGATAACCATAGATTGTACAATCATAGGAGTTCCACGGAAAATTTCAATATAGATATTGAGAATCCAACCAACTATATTTTGAACGACGTAGATAAATTGATTTTCAGATTGAGGTGCAGTACGGAAAACACCGATAGCAAGACCAATAACGAGACCTACGATAGTACCGATAATTGAAATTAAAAGTGTGATTCCAGCACCACGCAAGAGTTGTTGCCAGTTTTCAGTTAGAATTTTAGCAACTTGGCTAAAGAAATTACTGCTGTTTTCTTCAGTAGTTGTAGCTTCTACAGGTTGCTCTTTAATCATACGATCCATTAGGGCAACTTGTTCATCTTTAGAGATGGTTTCAATGCTAGCATTGATTTGGCTGATACGTTCGTCATCCTTACGAAGACCGATAGCGATAGAGGTATCTTCTTCTCCAGTTTTGAAACCAGGTTCAGGCTGAATCATTTTGAACTTTGCATTTGCTGACTCAGCAGTTAGGGCTTCTGGTCGTTCAGAAACATAGGCGTCAATGACACCAGCTTCAAGAGCTTGACGCATTTGAGCGAAATCACCCATGGCAGTTTCTTTTTTAGCGCCTGGAATTTGAGAAATCAAGTCATAAAGGTAAACCCCTTGTTGAGAAGTGATTTTTGCATCTTTAAAATCATCTAGTGTTTTGGCGTTTGCATAGGCAGAATCTTTTTTGACTAAAAGTACTGGTTCACTGGTATAGTAACTGCTTGAGAAGGCAATTTCTTGCTTACGTTCAGCGGTTGGGCTCATACCTGCAATAATCATATCGATCTTGCCCGAGGTCAGAGCTGGAACAAGTCCTTCCCATTTTGTTTTTATAATGAGTGGTTCTTTACCCAGGTCTTTAGCGATTTTTTTTGCAATTTGAACATCGTAACCGTTAGCATATTGGTTTGTTCCATCAATCTTGACAGCGCCGTTACTGTCGTCATCTTGAGTCCAGTTAAATGGTGCGTAAGCTGCTTCCATCCCGATGCGTAAATATTCATCGGCTTGGACCTGGCTAACTAGTCCTAGAGTAAGGGCTAGGATAGCAAGGATAGATAAGCATAATTTTTTCATGTTTTCTCCTATTTCTAGTCTAAAAATGGCTCCCTCTATTGTATCTAAAAATGGTGAGATTTTCAATACAAGTAAACCTTAAGTTCTAAAAAATGATATAATAGTGAAAAAACATGAAAGGGAATGTAAGATGAAAAAGAGATGGCTTCTTGCTCTGGTATTTACCTGTTTGCTATTTGTACCTCGTCTAGTTTTTGCAGTAGATTTCGATATTCTGTCCTATAAAGGTGATTTGAATATTCATGCAGATAATACAGCGGTTTTCAAAGAAACAATCACCTACCACTTTAAAGATGATTTTAATGGTCAATTGATTGGACTCGGAAAAGCAGGGAAAATGCCAAACGGGTTTGATATCGACGACGAACCAACTGTCTTAGTATCCAAAAATGGCCAGATTGTTCAAGATGTCCTTTCATATACTAAGGAAGAAGAGGATGGCTACAAGGTCACCATTTTTAATCCAGGAAAAGCAGGAGATACTGTTCGTGTGACTGTTACTTGGCAACTTAAAAACCTTCTTTTCTTATATCAGGATATTGCTGAGCTAAATTGGCAACCATTGACAGATAGTTCTGGAGATATCAAAGATCTAGAATTTCGAGTGACTTCAGATAGTCCGGCAGAGAAACTCTTTTTCCATACTGGTCAACTCCTCAATGGGGGAAATGTTGAAAAAGTAAATGATATCTACTGGGTGAAGATGAAAAATCTTCCTAAAAATCGTCAGATTGAACTTCATGCCTATTGGCCAAGAGAGGCTTTCTCAAGTGCTCCGAGTCAGGGTCTAAATGAAGAAAATTTAAGCAACTTCAAGAGAATTGAGGTAGAAATAAAGGCCGATAAAGTGCACGCCAAGATCATGATAAAATGGATTTTTCCAATCTTATTTATCGCTCTCTTACTAGTAACGGTCCACTATTATAGAGAATTTCGTCAGCATACGACTCTTAAAAAGGTATATCCAAAGAATCATCGTCTCTACGAACCCCCAATGGACCTACCTCCAATGGTTTTGTCAGAAGCAATCTATTCAACATCCTTAGAGGAAGTTAGTCCTCTAAATAAGCAGAAGTTTGGTAAGTTCACCTTTGAACAACTAATTCAGGCAACCTTATTAGATTTAGTCGATCGAGGGCATTTATCTTTTTTTGAGGGTGAAGAAGAGCCGTGGCTGAGAATTAATAGCGAAAAAGGTTTGTCTAATTTTGAGAAGGAGTGCCTGCGGATGACTCTTTCTACAAATAAAGAATTGGCTCTTTCAGACCTTTTCCCTGAATATCAAGTTTCTTCAGGTTTGTTCCATGGAGCTAAGAAAGCTGATGAGAAGCATATTCGAGAATTCGGCATGCACCTCAAGCGTTCCTTCGAGAGACGACTTGAACGAATGCAAAGTTGTGTTCGAGACAAGGTGAAAATTTTACGAATTCCAAGTTATTATCGACCTTTAACGGAAAAAGAAAATAATCTTGTGAAAAAAATGAAAGTCTGTTCGGTTGTAACAGGAGTTGTCGGACTTATCATTTTCTACTATAGCTTTCGAACTCATGGCTATTTCTCGCTTCCGTTACTTTCCTTAGGTTTAATTGGTTTACTAGCGAGTGCTTTGATTCATTTTGTAACTCGAGGGCCTTCTCGTGATGGAGTCTTAAATGAAGAAGGGGCAGAAGTTGTTTATCTCTGGACAAGTTTTGAAAATATGCTTCGGGATATTGCACATTTAGATAAGGCTGAACTAGAGAGCATTGTTGTTTGGAATCGCCTTTTGGTCTATGCAACTCTCTATGGATACGCTAAGAAGGTGAATAAAATCATGAAACTTCACAATATTCAACTTGAAAATGCTGCTATGAATCTTTATGTATCTTGTGGGTGGGATAAACAATTTCACACATCTGCTACTCAAATCAATCTGTACACCTCAGTCGCAAATACAGCAAGTACCTTTTCTGTATCATCCGGAAGCGGTAGCTCTGGTGGTGGTTTCTCAGGCGGTGGCGGTGGTGGAAGTGTTGGTGCTTTCTAAAGAAAACTAAACACATCCTTTAAAAGTATGATATAATGGAGGATAGAAAAAAGGAGTAATCTATGTATTTTTTTGAAATTTTAAAAGCTATCTTTTTTGGAATTGTTGAAGGAATCACGGAGTGGCTGCCGATTTCAAGTACTGGCCACTTGATTTTAGCACAAGAGTTTATCCAGTTTAAAGATCAAAATGAAACTTTTATGTCTATGTTTAATGTCGTCATTCAACTGGGTGCAATCTTAGCAGTTATGGTTATCTACTTTAACAAGCTTAATCCCTTCAAACCAGGTAAGGATAAAGTTCAAGTTCGTAGAACCTGGCAATTATGGTCCAAAGTATTTGTGGCTACACTTCCTTTATTAGCCGTTTTTAAATTTGATGATTGGTTTGAAACCCATTTCTATAATAAAGTTTCAGTAGCCATCATGTTGATTGTTTATGGGGTTGCCTTCATCTATCTTGAAAAACGTAATAAAGCGCAAGCGATTGAGCCAATAGTCACTGATTTAGATAAATTACCTTATAAAACAGCATTGTATATCGGTCTTTTCCAAGTCTTGGCCCTTCTACCAGGGACTAGCCGTTCCGGAGCAACTATCGTAGGTGGTTTGTTAAATGGAACTAGTCGTTCAGTGGTAACAGAATTTACCTTCTATCTAGGAATTCCAGTTATGTTTGGAGCCAGCGCTTTGAAGATTTTTAAATTCATCAAGGCTGGAGAAGTCTTGACTTTTGGCCAATTCTTCTTACTCTTGGTAGCTATGGTAGTAGCTTTTGCAGTCAGCATGGTTTCTATTCGTTTCTTAACCAGCTATGTCAAAAAACACGACTTTACAGTGTTTGGTAAATACCGTATTGTTCTTGGTAGTGTCTTACTACTTTATAGCTTTGTTCGATTATTTGTATAAGAAAGAAACCTTGAAGGAAGATCCTTCAAGGTTTTTAAAATCCTGTCATAGTGACTCCCAATAAGCGAACACCCTTGTCTTTATCGCTAAGTGTTTCGTAAAGTTGGATAATGCTTTGTGCGATTTCTTCAGAGTCTTGTGTTTGTTGGCTCAGTGTTTTTCGTTTTGTCAAAGTAGAAAAGTCAGCATAGCGGATTTTCAAAATGACGATTTTACCACTTTTTTCATATTTTTGAAGACTAAGGGCCACTTTTTCGGAAAGGAGAGTTAGCTCTTTTTTTATATCTTCATCCAGACTTAGAATCCTACTGTAAGTTTTTTCTTTACCAATAGACTTACGGATACGATTTGATTTAACGGGAGAGTTATCTATACCTCGAGCTTTACGATAAAGGTCAAAACCGAGTCTTCCGAAACGATCAATGAGAGTGATTTCAGGAATCTCTAAAAGGTCAGTACCCGTATATACACCCATTTGATGGAGTTTTTCAACTGTTTTCTTGCCAACACCGTGAAATTTAGCGATATCCATTTGTTGGAGAAAATCTACGGCTTCATCAGGAAGAATGACCGTCAAACCACGAGGTTTTTGAAAGTCACTTGCCATTTTAGCCAAAAATTTATTGTATGATACACCGGCAGAAGCTGTTAATTGTAATTCATTCCAGATATCCTGCTGAATTAATCGAGCAATTTTAACAGCGGATTTGATACCAAGCTTGTTTTCAGTTACATCTAGATAAGCTTCGTCGATACTCATAGGTTCAATCCTATCCGTATAACGTTTAAAAATAGCTCGAATCTGTTGACCAACAGCAGTATATTTTTCGTAGTTTCCGGAAATGAAAACGGCTTGTGGACAACGTTCATAGGCCTCTTTGGAACTCATAGCTGAGTGGATGCCAAAGATTCTCGCTTCATAACTACAAGTCGAAACAACTCCGCGACCTCCTGTTTTTCTTGGGTCGCTACCAATAACAACGGGTTTCCCTTTTAGTTTGGGATTGTCACGAATTTCTACGGCAGCAAAAAAGGCATCCATGTCAATATGGATGATTTTACGTGATAAATCATTCATCAGTGGAAATATGAGCATGGACTGTCCTTTCTTTGATGGATTTTCTAGCTTCATTATACCCTTTTTCAGAAAAAATAGAAAATAGGTAAATCTTTTTTCAAAACTATAATACAGTTATCGTGAAAACAACAACTGTATTATAAAAGAAAGTGTTAAAAAAAGGTGATTTCACTTGTTGAAATCGTTTACTGTGTGGTATACTGAATACATGAATGTAACAGATGACTGTTACTAGAAAGATAAAAGAGGACATTAACATGGTTGTTAAGACAGTTGTTGAAGCACAGGACATTTTTGACAAAGCCTGGGAAGGCTTTAAAGGTGTTGACTGGAAAGAAAAAGCAAGTGTATCACGCTTTGTACAAGCTAACTACACACCTTATGATGGAGATGAAAGCTTCCTTGCAGGACCAACAGAGCGTTCACTTCACATTAAAAAAATCGTAGAAGAAACTAAAGCACACTACGAAGAAACTCGTTTCCCAATGGACACTCGTCCAACTTCTATTGCTGATATTCCTGCTGGATTTATCGACAAAGAAAACGAATTGATTTATGGTATCCAAAACGATGAACTCTTCAAATTGAACTTCATGCCAAAAGGTGGTATCCGTATGGCTGAAACTACTTTGAAAGAAAATGGATACGAACCAGATCCAGCTGTTCACGAAATTTTCACTAAATACGTAACAACTGTTAACGATGGTATCTTCCGTGCTTACACTTCAAACATCCGTCGTGCTCGTCACGCTCACACTGTAACTGGTCTTCCAGATGCATACTCACGTGGACGTATCATCGGTGTTTACGCACGTCTTGCTCTTTACGGTGCAGACTACTTGATGCAAGAAAAAGTTAACGACTGGAACTCAATCGAAGAAATCGATGAAGAAACAATCCGTCTTCGTGAAGAAATCAACCTTCAATATCAAGCATTGCAACAAGTTGTACGCTTGGGTGATCTTTACGGAGTAGATGTTCGCAAACCAGCTATGAACACTAAAGAAGCTATCCAATGGGTAAACATTGCCTTCATGGCTGTCTGCCGTGTTATCAACGGTGCGGCTACATCTCTCGGACGTGTGCCAATCGTATTGGATATCTTTGCAGAACGTGACCTTGCTCGTGGTACATTTACTGAATCAGAAATCCAAGAATTTGTTGATGATTTCGTTATGAAACTTCGTACAGTTAAATTTGCTCGTACAAAAGCATACGACCAATTGTACTCAGGTGACCCAACCTTCATCACAACTTCTATGGCTGGTATGGGTAACGACGGTCGTCACCGTGTTACTAAGATGGACTACCGTTTCTTGAACACTCTTGACAACATCGGTAACTCTCCAGAACCAAACTTGACAGTTCTTTGGACTGACAAATTGCCATACAACTTCCGTCGCTACTGTATGCACATGAGCCACAAACACTCTTCAATCCAATACGAAGGTGTTACAACAATGGCTAAAGATGGATACGGTGAAATGAGCTGTATCTCATGTTGTGTGTCTCCACTTGACCCAGAAAACGAAGAACAACGTCACAACATCCAGTACTTCGGTGCTCGCGTTAACGTTCTTAAAGCTCTTCTTACTGGTTTGAACGGTGGTTATGACGATGTTCATAAAGACTACAAAGTATTTGATATCGAACCAATCCGTGACGAAGTTCTTGAATTCGAATCAGTTAAAGCTAACTTCGAAAAATCTCTTGACTGGTTGACTGACACTTATGTAGATGCATTGAACATTATCCACTACATGACTGACAAGTACAACTACGAAGCTGTTCAAATGGCCTTCTTGCCAACTAAACAACGTGCTAACATGGGATTCGGTATCTGTGGATTCGCTAACACTGTTGACACATTGTCAGCTATCAAGTACGCTACAGTTAAACCAATCCGTGACGAAAATGGATACATCTACGATTATGAAACAATCGGTGAATACCCACGTTGGGGTGAAGATGACCCACGTTCAAACGAATTGGCAGAATGGTTGATCGAAGCTTACACAACTCGTCTACGTAGCCATAAACTTTACAAGAATGCAGAAGCTACAGTATCACTTTTGACAATCACATCTAACGTTGCTTACTCTAAACAAACTGGTAACTCACCAGTCCACAAAGGTGTATACCTCAACGAAGATGGTTCAGTGAACTTGTCTAAACTTGAATTTTTCTCACCAGGTGCTAACCCATCTAACAAAGCTAAAGGTGGATGGTTGCAAAACTTGAACTCACTTGCTAGCCTTGACTTTGGTTACGCAGCTGATGGTATCTCATTGACAACTCAAGTTTCACCACGTGCTCTTGGTAAAACTCGTGACGAACAAGTTGATAACTTGGTAACAATCCTTGATGGTTACTTCGAAAACGGTGGACAACACGTTAACTTGAACGTTATGGACTTGAACGATGTTTACGAAAAGATCATGTCAGGTGAAGACGTAATCGTTCGTATCTCTGGATACTGTGTAAACACTAAATACCTCACTCCAGAACAAAAAACTGAATTGACACAACGTGTCTTCCACGAAGTTCTTTCAATGGATGATGCATTGAGCTAAGATTCATAAATAGTAAATAAAAACCAGTCATTTTGACTGGTTTTTTTTGATATAAAAAAATATTTAAAAAAAGTTGGTCAAAATTGGTCAAATCTATTGACTAATACTGACCAAAGTGGTATACTAAGAACATAAGGATAAGGGAATCCTTAGAAAACCTTGATTTTAAGGTGATTGTGTAATTTATCTTAAGGTCAAAGTATGGGTAAAACCTAGAAATGAGGTACAACCTATGATGAACATTAGTATTTTTAGAATTCCAATTACAAAATCTGTATTGGATAAAGAGAAACCAGAAATTATACGTAGAGTAGCAAATTGCTAGTCTAAAATTTTTAAAACAAAGGTCAGAGAAAGTCAGATTAATTTGACTAACTAATTTTGAATTTAACGAGGTATGAAATATGAACAACAACTTTAATAACTTTAACAACATGGATGATTTATTTAACCAATTGATGGGTGGTATGCGTGGATACAGTTCTGAAAATCGTCGTTACTTGATTAACGGTCGTGAAGTAACACCTGAAGAATTCGCGATTTACCGTCAAACAGGTCAACTTCCTAGCGAAGGAAGTGATCAAGCTCAGTACGTTCAAGGTAAAGCCATGAAACAAGATGGTATTCTTGCAAAACTTGGGCGTAACTTAACAGCAGAAGCTCGTGAAGGTAAGTTGGATCCAGTTATTGGACGTAATAAGGAGATTCAAGAAACATCTGAAATCCTTTCTCGTCGTACAAAGAATAACCCAGTTCTTGTCGGTGATGCTGGTGTTGGTAAAACTGCTGTAGTAGAAGGCCTTGCACAAGCTATTGTGAATGGTGATGTTCCAGCAGCAATCAAGAACAAAGAAATTATCTCTATTGATATTTCAGGTCTTGAAGCTGGTACGCAATACCGTGGTAGCTTTGAAGAAAATATTCAAAACTTGGTAAACGAAGTCAAAGAAGCTGGGAATATTATCCTCTTCTTCGATGAAATTCATCAAATTCTTGGTGCTGGTAGCACAGGTGATGGTCAAGGATCTAAAGGACTTGCGGATATCTTGAAGCCTGCTCTTTCACGTGGGGAATTGACAGTGATTGGTGCAACAACTCAAGATGAATACCGTAATACCATCTTGAAAAACGCAGCCCTTGCTCGTCGTTTCAACGAAGTAAAAGTTAATGCTCCATCTGCTGAAGATACTTTCAAGATTCTTCAAGGTATTCGTGATCTTTATCAACAACACCACAACGTCATCTTGCCAGATGAAGTATTGAAAGCAGCTGTTGATTACTCTGTTCAATACATTCCACAACGTAGCTTGCCTGATAAGGCTATCGACCTTGTCGATGTGACAGCTGCTCACTTAGCTGCACAACATCCAGTAACAGATGTACATGCTGTGGAACATGAAATTGAAGAAGAAAAAGCTAAACAAGAAGCTGCGGCTGCTAAAGAAGATTATGAAGCAGCTTTAAATGCAAAAGTTCGTATCGAAGAACTTGAAAAGCAAATTGCTAACCATACAGAAGATCACAAGGTGACAGCGACTGTAAATGACGTAGCTGAGTCTGTAGAACGTATGACAGGTATTCCTGTTTCACAAATGGGTGCAACTGATATTGAACGTTTGAAAGATATGGGCCACCGTTTGCAAACTAAGGTTATCGGTCAAGACAAGGCTGTTGAAGTCGTTGCCAAAGCGATCCGTCGGAACCGTGCAGGCTTTGACGAAGGAAATCGCCCAATCGGTAGCTTCCTCTTTGTAGGTCCTACTGGTGTTGGTAAAACTGAGTTGGCTAAACAATTAGCACTTGATATGTTCGGAACTAAAGATGCGATCATCCGTTTGGACATGTCTGAATACAGCGACCGCACAGCCGTTTCTAAATTGATTGGTACAACAGCTGGTTATGTTGGTTATGATGACAATAGCAATACTTTGACAGAACGTGTTCGTCGTAACCCTTACTCAATCGTTCTTCTCGACGAAATTGAAAAGGCGGACCCTCAAGTGATTACTCTTCTTCTTCAAGTATTGGATGATGGTCGTTTGACAGATGGTCAAGGTAACACTGTAAACTTCAAGAATACGGTGATTATCGCAACTTCAAATGCAGGCTTTGGTTACGAAGCTAACTTGACAGAAGATGCTGATAAACCGGAACTCATGGATCGTTTGAAACCTTACTTCCGTCCAGAATTCCTCAACCGTTTCAACGCTGTGATTGAATTCTCACACTTGAGCAAGGAAGATCTTTCTAAGATTGTAGATTTGATGTTGATTGATGTTAATAAGACACTTGCTAAGAAAGAAATCGACTTGGCAGTGAGCGAAGCTGCCAAAGAATACATGACTGAAGAAGGTTATGATGAAGTCATGGGTGTTCGTCCTCTCCGTCGTGTGGTTGAACAACAAATCCGTGATAAAGTGACAGATTTCCACTTGGATAATCTTGATGCTAAACACCTAGAAGCTGATATGGAAGATGGTGTTTTGGTCATTCGTGAAAAAGCCTAAATCAAGGTTTTGTGAATCAAAAAAGGAACCAGCTGAAAAGCTGGTTCTTTTTTTGTTAAATGACATGACGCTCAAAAGCATCGTCTGAAATTCCTTGTTCAAGAATCAATTTTGCCCACTCCTTAGCAGAGAAAAGACTATGATCCTTGTAGTTACCACAAGACTCAATGGTTGTTCCAGGAACATCTTCCCAAGTTGTAGTCTCAGCGATTTCCTTTAGTGAATCCTTGATGACAACAGCAATTTCAGCGCTAGTATGACGTCCCCACATAATCATATGGAAACCTGTACGACAACCAAATGGGGAACAATCAATCATACCGTCAATGCGAGTACGGATGAGCTTAGCCAAGAGGTGCTCAATAGTATGAAGTCCAGCAGTAGGGATAGAATCCTCATTTGGTTGAACCAAGCGGATATCAAAGTTAGAAATGATATCTCCTTTCGGTCCAGTCTCTTCTCCAATCAAGCGGACATAAGGAGCTTTTACAATCGTATGATCTAGTTCAAAACTTTCAACAATAACTTCTTTTGACATGGTATTTCCTTTCAACTTTCTTCTTTCATTATATCATAAAGCTATAGTTGATAAATGTCAATGATAGAAATTTTCCTAAAAAGATTTTCATATTAAAAATATAGGAAGAAAAAATTTTCAAATCAATTTGAAAAATTCTGAAAATTGTATTGACACTTGGCGAAAAAGGGACTATAATGTATAAAAAGTCAAAAAGGAGTTTATTATGAAATTTTCAAAAGTAATGGCCCTAGCAGGAGTGACTCTATTAGCGTCAGGTGTTTTGGCAGCTTGTTCAGGCTCAGGCTCTAGTGCAAAAGGTGAGAAAACTTTTTCTTACGTTTATGAAACAGATCCAGACAGCCTCAACTATCTGACAACAGGTAAGGCTGCAGTTGCGAATATCACAAGTAATGTTGTTGACGGTTTGATGGAGAATGACCGTTACGGGAACTTCGTGCCATCTATGGCAGAAGACTGGTCAGTATCTCAAGATGGTTTGACTTACACTTATACAATCCGTAAAGATGCTAAGTGGTACACTTCTGAAGGTGAAGAGTATGCACCTGTTAAAGCTCAAGACTTTGTAACAGGTCTTAAATATGCAGCTGATAATAAGTCAGAGGCCCTTTATCTTGTTCAAGAATCCATTAAAGGTCTTGACGCTTATGTCAAAGGTGAAGTAAAAGACTTCTCAGAAGTTGGAATCAAGGCAATTGATGATCAAACTGTTCAATACACTTTGAATAAACCAGAAAGCTTCTGGAACTCTAAGACAACCATGGGTATTCTTGCACCAGTCAATGAAGAATTCCTTACTTCTAAAGGAAGTGACTTTGCCAAAGCAACTGATCCAAGCAGTATTCTTTACAACGGTCCTTTCTTGTTGAAATCATTGGTAGCAAAATCTTCAGTAGAATTTGAAAAGAATCCAAACTACTGGGATAAGGACAATGTTCATATTGATAAAGTAAAACTATCATTCTGGGATGGTCAAGATACAGGCAAACTTGCAGACACCTTTAAGGATGGTGGCTTCTCAATGGCTCGTCTCTTCCCAACAAGTGCAGGATATCCTGAACTTGAAAAAGAGTTTAAGGATAACATCGTTTATACACCACAAGATTCTGCTACTTTCTTAGTTGGGACAAATATTGACCGTCAGTCTTACAAGTATACTTCTAAGACTACAGATGAGCAAAAGACATCAACTAAAAAAGCTCTCCTAAACAAAGACTTCCGTCAAGCCATTGCCTTTGGTTTTGATAGAACAGCCTATGCTTCTCAAGTAAACGGAGAAAGCGGAGCAAGCAAACTTCTTCGTAATTTGTTCGTACCACCAACATTTGTTCAAGCTGATGGTAAAAACTTTGGTGAGTTAGTTAAGGAAAAATTGGTAACCTATGGTGATGAGTGGAAAGATGTTAATCTAGATGATGCTCAAGATGGCCTTTACAATCCTGAAAAAGCGAAAGCAGAATTTGCTAAAGCTAAGACAGCTCTCCAAGCAGAGGGCGTTCAATTCCCAATTCATTTGGATATGCCAGTTGACCAAACTAATACTACAAAAGTTCAACGTGTTCAGTCATTGAAACAATCACTTGAAGCAACATTAGGAACTGACAATGTCGTTGTTGATATTCAACAACTTCAAAAAGATGAAGTCTTAAATGTTACCTACTTTGCTGAAACAGCTGCTGGAGAAGATTGGGATCTCTCAGATAACGTTGGATGGTCTCCAGACTACATTGACCCATCTACTTACCTTGATATCATCAAACCATCTGTTGGTGAAAACACGAAGACTTATCTAGGATTTGATGCTGGTACAAACAACGCTGCTGCCAAACAAGTTGGTTTGGAAGATTATGAAAAGATGGTTGTTGAAGCCGGAAACGAAAACACTGATGTTTCAAAACGTTATGATAAATATGCTGCTGCCCAAGCTTGGTTGACAGATAGCGCTTTGATTATTCCAACAACTTCTCAAACTGGACGTCCAATGTTGTCTAAGATGGTACCATATACTCTTCCATTTGCATACTCAGGTAACAAGGGTATGAGTGAAGCCCTCTTGTACAAGTACCTTGAACTTCAAGATAAACCAGTAACTGCTGATGAATATCAAAAAGCTCAAGATAAATGGAAGAAAGAAAAAGAAGAATCTAATAAAAAAGCGCAAGAAGATCTTGCAAACCATGTAAAATAAAAGAAGATGGAGTTAGTGATTAACTCCATCTTTTGGTAAATAAAAACCTAGGAAGATGTTTCCTAGGTTTTTATTGATTATTGTTGTCCTTGAGAATTTTGATTTTGTTGAGGGTTTTGATTTGTATTTGTATTTGGAGCAGTTGGATTCTGAGCAGTATTTGGGCTAGTAGTTTCAGCTACTGAAGTTTGATTTTCAGTTGTT
This sequence comes from Streptococcus infantis, assembly GCF_047464155.1. Taxonomy (GTDB): domain Bacteria; phylum Bacillota; class Bacilli; order Lactobacillales; family Streptococcaceae; genus Streptococcus; species Streptococcus infantis_U. The sequence goes on from NZ_JASHCL010000003.1 coordinate 220,682, forward strand.
GAGCTGGAAGCTGTTGTTGAGGATTGTTGAGTTGTTTGGGGAATCCAGTTGCTACGTGCCCCATTCTTAAAGACGTAATCACCGCTTCTATAAAGTCCTTCTGGCATGGTCCAATCACTAGGGTGATCATCCTCTGCTAGATACTGCATCATAGAACGATAGATGCTAGTGGCAACAGTAAAGCCATCACCAACGATTGGAGTAAGGCGGTTTGAGTAACCGGTCCAGACTGCCATTGAATACTTACGGGTATAACCAACAAACATTTCGTCTGGAGCAACAAATTGACTTGTTTTAATATGGTTTTCAATCTCTTCATCAGTATAGTTTGATGTACCAGTCTTACCTGCTTGTGGAAGCCATGAAATATAAGCATCTCGACCTGTACCAGAGTATAATACTGTTTTCATCATTTCTGTCATCATATAGGCAGTTGTTTCTTTCATAGCGCGAGTACCTTGATCAGAGAACTCTTTTGAACTACCGTCACTGAAGACAATTTTATTGATGTACATTGGTTTATAATAGATACCACCGTTAGCGAAAGTAGCATAGGCAGCAGCCATTTTCTCACTACTTGCACCGTACTGTTTACCTGATTCGGTCGTATTACTTGAAATTGCGTTTGCGTATACCATGGTTGGATAATCAATGCCTAAACCATTTAGGAAACCTTTTGCTTTATCGAGTCCAACTCTATCGAGAGTTTCAACGGCTGGTACGTTACGAGATTGTTGGATAGCAGTTTGAAGGGTAATATTACCATAATACCCCCTATCCCAGTTATAAACAGGAATGTTAGTGCCTGGATAGTTGTACGGAACATCCTTGAGCATGTAGGCAGTAGAGTCATAAATGCCATATTCTAATGCAGGGGCATAGTCTGTGATTGGTTTCATGGTAGAACCCCAGTCACGGTTAGTTTCAACAGCTTGGTTAATACCGAAAGATACGTTACTAGCTTGGTGGCGAGAGCCGAGTTGAGCAATAACCTTACCATTTGATACATCAATAATAGTAGAAGCTGCTTGGATTTCATCATCTGGATAGTTTACATATTCATCCGTGTTGTATACATCCCAAAGTCGTTTTTGAACGTCTTGGTCTACGTTAGTGTAGACATCCATTCCAGTAGTTAAAAGGTTGTAGCCTGTCTCTGTTTCAACTTGTTCAATCACTTCTTTGAGGTAATTGTCTAAATATGGAGGGTAGCTGTTGCTTCCTTTGAGACTTTGTAAACCATCAGTGATTGGTGTGTTGATAGCTGTTTCATATTGCTCAGCTGTTAAATAGCCTTGCTTTTGCATCTCTGATAGGACTAGATTACGACGTTCTGTTGCTTCTTCTGGATGAGAATAAGGATCGTATTGGTTAGGTGCCTGTGGCATTCCGGCTAGAAGAGCAAGTTGTGGAATTGATAGGTCTTTTAAATCTTTACCATAGTAACTTTGAGCTGCAGTTTGCATTCCATAGTTACCATTTGACATGTATACTTTATTGATGTAATATGTCAAAATTTCCTGTTTGGTCGCAGTTCTTTCTAACTGAATAGCTAGCCAAGCTTCTTGGGCCTTACGTGCGATTGTTTGGTCTGATGATGATGTTGAAAAGTAAGTTAATTTTATTAACTGTTGCGTCAAGGTTGAACCACCTTGGAGGCCACCTCTACTAGTTAAGTTTCGCAGGAAAGCTCCAGCTATTCGAATGCTATCGATTCCTCTGTGATTAAAGAAGCGATGATCTTCAATTGATACTATTGCATTTACAAGTTCAATAGGAATGTCACTGCTTTGAGCATTAACACGACGCTCTGCTCCTAAGTCAGCAACCAATTCGTTTTTACTGTCGTAAATTTTACTTGAAGTTGTTGCGACAAGTTTGCTTTCAGAAAGTTCTGGTGCTTTAGATACATAGTAGAAGAAGACACTTCCACCAATCAATATTGCAGCAATAAAAGCTGCTAAAAATCCAATTCCTAGATATTTAGCAATGCGCCAGAAAAAATGTTTATTCATATTGTTTTACCACCTAGTAAATGTTGTTTGACGATATCGAGGTATGGTATTTGAGGAAAGGCTTGTTGCTCAATCACATAACCATGATCTCGAATATAATCAAGCGGCATTGATTTTTTTCCCATATCCTGATGATAAAAATGGATGAGGTCAATCGCCGGTAATAAATATGTCTCCTGATAAGAAGAAAAGTGGATTAAGACGAAGCATATACCCTTTTGTTCAAGAACCTGTTCCATATGCAAAATCTGATGAGAATGGAAGTTCTTCATCGGGAAAGCATTTTTTTGTCTGGTTTCCTTGGCTTCGAAATCGATATAAAATCCTTCATAAACACCCGAGTAGTCAGTAGTTGAAGCCTGTCTAAAATAGGCTTCGACAATTTTAGCGCGACTCCGTTGAGGGTAGTCGACTCGAACTATCTGAACTGGGGTTGGCTTTTTGTGAATGACTGCTATTCCATGTGATAGATAGTAGTCGTTCGTAGCATTTATCATCTTTTCAAAGCTCATCCCTCGATTTGCGAAATTTTTAGTTTGGGGCAGAGAAGTTTTACTTGGTTTAGATGAAAGTTTATGTGGATAGTTGACCATAATCCTCCTTATTGGTACAATAACATCACTTTATTATACCACAAAGGTCAACAGAAAGGGTGAAAAAATGCATACAGCCTTGGTTTTAGGATACTCAGCTTTTGATTTAGGATTGTTAAATGAAAAGGATATTCGGTTAAAAATTATAAAAAAAGCCATTCGTAGAGATTTGGAAAGATTAGCTGAGGAAGGGTTGAAATGGCTAGTTTTCACAGGCACTCTTGGTTTTGAACACTGGGTCTTAGAAGTAGCTAGAGACATGAAGGAGGCCTATGAATTTCAACTAGCGACTATTTTTGATTTTGAGACACATGGATCAAACTGGAATGAGGCTAACCAGGTCAAATTGAGTGATTTTAAACAGGTCGATTTTGTCAAATATGCCTATCCAACTTATGAGCACAAAGGCCAATTGAGAGATTATCAGATTTTTTTACTCGAAAATACGGATGGCGCCTATATTTTTTACGACGAAGACAACGAAACAAAAATGAGATTTTTTTACGAACTGATGAAAAAGAAAGACAACTATATGACAAAAAGATTAACATTTGAGGAATTAAACGAAATAGCCGAAAATTTTTCCGAAAATTGAGGCTTTGACCTTGCTTTTTGTTTGCCTTTTTTTATATAATAATACTAGTAACTGAGAATGGAGAGAGACATGGCAAGTATTATTTTTACAGCAAAGGATATTTTTGAGCAGGATTTCGGAAGAGAAGTACGTGGATACAGTAAAGCAGAGGTAGATGAATTCTTAGATGACGTTATCAAGGACTATGAAACCTATGCAGCGTTGGTTAAATCACTACGTTTGGAAGTCGCAGAATTGAAAGAGCAATTGGCGAACAAACCTCAGGCGGCACCTGTATCTGTAACGTCTGAACCTGCTGAGCTTGGAAGTACGACTTCTATGACTAATTTTGATATCCTGAAACGCTTGAATCGTCTTGAAAAAGAAGTATTTGGCAAACAAATTGTAGAAAATTCTGATTTCTAAGAATTATACAGTTGTGCAATTTTTGGATAATCGCGTGGAGAGTTTATCTTTTCATGAGGAAAGTCCATGCTAGCACAGGCTGTGATGCCTGTAGTGTTTGTGCTAGGCGAAACCATAAGCCTAGGGACGAGAAATCGTTACGGCGAGTGAATAGACTAAGTTTTCGGATATGTTTTAGTAGCTCTGAAAGTGCCACAGTGACGAAGTCTCTCTGGAAACAGAGAGAGTGGAACGCGGTAAACCCCTCAAGCTAGCAACCCAAATTTTGGTCGGGGCATGGAGTGCGCGGAAACGAACGTAGTACTCTGACTGCTAGCAGCTTCTAGCTGTTAGTGGTAGACAGATGATTATCGAAAGAAGTGGTCCTAGTCGCTTCTGGAACAAAACATGGCTTATAGAAAATTGCATATAGGTTGGGGCTGAGAAATTTTCTCAACCTCATTTTTTAAAGGTGAACAAGAGAAAGGTCTTTAAAGACTGACATGAAACAAACATTTAATATAATAGCGACTGCTGCAGCGGGTTTAGAGGCTGTTGTAGGTCGTGAAGTGCGTGCACTTGGCTATGATTGTCAAGTTGAGAATGGTCGCGTTCGCTTTGAAGGAGATGTAAAGGCAATTATTGAAACTAATTTGTGGCTACGAGCTGCAGATAGGATTAAGATTGTTGTTGGGACTTTTCCTGCAAAAACATTTGAAGAACTTTTTCAAGGAGTTTTCGCCTTAGATTGGGAAAACTATTTACCACTTGGAGCGCGTTTTCCAATTTCAAAGGCTAAGTGTGTCAAATCAAAACTTCATAATGAACCTAGTGTTCAAGCTATTTCTAAAAAGGCAGTTGTTAAGAAATTGCAGAAACATTATGCTCGACCAGAAGGTGTTCCGCTGATGGAAAATGGTCCAGAGTTTAAAATAGAGGTTTCAATTCTTAAAGATGTTGCGACTATCATGATTGACACAAGTGGCTCTAGTCTTTTCAAACGAGGTTATCGTACTGAAAAAGGTGGTGCTCCTATTAAAGAGAACATGGCAGCAGCAATTCTGCAATTATCAAACTGGTATCCTGATAAACCCTTGATTGATCCGACCTGCGGTTCAGGGACCTTCTGTATTGAGGCAGCTATGATTGCTCGTAATATGGCGCCAGGTTTGCGCCGTTCCTTTGCTTTTGAGGATTGGAACTGGGTTAGTGATCGTTTAATTCAGGAAGTCCGCACAGAAGCAAGCAAGAAGATTAATCGTGAAATTGAGCTAGACATCATGGGCTGTGATATCGATGGCCGCATGGTGGAAATTGCTAAGGCAAATGCTCAGGCTGCGGGAGTTTCTAAGGATATCCACTTTAAGCAGATGCGCGTGCAGGATTTGCGAACGGACAAGATCAATGGAGTTATTATTTCGAATCCACCGTATGGAGAACGCTTGTCAGATGATGCAGGAGTAACCAAGCTCTATGCTGAGATGGGAGAAGTATTTGCTCCCCTTAAAACATGGAGTAAATTTATCCTGACTAGTGATGAAGCTTTTGAAAGTAAATATGGTAGTCAGGCAGATAAAAAACGGAAACTCTATAACGGTACCTTGAAAGTTGATTTATATCAATATTTTGGTCAACGTGTGAAAAGGCAAGATGTTAAAAAAGAAAGGAATGCAGATGAGTAAGAAAAGACGCGATCGTCATCATAAAGGTGAACAAGAATCTAAATTTGAATTTGAAGAAGCTAAAGATTTAACGGTTGGTCAGGCTATTCGTAAGAACGAAGAGGTTGAAGCAGGTGTGACTCCAGATGATACCATCTTAGATAAATATATCAAGCAACACCGTGAAGAAATCGAAGCAGACAAATTTGAAAATTTACAAACGAAAAAAGAGGAATCTACTCAAAGCTTGGATGATATGATCCAAGAAGTTAGAGAAACTACTGAACGAGAAAATGTCTTAAGTCCGGAAGAGGAAGCAATTGCTCTTGCAGTAGCCACAGATACAACTGAAATCGTTGCCCAAGAAGCCGAAGAAGAGGAAACGAGAGTTCTCGAGCAACCTTTTAAGGATGAATTGGAAGCTGTGGAAATGGCTGAGGTTGATAACTCCGAAGTTGCAGTGGTTTATGAGGAAAATGAAGATCAACTTCAACCCTTATCTCGTTCTGCTCAAGCAGATGATGAACCACAAAATAAAAAGAAATGGGCAATTTTGTCAGCTATTATTTTAGTAATCCTCTTAATTTTTGGAGGTGGCTATTACGTTTATCGTCAGATTGCGCGCTCTTCTCAAGAACTTCAAACTAAGGCTGCAGATTCAGGCTTGGTAAGTAATCAGTCGGTCTATGAACAATTTAATGCGCTCTACGACACGTTTTATACTGATGAAAACAAAACAGCTCTTAAAAATAGCCAGTTTAGTCAACTGAATCAATTGAAGGAACTTCTAGATAAACTTGAAGGAGCGAGAGAACACACTCTGGCTAAATCAAAATACGATAGTCTAGAAACCCAAATAAAAGCTATCCAAGAAGTGAATGCACAATTTGAAACTCCAGCTATTACAGATGGTGTTTTGGATACAAATGCAAAAATCAAAGCGGATGCTAAATTTACAGATATCAAGACTGGTAATACAGAAATTGACAAACTTCTAGATAAAGCAATCAGTCTTGGTAAGAGTCAATTAGCAAGTACAACAACAAGTACAGCTTCAACGACTGCTGCTAGCCAAGAAGCTTCAAGTCCAACTACAGAAAGTAGTCCATCTACTTCAACAAACGAGCCTGCGTCATCTACTAATGGTGGCTTATCAAGCGAAGGCGTTAATTTGCAAAGAAGTGTGAGCCGAGTACCGTATAATCAATCCGTAGTTAATGATACTAGTAATCCTGCCTGGACTTTTGCAGATGGTGTCCTTGAAAGAATTCTTGAGACATCCCGTGCACGTGGATATATCACTGGAAACCAATATATCTTGGAACCTGTAAATATCGTTAATGGCAATGGTTATTACAACCTTTATAAACCAGATGGAACTTATCTCTTCACCCTTAACTGTAAGACAGGTTACTTTGTAGGGAATGGTTCTGGCCATGCGGATGATTTAGACTACTAGTCAAATTGTTATAAAATTCTTTCTTTTCACAGATAAACATGATAAAATAAAACATATTAAATAAGAGGAGTGTCACATGACAAAAGCTAACTTTGGTGTTGTTGGTATGGCCGTAATGGGTCGTAACCTTGCCCTTAATATCGAATCTCGTGGTTATACAGTTGCTATTTATAACCGTAGTAAAGAAAAAACTGAAGATGTGATTGCTTGCCATCCTGATAAAAACTTTGTGCCAAGCTATGATATCGAAAGCTTCGTAAACTCTATTGAAAAACCACGTCGTATTATGCTTATGGTTCAAGCAGGACCTGGTACAGATGCAACAATCCAAGCCCTTCTTCCACACTTGGACAAAGGTGATATCTTGATTGATGGAGGGAACACTTTCTATAAAGATACTATCCGTCGTAATGAAGAGTTGGCAAACTCAGGTATCAACTTTATCGGTACAGGTGTATCTGGTGGTGAAAAAGGTGCCCTTGAAGGACCATCTATCATGCCTGGTGGACAAAAAGAAGCTTACGATTTGGTAGCTGACGTTCTTGAAGAAATTTCTGCAAAAGCACCAGAAGATGGAAAACCATGTGTGACTTACATCGGTCCTGATGGAGCAGGTCACTATGTGAAAATGGTCCACAATGGTATCGAGTACGGTGATATGCAATTGATCGCAGAAAGCTATGACTTGATGCAACACTTGCTCGGTCTTTCAGCAGAAGACATGGCTGAAATCTTTACTGAGTGGAACAAGGGTGAATTGGACAGCTACTTGATTGAAATCACAGCTGATATCTTGAGCCGTAAAGATGATGAAGGTCAAGATGGTCCAATCGTAGACTACATCTTGGATGCTGCGGGAAACAAAGGAACTGGTAAATGGACTAGTCAATCAGCCCTTGACCTTGGTGTGCCATTGTCACTCATTACTGAGTCAGTATTTGCGCGTTACATCTCTACTTACAAAGAAGAACGTGTACACGCTAGCAAGGTTCTTCCAAAACCAGCCGCTTTCAAATTTGAAGGCGACAAGGCTGAATTGATTGAAAAAATCCGTCAAGCCCTTTACTTCTCAAAAATCATCTCATACGCACAAGGTTTTGCGCAATTACGTGTAGCTTCTAAAGAAAACAACTGGAACTTGCCATTTGCAGATATCGCTTCTATCTGGCGCGATGGATGTATCATCCGTTCTCGTTTCTTGCAAAAGATCACAGATGCATACAACCGTGATGCAGATCTTCCTAACCTTCTTTTGGATGAGTACTTCTTAGATGTCACTGCTAAGTACCAACAATCAGTTCGTGATATCGTAGCTCTTGCTGTTCAAGCTGGTGTACCAGTACCAACATTCTCAGCAGCGATTACTTACTTTGATAGCTACCGTTCAGCTGATCTTCCAGCGAACTTGATCCAGGCACAACGTGACTACTTTGGTGCTCACACTTACCAACGTAAGGATAAAGAAGGAACATTCCACTACTCTTGGTATGACGAAAAATAAGTAGGTCAGCCATGGGGAAACGGATTTTATTACTTGAGAAAGAAAGAAATCTAGCTCATTTTTTAAGTCTGGAACTCCAAAAAGAGCAATACCGAGTTGATCAGGTAGAAGAGGGACAAAAAGCCCTCTCCATGGCTCTTCAGACAGACTATGACTTGATTTTACTGAATGCTCATCTAGGGGATATGACAGCCCAGGATTTTGCAGAACAGTTGAGTCGGACCAAGCCAGCTTCGGTGATCATGGTCTTGGACCATCGAGAAGAATTGCAAGACCAACTTGAAACAATCCAACGTTTTGCTGTTTCATATATCTACAAGCCAGTCATTATCGATGATCTAGTGGCTCGTATTGCAGCAATTTTCCGAGGTCGGGATTTTATAGACCAACACTGTAGTCAAATGAAGGTTCCTACATCCTATCGAAATCTGCGTATGGATTTAGCAAACCACACTGTCTATCGTGGAGATGAGATGATTGCTCTCACACGTCGTGAATATGACCTTTTAGCAACCCTTATGGGAAGCAAGAAGGTCTTAACTCGTGAGCAGTTGCTGGAAAGTGTTTGGAAGTATGAAAGTGCGACCGAAACCAATATCGTGGATGTTTATATCCGTTATCTACGTAGCAAACTTGACGTAAAAGGTCAAAAGAGCTACATTAAAACCGTGCGTGGTGTGGGTTATACCATGCAGGAATAGAAAAGCAGTTGCAGTTATGTAACTGCTTTTTTTGAGTTTATTATATATTGACATATAGTCTTGTCTTTGCTACAATCATTTTGGAGGAAACAAGAATGAAATTTTTGAAAAAAATGATGCAAGTCGGTCTAACAGTATTCTTTTTTGGTCTGTTAGCAACAAGTACGGTATTTGCGGATGATTCTGATTCAGAAGGCTGGCAATTTGTCCAAGAAAATGGTAGAACCTACTTCAAGAAGGGGGAACTCAAAGAAACCTACTGGCGAGTGATTGATGGTAAGTACTATTATTTTGATCCTTTATCTGGAGAGATGGTTGTCGGATGGCAATATATACCTGCTCCACACGAAGGGGTTACGATTGGTTCTTCTATAAGGCAAGATGTTGCTTTTAGACCAGATTGGTTTTACTTTGGTCAAGATGGAGTACTACAAGAATTTGTTGGCAAGCAAGTTTTGGAAGCAAAAACTGCAACAAATACCAACAAACATCATGGGGAACAATATGATAGTCCAGCAGAGAAACGCGTTTATTACTTTGAAGATCAGCGTAGCTATCACACCTTAAAAACTGGTTGGATTTATGACGAGGGGCACTGGTATTATTTACAGAAGGATGGTGGCTTTGATTCTCGCATCAACAGATTGACTGTTGGGGAGCTCGCACGTGGCTGGATAAACGATGATTCAACTTGGTACTATCTAGATCCAACAACTGCTACAATGCAAACGGGATGGCAATATCTTGGTAACAAGTGGTACTATCTCCGTTCATCAGGAGCTATGGCAACTGGCTGGTATCAAGACGGCTCAACTTGGTATTATCTTGACACTGAAAATGGGGATATGAAAACAGGTTGGGCTTCTATCAATGGCTATTGGTATTACCTCCGTTCATCAGGAGCTATGGCGACAGGCTGGCTTCAAGACGGCTCAACTTGGTACTACCTCAACGTAAGTGATGGCGATATGAAGACTGGATGGTTCCAAGTTAACGGTAAATGGTACTATGCCTATAGTTCAGGTGCCTTGGCTGTGAATACTACTGTAGGTGGCTACTACGTCAACTATAATGGTGAGTGGGTTCAGTAATGAAAACAAGCGATTGTGAAGGAAACAATCGCTTTTTTTGTGAAAATATAATAAAATAGAAAGGAATAAAGTTCTAAAATTTTATCTAGAAAAAGACGATTTTCATCTGATAGTAGGATTAAATGACAAAAGAAGTTGGTGTCGGTCAGGCACATAGTAAAATTATTTTAATAGGAGAGCATGCAGTGGTTTATGGCTACCCAGCCATTTCCTTGCCTCTTTTAGAGGTTGAAGTGACTTGTCGGGTGGTTCCAGCAGCGACACCATGGCGTCTTTTTGAAGAGGACACCTTGTCTATGGCTGTTTATGCTTCCCTTGAGTATCTAACTATCCAGGATGCTTGCATTCGTTGTCAAATCGACTCGGCTATTCCTGAAAAACGTGGGATGGGTTCTTCAGCAGCCATAAGTATTGCGGCTATACGAGCGGTATTTGATTATTACCAAGCGGAACTTCCACATGATGTTTTAGAAATTTTGGTTAATCGCGCTGAGATGATTGCCCATATGAATCCTAGCGGATTGGATGCCAAGACCTGTCTTAGTGACCAGCCTATCCGTTTTATCAAGAATGTTGGTTTTGAAGAACTAGCCATGGACTTGTCGGCTTATCTGGTCATTGCAGATACAGGAGTCTATGGACACACTCGTGAAGCTATTCAAGTTGTAGAGAGCAAGGGTAAGGAAGCTTTACCTTTCTTGTATGCACTTGGAGAGTTGACCCAAGAAGCTGAAGAAGCAATTAAAACAAAAGATGCTGTGAAGCTGGGTGAAATTCTAACCAAAGCTCATGGAAATCTAAAAGAAATCGGAGTTAGTAGCCCTGAGGCAGATGCTTTGGTTGAGACTGCCCTTGAACATGGAGCTCTAGGCGCCAAGATGAGTGGTGGTGGTCTAGGAGGTTGCATCATTGCCTTGGTTGCTAATGCAAGCCAAGCGCATGAACTCGCAGAAAGATTAGAAGAGAAAGGAGCTGTTCAGACATGGATCGAAAGCCTGTAACAGTACGTTCCTATGCCAATATTGCTATTATCAAATATTGGGGTAAGAAAGCAGAAAAAGAGATGGTTCCTGCAACTAGCAGTATCTCTCTAACCCTAGAAAATATGTATACGGAGACGACCCTTTCTCCTTTGCCAGCAGATGCAGGCTCGGATGCCTTTTACATCAATGGTCAGTTGCAAAACGAAGCTGAGCATGCCAAGATGAGTAAAATCATTGACCGCTACCGTCCTGAAGGAGCAGGGTTTGTTCGTATCGATACTAAGAACAATATGCCAACAGCAGCAGGTCTTTCTTCAAGTTCCAGTGGTTTATCTGCCTTGGTCAAAGCTTGTAATGCATATTTCCAACTTGGACTGAATCGCAGAGAATTGGCCTTGGAAGCTAAGTTCGCATCTGGTTCTTCATCTCGTAGTTTTTATGGACCGATAGCAGCTTGGGATAAGGATAGTGGAGAGATTTATCCAGTTGAAACTGACTTGAAACTAGCTATGATTATGTTGGTCTTGGAAGACCAGAAAAAACCAATCTCTAGTCGGGATGGCATGAAACTCTGCGTGGAGACTTCAACAACATTTGAGGACTGGATTCGTCAGTCTGAGCAAGACTACAAGGATATGTTAGTCTATCTCAAGGAAAATGACTTTGAGAAAGTTGGAGTATTAACAGAAAAGAACGCTCTTGCCATGCATGCTACGACAAAAACTGCAAATCCGCCGTTCTCTTATCTGACAGATGCGAGTTATGAGGCTATGGATTTTGTTCGTCAGCTTAGGGAACAAGGAGAAGCTTGTTACTTCACCATGGATGCGGGGCCTAATGTAAAGGTTCTTTGTTTAGAAAAAGACTTGGAACATTTATCAGAACTCTTAGGTCAACGCTATCGCTTAATCGTTTCAAAGACAAAGGATTTGAGCCAAGATGACGATTGTTAAAACTTGTGGGAAGCTCTACTGGGCTGGTGAGTATGCCATTTTAGAACCAGGACAGTTGGCACTAATAAAAGCTATTCCCATCTATATGACAGCTGAGATTGAGTCCTCAGAAGTTTATCGACTCTACTCAGATATGTTTACTTATAGTGTAGACATGCGCCCGGATTCTTCCTATGCCTTGATTCAAGAAACAGTTGCCTTGGTGGAGGAATATCTGACTTCCCGAGGAGTTGAACTGCAACCTTTTTCTTTAGAGATTCGCGGGAAAATGGAGCGTGAGGGCAAGAAGTTTGGTCTGGGTTCTAGTGGTAGTGTTGTTGTCTTGGTCATCAAGGCCATGCTTGCTTTTTATGAAAGACCAGCCGAAAGAGACCTCTTGTTTAAACTAGCGAGTGCTGTACTTCTCAAACGTGGAGACAATGGCTCTATGGGAGACATCGCCTGTATCGTTTCAGAAGCCCTGGTACTCTATCAGTCATTTGATCGGGAGAAAGTGGCACAATGGCTAGAAAAGGAAGACTTGCCAACTGTATTAGCACGTGATTGGGGCTTTTTTATTAGGAGTGTTGAACCGGCCTTGGACTTTGATTTTCTGGTAGGTTGGACCAAGGAAGTAGCGGTGTCTAGTCACATGGTTAAGCAAATCAAGAACAATATGAATGCTAGTTTTTTGCGGGCTTCAAAAGAAACTGTAGGCTCTTTTGTGCAGGCTTTGCATGAAGGCCAAGAAGAAAAGATAATGGAGCTACTAGAACAAGCTAGTCAACTCTTAGAAAACTTGAGTTCAGATATTTACACCCCTTCTCTCAGACAATTAAAATATGCCAGTCATGACTTGAAAGCTGTTGCTAAAAGTAGTGGTGCTGGTGGTGGAGACTGCGGCATTGCCCTTAGTTTTGACCAAGATTCGACCACATTACTGAAAAAACGCTGGGCTGATCTAGGGATTGAGCTCTTATATCAAGAAAGGATAGGACATGACGATAAATCGGAAGGATGAGCACATCCGCTATGCCCTTGAACAAAAAAGTTCTTATAATAGTTTTGATGAAGTGGAGTTAATCCACTCCTCACTACCCTTATATGACTTAGATGAGATTGATCTTTCTACAGAATTTGGAGGGCGCAAATGGGATTTTCCTTTTTATATTAACGCCATGACAGGTGGGAGTGATCGGGGCAGAGAAATCAATCAAAAATTGGCTCAGGTGGCTGGGGCCTGTGGAATTTTATTTGTGACGGGTTCTTACAGTGCGGCACTTAAGAATCCATCGGATGACTCTTTCTCTGTCAAGTCAAATCACCCAGACCTCCTCTTTGGAACCAATATTGGCTTGGACAAACCTGTTGAACTGGGGTTACAAACGGTCCAAGAGATGAATCCCCTTCTCTTACAAGTTCATGTGAATGTTATGCAGGAATTGCTCATGCCAGAAGGTGAGCGTCAATTTAGATTGTGGCAAAACAATCTGAAAGATTATGCTGATCAAATCTCTGTTCCCCTTGTTTTAAAAGAGGTCGGCTTTGGTATGGATGTGAAGACCATTGCTAAGGCATACGAGATAGGCATACGTACGGTTGATTTGTCTGGCCGTGGGGGAACTAGTTTTGCCTATATCGAAAATCGTCGTAGCGGTCAACGGGACTACCTCAATGATTGGGGGCAATCGACCATGCAGGCTCTTATCAATGCCCAAGACTGGAAAGATAAGATGGAGCTTCTGGTAAGCGGAGGTGTTCGCAATCCACTAGATATCATCAAATGCTTGGTCTTTGGAGCCAAGGCGGTTGGACTCTCACGCACCATGTTAGAACTGGTTGAGAATTACTCAGTTGATGTCGTTATTTCCATTGTTGAAGGTTGGAAGGAAGACCTACGCTTGATTATGTGTGCCCTTAATTGTGCAAGGATTGAGGATTTGCAGCAGGTCGAGTATCTCCTTTATGGGAAATTAAAAGAAGCAAAAGATCAACTATAAGGAGGTCGGGATTTTGGTCCCGGTCTTTTTATCATTCCTCAGACTGATGTGACTTTTTGGTTTTGTGATACAATAACATAGAGAGGACGGATACATGCGAAAATTTCAAATTTTTCTATTTATTGAAGCTTGTTTATTGACAGGAGCTCTGATTATGATGGTATCAGAGCATTTTTCCCGTTTTCTACTAATATTGCTCTTGTTTTTACTGCTGATTCGATACTATACTGGTAGACAGGGGAATAACTTCATTTTAGTGGCAGTGAGCATTCTATTTTTCTTTATCATCATGCTCAATCCCTTTGTAATTTTAGCCATCTTTGTAGCTTTGATTTACAGCCTTTTCTTACTTTATCCTATGATGAACCAGGAAAGAGAAGATACCAATCTGATTTTTGAAGAAGTTGTGACGGTGAAGAGAGAGAAAAATCGCTGGTTTGGTAATCTTCACCATTTTTCAAGTTACCAGACTTGCCGTTTTGACGATATCAATCTTTTTCGTCTCATGGGGAAGGATACCATTCATCTAGAACGTGTGATTTTGAGCAATCATGATAATGTCATCATCTTGAGAAAACTGGTCGGTACGACTAGAATTATCGTACCAGTGGATGTAGAAGTCAGCCTCAGTGTTAATTCTTTGTATGGAGATTTAACCTTCTTTGACCAGCCTAAGCGAGCTTTGCGCAATGAACAATTCCATCAAGAAACGAGAGATTATCTCAAGAGTCCTAAGAGTGTTAAGATTCTTTTGACAACCATGGTTGGAGATGTTGAGGTGGTGAGAGGATGAAAAAGCAACCCTATATTTTAATTGGACTCACCTCATTTCTCTTTGTTGCTTTTCTATTTCGAAGCATTTTTAAGGTCTTAGATTTGGAGTGGACTTCTCTCTTCCAAGATTTAGAAAAGACAGAAAAAGTCCTCTTTCTAGCTTTGATGTTTAGCCTTGCCCTAGCTTTTTTATTAGTCCTATTTTGGACAATGGTTGACGAAATTTCAAGAAGAAGAATCCAAGCAAATCTTAAACGTCTGCTAGCTGGTAAAGAGATTGAAAGGCTTGGAGATGCTGATTTAGATGCAAGTTTTAGAAACTTGTCAGGAAAGCTTGGTTTGTTGACAGAAGCTATCCAAAAAGCAGACAATCAGGCCTTGGTCAAAGAAGAAGAAATTGTTGAAAAGGAGCGCAAGCGAATCGCGCGTGACTTGCATGATACGGTTAGTCAAGAAATTTTCGCTGCTCATATGATACTATCAGGTCTCAGTCAGCAAGCTTCTAAGTTAGACAGAGTGAAGATGCAGACACAACTCCAGAGTGTGACTGCTATTTTGGAGACTGCTCAAAGAGATTTGCGTATTCTACTATTGCATTTGCGTCCTATTGAACTGGAACAAAAGAGTTTGGTGGAGGGGATTCAGATACTCCTTAAAGAACTAGAAGAAAAAAGTGATCTAAAGGTAAGCTTTAAATATCAGGTAACTGCATTACCTAAAAAGATTGAAGAGCATATTTTCCGTATTGTCCAAGAATTGATCAGTAATACCCTTCGCCATGCTCAAGCTTCCTGTCTAGATGTTTACCTTTATCAAACCGAAACCGAGTTACAATTGAAGGTGACAGACAATGGTCGTGGTTTTCAGCTAAATGATGGAGACGAACTGAGCTATGGTTTACGGAATATCAAAGAACGAGTGGAAGATATGGCAGGGACCGTACAACTATTAACAGCACCCAAGCAAGGTTTAGCAGTTGATATTCGTATTCCCTTACTTGATTTAGATAAATAAGAGGAAGTAAGATGAAACTATTATTGGTAGATGACCACCAAATGGTGCGTCTGGGATTAAAAAGTTATTTCGAATTACAAGATGATGTAGAGGTTGTAGGAGAAGCAACCAATGGTGCGGAAGGGATTTCTATGGCCTTGGAGCTTCGTCCGGATGTGATTGTCATGGATATTGTCATGCCTGAAGTCAATGGGATTGACGCTACCCTAGCTATACTCAAGGAATGGCCAGAGGCTAAAATCTTGATTGTGACTTCTTACCTAGACAATGAAAAAATCATGCCGGTCTTGAATGCTGGGGCTAGGGGTTATATGCTTAAAACTTCGAGCGCAGATGAGTTGCTACACGCAGTTCGTAAGGTAGCAGCCGGTGAATTTGCTATTGAACAAGAGGTGAGCAAGAAGGTAGAATACCACCGTAATCACGTCGAACTACATGAAGATTTGACAGCTCGTGAACGAGATGTCCTTCAACTAATCGCTAAAGGCTATGAAAATCAGCGCATCGCAGATGAGCTTTTTATCTCTCTAAAGACTGTTAAAACTCATGTTTCAAACATCCTTGCTAAACTTCAGGTTAGTGACCGTACCCAGGTGGCTGTTTATGCCTTTCAGCACCACTTGGTAGGCCCTGACGAATTTTAGAGAAGTTTGAAAGCAACTTAAGCATGGAGGAAAAGCGCATCCATTACTTGAAAAAATTCGCTACTATATGGTATAATGGACTGTATTAAAAATTTTAAGGAGAAATGACAGAATGTCTGTATCATTTGAAAACAAAGAAACAAACCGTGGTGTCTTGACTTTCACTATCTCTCAAGACCAAATCAAACCAGAATTGGACCGTGTATTTAACTCAGTAAAGAAAACTCTTAATGTTCCTGGTTTCCGTAAAGGTCACCTTCCACGTCCTATCTTCGACCAAAAATTTGGTGAAGAAGCACTTTACCAAGATGCAATGAACGCTCTTTTGCCAGATGCTTATGAAGCAGCTGTAAAAGAAGCTGGACTTGAAGTAGTTGCTCAACCAAAAATTGACGTAACTTCTATGGAAAAGGGTCAAGACTGGGTTATTACTGCAGAAGTTGTTACAAAACCTGAAGTTAAATTGGGTGAATACAAAAACCTTGAAGTTTCAGTTGATGTAGATAAAGAAGTGACTGACGCTGATGTAGATGCTCGTATCGAACGCGAACGCAACAACTTGGCTGAGTTGGTTATCAAAGATGGTGCTGCTGAAAACGGCGACACTGTTGTTATCGACTTCGTTGGTTCTATCGACGGTGTTGAATTTGACGGCGGAAAAGGCGAAAACTTCTCACTTGGACTTGGTTCAGGACAATTCATCCCTGGATTTGAAGACCAATTGGTTGGACACTCAGCTGGTGAAACTGTTGACGTTATCGTAACATTCCCAGAAGACTACCAAGCAGAAGACCTTGCAGGTAAAGAAGCTAAATTCGTGACAACTATTCACGAAGTTAAAGCTAAAGAAGTTCCAGCACTTGATGATGAACTTGCAAAAGACATCGACGAAGAAGTTGAAACTCTTGACGAATTGAAAGAAAAATACCGCAAAGAATTGGCTGCTGCTAAAGAAGAAGCATACAAAGATGCCGTTGAAGGTGCAGCAATCGATAAAGCTGTAGAAAATGCTGAAATCGTTGATCTTCCAGAAGAAATGATCCACGAAGAAGTTCACCGTTCAGTAAATGAATTCCTTGGCAACTTGCAACGTCAAGGTATCAACCCTGACATGTACTTCCAAATCACTGGAACTACTCAAGAAGACCTTCACAAACAATACGAAGCAGAAGCTGAGTCACGCACTAAGACTAACCTTGTTATCGAAGCGGTTGCGAAAGCTGAAGGATTTGACGCTACTGAAGAAGAAATCCAAAAAGAAATCGAGCAATTGGCTGCAGATTACAACATGGAAGTTGCCCAAGTACAAAGCTTGCTTTCAGCAGATATGTTGAAACACGATATCACAATCAAAAAAGCTGTTGAATTGATTACAAGCACTGCAACAGTAAAATAATCTGA
The DNA here is from genome assembly GCF_047464155.1 of Streptococcus infantis. Lineage (GTDB taxonomy): Bacteria > Bacillota > Bacilli > Lactobacillales > Streptococcaceae > Streptococcus > Streptococcus infantis_U. The sequence continues at coordinate 238,430 of NZ_JASHCL010000003.1, forward strand.
AAAGATAAAAAGCCCACCGGATTCGGTGGGTTTTCTTATGCTTTATTTTCCGAAAAACTCCTGAAGGTCATCCTGGCTAATTCCAATCATAGCTGGGATACTAGACCAGTTTTCTTCGGTCAGGATGTAGGATTGATGAGGGGTAGATTGATTTGTGGTTTCAAGAATAGGCTCATTTACTTCTTCAGAGCTTTTAGTTAAGTTGCTGAAACGTTCAATTAAATAGGTCTTGCGAGCTGTTCCGATGTGCTTGGTCGCATAGTCAAAGGCCTGTAGTTCACCAAGTAGGATGAGTTTGCTTTTGGCGCGAGTGATAGCAGTGTAGATGAGATTTCGCTCCAGCATGCGCTTGCTAGCACTGGTAATCGGTAAAATCACAACTGGAAACTCACTACCCTGAGACTTATGGATACTCATAGCATAGGCCAGACGAATTTTGTACCATTCATTTCGAGGATAGGATACCTCGTTGCCATCAAAATTGATCATGATTTCATCTTGCTTGGATTCAGTGTATTTTCCAGGAATCAGGTCTGTAATATAGCCTAAGTCTCCATTAAAGACATTGACTTCTGCGTCGTTAACGAGATGAATGACCTTATCGCCTGTGCGATAATGAAACTGACTTGCTTCAAAACTAATTTGTCCCTTTTGCAGAGGATTGAGCAGTTCTTGCATGAGTTGATTGATGGCATCAATTCCTGCTGTACCACGGTACATAGGAGCTAGAACTTGGATATCACGAGCAGAAATGCCACTTCTAATAGCAGCATCTAGGATTTTTTCAATGGTCGCAGGGATATGGTTACTAGCGATTTCAAAGTAGGAACGATCTGCTTTTTTCTGAGTGAAATCTGCAGGTAAAATTCCCTGACGAATCTGACTAGCAAGGGTGACGATGGTTGATTCTTCGCTCTGACGGTAGATTCTTTCCAAGCGTGTTTGAGGAATACTCGAAATCTGGAGTAAGTCAGCTAATACTTGACCAGGACTAACAGAAGGTAACTGATCGCTATCTCCAACTATGAGAATTTTACTATTAGAGGAGATATTGGAGAAGAGTTGGTTGGCTAGCCAGGTATCCACCATTGAGAACTCATCCACAATGATAAAATCAGCATCTAGATAATCTTCCAAATGACTGGTGTCGTCGTCTCCAGTCATCCCCAAGTGGCGGTGAATGGTTGCACTAGGCAAGCCTGTCAATTCATTCATGCGACGAGCGGCGCGACCGGTTGGAGCAGCTAGGAGAATCGGTAGATTGCTCTTTTTCTTGAGATCAAGTCCTTCCATTAGAGCATAAACACCAATAATCCCATTGATAACAGTGGTTTTACCCGTACCAGGTCCACCTGTCAGGATAAAGACCTTGTTTTGGATAGCGTCGCAGATAGCCTGTTTTTGAATAGCATCGTATTGGATGCCTAATTCCTTCTCAACAGTTGCGATATGCTCCTGGATGGTTTTTATTTCATGTTTATTGGGTTCTTCTTTTTCAAGGATGCGAATGAGGTGATTGTGAATCCCTTCTTCAGCGAAAAAGAGACTGTTGTCAAAGATTTTGGTGTCAACCTGTTGAACTTTTTCCTCTTCAATAAGATTGGATAATTCTTGAGCAAGTTGACTGGGTTCTAATTCTACTGGACGTGAGGATTCAAGCAAATTTAGAGTCTTCTCCAATAAATCTCTAGCTTCAACATAAGTATCCCCACTTTCCATACAAGCATTTAAAAGACTATGAACGAGCCCTGCTCGGAAACGTTCTGGAGCCTGACTTTCAATCCCCAATTCTTGCGCCAATTGGTCAGCGATAGTAAAGCCCAAGCCCTTGATATCTTCTACCAGTTGGTAGGGATAATTTTCAACGATATCGATGGTTTCCTCTTTATAGGTATCCTGGATTTGAATAGCTAATTTATTGGGAATTCCGTAGTTGGCAAGCTTGACCAAGACCATTTCTGTCCCGTAGTTGAGGCGAAGCGTGGAAACGAAGGCCTCACGACTTTTAGAAGGCAGCCCTGAGATGGTTTTGAGTTTCTCAGGATGCTCTAGGATTTCATCAATGGTATTTTCTCCATAGAGTTCTACTATCTTTTGAGCGGTTTTAAGACCAATTCCCTTGAAATGACTACTAGAGAAATACTTGACCAATCCCTTACTAGTTGGTTTTGCTCTTTCGTAACGGGTAATTTGTAGTTGTTGACCATATTTGGAGTGTTGGACAATCTGCCCCCAAAAAGTGTATTCTTCTCCCTCGATGATATCAGCCATGGTCCCTGTAACAATGATCTCGAAATCATCAAACTCCTCAGCATTGGTATCCTCTATATCTAAGAGTAGAATACGGTAAAAATTGCTGACATTTTCAAAAATAATACGTTCAATCGTACCTGTAAAATAGACTTCCATATAATTCCTTTACATTCCTAAATGAAATCAAATCATTCAGAATAGAATGAGAAGAGGCTGAGATTCGTGTTCTCGGCCTCTTAGTGTTATTAGAATGTTCCGATACGTTTGAGTGGCCAGAAACGGAATTTAGCCTCTCCAATGATATCTTTTTCTTTAAAAGTACCAACATGTCGACTGTCACTAGATACTAGACGGTCATCACCAAGTAGGAGGTATTCTCCCTTTGGAACAGTGAAGGTAAAGCTAGTATTGAAATTAACATCTAAGGTAAAGGCATCAGCTTTTTCAGCAAGGCTTCTGAAATATTCGCCTTTTTTTCCATCCCAACTTTCTCCAGTATAGGTGCTTTGAAGTTTATCCTCTTTAAAGCGTTTGAGATAATCAGCTAGGTAAGGCTCATCAGTTTCTTGGTCATTGACGTAGAGCTTATCATTTTCGTAACGGATGGTATCACCTGGCAATCCGATGACTCGCTTCACGATGTCTTTATTCCCTTCATCCTCATGAGCGACAACTATATCAAAGCGATCGATAGGGAGATGTTTGACAACGAAGAGAATCTCTCCATCAGCTAGAGTAGGGTCCATGGAGTGTCCTTCTACACGAACATTGCTCCAGAGAAAGAGACGGCTGAGACCTACTAATGCAATAATCAGGAAGAAAATTCCCCATTCTCTTATAAATGATTTTAAATATTTCATGGTTCACCTCTATAGAAGTTTTTTGGCTTTTTCAGTATTTTTAAAATGAAGTTTGGCGCAGAAGTTGAGGCCTTTCATTCCATAAGCTTGTAAAATTTGACTGGCAACCTTATCAGAAGCGGCACCAGCCCCACTCGGAAGTTGGTAGCCAAGCTCTCGCCCTAGGTTTTCAAGATTTTCTAGGAAGAGATCACGCGCAATAATGGAGCTAACTGCAACAGCCAAGTACTTGCCCTCAGCTTTTTCCTCTAGCGTGATTGGATTAGGAAAATGATTGGCTTCATTTTTTAGATACTTTTCATAATTTTGTGAGCTAGTAAAGGCGTCAATAACAATTTTTTCAGGTTCAACTCCCTTTTGAAGGAGGAGATAGATTGCTTGATTGTGAAGAGCTACCTTGACCGAAACAGCATTATAACGTTCCCCAATGACTTCGTTATACTTACTTGGCGAAAGAAGGAGTGCTTGATGCTGAATCCTCTCCTTAAGAAGGGGAGCAATCTGACGAATCTTTCGGTCAGTTAGTGTTTTAGAATCTCCAACCCCAAGTTTTCGTAAAAAGTCATGCTGATCAGGAGTTACAAATGACGCCACTACAGCCAGACCACCGAAGTAGGAACCATTTCCAACCTCATCTGTTCCAATCAAGGGGAAATTCTGCCCGCTAACTACTTGTGCTACTTGATAACCGAAAAAGCTAGCAAAGCTTTCAGCGGCTTCCCCTTGCAATAGGACTTTCCCAGATGTATAGACGGAAACACTGGCTTGAGGAAGTTTTAAAAAGTAGCGAATATAGGGATTTTTACTAGGAGTGAGTGCATGTTGATGCTTTTGAACAAAATCCTGAATTTCCTTTTCACTCGGAGTTAATGTGATACTTGCCATAGTCTCTATTGTACCATAAAAGCGCTAGAATTGGTTAAAACTGACAAACTTAGTGAAATTTGGTATAATATCGTGAGGTGAATTTTATGGCAAATTTAAATCGATTCAAGTTTACATTTGGGAAAAAAACATTAACGCTGACAACTGAACATGACAATCTTTTTATGGAGGAGATTGCCAAGGTTGCGACGGAAAAATATGAAGCAATTAAAGAACAAATGCCTGGAGCTGATGATGAGACAATAGCTATCCTCTTAGCAGTTAACTGCCTATCTACCCAGCTTAGCCGTGAGATTGAGTTTGATGACAAGGAGCAAGAATTAGAATCGCTCCGTTATAAGGTGGTTGCGGCTAAACAGGAGCAGAGTAAGATTGAGGATTCCCTATGATTTCTATCCTTCTCTTATTAATCCTTGCTTGGAGCTTTTATATTGGCTATCGCAGAGGAATCGTATTACAAGGATTTTATCTTGTGGCAACGATTGTCTCTGCTTATTTTGCAAGCAAGTCTTACCAGTCTTTAGGACAGAAGTTCAACTTACTAATCCCATATGCTAATCCTCAGGAAGGACAGGGTACCTTCTTTTTCCCATCCAATCAACTCTTCCAATTGGATAAGGTTTTTTATGCGGGTATCGGTTTTCTCTTGGCCTTTACAGTCTTTTATTGCATCAGTCGTTTGCTTGGTCTTTTTGTAAACCTGGTGCCAACTAAGATACTTGATGGGAAATACTACCGTATCGGTGCGGGTGTTCTATCAGTCGGAGTAACCTTATTTGTCCTTCAGATGATGCTAACGATCCTCGCGACTGTACCATTACAAATTGTTCAAAATTCACTTGAGAATAGCTTTGTAGCTAGACATATCATCCAAAGCATTCCATTCACAACCAGTTTGATTAAGCAGCTTTGGGTTACCAAATTAATCGGATAAAAAGGGCGGGAACTATTCCTAGCCTTTTGTTTACAATTTCAAAAGTAAGAGATTGATTTAAAAACTTGAAAATGACAAAAAGCCATAACTTTTTTACTAAGGAAATGAAATGAATACAAAAATACTAGAAACGTTAGAATTTAACAAGGTCAAAGCTCTATTTGAACCCCATCTTTTGACCGAGCAGGGAATAGAGCAGTTAAAAGAACTTGCTCCAACGGATAAAGGTGACAAGATAAAACAGGCTTTCGCAGAGATGAAGGAGATGCAGGAGCTTTTTGTGGAGTATCCTCATTTTAGCATTTCAGCAACAAAAGACATTGCTGCAACCTGCAAACGTTTGGAGATGGGGGCTGACCTTAATATCGAGGAATTTCTTCTTCTCAAACGTGTCATATTTGCCAGTCGTGAATTGAAAAACTTCTATGACAATCTTGAAAATGTACGCTTGGATCACTTAGCAAATTGGTTTGAGAAACTTCACGACTTCCCACATCTACAAGGTAATCTCCAAGCTATCAATGAAGCAGGCTTTATCGAAAATTTTGCCAGTGAAGAATTAGCACGAATCCGCCGTAAAATCCATGATAGTGAAAGTCAAGTCCGTGATGTCCTGCAAGACCTTCTCAAACAGAAGGCGCAGATGTTAACAGAAGGGATTGTCGCTAGTAGAAATGGTCGCCAAGTTCTTCCAGTTAAAAATACCTATCGGAACAAGATTGCTGGGGTCGTTCACGATATTTCTGCCAGTGGGAACACTGTTTATATCGAACCTCGTGAAGTAGTTAAGCTAAGTGAGGAAATTGCTAGTCTTCGTGCAGATGAACGCTATGAGATGATGCGTATCCTCCAAGAACTCTCTGAACGAGTAAGACCGCATGCGGCTGAAATTGCCAATGATGCCTGGATTATTGGACGTTTGGATTTGATTCGCGCCAAGGTACGTTTTATCCAAGAAACTGGAGCAGTGGTCCCTCAAGTCTCTGAGGAACAGGAAATTCAACTCCTCCATGTTCGCCATCCCTTGGTTAAGAATGCTGTCGCAAATGATGTGCACTTTGGGAAAGATTTGACAGCTATCGTTATTACAGGTCCTAATACGGGTGGTAAGACCATTATGCTGAAGACCTTAGGCTTAACGCAGGTCATGGCTCAGTCTGGACTGCCAATTCTAGCTGATAAAGGTAGTCGTGTAGGGATTTTTGAGGAGATTTTTGCAGACATCGGAGATGAACAATCCATTGAACAAAGTCTTTCAACCTTCTCTAGTCACATGACTAATATTGTTGATATTCTGGGTAAAGTCAACCAAAACTCGCTCTTGTTACTGGATGAGCTTGGAGCAGGAACTGATCCTCAGGAAGGGGCAGCCCTTGCAATGTCTATCTTAGAAGACTTGCGTTTGCGTCAAGTCAAGACTATGGCAACCACTCACTATCCTGAGCTCAAGGCTTACGGGATTGAAACAGCCTATGTTCAGAATGCCAGTATGGAATTTGATACAGCTAGCCTGCGCCCGACTTATCGCTTTATGCAAGGAGTTCCAGGTCGAAGCAATGCCTTTGAAATTGCCAAGCGTCTAGGCTTGTCAGATGTCATTGTAGGTGATGCTAGCAAGCAGATTGACCAAGACAACGATGTCAATCGTATCATTGAGCAATTAGAAGAGCAGACACTTGAAAGTCGTAAACGTCTTGAGAATATTCGCCAAGTCGAGCAAGAGAACCTCAAGATGAATCGTGCGCTTAAAAAACTCTACAACGAGCTTAATCGTGAGAAGGAAACAGAACTCAATAAGGCGCGTGAGCAAGCTGCTGAGATTGTTGAATTGGCTCTGGCAGAAAGTGATGATATTCTAAAAAATCTTCATAGCAAATCACAACTAAAACCACATGAGATTATCGAAGCCAAGGCTAAGCTCAAAAAATTAGCTCCTGAAAAAGTTGATCTTTCTAAAAACAAGGTTCTCCAAAAGGCCAAGAAAAAACGAGCTCCAAAAGTTGGAGATGATATCATCGTTTTAAGCTATGGTCAACGAGGTACCTTGACCAATCAACTCAAGGATGGTCGTTGGGAAGCCCAAGTTGGCTTGATCAAGATGACCCTTGAGGAAAAAGAATTTGACTTGGTACAAGCTCAGCAAGAAGCACCAGTCAAGAAGAAACAAGTCAACGTGGTCAAGCGCGCTGTTGGTAAAGCACCGCAGGCTAGACTTGATCTTCGTGGCAAACGCTATGAGGAGGCTATGGAAGCCTTGGATGACTTTATCGATCAAGCCCTGCTCAACAACATGGCTCAAGTAGACATCATCCATGGTATCGGTACAGGAGTCATCCGTGAAGGAGTAACTAAATATCTCCAAAGAAACAAGCAAGTCAAGAGCTTTGGCTATGCGCCACAAAATGCAGGTGGTTCTGGAGCGACTATCGTTACCTTTAAAGGCTAACCAAGCTATAGAATGAAATGTTAAAAGAGTACCTATCAAGTGATAGGTACTCTTTTGATGAATTTATTTTAATCATTATTGTTAGTGAGTATTTTAAAAGGGGACAATCGTTTTATAGCCAAAAAAAATTGATGAAGGCTTGTCTAGCTGAGCTTTAATTATGCTATACTGATAGTAACGTTATTTTCGGAGGTTAACATGAAGAAACTCCCCTTAGCCTTTTCAGGTTGCTTATTGGGATTAGCTGGTGCAGGAAATCTTATCTTAGATACCTTCCCATTTCTTTCTCATTTGCTTAGTTTGTCAGGCTTGATTCTATGGTTTTGTTTTATTTACAGTCATCTTAGTGATTGGCAAGTAAGCAAGCAAGAACTGAAGAAAGCACCCCTCTTGTCAGGAATGGCGACCTTTCCCATGGCAGGGATGATTTTATCGACTTATTTATTGCGAGTGTTACCTATGAGCTTGAGTATCATTGCACAAGTTCTCTGGTGGTTTGCCTTTCTACTGGATGTAGGTTTAATTATCTACTTTACTATCAATTACGTTCAGACTAAGCCAAGGGCTAGTGCTACACCGACTTGGACTGTTCTTTATGTAGGAATAGCAGTAGCAAGCTTGACCTACCCCGTGGTGGGGATAGTTGGTATTGCCTATGGAGCTTGGATTTTTGGTTTTATCTTAACCCTCATCCTGTATCCTCTCATTTATCAAGATTTGAAAAAGAATCCATTGCCACTAGCTTTAATGGGTCAAGAAGGAATCTATTGTGCTCCATTTTCTCTACTGTTGGCAGCACTGGTTCGGATAGGAGGCCCAGGTCTTCCTAACTGGGTTTTACTGGTCATGATCCTTGCATCACAGGCCTTCTTTTTCTTTGTTCTTAGTCGCTTACCAAGGATTTTAAAACAAGGTTTCCAACCAGCCTTTTCAGCCCTAACCTTCCCAACCATCATCACGGCAACTTCATTGAAAATGGCCCAAGGCATTCTGCAGTTTCCGGTTCTCAACCTCCTCGTTTGGTTAGAGATTATCATTTGTTTAACAATCCTCATCTACGTATTAGTAGAGTATATACGATATTTAAGGAACTAAAAGACCCCTAGCACGGAGAAGTGTTAGGGGTTTGTTTTTCTACAGATTAATAACAATCTTTTTGCTTAACTTCTTTAAAGAGTTGATAGAGAGTATAGAAGTAGACTAGACTAAAAACGATACAGATAGTTAGAAATAGTAGATATCTCCAATCCATAGAATTCGTTATTAGTTGTGGGAGAGATACGAGGATAAAGCAGAGAGATGCGTTTAAGAGGCGTATTTTTTTTGATGTGATTTTCTGAAACCTTTGTCCCTTATTCAAGACCGGAAGGGCTAAAAGGAAGATGATCAGAAAAGGACGTGTAACTTGACCATAAACTAGGAAAAAGGTAACAAAGATGCTGACCAAAATATTACTGAGAATTAAAGTTTGTAATGATTTCATAATTTTCCTCCTAATAGTCGTCTTGATCTTTTTTGGCTTTTCGAATGCGAAGCCAGACGACAGGTTGCATCATTAATCCGAAAAAGAAGGCTGCGAAAAGAATTGATGTGAAATGACCTAGATTGAAAAGAGAGGCGAAATAGTCCTTGCTATCATCTATTAAGACATTGAGAAGTGGCATGCCAAAGAACATAAAGACTCCATAGATAAGTCCAGCTTTAAGACCAGGGTAGCGCAATTGTTTTTGTTCTTTCTGGCTCAACATATCAGGGTCGATAGCAGTAATACCTGTTTTTTTAGTTTGAGTGCTGACATAGATAGCACAAACCATAGAAACCAGAAAGATGATGATTGGATATCCAAATGCGACGATTTGTGGATATTTATAAGCAAGGACAAAGGGAATGAGATTGCCAAAAACCATGAGGTAGAAGAGAACCATAAAGATTTTATTTCCGATGCGGTCCGCCTCGCGGCGTTTGTGTTCATCAAGTGGTCCAGAAATGCCGTATGTGCGTTTGATGAGTTTTTCAGTGAGAGTTTCTTTTTTCATTTTTCTTCTCCTTATTAAAATTCGTCCTCCCAAAAGAGACTGTTGAGGTCTGTTTGGAGGCTATGAGCGAGATTGAGACAGAGTTCCAGGGTAGGATTGTACTTGTCATTCTCAATCATGTTGATGGTTTGTCTAGAGACACCGATATCTTTGGCAAGTTCGAGCTGGGATATGCCCAATTCCTTGCGGAATTCTTTCACACGATTCATGCTTCCTCCTTATTTGATTATGTCACATATATTTGACTATAGTATATCTTTTAAAAAATAAAATGTCAACTATTTTTGACATATTTTTAAAAGAATCTTGGTGATAATATTTCTATGTGAAAATCTTCTACGATTTTATGCTATAATGAAGAAAAATAAGAGTGATTTGGATACCCTGAATGCTATCCAATAAAGAAAGAGCAGAAAATGAACCATAAGATTGCAATTTTATCAGACATTCATGGCAATACGACAGCCTTAGCTGGAGTGCTTGAGGACGCTAAAAATTTGGGAGCGACTGAATATTGGCTCTTGGGAGATATTTTTCTTCCTGGGCCGGGAGCAAATGACTTGGTGGCTCTTTTGAAAGACCTTCCCATTACAGCATCTGTTCGAGGCAACTGGGATGATTGTGTGTTAGAGGCTTTAGATGGGCAATATGGTTTAGAGGATCCCCAAGAAATCCAGCTTATGCGATTGACCCAGTATCTGATGGAGCATCTAAACCCAGAGCATATTGATTGGTTGAGAAATCTACCTATGGTAGCCAAGAAAGAAGTAGAAGGCTTGCGCTTTTCTCTTTCACATAATTTACCTGAGAAAAATTATGGTGGTGATTTGCTGGTTGAAAATGATACCGAAAAATTTGACCAGCTACTTGATGAAACTACTGATGTAGCCGTCTATGGTCATGTTCACAAGCAGTTGCTTCGTTATGGTAGCCAAGGTCAACAAATCATCAATCCAGGTTCGATTGGTATGCCTTATTTTGACTGGGTAGGGCTGAAAAATCACCGTGCCCAGTATGCCTTACTTGAGGTTGAAAATGGTGAATTAGTCAATATCCAATTTCGTAAGGTTGTTTATGACTATGAAGCAGAGCTAGAATCAGCCAAGACCAAGGGCCTTCCCTTTATCGAAATGTATGAAGAATTGCGGCGAGAGGACAACTATCAAGGCCATAATAGAGATTTGTTAGCTAGTTTAATTGAAAAGCATGGCTATGTGGAGGATGTGAAGAATTATTTTGATTTTTTGTAAGAGTTGCTTTGATTAACAGATACTAAATAAACGATTGGACTAGCCAATCGTTTTTAATATATCTTATTGTAATTGAGATTGATCTGGTAGGTAGGAACCACCGAGATAGGTTTTGCTGAGTTTTTCAAGGGTTCCGTCTTGGTAGAGTTCTTTGAGGACCTTGTAAAATTGTTCTTTAATTTTTTTCCATCGCTTGAGAAGATAATGTAGTTATTTGGATTATCATTGCTTTCCAAGTCGACTACGTTCAAGTCTAAACCTCGGTCTTGGATAATCTTTTGAACATTTTCGATAAATTTAATATAGATTTTAAAAATAGTGAACTCAATGAGCTTTTTAGCTTCAATAATTCGGTAAATGTTTGACAATAAAACTATTTTATTTTAAAATATAGGTATCATAAAACTATTTAAAGGAGATAGTCATGAAAAAACTTCTTACTGCGGGCCTTGTGCTCTTATCAGTTGCAACTTTAGCAGCTTGTGGAAATAAATCTTCTGATTCTGCAAGTAAAGTTTCAAGCACGACTGAACAAACATCAGCTTCATCAAAAACAGATAACTCAAAGACAAACACATCTGAAGTTACTCTTCTAACAGATGAAGAAATTGACAACGCTAAAACAATTGGAGATATGAAAACTCTTTTTGGTAAGTTGATTGACGGCTATAAGAAATATGTTGAAGAAATCGGTGACAAAGTTCCTGAGGCTCAAAAAGATGCTTATAAACAACAAGTGGAACCTGCTCTTAACTCACTAGAAACTTCAAGAAAGGCATTTAATGATGGCTTGTCAAGCGCTGGTTCTGATGATACAGAAATGCCAGAAGAAGCACGTACTGTTTTCCTTCAACAATTGAAGACTGCACGTGATGCTATGAAACAAGCGATTGAATCTGCAAGTAAAATTGTATCAGCGCAATAATATGAGTAAAGTAGGCGACTAATCGTCTACTTTTTCTTGTGCAGAAAGTTTTTATTATGGCTTACAACTAAATCGAAAAGTTTGTAATTCCTGGTTAAGAGATGGGATAAAGGTCTCTACTTATGAAAAATCTATGCAAGCTCTTTCAAAATGTGGTAAAATGGAAGCAGTAGAATTAGAAAAGGAACTTGCTTATGAAATTTCTTGAATTAAACAAAAAACGTCATGCGACTAAGCATTTTATTGATAAACCAGTTGATCCCAAGGATGTTCGAACAGCTATTGAGATCGCAACCTTGGCACCGAGTGCTCACAACAGTCAGCCTTGGAAGTTTGTTGTGGTTCGCGAGAGAAATGCTGAACTAGCAAAATTGGCTTACGGTTCAAACTTTGAGCAAGTAGCATCTGCCCCTGTAACCATTGCCTTGTTTACAGATACTGACCTAGCTAAACGAGCTCGCAAGATTGCCCGTGTTGGTGGAGCAAAGAACTTCTCAGAAGAACAACTTCAGTACTTTATGAAAAATCTTCCAGCTGAGTATGCACGTTACAATGAACAACAAGTCAGTGACTACTTGGCTCTTAATGCAGGATTAGTTGCGATGAACTTGGTCCTTGCATTGACTGACCAGGGAATTGGTTCAAATATTATACTAGGTTTTGATAAATCAAAAGCTAATGAAGTCTTGGAAATTGAAGAACGCTTCCGTCCAGAGCTTTTGATTACAGTAGGATACACAGACGAGAAGTTGGAACCAAGCTACCGCTTGCCAGTAGATGAAATTATCGAGAAAAGATAGGAAGTAAAAATGACAGTTATTGATTTTACAACAGAAGTAGAAAAACGCAAAGAAGACCTCTTGGCTGACTTGTTTAGCCTTTTGGAAATCAACTCAGAACGTGATGACAGTAAGGCCGATGCGCAGCATCCATTTGGACCTGGTCCAGTAAAAGCCTTGGAGAAATTCCTCGAAATCGCAGACCGTGATGGCTACCCAACAAAAAATGTCGACAACTATGCAGGTCATTTCGAGTTTGGTCAAGGAGAAGAAGTTCTCGGAATCTTTGCCCACATGGACGTAGTGCCAGCAGGTAGTGGTTGGGACACTGACCCTTACACTCCAACTATCAAAGATGGTCGTCTTTATGCGCGTGGTGCTTCTGATGACAAGGGGCCAACTACAGCATGTTACTATGGTTTGAAAATCATCAAAGAATTGGGACTTCCAACTTCTAAGAAAGTTCGTTTCATCGTCGGAACTGACGAAGAGTCAGGTTGGGCAGATATGGACTACTACTTTGAGCATGTAGGGCTTGCAAAACCAGACTTTGGCTTCTCTCCAGATGCTGAATTCCCTATCATCAATGGTGAAAAAGGAAATATCACAGAATACCTTCACTTTGCTGGTGAAAATACTGGTGCAACACGTCTTCACAGCTTTACAGGTGGTTTGCGTGAAAACATGGTGCCAGAATCAGCAACTGCAGTCGTTTCAGGGGACTTGGCTGACTTGCAAGCTAAACTAGATGCCTTCGTTGCAGAGCACAAACTCAGAGGAGAAATTCAAGAAGAAAACGGTCAGTACAGGGTTACTGTAATTGGTAAATCAGCTCATGGAGCTATGCCTGCTTCAGGTGTCAATGGTGCGACTTACCTTGCTCTCTTCCTCAGCCAATTTGCTTTTGAAGGACCTGCAAAAGACTACCTTGACATTGCTGGAAAGATTCTCTTGAATGACCACGAAGGCAAGAATTTGAAGGTTGCTCATGTGGATGAAAAGATGGGAGCCCTTTCTATGAATGCGGGTGTCTTCCGCTTTGACGAAACAAGTGCTGACAATACTATTGCCCTCAACTTCCGTTATCCAAAAGGAACAAGCCCAGAGCAAATCAAGTCAGTTCTTGAAAGCTTGCCAGTTGCTTCAGTCAGCCTTTCTGAACATGGTCACACTCCTCACTATGTGCCAATGGAAGATCCACTCGTTCAAACCTTGTTGAATGTTTACGAAAAACAAACAGGTCTTCAAGGTCACGAACAAGTCATCGGTGGAGGAACTTTTGGACGTCTATTAGAGCGTGGTGTAGCCTACGGTGCTATGTTCCCAGATTCTATCGATACTATGCACCAGGCCAACGAATTTATCGCCTTGGACGATCTTTTCCGTGCAGCAGCCATCTACGCTGAAGCTATCTATGAATTGATCAAATAATGATTTAGAAGTCTGAGATTTTATGCTTAGACTTCTTTTTGGAGGGAAAGTAGATGTCTCAAATCGAAAACATCAAGCAAGCCATTATGGCGGATCCACAGAATGCCAGCTATACTGAGCAAGGAATCGAGCCTCTTTTTGCAGCACCAAAGACTGCTCGTATCAATATCATTGGGCAAGCTCCTGGACTCAAAACTCAAGAAGCAGGACTTTACTGGAAGGATAAAAGTGGTGACCGCTTGCGAGAGTGGCTAGGTGTGGATGAAGATACGTTTTATAATTCAGGTTACTTTGCAGTCATGCCTATGGATTTCTACTTTCCAGGTCATGGAAAATCGGGTGACCTACCACCACGTCCCGGTTTTGCAGAAAAATGGCATCCAAAACTTTTGAAGGAATTGCCAGATATTCAATTAACACTCTTGATTGGGCAGTATGCTCAGGCTTACTATCTGCATGAAAAGGTCAGTGGCAAGGTGACAGATCGTGTGCATCGCTTTAAAGATTATTTGCCTGATTATTTCCCTCTGGTACATCCGTCACCACGCAACCAAATCTGGATGAAAAAAAATCCTTGGTTTGAAGAAGAAGTGGTTCCTGATTTGAAAGATAGAATCCAAAAAATTCTCGGAGAAGAAAAATGAAAGAAATTACTTTTAACGATTTTTACCAACTTTATCAGAATAGCCCACTTTCTGTGCTGGACGTGAGAGAAGTAGAGGAATTTGAAGCTCTTCATTTAGAAGGTGCTCATAATTTCCCTCTCAGTCAACTGGCAGATACTTATGTACAACTGGACAAAGACCAGCTTTATTACGTGATTTGTAAATCAGGAATGCGTTCAGCACGCGCTTGTCAATTTTTAACAGAACAAGGATATGAGGTTATCAATGTCCAAGGTGGCATGGATGCTTTAGAATAAGAAAAACTCCCTTTGAGACCGAAAATAAGAAAGGTTTTAAAGGGAATTTTTTTTGCTCTAAAAATCAGAAAATTGAAAACATTTTAGAATTATTTCAAGATAGCCTTTTCATGCCTTTAAACATGTTATACTAAGAAAGTATTTTAATGTTATAAGGAGAGTTTATGGCTAAAAAAGGTGCTTTAACAGGATTACTTCTGTTTGGAATATTTTTTGGAGCAGGTAACTTGATTTTCCCTCCAACTCTAGGCGCACAGTCTGGAGAAAACTTCCTTCCTGCCATTGCAGGATTTGTATTTTCAGGTGTTGGGATTGCCGTCCTAACTTTGATTATTGGGACCCTTAATCCTAAGGGCTATATCTATGAGATTTCTAAGAAAATCTCTCCATGGTTTGCGACGATTTATCTTGCAGCTTTGTACTTGTCGATTGGTCCATTCTTTGCCATTCCACGTACAGCAACAACATCGTTTGAGGTCGGTATTAGTCCCCTCCTAGCTGAAGCAGATAAGGGTTTAGGTCTGATTGTCTTTACCATTCTCTACTTTGTTGCAGCCTATTTAATCGCCCTTAATCCTTCAAAGATTTTGGATCGTATTGGACGAATCTTGACTCCAGTATTTGCGATTTTGATTGTTGTCTTGATTATCCTTGGGGCCTTTAAATATGGTGGGAACGCACCGCAAGCAGCATCAGGTGCCTACCAAACTTCAGCTTTTGGTGCAGGTTTCCTTGAGGGATATAATACACTTGATGCACTTGCTTCTGTTGCCTTCAGTGTTATTGCCGTACAAACCTTGAAACAACTTGGTTTCTCAAGTAAGAAAGAGTACATTTCAACCATTTGGGTAGTTGGAATCGTTGTAGCTCTAGGATTTAGTGCTCTCTATATCGGGTTAGGATTCCTTGGGAATCATTTCCCAGTAACAGAAGAAGCGATGAAGGGTGGAACTCCTGGAGTTTATATCTTGTCTCAAGCGACTCAAGAAATCTTTGGTTCTACTGCTCAGCTTTTCCTTGCAGCTATGGTAACCGTAACTTGCTTTACAACTACTGTAGGGTTGATTGTGTCAACTGCGGAGTTCTTTAACGGACGTTTCCCACAAATCAGCTACAAGGTTTATGCGACTGTCTTTACCTTGATTGGTTTTGCCATTGCAAACCTTGGTTTGAGCGCCATTATCAAGTACTCAGTGCCAGTACTAGTTGTCTTGTATCCAATCACCATTGTGATTGTTATGATTGTGATTGTGAACAAATTTGTACCACTTTCAAAACCAGGGATGCAATTGACTATGGGACTTGTAACTGCTATTGCCATAGCTAGCGTCTTAGGAAGTTCATTTGAAGTGACCTTCCTTGCCAACATTGTGAATGCTCTACCATTTGCTAAGGCTTCATTGCCATGGTTAGTACCAGCGATTATCGGAATTTTACTTTCTCTTGTTCTTCCTAACAAACAAGAAAGTGAAGCTTTTGAGATGTAATAAAAAACCTTGGCATCTGCCAAGGTTTTTTTATTACTCTTAGTTCGTTTTTTCAGTATACCCAAGATCCTCAAGCATTTTTTTAGTTTTTGCAAAACTTACACGTTTTCCAGCTCCAGAATATTCATTTGGCATTGCTTTTTTCATCTCATCAAGATTGACTACAGTCATGTCAATGACCATGGTATGGACGACTTTTCCATCTTTGAATTCGATATTTTGTGTAACGCCCTTAATTCCTTCATACCCTTTATAAGTTTTCACGATAAGTTCTTTAATCTCATCGGCGCTCTTATTGAGTATTTCAGGTTCAAAAACATTATAAACTTCTTGTTTCATAACATCATCGCCTTCAACAGTGTATGTCAAGGTAGAATGTCTTCCTGGATTACTGTCATGAACAAAGGCTACAGTTTTTGATTCAGCTTTCTTTTCTGTAGTTTCAGCCTCAGTAGTTTCAGTTTCGGTAGTTTTTACTTCACTTGTTTCTGCTTTTAAGGAGTTAGAAGTTGTTGATTGTTTAGAACATCCCAACAAGAATGCCAACGGTAAGGCTAAGAGAAGCGTCATTTTGAAATATCTATTCATATTTTTTCCTTTCATCATAAGAACTACTTTTATTATACCATAACATACTTTCATTATCAAAGTATGTCAGTTTTTCCTTTTTACACATACTAAAATGGGAAAAGTGATATAATGGTAAGAAGAGGTGAAGAAATGAATCAAACTGTAGAATATATTAAAGAACTAACTGCTATCGCGTCGCCAACAGGTTTTACGCGTGAAATTACGAATTATTTGGTTGAGACGCTTGAAAAACTAGGTTATCAACCTGTCCGTACTGCCAAAGGTGGTGTCAACGTAACAATCAAAGGTGAAAATGACGAGCAACAACGCTATGTGACTGCCCATGTGGATACTTTGGGAGCTATCGTTCGTGCTATTAAACCAGACGGTCGCCTCAAAATGGACCGTATTGGAGGCTATCCTTGGAATATGATTGAAGGTGAAAACTGTACGGTTCATGTGGCTAGTACAGGAAAAACAGTTTCAGGTACGATTTTGATCCACCAAACTTCTTGCCATGTATACAAGGATGCGGGGACAGCTGAACGTACGCAGGACAATATGGAAGTACGTTTGGACGAAAAAGTAACCAATGATAAGGAAACACGCGCACTCGGTATCGAAGTTGGAGATTTTATCAGCTTTGACCCACGAACTGTGGTGACTGATTCAGGCTTTATCAAATCGCGTCATTTGGATGATAAGGTCAGCGCAGCTATTCTCCTCAATCTCCTTAAAGTCTATAAAGAAGAAGGAATTGAACTTCCAGTTACTACGCATTTTGCCTTTTCAGTCTTTGAAGAAGTGGGGCATGGTGCTAACTCAAGTATCCCTAGTCAAGTTGTCGAATATCTAGCTGTGGACATGGGAGCAATGGGAGATGATCAGCAGACAGACGAGTACACAGTCTCTATCTGTGTCAAGGATGCTTCAGGTCCTTATCACTATGAATTCCGCCAACATCTGGTTGCTCTAGCAAAAGAGCAAGACATTCCATTTAAACTAGATATCTATCCATTTTACGGTTCAGACGCTTCTGCAGCCATGTCAGCTGGAGCAGAGGTTAAGCACGCCCTTCTTGGTGCAGGTATTGAGTCTAGTCACTCTTACGAGCGTACTCATATTGATTCTGTAGTTGCTACTGAGCGTATGGTAGATGCTTATCTTAAGAGTGACTTGGTGGAATAAGATGTGCTTGATTTGTGATCGAATTGATCTAATAAAGTCTGGTGATAATCCCTACTTTGTGAAGGAATTAGAAACGGGCTATGTTGTCATCGGAGACCACCAGTATTTTGAAGGCTATACTCTATTCTTAGCCAAGGAACATGTCATAGAATTGCATCATCTACATCCAACTGTCAAACTCCGCTTTTTAGAGGAAATGAGTCTGGTTCAGGAAGCTGTCTCTAAGGCTTTTACTGCTGAAAAGATGAATGTAGAGTTGTTGGGAAATGGAGACGCTCATGTTCACTGGCATATTTTTCCAAGACGAGCTGGTGATATGAAGGGACACGGACTTAATGGGCGTGGTCCAGTCTGGTGGGTTCCTTGGGAAGAAATGGTTGCTGAAGAATATCAAGCTAAGGGAAGCAAATTAGAAGACTTGATTGCAAGATTATCTGAGACTTTAAACCAGATGAATAAATGAAAGGATAACAGATGAAAAAAAGATACCTTATCTTATCAGGATTATTAGCCTTAACATTGGTAGCATGTTCGCAAGAAAAAACAGAGACTTCTGACGCAAAAACTTCTTCAGAGCAAACTACTGTTCAAGAAAAAACTGAAAGCATAAGGGAGCAAGAAGTTACAACTAGTAGCGAGGAAAGTAAACAAAAGAAAGCAGAAGTGGTTAACAAAGGAGACCACTACAGCATTCAAGGTAAGTACGATGAGATTGTTGTAGCTAATAAGCATTATCCAATGTCCAAAGATTACAATCCTGGAGAAAATCCTACCGCTAAGGCAGAACTGTTGAAACTCATTGCAGCTATGCAACAAGCAGGATTCCCGATTAGCGACAACTACAGTGGTTTTAGAAGTTACGAAACTCAAACTCAGCTTTATCAAAACTATGTAGATAAAGATGGCAAGGCTGAGGCTGACCGCTATTCTGCAAGACCTGGTTACAGTGAACACCAAACTGGCCTTGCCTTTGACCTAATTGGAACAAATGGAGACTTAGTCACTGAAGAAAAGGCTGCCCAATGGCTTTTGGACCATGCGGCTGACTATGGCTTTGTCGTCCGTTATCTAAAAGGTAAGGAAAAAGAAACGGGCTATATGGCTGAAGAATGGCACCTTCGCTACGTCGGAAAAGAAGCCAAGGATATCGCTGCAAGTGGTCTCAGCTTGGAAGAGTATTACGGCTTTGAAGGTGGGGACTATGTTGATTAGTCGCAAAATATCTTGCAAGAACGCTTGAAATTTGATAAAATGAATAATAATTAAATAGGAATCTGCAAGACTAGTATCTCAGGGGAAGTATATCAGGGAGGAGAGCCGTGACTGAAAGCTCTCTATATGAAAGCTGGGTGAATTCACTTGCGAAGGGATTCAGAAATAAAGGTCTGACTTGTCAGATGAAAACGGATGGTACCGCGTGTCAACGCTCCGAGTGGAGTTTTTGGCATGTGGTTTTCTTTTTATCTTACGAGAGACTGATGGAGGAATTATGTCAACTATTGAAGAACAATTAAAAGAGCTTCGTGAAGAAACGCTAGCTAGCTTGAAGCAGATTACTGCTGAAAATGAAAAAGAGATGCAAGAATTGCGTGTCTCAGTCCTTGGTAAAAAAGGTTCATTGACTGAAATCCTTAAAGGGATGAAGGACGTTTCTGCAGAAATGCGTCCTGTTATCGGAAAACACGTCAATGAAGCTCGTGATGTCTTAACAGCCGCTTTTGAAGAAACAGCTAAGCTCTTGGAAGAAAAGAAAGTAGAAGCTCAACTAGCAAGTGAGAGCATCGATGTGACGCTTCCAGGTCGTCCAGTTGCGACTGGTCACCGTCACGTTCTCACACAAACTAGTGAAGAAATTGAAGATATCTTCATCGGTATGGGTTACCAAGTCGTGGATGGATTTGAAGTGGAGCAAGACTACTACAACTTCGAACGTATGAACCTTCCAAAAGATCACCCAGCCCGTGATATGCAGGACACTTTCTACATCACAGAAGAAATCTTACTTCGTACCCACACGTCTCCAGTTCAGGCGCGTGCGATGGATGCCCATGACTTTTCTAAAGGTCCTTTGAAGATGATCTCACCAGGACGTGTATTCCGTCGTGATACAGACGATGCAACCCACAGTCACCAATTCCACCAAATCGAAGGTTTGGTTGTAGGGAAAAACATCTCTATGGCTGATCTTCAAGGAACTCTTCAGTTGATTGTGCAAAAAATGTTTGGTGAAGAGCGCCAGATTCGTCTGCGTCCATCTTACTTCCCATTTACCGAGCCATCTGTTGAGGTTGACGTTTCATGCTTCAAGTGTGGAGGAGACGGCTGTAACGTATGTAAGAAAACAGGTTGGATCGAGATTATGGGTGCCGGTATGGTTCACCCACGTGTCCTTGAGATGAGTGGCATCGATGCAAGTGTTTACTCTGGTTTTGCCTTTGGTCTTGGTCAAGAGCGTGTCGCTATGCTTCGCTACGGTATCAACGATATCCGTGGATTCTACCAAGGCGATGTCCGCTTCTCAGAACAGTTTAAATAAGATTGAAACCTGAAACACAGTCCTATACAGTACTAATCATCTTCTCTCAATGAGAAATGGTGAGGACTGCCTCAAAGAAAAAGAAAGGAATTGAAAAGGTCTCTCTTACTGGGATCTTACAATCAGAATTATGTTAGTATCTTATAAATGGTTAAAAGAATTGGTGGACATTGATGTGCCATCACAAGAGTTGGCTGAAAAAATGTCAACCACAGGGATCGAAGTAGAAGGTGTGGAATCACCAGCTGCTGGTCTCTCAAAAATTGTCGTCGGAGAAGTCCTGTCTTGTGAAGATGTGCCAGAAACACACTTGCATGTCTGCCAAGTCAATGTGGGTGAAGAAGAAGCCCGTCAAATCGTCTGTGGAGCACCAAATGTGCGTGCAGGCATCAAGGTCATGGTGGCTCTTCCAGGTGCTCGTATCGCAGATAACTACAAGATTAAAAAAGGGAAAATCCGTGGCTTAGAGTCACTCGGGATGATCTGTTCACTTGGTGAGTTGGGCATTTCTGACTCCGTTGTACCAAAGGAATTTGCAGATGGGATCCAAATCTTGCCTCAAGATGCTGTTCCAGGAGATGAAGTCTTCTCTTACCTAGACTTGGATGATGAAATCATCGAGCTTTCTATCACTCCAAACCGTGCAGACGCTCTTTCTATGCGTGGGGTAGCACACGAAGTAGCCGCTATCTACGACAAGGCAGTCAACTTTAAAGAATTTGCTCTTTCAGAAACAGACCAAGCTGCAGCGGACGCTCTTTCTGTCAGCATTGACACAGACAAGGCTCCATACTATGCAGCCCGTATCTTGGACAATGTGACGATTGCACCAAGTCCACAATGGTTGCAAAATCTTCTCATGAATGAAGGCATCCGTCCAATCAATAACGTGGTGGACGTGACCAACTATATCCTTCTTTACTTTGGTCAGCCTATGCATGCCTTTGACTTAGATACCTTTGAAGGAAGCGAGATTCGTGTGCGTGAAGCGCGTGAAGGTGAAAAATTGGTAACTTTGGACGGGGAAGAACGTGAGTTGGAAACAAATGACTTAGTCATCACTGTTGCTGATAAAGCAGTAGCCCTTGCAGGTGTCATGGGTGGACAAGCTACAGAAATCTCTGAAAAATCTAGTCGTGTCGTCCTTGAAGCTGCTGTTTTCAATGGCAAATCTATCCGTAAGACTAGTGGTCGCCTCAACCTTCGTTCAGAATCTTCTTCTCGCTTTGAAAAAGGCATCAACGTGGCAACTGTCAATGAAGCCCTTGATGCGGCAGCGAGCATGATTGCAGAGCTTTCAGGAGCAACTGTTCGTAAGGGGATCGTTTCAGCAGGTGAGCTTGACACTTCTGATGTGGAAGTTTCTTCAACTCTTGTTGACGTCAACCGTGTCCTCGGTACAGAGCTTTCCTACGCCGATGTAGAAGATGTCTTCCGTCGTCTTGGATTTGGCCTTTCTGGAAATGCTGACAGCTTCACAGTAAGAGTTCCACGTCGCCGTTGGGATATCACTATCGAAGCGGATCTCTTTGAAGAAATCGCTCGTATCTACGGTTATGACCGCTTGCCAACTAGTCTTCCAAAAGACGATGGGACAGCAGGTGAGTTAACAGCGACACAAAAACTCCGTCGTCAAGTTCGGACTATTGCTGAAGGGGCTGGATTGACTGAAATCATCACCTACGCTCTTACAACTCCTGAAAAAGCGGTTGAGTTTACGATTCAGCCAAGTCATTTGACAGAGCTCATGTGGCCAATGACTGTGGACCGTTCTGTTCTCCGTCAAAATATGGTTTCAGGTATTTTGGATACAGTAGCTTACAACGTAGCGCGTAAGAACAAAAACTTGGCTCTTTATGAGATTGGAAAAGTCTTCGAGCAAACTGGTAATCCAAAAGAAGAATTGCCAAACGAAATCAATAGCTTTGCCTTTGCCTTGACTGGCTTAGTTGCTGAAAAAGACTTCCAAACTGCAGCTATACCGGTTGACTTCTTCTATGCTAAGGGAATCTTGGAGGCTCTCTTTGCTCGCTTGGGTCTTGAAGTGACCTATACAGCAACCTCTGAAATTGCTAGTCTCCACCCAGGACGTACAGCCTTGATTTCACTTGGTGACCAAGTAGTCGGTTTCCTCGGTCAAGTACACCCTGTTACGGCTAAGGCTTACGACATTCCAGAAACTTATGTGGCGGAGCTTAACCTTTCAGCTATTGAAGAAGCCCTTCAACCAGCTGCTCCATTTGTGGAAATTACGAAGTTCCCAGCAGTCAGCCGTGATATCGCCCTTCTCCTCAAGGCAGAAGTAACTCACCAAGAAGTGGTAGACGCCATCAAAGATGCTGGCGTGAAGCGTTTGACAGATATCAAACTCTTTGATGTATTCTCAGGTGAAAAACTGGGTATCGGTATGAAATCAATGGCTTATAGCTTGACTTTCCAAAATCCAGAAGATAGCTTGACTGACGAAGAAGTCGCACGCTATATGGAAAAAATCCAAGCTTCACTTGAAGAAAAAGTGCATGCAGAAGTGCGTTAAAAGTCTAAAATCCATCCCTAGGGGTGGATTTTTTATCTTTGCAAATGCCGAATATTGGAAAGATAAATAAATGTAAATTTTATTATTTTTGGTATGAAAAAATCCAAGCAAATTCTACTAATAAAAATGTACATAAATCCTTGTAATGACTAAAAAAAGGAGTATAATGAGGGTAAGATTAGTAGGAGGTGGAACATGTTAGAAATCCGCAATCTTGAAAAAAGCTTTGGCCCTAAGCAAGTCTTGTTTGGCGTTGACTTTCAAGCTAAGTCTGGAAGAATTTTAGGTCTAGTTGGGAAAAATGGAGCTGGGAAAACAACCATTTTCCACAGTATTTTGAAATTTTTAGAATATCAGGGAGAGATTCAGTTTGATGGTCAGGAAATTCGTCAGGAAACCTATGCTCGGATTGGCTATCTACCCGAAGAACGTAGTCTCATGCCTAAATTGACAGTTCTCGAACAGGTGCGCTATCTTGCAACCTTAAAAGGCATGGATGCTAAAGAAGTCAAAGAAAAACTCCCTCAATGGATGGAAAAACTGGAAGTCAAGGGGAAACTGACAGACAAGATTAAGAGTCTCTCAAAAGGGAATCAACAAAAGATTCAGCTAATCATTACTTTAATGCATGAACCAGATTTGATTATCCTAGATGAACCTTTTAGTGGTCTGGATCCAGTCAATACCGAATTGCTCAAGCAGGTCATCCTCAAAGAAAAAGAACGTGGTGCAACCATTATCTTTTCAGACCACGTCATGACCAATGTCGAAGAGCTATGTGATGATATCCTGATGATTCGTGATGGGCGTGTCGTCTTGCATGGACCAGTCCAAGATGTTCGTAATCAATACGGCAAAACGCGACTCTTTGTTGCAAGTGAAAAGAGTCAGGAAGACTTGGAAAAGCTCCCACATGTCATTCATGCTAGCTTGACCAAGCAGGGAATTTGGAAGCTCATCCTAGATGATGAAAATGCTGGACAGGAGCTCTTTGCTATCTTGACTCAAGGACACTATATCGCGACCTTTGACCAGCAAGCTCCGACAATCGATGAAATCTTTAAACTAGAATCAGGGGTGGAAGTATGAGAAATATGTTGGTTGTAATCAAAGAAACTTATCTACGTCATGTCAAATCCTGGAGTTTCTTCTTTATGGTAATCTCGCCTTTTCTCTTTATCGGCTTATCTGGCGGAATTGGCTATCTCCAAGGTTCCTCTCTGGCTCAGAATAATAAGGTGGCAGTAGTTAGTTCGGTGCCTGCTGTAACAGAGAGTCTTAAATCGACCAATGGCATTAATTTTGACTATAAGGATGAAGCAAGCGCCCAAGAAGCCATCAAGGATGAAAAAATAAAAGGTTATTTGACCATTGATCAAGAAGGTAGTGTCCTCAAGGCAGTCTATCACGGTGAAACTTCACTAGAGAGTGGCATTAAGTTAGCTGTGACCACTAAGTTGAATGAGCTTCAATACCAACTCAATCGTTTGGAGGCACATTTATCTCAGGAACAGGAACAACACTTGGCACAAACGATTCAATTTACAGAGCAGATTGATGAAGCTAAGGAAAATAAAAAAATGGTCCAAACCTTTGCGGCTGCAGGACTAGGCTTCTTCCTCTATATGATTTTGATTACTTACGCTAGTGTCACCGCTCAAGAAGTAGCCAGTGAAAAAGGAACTAAAATCATGGAAGTGGTCTTCTCAAGTATTCGAGCTAGCCATTACTTTTATGCACGTATGATTGCCTTACTTCTTGTTATTTTGACTCATATTGGTATTTATGTTGTAGGTGGATTTGGAGCAATCTTATTCTTTAAAGATATGCCCTTATTAGCAAATTCAGGTGTTTTAAACCACTTGGGAGAAGCCTTTTCGGTCAATACCTTGTTATTTGTCTTAGTCAGTCTCTTTATGTATGTGGTCTTGGCTGCCTTTCTGGGCTCAATGGTTTCTCGACCTGAAGACTCTGGTAAAGCCTTGTCGCCTTTGATGCTTTTAATTATGGTAGGTTTTATTGGGGTAACCGCCTTAGGAACTTCTGGCGATAATTTGGTTTTGAAGATTGGTTCTTATATCCCGTTCATCTCAACCTTCTTTATGCCTTTTAGAGCTATTAATGGCTATGCAAGTAGTATAGAAGCATGGATTTCTCTTGCCATAACAGTCATTTTTGCAGTAACTGCAACAGTCTTTATTGGACGTATGTATGCTAGTTTGGTCCTCCAGACGGATGATTTAGGCATCTGGAAAACCTTTAAACGAGCTTTGAGCTATAAATAAAGTATTGGACCTGTGAGCCTATCTCTCAGGTCTTTCAATTAGCTGAAATATTTCACAATAATTTCTTCTAAACCTTTGACTAATAACGAAAATTATCGTACAATAAAGAGTACATGATAAAATGAGACCAGAGTTTGTATGCTTTGGCGTTAGTAGTAAAAAATGAGGAGAAACGCTTTGGAATTAGAAGTATTTGCTGGGCAAGAAAAAAGTGAACTATCTATGATTGAGGTGGCTCGTGCCATCTTGGAACTCCGTGGTCGCGATCACGAAATGCATTTTAGCGATTTGGTTAATGAAATCCAAAACTATCTTGGCACCTCTAATAGCGATATTCGTGAAGCACTACCTTTGTTCTATACAGAATTGAACTTCGATGGTAGCTTTATCTCTCTTGGAGATAACAAATGGGGACTTCGTTCATGGTATGGAGTAGATGAAATTGACGAAGAAATCATTGCACTTGAGGAAAGTGATGATGAGGAAGTAGCACCTAAAGCTAAGAAAAAACGCGTTAATGCCTTTATGGATGGAGATGCTGATGCCATTGATTATGGCGCAGATGATCCAGAGGATGAGGACGCTTACGAAGAAGATCCAGCTCTTTCTTACGATGATGAAAATCCAGATGATGAGAAGAACGAAGTAGAAGCCTACGACGCTGAAATCAACGAAATCGCACCAGATGACCTTGGAGAAGATGTGGATCTCGTTGAAGAAGATGACGAAGATTCTGAGGAAGAGGAAGAATAATACCAAACAACAAGGAAATCTCCTTGTTGTTTTCTTTTCTGCAGTAGAACTATAAATCTAGCAAAGAGTGACATTTGACAAATGTGCCAAATTGAGGTAAGATATTGTTCGGGCACCTCTTTTAGAGGTCGGAGCTCCCTAGTAATTAGGGAGCTATTTTTGTTTTTCTGGGAACTTTTATCCTGGATTGTGGTTATTGATGAAGGTCTTGTTTACTATCTCCCCTACTAGCGAACAGGACCTTGAGCATTTTAGAAAGAGGAATCTATGTCTACGAAATATATTTTTGTAACTGGTGGAGTGGTGTCGTCTATTGGGAAAGGTATCGTTGCAGCGAGCCTTGGGCGTCTTTTGAAGAATCGTGGTTTGAAGGTAACTATTCAAAAATTTGACCCTTATATCAATATCGACCCAGGGACCATGAGTCCATATCAGCACGGGGAAGTATTTGTAACTGATGATGGGGCTGAGACAGACTTGGACCTGGGACACTATGAACGTTTTATCGATATCAACCTCAATAAATTCTCAAACGTGACAACTGGTAAAATCTACAGCGAAGTCCTTCGCAAGGAACGTCGTGGAGAATACCTTGGAGCAACTGTCCAAGTCATTCCACATATTACAGATGCCTTGAAAGAAAAAATCAAGCGTGCTGCCCTAACGACTGACTCTGATGTTATTATTACAGAGGTTGGGGGGACAGTCGGCGATATTGAATCCCTTCCATTCTTAGAGGCGCTTCGTCAAATGAAGTCTGATGTCGGCGCAGAAAATGTCATGTATATCCATACCACCTTGCTTCCTTACCTCAAGGCAGCTGGAGAAATGAAGACCAAGCCGACTCAACACTCTGTCAAAGAATTACGTGGTTTGGGAATCCAGCCAAATATGTTGGTCATTCGTACAGAAAAACCTGCAGGACAAGGGATTAAAAACAAACTAGCCCAGTTCTGTGATGTAGCGCCAGAAGCTGTTATCGAGTCATTGGACGTGGATCATCTTTACCAAATTCCTCTTAATCTGCAAGCACAAGGCATGGATCAAATCGTCTGTGACCATTTGAAGATTGATGCACCTGCAGCAGATATGACAGAGTGGTCAGCTATGGTTGATAAGGTTATGAACCTCAAAAAACAAGTCAAAATTGCACTTGTTGGTAAATATGTCGAGTTACAGGATGCCTACATCTCAGTTGTTGAAGCCTTGAAACACTCTGGTTATGCAAATGATGCAGAAGTAAAGATTGATTGGGTCAATGCTAATGACGTGACAGCTGAGAATGTTGCAGAACTCCTAGCTGATGCTGATGGAATCATCGTTCCAGGTGGTTTTGGTCAACGTGGCACTGAGGGTAAGATTCAAGCGATTCGCTATGCTCGAGAAAATGATGTACCAATGTTGGGGGTCTGCTTGGGAATGCAATTGACCTGTATCGAGTTTGCCCGTCATGTTTTGGGACTTGAAGGAGCTAATTCAGCAGAGCTAAATCCTGATACCAAATACCCTATCATCGATATCATGCGTGATCAGATTGATGTTGAGGACATGGGTGGAACCCTTCGTTTGGGACTTTATCCTTCTAAGTTGAAACGTGGTTCCAAGGCAGCTGCAGCTTATCATAATAAAGAAGTGGTCCAACGTCGCCACCGCCACCGTTATGAGTTTAACAATGCCTTCCGTGAACAGTTTGAAGGAGCAGGATTTGTCTTCTCAGGTGTTTCACCAGACAATCGCTTGGTCGAAATTGTTGAAATCCCAGAAAACAAATTCTTTGTGGCTTGTCAGTATCATCCAGAACTTTCAAGTCGTCCAAATCGTCCAGAAGAACTCTACACTGCATTTGTAACAGCAGCTGTTGAAAATAGTAAATAGTAGAATAAACCTTTGAGAGTCATCTCAGAGGTTTTTAATTTGTTTTCAGTATTATGAAAATCTGGAAAATCAGCTCTGAATTTGGTAAGATAAGATTATGGATTTTGAAAAAATTGAACAAGCATATACCTATTTATTAGAAAATGTCCAAATCATTCAAAACGATTTGGCGACTAGCTTTTATGACGCCTTGATAGAACAAAACGGGATCTATCTCGATGGTCAAACCGCTCTGGAGCAAGTCAAAAAAAATAACCAAGCCTTGAAACGTTTGGCACTTCGAAAAGAGGAGTGGTTACGGACCTATCAATTTTTGTTAATGAAGGCAGCTCAAACAGAATCTCTTCAAGCCAATCACCAGTTCACACCGGATGCGGTTGGTCACTTGATGATTTTTATCATAGAGCAACTTTTTCCTGCTGAAAATATGAGTCTATTAGAGTTGGGTTCTGGAATGGGAATTCTGGGCGCTAGCTTCTTAACGTCCATGAACAAAAAGGTAGACTATCTGGGAATAGAACTTGATGACCTCTTGATTGACTTGGCGGCAAGCATGGCGGAAGTAATGGATCTTCAAATGGGCTTTGTCCAAGGAGATGCAGTACGTCCACAAGTATTAAAAGAAAGTGATATCATTGTAAGTGACCTGCCTGTCGGTTACTATCCAGATAATCAGACAGCCTCGCGTTATCAAGTGGCAGCCAAGGACGAACATACCTATGCGCATCATCTGTTAATGGAACAATCACTCAAGTATCTTAAAACAGGTGGTTATGCGATTTTTCTAGCTCCAACGGACCTCTTGACGAGCCCTCAGAGTGAACTTTTAAAATCATGGCTGACTGAAAAAGCCCAACTAGTAGCAATCATAGCTTTACCAGAGGATCTCTTTGCACACGGAGCTCAGTCTAAAACAATTTTTGTTCTACAGAAGAAGACGGGAGAAGGGATTGAACCATTTGTTTATCCACTTACGAGTCTTCGTGACCCTGAAATTTTGATGGAATTTAAGGAAAATTTTCAAAATTGGTGTCAAGAACATGAAATCTAATATAAATTTTGATATAATAGTTGAAAACGCTTAAAAAAGGGGAAACATTATGACAAAAACCATTGCAATTAACGCTGGAAGCTCAAGCTTGAAATGGCAACTCTACCAAATGCCAGAAGAAAAGGTACTTGCAAAAGGTTTGATTGAGCGAATCGGATTGAAGGATTCTGTTTCTACAGTTAAATTTGATGGTCGTTCTGAAGAACAAGTTCTTGATATTGAAAACCATACCTTAGCTGTTAAGATTTTGCTTGATGACTTGATTCGTTTTAATATTATTAAATCTTATGATGAGATTACTGGTGTTGGACACCGTGTCGTTGCAGGTGGTGAGTACTTCAAAGAGTCTACAGTTGTTGAAGGCGATGTCTTGGAAAAAATTGAAGAGCTAGGACTTCTTGCTCCATTGCACAACCCTGCAAATGCTGCTGGTATTCGTGCCTTCAAAGAATTGTTGCCAGATATCACAAGCGTAGCAGTCTTTGATACATCATTCCACACAACAATGCCAGAAAAAGCATATCGTTATCCATTACCAACTAAGTACTATACAGAAAACAAAGTTCGTAAATATGGAGCTCACGGAACAAGTCACCAATATGTTGCTCAAGAAGCAGCAAAACTATTGGGCCGTCCACTTGAAGAGTTGAAATTGATCACGTGCCATATTGGTAACGGTGCTTCTATCACAGCTGTTAAGGGAGGTCAATCAATCGATACATCAATGGGATTCACTCCACTTGGTGGTGTTATGATGGGAACTCGTACAGGAGATATTGACCCAGCTATCATTCCTTATTTAATGCAATATACAGAGGACTTTAACAAGCCTGAGGATATCAGTCGTATTCTTAATCGTGAGTCAGGATTGCTGGGTGTTTCAGGTAAGTCTAGTGATATGCGTGATGTGATTGCTGCAATGGAAGCAGGGAATCATGATGCTGCTTTGGCCTTTGAAATGTATGTTGACCGTATCCAAAAACATATTGGCCAATACTTGGCAGTCCTAAACGGGGCAGATGCTATTATCTTTACTGCTGGTGTTGGTGAAAATGCAACGCTTGTCCGTGAGAAAGTCATCTCAGGAATTTCTTGGTTTGGTTGTGATGTAGATCCAGAGAAAAATGTTTTTGGTGTTACTGGAGATATCTCTACTGATGCTGCAAAAATTCGTGTCCTTGTCATTCCAACGGATGAAGAACTTGTCATTGCGCGTGATGTGGAACGTTTGAAAAAATAAACGATAAGAAAATCGACCTCTCTATCGAGAAGGTCGATTTTTATGTTGTTGACGAGTGTTTACCATTTGGTAAGCGAAACCTCGCCACTGTTGAGCCAAATTTTTTCACCAGTAGCTAATTCTATCTGCAGTTGGCCCTGATCCGAAATGTCACACGCTTTTCCTGTGATTATTTCCTGATCTTTCTTGAAGGAAACTTCTTTTCCTAAAACGATGGAGCATTTTTTATAGAGATAAAGCAGTTCATCGGCATCTGTTTCGTAGAAACATTTCCAAATTTCAGCAATCAGTTCATTGCGTGTAATGGGGCTACTTTTAGAAAAGAGACTTCCAGCTTTTCCTTGCAGATTTTTGGGAAAATCAGCGATAGAAAAGTTGATTCCAACACCAATAATAACATCTGTAACAAGGCCGGTTTCGATAGAAGTAATGGCTTCTGTTAGGATACCGGCTATTTTTTTCTGATTTAGATACAGATCATTTACCCATTTGATGTCTAAATCAATCAAGCTCAAATTTTTAACAGCCTTATAAATAGCAGCTGCAGTTAAGAGTGTATAAGCTGGTAAATCTAGATAAGAAAGATTGGGTTTGAGGTGGAGAGACATATAGATTCCCCCCTTGTCTGGAGAGTAGTAGGGGCGTTGAAATCGACCACGGCCCATCGTTTGGCTAGTTGAAAGGTAGAGTGTATCTCCTTTGGCACCAGCTTCCATGGCCTCCTTAGCATCACTTTGGGTTGATTTGGTGATAGGTTTAAATTGAACTGAGATTGGGCTGTTAGCTTCTATTTCTTGAGGTAAGATTAGGTCACCATGAAGAAGTTTGTAACCACGGTTTTTGATGCTGTCAATTTCTAAACCTTCTTGTTGGAGGCGTTGGATAGCCTTCCAAACAGAGGTGCGAGAGAGGTTTAATATTTCAGCGATTTTCTCTCCGCTTAAATAATCTGTTTCATGAGCTAAGATTTTGTAAACTTCTTGGTAGGATTTCATACTAGGTCCTTTCTGAAACAACTAGATTTATTGTACCATATTTTTAAAAAAGGATGCGTGGTTTAAGAGATATCTTCACCCACTATAAAATTTTACCTAGTTTTAGTTAGGGTGCCATGGACAAAGTGGTTTTCAAATCATTTGAAAAATGGTAAAATGTTTTAATAGTTTATTTATCTGAGCTTTATAGCGCAGAGAGAAAGGATCTGTTGTGAAATCAATAGGTATCATTGAAAAATTGAAAGGCTTGTCTAAGCAAGAACTAGTCTTGCTAACTGTTATTCTAAGTATTTTCTTGCCTTTTTATATTTTCGTTATTATTTTTATCGCCTACTTAATAGGTCTTATATTTACAGGAGAGATGAAGGGGATATTAAAACGATTATGCCACCATTCTATCTTGCTTATATTTATTGGCTATAGTGGTGTTATCTCTCTTTTAGCTCAAAATATGATGGGGTTGGTTTCCACTTTAGGGATGTTCCTCTTTGCGATTTTCTTTTACTATTACCAGGCTCATCTAACCCCTAAATTTTTTAGATTAGTATTACAAGGAATTTTATCGCTTAGTGTGCTAGCTTCAGTTTTCGCAGCTCTGGAGCATTTTCAAATCGTTAAGAAATTTGATTATACCTTCTTATCACCAAAGATGCAGGTTTGGCACCAGAACCGAGCAGAAGTAGCCTTCTTTAATCCAAATTATTATGGAATTATCTGTTGTTTCTGTATCATGATTGGATTTTACTTAATTAGCACAACTAAATTGAGATGGTTAAGAATTTTCTCTCTGATTGCGATTTTTGCGAATTTATTTGGACTCAACTTTACTCAAAATAGAACAGCTTTTCCAGCCATTATCTTTGGTGCGATTATTTATCTGTTCACAACCATTAAAAACTGGCGTGCCTTCTGGCTCAGTATTGGAGTATTTGGTGTTGGTCTAGCCTTCCTCTTCTCGAGTGATTTGGGAGTTCGAATGGGAACGCTCGATTCATCTATGGAAGAACGAGTATCTATCTGGAATGCGGGTATGACCTTATTCAAACAAAACCCCTTCTGGGGTGAGGGTCCCCTAACCTATATGCACTCTTACCCTCGTATTTTTGCTCCTTATCATGAACATGCTCATAGTATTTACATTGATACGATATTGAGTTACGGTGTAGTAGGGACGGTATTATTAGGGATTGCCTCTTCAGACCCAATCCGAAAATTAATCGATATGAGTCAGGAGCCGAGCAAGCGTCCGATTGTTGGTCTTTATCTTTCGTTTTTAACAGTAGTTGCTGTGCATGGAATTTTTGATTTGGCCCTCTTTTGGATTCAATCTTCCTTCATCTTCCTTTTGGTAATGTGTAGTTTGCCATTAAAACATAGTATGATCGGTGAATTTGTTGAATAAACAAAAAGATAGTAGAAATGAGATTTTCTACTATCTTTTTTATTATTGAATAGCTTGAAGTAAATCTTCCGCTTGCTTTTCTAGAGAAGCAGCGACGCTATCTTCGAGGACTAATTGACCATCTGCCCAGGCAGAATCATTGATACGAGATGCAGTAAATTCACCTACAATTTGTGTACGGATAAATGGCAAGAGGTCTTTGTAAATTGCAAAGAGTTGATCATGACCTGCATTAGCTACAGAAGATACCGTAACAATCTTATCTTGAAGAGCAGATGCTCCACGAGTGTCAGATAAGTCAATTGCGCGTGAAAGCCAATCTAGTAAGTTTTTTACAGTCCCTGGAATTGAGAAGTTGTAGACTGGAGAGAAAATCCAGATAGCATCAACAGCTTGAACTGCTTCACGTGCAGCTGCAACAGTTGAAAGTGTAGGAACTTCAAAATCTTGGCTAAAGAGAGGAATAGCTGAGTAGTCAAGGTAGCTAACCTCAGCCTTACCTGCAAGAGCTTTTTCGGCTTCTAGTGCCATTTGGTGGTTGAATGAACCTTCGCGTAATGAACCAACGATAAATAATACTTTTTTAGACATAGGATGTCTCCTTTTAATTTTATTCAGATTTACTCTGTTGTTATAATATATGTTACAACAAGGCAAAATTATTTGCAAGAAATTTGCTCAAAATATAAAAAGTATTAAATTTGAAGCTATCAATCATGAGATTGTAGATAAAGAAAAGCCTATAGCTCAATAGTTGGAGCTTATATTTGAATGCCTGAAAGTAGGTTAGAGTTCAAGAATCTCCCCCTTAATTCACTTGTAATTCAATAGGATAGATGGTAAAATAGACGAGTGAAAAAGAGACAGAAAAAAGAAAAAAATTCCCTATTATTTCAGTACATTATTGGTATAACTTTGTTAACTCTAGTCACCACTTCTTCCTTTCTCTACTTGGTATGGCTTAGTATGAAACCTTATCAAACTGCAAAAGTCGAAGGGGAAAAACTTGCCAAGCAGTATGCAAATCTAGAAATGGTTAGCCAGGTTGATATCTTCAATGGTTTAGAAAGCTATTATAGTGTTTTTGGTCAAGATAAGAATCAGAAACCAGTTGCTGTCTTAATAGAGAAAAGTAGCAATAATATTTACGTATATCAACTAGAAAATGGTACTTCTCAAGAAAAAGCAGAAGCAGTTGTCAGAGAAAAAGGAGCAACTGAGATCGACAAGATTACTTTCGGGCGGTACGCTGATAAGCCCGTCTGGGAAATCGAGTCTGGAGGAGACTATTATCTAGTAGATTTTGAATCTGGTAGCCTAATCGAAAAGGAGAAGCTATGAAACTATCCAAGCGTGTATTAGAAATGGAAGAAAGTGTCACTCTGGCTAGTGATGCAAGAGCAAAGAAGTTAAAGGCTGAAGGAAAAGATGTTCTTTTCTTAACTTTAGGTCAGCCCGATTTTCATACTCCTGAAAATATTCAAGATGCTGCTGTTGCGGCTATTCGAGATGGACGAGCTTCTTTCTATACGGTAGCTTCAGGTTTGCCTGAATTGAAAGCAGCGGTTAATACTTATTTTGAACGTTATTATGGTTATTCTGTGGCGGCAAACGAAGTCACTTTTGCTACAGGTGCCAAGTTCTCCCTTTATACTTTCTTTATGGCTGTGATTAATCCAGGTGATGAGGTCATTATTCCAACACCTTACTGGGTTAGCTATGGGGATCAGGTTAAGATGGCAGAAGGTGTTCCAGTCTTTGTCCAAGCCAAAGAAGACAATCACTTTAAAGTAACTGTGGAGCAATTAGAAGCAGCTCGTACAGATAAGACCAAGGTCTTGGTTCTCAATTCCCCATCTAATCCTACCGGTATGATCTATTCTCGTGAGGAACTCTTGGCTATTGGGAATTGGGCTGTTGAGCATGATATTCTCATCCTAGCAGATGATATTTATGGTCGTTTGGTCTATAACGGAAATGAGTTTGTGCCAATCTCTAGTCTATCAGAAGCGATTCGCAACCAAACCATTGTCATTAACGGGGTATCAAAAGCCTACGCAATGACAGGTTGGCGTGTAGGTTATGCAGTGGGTGATCCAGAAATCATTGCTGCTATGAGTAAACTAACAGGTCAAACGACTTCAAACCTGACTGCGGTATCTCAATATGCAACGATTGAAGCGCTAACTGGACCGCAAGACTCTGTAGAAACTATGCGTCAGGCTTTCGAGGAACGTTTGAATACCATCTATCCACTCTTGTGTGAAGTCCCTGGTTTTGAAGTTGTCAAACCACAAGGAGCTTTCTATCTCTTTCCAAATGTCAAAAAAGCTATGGAGATGAAAGGTTATAGCGATGTAACAGCATTTACAACGGCTATCCTTGAGGAAGTTGGTCTGGCCTTGATTACAGGAGCCGGATTTGGAGCACCAGAAAATGTTCGTCTCAGCTACGCAACAGACTTGGAAACTCTAAAAGAAGCCATTCGTCGTTTGCACCAATTTATGGAAAAATAAGAAGTTAAACCTCCGTCCTTTTGGCGGAGGTTTTTGTAGCTAAAAACTTATGAATTTCTATCAAACAAGCTAGCTATCAGCCATTATTTGTGGTACAATAGTGGGTAATAATGTCTTTGGACAAGTTAAACGAAAAAAGGAAGATAAATGATGACAAAACGTGTAACAATTATCGAAGTAAAAGATTACGTTGGTCAAGAAGTCACTATCGGTGCTTGGGTTGCCAACAAATCAGGAAAAGGGAAAATTGCTTTCTTGCAATTGCGTGATGGAACTGCCTTTTTCCAAGGAGTTGCTTTTAAACCAAACTTTATCGAAAAATTTGGAGAAGAAGTAGGTCTTGAAAAATTTGACACCATCAAACGCCTAAGCCAAGAAACATCTGTTTTCGTGACAGGGATTGTTAAAGAAGACGAGCGTTCTAAATTTGGTTACGAGTTGGATATTACAGACATCGAAGTTATCGGTGAATCTCAAGATTACCCAATCACTCCAAAAGAGCACGGAACAGACTTCTTGATGGACAACCGTCACTTATGGCTTCGTTCACGCAAACAAGTAGCTGTCATGCAAATCCGTAATGCTATTATCTATGCAACTTATGAATTCTTTGATAAAAATGGCTTCATGAAGTTTGATAGCCCAATTCTTTCAGGAAATGCAGCGGAAGATTCA
Organism: Streptococcus infantis; assembly: GCF_047464155.1. Classification (GTDB taxonomy): domain Bacteria; phylum Bacillota; class Bacilli; order Lactobacillales; family Streptococcaceae; genus Streptococcus; species Streptococcus infantis_U. Next base: position 274,260 of record NZ_JASHCL010000003.1, read on the forward strand.
ACTGAATTGTTTGAAACGGACTACTTTGGAACACCAGCCTACTTGAGCCAATCAGGTCAGCTTTATCTGGAAGCTGGTGCTATGGCCCTTGGTCGTGTATTTGACTTTGGTCCAGTATTCCGTGCTGAAAAATCAAAAACTCGTCGTCACTTGACTGAGTTCTGGATGATGGATGCTGAGTACTCATACTTGACACACGATGAGTCACTTGACTTGCAAGAAGCTTATGTGAAAGCTCTTCTACAAGGTGTTCTTGATCGTGCCCCTCAAGCCTTGGAAACCTTGGAACGTGATACAGAGCTCTTGAAACGCTACATTGCAGAGCCATTCAAACGTATCACTTACGATCAAGCCATTGACCTCTTGCAAGAGCATGAAAATGATGCAGATGCTGACTACGAACATCTCGAGCATGGCGATGACTTTGGTTCACCACACGAAACTTGGATTTCAAATCACTTTGGTGTACCAACCTTTGTCATGAACTACCCAGCAGACATCAAGGCCTTCTACATGAAACCAGTTCCTGGTAATCCAGACCGCGTTCTTTGTGCGGACTTGCTCGCACCAGAAGGGTACGGAGAAATCATCGGTGGTTCAATGCGTGAGGAAGACTACGATGCCCTTGTTGCGAAGATGGAATCACTTGGTATGGATCGTACAGAATATGAATTCTACCTTGACCTTCGTAAATATGGTACAGTACCACACGGTGGATTTGGTATCGGTATCGAGCGTATGGTAACTTTTGCAGCTGGGACAAAACACATCCGTGAAGCCATTCCGTTCCCACGTATGTTGCACCGTATCAAACCTTAATAGCTATAAAAACGCCGTCTGGCGTTTTTATACTCTTCGAAAATCAAATTCAAACTACGTCAGCTTCACCTTGCCGTATCTATGTTACTGACTTCGTCAGTTCTATCCACAACCTCAAAACAGTGTTTTGAGCAGCCTGCGGCTAGCTTCCTAGTTTGCTCTTTGATTTTCATTGAGTATTACTTTAAATGAAAGAGTTGGAGAAAATGTAGGCAACTCTCAGTAAGTCTTTTAGAAAAACTCATATTATATATTGAAAGAGAGAAAACGATGTTTAAAAGAACTTACAAACGCAATATTCCACTCCTGGCAGGACTGGAATTCACATCTTATTTTGGGATTACCAGTTTTTGGATTTTGTTTTTTATCCAAAATGGTCTTTCCTTACTTCAAATTGGTCTATTAGAAAGTATCTTTCATGGGACAAGTCTCTTATGTGAAATCCCATCTGGTATGTTGGCCGATCGATTTAGCTACAAGACCAATCTCTATTTGGCTCGCTTGGCCAGTATTGTATCCTCTATCTTGATTTTGTTTGGTCAGGGGAATTTTTGGATCTATGCTCTTGCCATGATGGTCAGTGCTTGGTCCTATAATTTTGACTCGGGAACCAGCACCGCTTTCTTATATGATTCTGCGGTAGAAGCGGGTCAAAAAGACCGTTATCTTCAGATTTCTAGCTTTTTGTCTGGTGTGGCAGAAGTGACTCGAACCCTAGGTACAGTTGTGGCAGGATTCTTTATTCACGGAGCCTTGGCTTGGACCTATCTAATCGCTATTGGCTTATCATTTCTTTCTATAATCTTGATTTATTTGATGAAAGAACCAATGGCTAAGAGAGAAATAAATGAAATCTTAACCTTTAAAAAGATTGTCCTGCAAGTTCGAAAAGAATGGCATGAAAAACCAGTACTCTTTTATTGGATGCTGACTTATCAGCTAGTCGGAACACTCATGTGCATGTTTTACTTTTACTATCAGCAGAAAATAAGTGACTTAGCAGGATGGCAGGTATCGCTGGTCATGCTGATTGGTAGTGGCTTAAATCTTATAGCAGTTTATGTAGCTAGTCAAATTGGTAAAAAATGGAATAGCAATCGAGTTTTTCCGACTCTTGTTGCACTAACGGGTTTAGCCTTGTTGTTGGTGTTTTTTGGAACTCCCTTTGCTTTTCTTCTCGTATATCTTTTAACCGATACACTCTATGCAGTTTATCAGCCTATCTATTTCAATGACTTACAAGGCTATTTACCGTCTAGTGTAAGAGCAACTATGCTTAGTATCAATTCTATGCTCTTTAGTTTATCTATGATTGTCATTTTCCCACTGACAGGTTGGTTGATTGATCGTTGGGGTCTTGTAGCTGTCTTTTTAGTTCTAGGTCTTATCTTGCTTTTAATCTGCCCTATCCTAATAATCGGTCTGACAAGAATGGGCAAGGTATTAAATCAGAACTTAAAAACTGGATAAAGCATGAAACCTTATTTGCCCAAAGAGCCTTCTTGTGATAAAATAACAAGAAGAAAAGGAGAAGAGCATGATTGATGTAGAAGAAATTCTAAGCAAGATGAATCCCAATCAAAAGATCAACTATGACCGTGTCATGCAAAAGATGGTCCAAGTTTGGGAAAAAAATGAAGAAAGACCAACTATTCTCATGCATGTCTGTTGTGCTCCCTGTAGCACCTACACTCTAGAGTACTTGACCAAGTATGCGGATGTGACCATTTATTTTGCAAATTCAAATATCCATCCCAAAGCTGAGTATCATAAGCGTGCCTATGTAACCAAAAAATTTGTCAGTGATTTCAATGAGCGAACTGGAAATAAGGTCCAATACCTAGAAGCTCCCTATGAACCCAACGAATACCGTAAACTGGTTCGAGGTTTGGAAGAAGAACCTGAAGGTGGGGACCGTTGCAAGGTTTGCTTTGACTATCGTTTGGACAAGACAGCGCAAGTGGCTATGGACTTAGGCTTTGACTACTTTGGCTCAGCCCTAACCATCAGTCCTCACAAAAATTCGCAAACGATTAATAGTATTGGAATTGATGTGCAGAAAATCTACACCACTCACTATCTTCCGAGTGATTTTAAGAAAAATCAAGGTTATAAACGCTCTGTAGAAATGTGTGAAGAGTACGACATTTATCGCCAATGTTACTGTGGCTGTGTCTATGCAGCTCAAGCTCAAAATATTGACTTGGTACAGGTCAAGAAGGATGCAACCGCCTTTATGGTTGATAAGGATATCGAGAAAGATTATTCTCACATCAAATTTACTGTTACAAAGTTAGATATTTAGACGAAAACCTGCCTCAAGGCAGGTTTTTTACTAGGGAAAGGTGATGGAGAGAAATCGATGGACCAATCTTTGAATTCCTACTCCTAGAATCTCAATCCTTTAATAAATCAGTGCATCTTAAAACTTGTGGATGAAAAATGAAGTTTTGATCAAAGGTTTTTTTTTGGAATTTAGAAGACTGATAAACAGTTCAATACTGCAGTAAAATTATTCCTTTTTGCATTTATACAACTTATTTAGCACTGTGTTTATTCTTGTGATATAATGTCAAATTATAGAGTGGAGGTCATTTTAAATGATTGATGAAGTAATTGAACAATATAAAAGTCATGATAATCTTGATATACGAGTGGAATTACATAAGAGGTATTCTAAAAATAAATTGGGATTTAACAATTGGATATTTTCTAACTACCAAAATACTGATGAGGTAACGATTCTAGAATTGGGATGTGGTACAGGAGAACTGTGGAAAAGTAATCTTGATTCAATAGACAAGATGAAGCAATTGATTATAACGGATTTTTCTAATGACATGGTAGAAACTACGAAGTTAGTGATTGGGAATAGAGATAATGTCAACTATGAAAGAATGGATATCCAAAATATTTCTTTTAAAAATGAAACTTTTGATATTGTTATTGCTAATATGCTTCTACATCATGTAAATGACATTGATAAAGCTATCTCTGAAGTGAATAGAGTATTAAAAAAAGGAGGAATTTTTTATTGTGCTACATTTGGTGAAAATGGAGTTGTAGATTATTTGGCAAGCTTATTTAAAGATGTGGTTAATCAAAATTTGGAAAATAAAACTTTTACTTTACAAAACGGGAAGACTTTTTTAAATAGGTATTTTGACACTGTGGAAAAATTAATTTATGATGATGAGCTACAGGTGACAAGTATAGACGATCTAGTTCAATATATTCAATCCTTGAAAGGAATTTCCGAAATAGGTTCACTAGAAGAGGAAATAATTCGTAATAGATTAGAAAGTGAGTTTAATAATGGTATGTTGATTATTCCTAAAGAATATGGTATGTTTATCGCTCGAAAAGAAAGTTAAGGGAACGAAATTGTGAAAAATTACGGAGAAGCTTTTAGATATTTTAGAAAATTAAACGGATATTCTTTAGAGTATGCTGCAGCTGATTCTATATCTAAATCTCAACTTTCTAGATTTGAAAGGGGAGAAAATGAAATTTCTCTTTCAACGTTTTTTGAATTATTATCAAATATCAATGTTTCGATCGAGAATTTTTGTAATTATCTAGAACATTATAAAAGATCGGAGCTTGATGATTTTTTGGTTAATTTATCTCCAAATTTTTATAGTTTGAATACTAAAGGATTGGAGGAAATAAAAAATGAGCAACAAAAACTTTTTGAGAAGAGTGGAGAAAAAACTTATAGAATAAATACAATTATGGTTCAGGGACTATTAAATCAGATAGATTGTAATTATGTAGTTAGTAGAGATGATCTAAATTTAGTATATGACTATTTATTCCAGAAGGAACGATGGGAGTCCTATGAGATAGCGCTGATTGGTAATTTATATCATCTTTTTGAAATAGATTATATCTACAGGGTCGGAAAAGAAATACTAGAGCGTACACATTATTACGAAAAAATCGGTAAGAATAGAAATTTAGTTGTGTCAGCTTGTTTAAATTTTTGGTTCTGTTGCCTTGAAAATTCACATCTATCATATGCAGACTACTTTGAAATGAAATTAAGAAAATTATTAAAAGATGACACAAAAGTCTTTGAAAAATCTACATTCAAGTTTGTAGAAGGATATAAAATATACCTGATCGAATCTAAAGAATCTGGAATTAAACAAATGCAAAATGTCATTAAATACTTTGAGTTTATTGAATCTAAAAATATTGCTTTATATTTTCAAAAACGATTAAATGAGCTGGTAGATTAAATAGCATTTTCTCTGTTAAGGTATCCTTTTAAAATGTTGTACTAAAAGATTGATGTTATATAGAAATACAAAAACTAAATAATTTGATACGAAGGTGATCTGAATTCTTTTATAGCAATCATCTTCGTATTTTTGTATTAAACGATATAAGTTTGTTGTAAACTTACAAGGAACAAAGAAATTAAAAAAATATTAGTCTATCCATTTATTTTGTATATCTCGCGAATTCTATCATAATGGATTTATTCCTTTTTGTGTTTATACAACTTATTTTACACTACCAAAAAAACGAGGTCAGGATTTTAATCCTGACCTCTGACAACTTTACCGATTCTTTAGTTCTACGTAGCGTTTGTACCAAATGTTGACATAGGCTTCTGAGAAAGGACCTCGCTCATTGTTAATCCAATCAACAAGAATCTTTACATGCTCTTTCAGAATATAGTCTAGATCAGAAGAATACTTCATTTTTCGCTTATGTCGTTCATACTCCTCAACGTCCAAGAGGCGTTTTTCACCATCTGTAAAAACTTTAACATCCAAATCATAGTCAATGTATTTTAAAGCTTCTTCATCCAGATAGTAAGGACTTGCCATATTGCAGTAGTAGGAGATACCATTTTCACGAATCATAGCGATAATATTAAACCAATATTTCTTGTGAAAGTAAACAATAGCCGGTTCTCGAGTCACCCAACGACGACCGTCACTTTCGGTAACAAGTGTGTGGTCGTTGACGCCGATAATAGCGTTCTCTGTTGTTTTTAGTACCATGGTGTCCCGCCAAGTACGGTGGAGACTCCCATCATGCTTATAACTTTGAATTGTAATAAAGTCGCCTTCTTTTGGAAGTTTCATAACTAACCAACTTTCTACAATTTATAAGTTTATCGTTTACTATTGTATCACATTTTTGTTTAAAGTTCTTAGTTTTTTCATGAAAAAATTAAAGATATTCTCTGAGAGCGCTGGCTATATCCGAAAAATCATAACCTTTTCTTGCTAAAACTTGTGTCAAACGTTGTTTCAGTTCGTATCCTTCATACTTTCGTGAATATTTCCGATATTGCTTGTCCAACTCTTTAAAAATTAGTTCCTGAACAGTTTCCTCTTCTACCTGACTATCCAGTTGGTCAAAGGCTGTTTTAGCTTCTGAGTAGGAAAATCCTTTATTGGTTAGGATTTGGATAATCTTATCCTGTAGAGCACGGGCAGGTAATTTATCCTGGTATTTTTTCAGTAGTTTTTCAGCCGTGCGTTCAGCGACTTCCATCATATCAAATTCTTGTAAGACTTCTTGGATGATGGATTTGGCAACTCCCTTTTGAGAAATCTTCTGCATCAGCATATAGCTTCCCTTGTCACCAGATAGCTGATTAGAGTTGATAATAGCATAGGCATATTGTCTGTCATTTATCCAGTTGTCATCTTTTAGAGATTGGATGACTTTGGGTATGATGTTCTCATCGATTTCATGTTTACTTAGATAATCTCGGACTTCTTTTTCAGTACGAGCCTTGAAGGATAAGTGGTAGAGTGCTAGATTCTTTCCGTAGGAAAATTGTGCAAAGGTCTGGATTTCTGCAAACTCTTCGGGACTAATGTCCTTATCTTTGGTCAACATAAAGCGAACAATGGTATCCTCGGTAATGTAGCAAGTTTTGTCGCTATCAAGCTCTAGCAGATAGAGTCTTTTTTTCTTTTCTAGTTTTGTGATTTTCATGGTTTTCTTTTATCCGAATGCTTCAAAGGCAGCAACGAGTCGAAGTTTAAGTATATTGACCTGTTCTCTCCCGTAATAGTCAAGAAATAGTTCAGCGTATTTAGGGTCCTTTAGGTTATAGTTGAGGGACCAAACTGCCCAAAAGAGATCGATATGTCGGTCACTAAAATCAGCCAAACCAAGGTCAATAAAACAAGAGAAGTGGTCAGCATCTTTTAGAATAAAGTTTGGTAGACAGGCATCACCGTGAATAAAGGCATCTGTTTCTAAAAGGTGCCCTTGTTCTTGGATGAGTTGGAAGGCCTCTTCGCGACTGTTAATCTGGAATTGGGGTAGGAGCGCCTTGGCATAGAACTCCCCTTTTTCATAGTTTTTAATGGCTCTTTCTTTATAGGCTTTTAAATGATTTTCTGATGGAAAATTTTGTGGGTTTAAGTTGTGAAGCTTTTTAAGAGCCTCTGCCATTGTTCGGCAGATTTTTTCTGGCTGGTCTAAAAAAGCGAGAGCATCATGACCAATAGCCTCTTTAGTCAGGAGGTAGTCTTTATCTGTAGATAGATAGTGGATGACTGGAGTTCCTATTCCCTCTTGTTCAAACCAACTTGCAATGCTAGCTTCTCGCTCTAAACTTCCCTTTCGATCTATTTTCAAGTAGTAACCTGAGTCAAGATAGAGGACCCTTGCTCCTGAATGAGAAGAGCTGTCAGAAAGGGTTGCTCCCTCTATATAAGTTCGTAATTGCTCAGGAAAATCCAATGGGGAAAAATGAGATGTCTTTGTATTCATGGTTTTATTGTAACATATTCTTAACCATTGAGAAACTACGTGGTATAATAGACTTATGAGTCTTAAAGTCAAACAAAAAATTCCATTAAAAATCAAGCGCATGGGGATTAACGGGGAAGGTATCGGATTTTACCAGAAAACACTCGTTTTTGTCCCAGGCGCCCTCAAGGGTGAAGATATCTATTGTCAGGTGACTTCTGTCAAGCGTAACTACGTTGAGGCTAAACTGCTTGAGGTCAATAAAAAATCTAAATTTCGAGTAGTTCCAGACTGTACTATTTATAATGAGTGTGGAGGCTGTCAAATTATGCACCTACACTATGACAAGCAGTTGGAATTCAAGACAGATCTTCTCCATCAAGCTCTGAAGAAATTTGCCCCTGCTGGCTATGAAAACTTTGAGATTAGACCAACTATTGGCATGCAGAAACCAAAGTATTATAGGGCTAAACTGCAATTTCAAACACGAAAGTTTAAGGGTCAAGTCAAGGCAGGATTATATGCTCAAAATTCCCATTATTTGGTCGAGTTAAAAGACTGCCTAGTCCAAGACAAGGAAACACAAGCGATTGCCAATCGCATTGCTGAGCTCCTAACCTACCATCAAATTCCGATTACGGATGAACGGAAAATCCTTGGAGTTCGAACCATCATGGTTCGTCGAGCCCGGAAAACTGGGCAAGTTCAGATTATCATTGTGACCAATCGCCAATTGAACCTGACTCAATTTGTGAAAGACCTAGTCAAGGATTATCCTGAAGTAGTGACTGTCGCAGTCAATACCAATACTGCTAAAACTAGTGAGATTTATGGGGACAAGACAGAGATTATTTGGGGGTGGGATAGTATACGCGAGGGTGTTCTAGACTATGAGTTTTCTCTTTCACCAAGAGCTTTTTATCAGCTCAATCCTGAACAGACGGAGATTCTCTACAGTGAAGCCGTTAAAGCTTTAGACGTGACTGAGGATGACCATCTGATTGATGCTTATTGTGGTGTTGGGACCATAGGTTTTGCCTTTGCTAAAAAGGTTAAAAGTTTGAGAGGGATGGATATTATTCCAGAAGCCATTGAGGATGCCAAAGAAAATGCTAAGCGTATGGGGTATACCAATACCCACTATGAAGCAGGAACTGCAGAAGAAATTATCCCTCGTTGGTACAAGGAAGGCTATTGTGCCGATGCTTTGATAGTAGACCCGCCACGTACAGGTTTAGATGATAAGCTCTTGGATACCATTGTCACATACGCTCCTGAAAAGATGGTTTATGTATCCTGTAATGTGTCTACCTTGGCGCGTGATTTAGTCCGTTTGGTTGATGTCTATGACCTACACTATATCCAGTCCGTTGACATGTTTCCACACACGGCTAGAACAGAAGCCGTGGTCAAATTAACGAGGCGTAAGTCAGCTTCCAAATAGAAAGAATAACTGGAAAGTTTTTGAAAAGAAGACTTCTAGTTACAGAGTAAGATTTGCAAGCTCCCTATATTTATGATAAAATAAGTAGAAAATAAAATGAAAAAAGAGGTATGTGAAATGTCACGTAAACCATTTATCGCTGGTAACTGGAAAATGAACAAAAACCCAGAAGAAGCAAAAGCATTCGTTGAAGCTGTAGCATCAAAACTTCCTTCATCAGACCTTGTTGAAGCAGGTATCGCAGCTCCTGCAGTTGACTTGACAACTGTTCTTGCTGCTGCTAAAGGTTCAAACCTTAAAGTTGCTGCTCAAAACTGCTACTTTGAAAATGCAGGTGCTTTCACAGGTGAAACTAGCCCACAAGTTTTGAAAGAAATCGGTACTGACTACGTTGTAATCGGTCACTCAGAACGCCGTGACTACTTCCACGAAACAGATGAAGACATCAACAAAAAAGCAAAAGCAATCTTTGCAAACGGTATGCTTCCAATCATCTGTTGTGGTGAGTCACTTGAAACTTACGAAGCAGGAAAAGCTGCTGAATTCGTAGGTGCTCAAGTTTCAGCTGCTCTTGCAGGATTGACTGCAGAACAAGTAGCTTCATCAGTTATCGCTTATGAGCCAATCTGGGCTATCGGTACTGGTAAATCAGCTTCACAAGACGATGCACAAAAAATGTGTAAAGTTGTTCGTGACGTTGTAGCAGCTGACTTTGGTCAAGAAGTAGCTGATAAAGTACGTGTTCAATACGGTGGTTCAGTTAAACCTGAAAACGTTGCAGAATACATGGCTTGTCCAGACGTTGACGGAGCTCTTGTTGGTGGTGCATCACTTGATCCAGAAAGCTTCTTGGCATTGCTTGATTTTGTAAAATAAGCTTCAAATATCTGAGACAGACAGTTTCCTCCCTCGAGGTTAAGACTGCCTGTCTTCTTTTTGGTAAAATGGCGTGCGAAAGCACGCTCTTTTCTACGTTTCAGAAGAAAAAGAAAGGAGAATCATGCTTTATATTTGGTCTTATCTCAAACGTTATCCCAAGTGGTTAGTTTTAGACTTTCTCGGGGCGATTTTCTTTGTCATTGTCAATCTGGGTCTACCAACTGTTTTGGCTCGCATGATTGACCAGGGAATCAATCAAGGTAATGAAGAAAAACTCTATTTTTGGGCCATCATCATGTTGGTTATTATTGTCTTGGGAACATGTGGGCGGATTGTTCTAGCCTATGCTGCTAGTAAACTGACTACCAATATGGTTAAGGATATGCGAAATGATGTCTATGCTAAGTTGCAAGAGTATTCTCATCACGAATATGAACAGATTGGTGTATCTTCACTGGTTACTCGTATTACCAGTGATGCCTTTGTTCTCATGCAGTTTGCTGAACAAACGCTTAAGTTGGGTGTTATCACACCCATGATGATGTTGTCGAGCATTCTCATGATTTTCTTGACTAGCCCTTCATTAGCTTGGATTGTCGCTTTTTCCGTTCCTTTTCTAGCTGTTGTAGTTTTTTATGTGGCAGTTAAAACGCGTCCCTTATCTGAGAAACAGCAGAAAACACTGGACAAGATTAACCAGTATGTCCGTGAAAATTTGATGGGCTTGCGAGTGATTCGTGCCTTTGCTCGTGAAGATTTCCAAGAAAAACGTTTCGAAGAGAAAAATGCGATCTATGCGGATAATTCAAATCGTTTGTTCAAATTGACTGGTTTGACAGAGCCACTTTTTGTGCAAATCATTATTGCCATGATTGTAGCTATCGTTTGGTTTGCTCTAGATCCTCTCAAGCAAGGAAGTTTGCAGATTGGGGATTTGGTAGCCTTCATCGAGTATAGTTTCCATGCTCTCTTGTCCTTCCTATTCTTGTCAAACCTCTTTACCATGTATCCTAGAACTGCGGTATCCAGTGAGCGTTTGAAGGAAATCATGGATATGCCCATTTCCATTGATCCAAATGAGGATGGAATTCAAGAAACAGAAACACATGGTTACTTAGAATTTGATAATGTGACCTTTGCCTATCCGGGAGAAACAGAGAGCCCTGTTTTGCATAATATTTCCTTTACTGCTAAACCGGGAGAAACCATTGCTTTTATCGGTTCGACTGGGTCAGGTAAATCTACTCTGGTTCAGTTAATTCCTCGTTTTTATGATGTTACACTGGGGAAAATTAAGGTAGATGGTGTTGATGTCCGGGATTACCGTCTCAAATCACTCCGCCAGAAAATTGGATTTATTCCACAAAAAGCCTTGCTCTTTACAGGGACTATCGCAGATAATCTCCGTTACGGAAAAGAGGACGCCAGTCATGAGGACTTGCACCAAGCAGCTGATGTAGCCCAAGCCAAAGACTTTATCGAGAGTCGAGAAGAAGGTTTTGCAACTCATCTGGCTGAAGGGGGAAGCAATCTATCAGGTGGACAAAAGCAACGCTTGTCCATTGCCCGCGCAGTCATCAAGGGTCCAGATATCTATATCTTTGATGATTCCTTCTCAGCCTTGGACTACCGTACAGATGCTATCTTGCGCCGTCGTCTCAAGGAAGTGACTCAAGATGCAACAGTATTGATTGTTGCGCAACGTGTTGGAACCATTATGGATGCTGACCAGATTATCGTCCTTGATAAGGGTGAAATTGTTGGTCATGGCCGTCATGAAGAATTGATGGAAACCAATGACATTTATCGAGAAATTGCTGAGTCGCGGTTGAAAAATGCGTCTCTGACAGAAGAATAGGGGGTAAAGGATGAAACAACAATCTAGTCTAGCTCGTCTATGGAGCTATTTGAAAGCCTACCGTTTTTCCGTTTTCTTTGCAGTTTTCTTGAAAATAGTCAGCGTCATTATGAGTGTTATCGAGCCATTCGTATTGGGGCTTGCTATCACTGAGTTAACCAGTAACCTCCTTGCCATGGCAAATGGTGTTGCAGGAGCAGGCATTAATACTAGCTATATTGCAGTAATTCTAGTGATTTATCTCTTGCGTGGTCTTCTCTATGAGTTGGGGTCATATTATTCAAACTACTTTATGACCAATGCGGTTCAGTCCATGATACAGGATTTGCGAAATGAAATGAGCGAAAAAATCAACCGCATCCCTGTGTCCTACTTTGATAAGCACCAGTTTGGAGATTTGTTAGGCCGTTTTACCAGTGACGTTGAAACTGTTTCAAATGCCCTTCAACAATCTTTCTTACAGATAGTCAATGCAGTCTTTACCATTCTTTTTGTTATGGGAATGGTCCTCTATCTAAATATTCAGTTGGCTATCATTGTTATCTTGTCAATTCCGATAACTTATTTTGGGGCTAAAACAATTCTGAATCGTTCACAACCATACTTTAAACAGCAGGCAGCCATTCTAGGAAGTATGAATGGATTTGTACAGGAAAACTTGACAGGTTTCAATGTTCTTAAACTTTTCGGACGCGAAGAAAACTCTCAAGAGAGATTTGAAAAGATTACGGATGAATTGCAACAAGTCGGATTTAAGGCGAGCTTTATTTCAGGATTGATGATGCCTGCCCTTCACATCGTATCTGATTTAACCTACCTGATTGTTGCAGTATTGGGTGGATTGCAGGTTATTGCAGGGCGCTTGACGATTGGTAATATGCAAGCTTTCGTTCAGTATGTGTGGCAAGTTAGCCAGCCGATCCAAAACATTACTCAATTAGCAGGGCAAATGCAAAGTGCTAAGTCTTCGCTTGACCGTGTCTTTGAAGTTTTAGATGAACAGGAAGAAGTCCAAGTTGCGGAAGTGAAAGAGTTGGCGCCGTTGACAGGTCAAGTTAGTTTCAAAAACGTCGATTTCCAATATGTGGAAAACAAACCATTAATTCGCAATTTTAACCTAGATGTTGAACCTGGAGAGATGGTAGCTATCGTTGGCCCTACTGGGGCAGGGAAAACAACCTTGATCAACCTTCTCATGCGTTTTTACGATGTAACAGCTAGTGCCATTTTAGTGGATGGACAAGATATTCGAGACTTGTCTCGTCAGGACTACCGTCGTCAGTTTGGGATGGTCCTACAGGATGCCTGGCTCTATGAAGGCAGTATCAAGGAAAATCTTCGCTTTGGAAATTTGGATGCAACAGATGAAGAAATCGTTGAGGCTGCTAAGGCGGCCAATGTTGACCACTTTATCCGCACCCTTCCTGGTGGCTATAACATGGAAATGAACCAAGAGTCAAGTAATATTTCTCTTGGTCAGAAACAGCTTTTAACCATTGCGCGTGCCCTCTTAGCCAATCCAAAAATTCTAATCCTTGATGAAGCGACATCATCAGTTGACACCCGTTTAGAACTCTTGATTCAAAAAGCTATGAAGCGTTTGATGAAGGGAAGAACAAGCTTTGTCATTGCTCACCGTCTTTCGACAATTCAGGAAGCAGATAAGATTTTGGTACTTAAAGATGGACAGATAATCGAACAGGGAAATCATGAAAGTCTTTTGGCTGCAAAAGGATTCTATTATGACCTTTATCAAAGCCAATTCTCTCGGAAAGATACTGAAAATAACTAAAAAGATATCTGCTCATTTTCTTAAATTATCAGTCTATTGCAACTTTTTTAATATGGGTTAATTTTCTTGCTTTTGTCTACTAGGTGTAGTATACTGAGATAGTAATCAATAAATATGGTTGCAAAAATAATATTATGAGGTGAGAAAAATGGTAGAATTGAAAAAAGATGCATTAAAAGACGTAACAACATTATCTAAGACAGCTCCTGAAACGCTAGTAAAAACGAAAGAAGTCTTGAATCAAGCCGTAGCAGACTTGTATGTAGCGCATATCGCTCTTCATCAAGTACACTGGTACATGCGTGGACGTGGTTTTATGGTATGGCATCCTAAGATGGATGAATATATGGATAGTCTAGATGCTTACCTTGATGAAATCAGCGAACGTTTGATTACACTTGGTGGCAAACCATACTCTACTTTGACAGAATTCCTTCAACACAGTGAAATCGAAGAAGGAGTTGGAGAATTCCGTAACGTAGAAGAAAGTTTGGAACGTGTCCTTGACATTTATCGTTACCTTATCACTCTTTTCCAAAAAGCATTGGATGTAACAGATGAAGAAGGCGATGATGTAACCAATGATATCTTCGTTGGTGCTAAGGCTGACCTTGAAAAAACAGTCTGGATGCTTGCGGCAGAATTAGGACAAGCACCTGGTTTGTAAGATAGTCTATTTTTCTAAAAATCCGTAGAAGTTTTCTACGGATTTTTTCTATTCAGGAGGGCATTCCAAAACAGTCTTTTTTGAAGATTTTTGATAAAATAGAACTATCAATGAAAAGGATGAAAGCATGACAAAGAAAATCGTAGCCATTTGGGCACAAGATGAAAAGGGTGTAATCGGAAAAGATGACCGTCTTCCTTGGCATTTGCCAGCAGAGTTAAAACATTTTAAAGAAACAACCTTGAATCATGCCATCTTAATGGGACGTGTTACCTTTGATGGAATGGGACGACGTTTACTTCCAGGACGTGAAACCCTGATTTTGACGCGTAATCCCGAAGAAACAATCGATGGAGCTCAGGTTTTCCAAAATGTTGAGGATGTTTTAGACTGGTATCATCATCAGGATAAAAATCTATACATCATTGGTGGCAAGCAAATTTTTCAGCTTTTTGAATCCTATCTGGATGAGATCATTGTGACACAAATTCATGCTCAAGTTGAAGGAGATACCTATTTCCCAGAAGAATTTGACTTGACTGTTTTTGAGACCGTTGCAAGCAAATCTTATAGCAAAGATGAGAAAAATGCATTTGATTTTACCATCGAATATAGAAAGAGAAAGGAAGTCTAATGGAGCGTAGTATTTTTGGATTTTTTACAGCTCTTTTGTGTGCTGTCTGTCTTGTAGCTGGAACACACGCTTTTCGTAAAAAGCGCTTTGGACTTGCTACTCTACTTTGGCTAAATGCCTTTACAAACTTGGTGAATAGCATTCATGCTTTTTATATGACCTTATTTTAGATAGAATGAATAATTAGAACGGAAGGGAATCATGCCTACAAATAGGAAAAATGATATGATGGTTTATTGCTCATTTTGTGGCAAAAGCCAAGAAGAAGTTAAAAAAATAATCGCTGGAAACAACGCCTTTATCTGTAATGAATGTGTGGAGTTGGCTCAGGAAATTATTCGTGAGGAGTTAGCAGAGGAAGTATTGGCAGACTTGTCTGAAGTACCAAAACCAATCGAGCTCTTAAACATCTTGAACCACTATGTGATCGGTCAAGATCGTGCTAAACGTGCCTTAGCAGTAGCTGTATATAACCACTACAAACGCATCAATTTCCATGACACTCGTGAAGAGTCAGAAGATGTGGATTTGCAAAAATCAAATATTTTGATGATTGGCCCAACTGGTTCAGGGAAGACTTTCCTTGCTCAAACACTTGCTAGAAGTTTGAATGTACCTTTTGCCATTGCAGATGCAACAGCTCTTACTGAGGCTGGTTATGTTGGTGAGGACGTGGAAAATATTCTCCTCAAACTCTTGCAGGCAGCTGACTTTAACATCGAACGTGCAGAACGTGGAATAATCTATGTAGATGAGATTGACAAAATTGCCAAGAAGAGCGAGAACGTGTCTATCACACGTGATGTTTCTGGTGAAGGGGTACAACAAGCCCTCCTCAAAATTATCGAAGGAACTGTAGCTAGTGTACCACCACAAGGTGGACGCAAACATCCACAACAAGAAATGATTCAAGTGGACACTAAGAATATCCTCTTTATCGTGGGTGGTGCCTTCGATGGCATCGAAGAGATTGTCAAACAGCGTCTTGGTGAAAAAGTTATCGGCTTTGGACAAAACAACAAGGCCATTGACGAAAACAGCTCTTACATGCAAGAAATCATCGCAGAAGATATTCAAAAATTCGGTATTATTCCTGAGTTGATTGGACGTTTGCCTGTCTTTGCAGCCTTGGAGCAGTTGACAGTAGATGACTTAGTTCGCATTTTGAAAGAACCAAGAAATGCCTTGGTCAAACAATACCAGACCTTGCTTTCATATGACGATGTTGAGCTTGAATTTGACGATGAGGCTCTCCAAGAAATTGCAAACAAAGCCATCGAACGTAAAACTGGTGCGCGTGGTCTTCGCTCAATCATTGAAGAAACCATGCTAGACGTTATGTTTGAGGTTCCAAGTCAAGAAAATGTGAAAACTGTTCGTATCACAAAAGAAGCGGTTGACGGAACGGCTAAGCCGATTCTAGAGACAGCCTAGAGGTGACTATGGAAATCAATACACACAATGCTGAGATTTTGCTGAGTGCAGCCAACAAGTCCCACTATCCGCAGGATGAACTTCCTGAGATTGCTCTTGCAGGGCGCTCAAATGTGGGGAAATCAAGCTTTATCAACACCATGCTCAATCGTAAGAATCTGGCTCGTACTTCTGGAAAACCAGGAAAAACACAACTACTCAATTTCTTTAACATTGATGACAAAATGCGTTTTGTGGATGTGCCTGGCTATGGTTATGCCCGTGTTTCCAAAAAGGAACGCGAAAAATGGGGACGTATGATTGAGGAGTACTTGACCACTCGAGAAAATCTTCGGGCAGTTGTTAGTCTCGTTGACCTTCGCCATGATCCGACGGCAGATGATGTGCAGATGTACGAATTTCTTAAATATTACGAAATTCCTGTCATCATTGTGGCGACTAAGGCAGACAAGATTCCGCGTGGTAAATGGAATAAGCACGAATCAGCTATTAAAAAGAAATTAAACTTTGATCCAAGTGATGATTTTATCCTCTTTTCATCCGTAACAAAAGCAGGAATGGACCAAGCTTGGGATGCTATTTTAGGTAAATTGTGAGGAATACATATGGCAAAAACAATTCATACAGACAAAGCTCCAAAGGCAATCGGACCTTACGTTCAAGGAAAAATCGTTGGCAACCTTTTGTTCGCTAGCGGTCAAGTTCCACTATCTCCTGAAACTGGAGAAATCGTAGGAGAAACAATCCAAGAACAGACTGAACAAGTCTTGAAAAATATTGGAGCTATTTTAGCAGAAGCAGGAACAGATTTTGACCATGTTGTTAAAACAACTTGTTTCTTGAGTGATATGAACGACTTTGTACCTTTTAATGAGGTATACCAAACAGCCTTTAACAAGGAATTTCCAGCTCGTTCAGCTGTGGAAGTAGCTCGTCTTCCTCGCGATGTAAAAGTCGAAATTGAAGTCATCGCAGAGATTGGATAAGCTAGTAGAAGTTTGGTTCTTCCAAACTTCTTTTGATATAAGGAGACTATGATGACAAAGAAACAACTTCACCTGGTGATTGTGACAGGGATGAGTGGTGCAGGGAAAACTGTAGCCATTCAGTCCTTTGAAGATTTAGGATATTTTACCATTGATAATATGCCGCCTGCTCTCTTGCCAAAGTTTTTGCAGTTGGTAGAGACCAAGGATGACGACCACAAGTTAGCCCTAGTGGTGGATATGCGAAGCCGCTCTTTCTTCTCAGAGATTCAAGCTGTCTTGGATGAATTGGAAAATCAAGATGATTTAGACTTTAAAATCCTCTTTTTGGATGCGGCTGATAAGGAATTAGTGGCACGTTATAAGGAAACTAGAAGAAGTCACCCTCTTGCAGCAGATGGTCGTATCTTGGATGGAATCAAGTTGGAACGCGAACTCTTGGCACCTTTGAAAAATATGAGTCAAAACGTGGTAGACACGACAGAGTTAACTCCACGTGAACTCCGCAAGACTATTGCAGAACAATTTTCAGACCAAGAACAAACGCAGTCTTTCCGAATCGAGGTGATGTCTTTCGGGTTTAAATACGGCATTCCAATTGATGCTGATTTGGTATTTGATGTTCGCTTTTTGCCAAACCCTTACTATTTGCCAGAACTTCGTAATCAGACAGGTCAAGACCAGGCAGTTTATGACTATGTTATGAACCATGAGGAATCTGAAGATTTCTACCGTCATTTGTTAGCCTTGGTTGAACCAATCCTACCAGGCTATAAAAAAGAAGGCAAATCAGTCTTAACGATTGCGATTGGTTGTACTGGTGGACAACATAGAAGTGTTGCTTTTGCCAAGCGTTTAGCAAATGACCTATCTAAAAGTTGGCCTGTAAATGAAAGTCATCGTGATAAAGACCGAAGAAAGGAAACGGTAAACCGTTCATGAGAAAACCCAAAATTACGGTGATCGGTGGAGGAACCGGAATCCCTGTTATTTTAAATAGTTTACGGGAAAAGGATGTGGAAATTGCAGCTATTGTAACCGTTGCGGATGATGGCGGTTCTTCAGGCGAATTGCGTAAAAATATTCAACAGTTGACACCTCCGGGGGATTTACGTAATGTCCTTGTGGCCTTGTCAGATATGCCAAAATTCTATGAAAAGGTCTTTCAATACCGTTTTTCAGAGGATGCAGGTGCTTTTGCTGGTCATCCATTAGGAAACATTATCATAGCTGGATTATCTGAAATGCAGGGTTCGACCTATAATGCCATGCAATTGCTTAGTAAATTCTTCCATACTACAGGAAAGATTTATCCCTCTAGTGACCATCCTTTGACGCTCCATGCTGTCTTTAAAGATGGATCAGAAGTTGCTGGGGAAAGTCACATTGCAGATCATACAGGTATGATTGACCATGTCTATGTGACAAACACTCTAGATGATGAAAAACCGCAGGCTAGCCGTCGAGTTGTCAATACCATTCTTGAGAGTGATATGATTGTCTTGGGACCAGGCTCCCTCTTTACTTCGATTTTGCCTAATATCGTCATTGAGGAGATTGGCCAGGCTCTTCTGGAAACCAAGGCTGAAATTGCCTATGTCTGCAACATCATGACTCAACGTGGAGAGACAGAACATTTCTCAGATAGTGATCACGTAGCAGTCTTGCATCGTCATTTGGGCCGTCCATTTATCGATACTGTCCTTGTTAATATCGAAAAGGTTCCGAGGGACTATATGGATACCAACCGTTTTGATGAATATTTGGTGCAGGTTGAGCATGATTTTGAAGGTTTGCGCCAGCAAGTCCCACGTGTCATTTCATCCAACTTTCTACGCTTGGAAAATGGGGGTGCCTTCCACGATGGTGATTTAATCGTAGATGAGCTCATGCGGATCATACAGGTGAGAAAATGAGTTTTACAGTAGCAGTAAAAGAAGAAATTTTAAGTCAGCATCACTTGAGTCGTCATGAATTATCAGCTATTATCAAGATGTCTGGTAGTATTGGCTTATCTAGTTCTGGTTTGACCTTGTCCGTCATTACGGAAAATGCTAAGTTGGCTCGTCATCTCTATGAATCTTTCTTGCACTTTTATGGCATCAAGTCTGAGATTCGTCACCACCAGAGAAGTAATCTTCGAAAAAATCGTGTTTATACCGTGTTTACTGATGAGCGGGTTCAAGAACTTTTAGCAGATTTGCGTTTGGCCGATTCTTTCTTTGGTTTGGAGACTGGGATTGATCCAGATATTTTAGGAGATGAGGAAGCTGGACGTGCTTATCTTTGTGGAGCCTTTTTGGCAAATGGGAGTATTCGGGATCCTGAGTCAGGCAAGTATCAGTTAGAAATAAGTTCCGTCTATGTGGACCATGCCCAAGGGATTGCTTCGCTCTTGCAGCAGTTCTTGTTAGATGCCAAGGTTATCGAACGAAAAAAGGGGGCAGTGACCTATCTTCAGCGAGCAGAGGATATTATGGATTTCCTAATTTTAGTGGGAGCCATGGAGGCACGAGATACTTTTGAAGGTGTCAAGATTCTTCGAGAAACTCGGAATGATCTCAATCGTGCTAATAATGCGGAGACAGCAAATATCGCTCGTACGGTTTCAGCGAGTATGAAAATCATCAATAATATCAGTAAAATCATGGATACTGTTGGTCTAGATAGCTTGCCAGTAGATTTGCAGGAAGTAGCGCATTTACGTATCCAACATCCGGACTACTCTATCCAGCAATTGGCAGACAGTTTGACAAATCCACTCACCAAAAGCGGTGTCAATCATAGATTGCGAAAGATAAATAAAATTGCTGATGAATTATAATAATATAAAACAACCCCCTTGAATTGTCAATATTTTCAAGGGGTTTGTTTTTGTTTTAATTTTAAAAGGGGCAACCGAGGGGCAGAATTAAAAAATACTATCTAATTTATCGACCAACTTATCCTCCATGTCTTGGGTTGTGTGAGAATAAATTTCTAAGGTCATCTTAGCGTTTGAGTGGCCAACTCGGTCCATGATCGATTTAATGGGAAGTCCTGATTCTGCTAAAAATGAAATATGGGAGTGTCTGAAAATATGGCTGGTTAGATTTTTGTCTATTCCAGCTTCTTTGCCATATTTTTTTAATATCTGTATAAAGCAAGATATTGTTGTAGGTTGATTCCATCTTTCAAAGCAGAAGATATAATCATCGTTTGACAAAGGCTGGAAACGTTCGCTAAGACGTGCTATTTGTCTCTGAATTGCTTCCATAACAGTCTTAGAAGCTTTGATTGTCCGTATTGAATTTGTAGTCTTTGGAAGTGTTTTGATTTTGTTTACTGAGTCAAAATTACCTGTGATTTCAATTTTGTTATTTTGAAAATCTATATTCTTCAACTGCAAGGCAGTTAACTCTCCATATCGCATGCCTGTCAAAGACAGAACAAGCACCATATCTGCATACTTCTGGTGGTATTCTCGACCATTTAGAACGTTCACTAAGGCTTTTATTTCATCCATGGTAAGGAAATTATTACGCTTTTTTTCTAGTTCTTCCAAAGTCTTTGGCCTTTGAGGAATTGTAGTATAATCCACTTCGTTATTCTCGATATAAGAATATTGAACAGCGTACTTGAAGATACCTCTGAGTCGGTGTCTGACTTTTTTAGCAGCGATATGTCCATTGGTTTCAATCACTTTTTCGATAGCTTCCTGGAGAAAACGTCTGTCTAAATTGGCCAATAAAGTGTCAGATGGTATGACTTCCTTCATCTTCTTATCAATTGACTTGCAATTGTGTTTCGTTGACTCTTTGACTGTTTGTGACCAGGATTTATAGAATAATTTATAAATCTCTTCAAAGGTAATACTCTCTACTTGTTTTTTATTTAGCTTTTGTTTTATCTTTTCTTGCAGAAGTAATGCTGCTTGATTTCGTGCCTGGGGAGTTTTCTTTTCCATCGTGACTGATACTTTTTTTAATTTCTCAGTATATGGATCCTTATACCGTTCAAAAAATTTATATTTGCCGGTTGGTAATTCTTCTATCCACATTTGCTTTTCACCTCATTTCTTGGTAAAATAGACATAGAAAAGAGGGCTTTTTAATGCCTATCTTTCTATACATCTTGCCTCGCGCTCAGAGTCGCCAAACTTTGTGAGCGTGGGGCTTTTTTGTTTACGAATTATGAACGATAACGTCCAAAGCTCCCATGATTCGTTGTGCGTTTTCGACTGCTTCCTTGTATTCTTTCGAAGTGTTTTTTACTGGCTTTCTAATCAAGTCGATAAATATGACCGGTTTATTGAAGTCGTTTGAGGTCACACGGACGGTCATGTTTAGAATTTTAGAGGTTGATTTTCGTTTGGACACGATACCACCTGCAACTGCTCCAATAGGTCCAAACATAGCGCCTGCAACCAAAGCTTGACCAACACCACCCGAAACAACAGTCTGATTATTTACAATCAATTCATACGATACTAAATCCTCGAATGAATACCAATCAGTGTCATTTTTATCTTTTTTAATTAAAGATGGTATCAAAGACAAACCGCCTGTTCCCATTGCAAGGCCGACTTTTACGGCTCCTGCGACCATTCCAGACGAACCTTTTGCTTTGCGAGCTCCATGAATACGATAGGTACGATTATATCTATCAATCTCAAGTGGCCCGACTTTGTCCGTTTTTCTACTTCGTGGGGCAAGAGATGGAGAAGCTGGCTTATCGACTGGCTGAGGTTGTTCAGTCGGGCCTTGGTTAGAGATGGAATAACCGCAATTCGGACAAAATTTATAACCCTCTACTGGGTTGCCACATTCAGGACAGAATTTCATATTTACCTCCAAATATTTTTTTAATGATGTTTTGGACTCTTTATCTAAACCTTATAAATGTCGACGACCTCTCCGATTGTTCGGATATCATCATTCTCTGACAAGTGGATTTCCTCATATCCACTATTTAAACTTTGCAAGTACCAGGATCCATCATAATCTCTTTTAAGTTTCTTGACAAAATTCTTGCCATTTATTTGAAAGATACCGATTGAGTTGATATCCACTTGACTGGTAACTTTTATGAACAATAGATCATTATCTTCGATGAGCGGTTCCATGCTATCGCCTGCCACTTTAGCGATTGTGTCATAGCTTTCTGGCACATCTTCAGCTCTGAGTCTAACTTCCATGTGAAGATTATCTTCCTGGAACGTTCCATGACCTGCTGCAACCAATCCCTCTACATAGTCTATAATGTAGTCATCGGTTCTATACTTTTCTAAGACAGTGATTGCTTTCATGCTGACTTGCTCGTTTAATAGAGCAGTAGCATAGTCGACTACATTTGCTTGTCTATCTTCGTCTAGTTGGTTGAAGATGGTTAGAATTTCAGGTTCAATGTTATTTACTTTTTGAATACCTAGCAAATATTCAGGTGTCATTCCTAAAGCCTTAGCGAAGTCGTCTGTCTTATTAAGAGGGAATTCCCTTGTCCGATTGAAATATCTAGACATTGTAGATTTAGCAATTCCTACCTGCCTAGCTAATTCGCTCATCGACATTCCTTTTTCATCTATTCTGTCCTGGATAAGATTAATTATTTCATTGTTACTCCTCATTTTTTTCGCCCCCCTTTTTCTATAGTTATATTATATCATCGTTCCCAAAAATAAACAACAGAAACACTATAAAAAATTTTTTCAATATTTTTTTAAAAAAAGGGTTGACACTTTGGAACGGAAGTAGTAAAATGAATTTGTTCCAATACGGGAACGATGAAAATAGAAAGGAGGTACGCTATGGAGATCAATTTAAAACGATTGAAAGCTGAGAGAATTGCCAGTGGCATGACTCAGGATGAAGTAGCAGATAAAATGGGATGGAATACACGCACCCCATATGCCAAACGTGAGAACGGGATTGTTTCTATTGGTGCAGATGAGTTAGCAAAACTAACCTTGATTTTTGGTCTGCCAATGGAAAAAATCACAATTTTTTTTGAAGATAACGTTCCCGAAGTGGAACAGAACAACAAAAAGGAGGGCGTATGAACGAATTAGAAAGAACAGCCCTCAATGAAATATTGAGGACTGTGACATATATTGCTGAGAAAGTGGATGAGATTGACTCTAAGGTTTCTTTGAACGATTCACAAGCTCTTGAGCATCAAGGAAATTGAGTTTCATTTCCATGTAGTGAATAACTCCGTGCAAGTAGTTCTTTAGGTCTTTAAAATCTTTATCAGGATTATTTCTATAGTAATGACCTTCATCATTACCGATATAAGCAGATGCTAGTGCAAATGTTTTAAGATCTTCATCCTTGATATATTTTTCAATAACTTGCTTTAATGACATTTTAGTGATTTTTTCTTCATCATCAGGATTCGTAACAATAGAGAAATCTTTAACAAAAAACTCAAGTGCCTTTCGATATCCGATGCCTGCAATGTGGTCTAGTTGTTCATGTTCAGCTTTCAGTGCTTGAACATAGATTTGCTTACCAATTGGAGAAACTATCTCTACATCGTCAGATATAGGTATATCGCTCGGAAGACTAGGAATTACTTTTATATGTTCGATTTCGAATTCTTCGGTGTAGTTATTGATTAAATATCTTGTAGCTATAAACTCCTCTGTCCAGAAGTGCTTACAACCTAAACATCTAAATGTTAATACTAAACTTGTTTTATCTTCTCCAAGATAAAAATAAGAAGAGTTCACAAGATCTGGATTGGTTGGCTTTTTACAATTCGGGCAGCTGTCTTCAACGTTTACAGGCCTAGAAACAGAAGAGTTTATTTTTGCTTGAAATATCATAAGTTTTCTCCAATCATTTTATTTTGATTATACCACATTTGAAAGGTAGTTAGAATTGGAAGATAAAATTATTGAACTTGCTGATTACTTCATCAGCGAAAACACAACATACAGAGAAGCTAAAATAGCGTGTGAGAAGCTATTAAAACAAGTTAGCCATGAGATAGAACTCAGGGCTATGGAAAGTAAGATTCCTAAATAAAAAAGTACCTGACGAGAAGTCGGGCACTTACTAAAATTTTCAATTTAATTATATCACGAAAGGAGCGAATATGGAAGCAATTGAAGTTGTGAGAATAAAAGATGTGATCATCGAAAAGGTTTCGGCCAACGATGAAGAATTAGAACACATCTTTGGATGCACAAAGCGACAAGCAGGAGACATGAGACGAGAGATGAAGAAACTACCTAGCCAACAGAATCATCTCAGAAACGATGGCCAACTTGTCACAATTAAAGGGTTTGACGCATACCTACAATACAGAGGTAGTCGAGAATGGAAAAAAGAAATGGAAACAAGTAAAAAAATGAGGTCAGTTGGATGAAATTACTAGATAAACTTACAAAATGGTTTTTCAACACAACCAAAATCGAAATCAATACTGATTGGCGATTGGTTGCGTTGGACTTAAACCGTGAATTGATTGAAGCACAAGAAGAAAACCAAATACTTTATCAGCGTATCGCTGACTTGGAAAAACTTTTAGAGGTATAGAGAATGACAGAACCGACTTTGGCAAGCCAATTTCTTGGACTTGCAACAACCATGACTTGCTTGTTTGTTACTTTATTATTGATCGCAAATAATGAACAGAAAGCGCGACGAAAAAAAGAACAACAAGAAGAACATGACAGAATGATTATTGAAGTCTACCAGGAAGGTAGAAATCAATTCAACAATATCGCACGTATGAACATTCGCAACTGCGACCGTCAATTCACATATGATACCCAACCGCCTGTTGGTTTATCGAAGAAACAAAAACAAGGAGCATAAAATGGTACGAAATAAATTAACGGATTTAACAAATACGCTCTTTGCTCAATTGGAAACATTGGACGATAGGGATCTTACGTCAGATGAATTGAAGATTGAGCTGCAGCGTTCTAAACAGATGGTCGCTATTTCAGGCCAAATCTTACAAGCAGGACAGCTCGCCCTGGATGCTGAGAAGTTCAAGGATAAGGTAGGTGAAGTCAATGCCCCAATCGCTTTGCTGGAAGGATGAATACACCGAATACATGCATGAGATTTGCCCTGGTCGATTAACTCCAGAAGTAACTAGGCTACTAAATGAGAAATTCGGAACGAACTACACAAAAGCTCAAATAGGCGGTGTTCGTGGACGTCTAGGATTGTTTGTTGGAAATACGGCATTTCGAAATAAATTACTGAATAAGAAGCAGCATGATTATTTTTTAAACAATCAACAAGGCAAGTCGGCCCAGGCAATGGCTGATGAAATGAACGAAAAATTTGGATTGTCGCTAACTAGTAGCCAGATAAGAAGCTATAGAAGAAATAATAATCTTTATAGCGGGTTGACGGGAAGATTTGAGAAAGGTCGAACCCCTCATAATAAGGGCAAGAAATACCCTAATATGCCAAGGAACAGTGGGCAATTTCAAAAAGGTAGCAAGCCGCCGAATTATGTCCCCGTCGGAACAATCAACTATACAACAGATAGCTACCCAAAAGAAAAAATCGGGGAGCCTAATAAATGGGTAATGAAACATCGTAAAGTTTGGGAAGATAATTTTGGGCCAATCCCAGAAGGTCATTCGGTTTGTTTTCTGGACGGAGATAAAACCAACTATGATATCTCTAACCTCATTCTTCTATCGCGAGAGGAACTCATTCGAATGAATCACAACGATTATTTTAGCACGGATCCAGAATTGACCAAGCTAGGAGCAGGTATCACAAAATTAACTAGAAAAATAAAACAACAGGAGTAAAAAATGGTAACAATCAACAAACTGGAAATCGAAAACGTCAAGCGCGTTAAAGCGGTTAAATTAGAACCGTCAGCGACTGGTTTGACAATTGTCGGTGGAAATAACAACCAAGGGAAAACAAGCGTACTAGACGCGATTGCTTGGGCGCTAGGTGGCAATAAGTTTAAACCTAGCCAAGCACAGCGCGAAGGCAGTACAATTCCGCCTAGCTTGAAAATCACGCTATCAAATGGCTTGATTGTGGAGCGCAGCGGTAAGAATAGCACCCTCAAGGTCATCGACCCAAGTGGCAACAAGGCCGGTCAAAACTTGCTGGATAGCTTCGTAGAAGAGTTAGCTATCAATTTACCAAAATTCATGGAGCAGACCAACAAAGAAAAAGCAAAAACTTTACTACAAATCATCGGAGTTGGTCCGCAGTTGGTTGAATTGGAAATGCAGGAAAAGGACAAGTATGACGAACGCCATGCAATTGGTGTGATTGCTGACCAAAAAGAAAAGTTTGCCAAAGAGCAACCATATTACCCCGACGCACCGAAAGAGCTAGTCTCTATCTCTGAACTTATCCAGCAACAACAAGCTATCCTTGCCAAGAATGGCGAGAATGCTCGTAAGCGCCAGAACTTGGTATCTATCCAAAATCAACACGCTTCAGCAACTGCAGAGGTTGAACGATTGGAGCAACTGCTGGCCGATGCCAAAGAAAAAGAAAGTCAGTTGGCTCAAGACTTGGCTATCGCGAATACAGATGCCATGGACCTTATCGATGAATCTACTGAAGAAATCGAAAACAACATCGCAGAGATTGACGAAATCAATCGTAAAGTTCGTGCTAATCTTGACAAAGATAAAGCCGAAGAAGATGCCAAAGGCTATCGCGAGCAATACAAGGAACTTGATAATGTGATTGCAGACATCCGCAAGCAAAAGACGGACTTGCTCACAAATGCAGACTTGCCGTTACCTGGCTTGTCAGTGGATGACGGCGAACTGCTCTACCTCGGCCAACGATGGGATAACATGTCTGGTAGCCAGCAATTACAAGTAGCGACTGCAATCGTGCGTAAATTGAAGCCAGAATGCGGTTTTGTCTTAATTGATAAGCTGGAGCAAATGGATCAGCAGACCTTGCAAGAATTTGGCGCATGGCTTGAACAAGAAGGCTTGCAAGCAATTGCGACTAGAGTATCAACAGGAGATGAATGTAGCATCCTGATTGAAGACGGGTATAGCGTGAAGCCTGTGAAGTTTGAAAGTTCCGCTCAGCAAGGACATCAGCAAGGACACGCTGAAACAGTCGCCCCAACATGGCAAGGTGGATTTTAAAAACTAAAGGAGAACAATCATGAAAAAAACAGAAACTTTTATCGTATTACGTAACAAAAAAACAGGTAACTTTTTATTGAAATACAAAAGCAAAGAACAAACTCTTGCTTATTCAGCAGAATATACAAAAGAATTGAATCATGCTGCTAAAAATGAAGTTGAAGCGACAAAAATACAAATTGAAGATTTTACAAAACTAGCGAATGCATTAAATTGTGAATTGCTCGAAGTGACTGCAACGTATGAACTCAAAACACTTGACGGTGAAGAACCAGAAGAATTGATTGAAGGAACTGAAGCATCGAATGAAGAAGAATTTAAAAGATTCTTAAAAATGTTAGAAACTGGGATGGAGGACTGAACATGCAAATCACTAGAGGAAAACGGGCTCGAGCTCAAAAGGTAGTTATCTACGGGCCAGAAGGAATTGGAAAATCTAGCTTTGCGAGTCAGTTCCCAGATCCCGTCTTTATCGACACGGAAGGCTCAACAGATAACATGGATGTGGCACGACTTGACAAGCCGACAAGCTGGACCATGTTAGTCAATGAGATTGCTTTTATCAAGGCAAACCCAACAGAATGCAAAACACTCGTTGTTGATACGGTTGACTGGGCAGAACAATTGGCAGTAGCTCACGTATGCTCGCAACATGGAAAACAAGGGATTGAAGATTTCGGATGGGGCAAGGGGTATACCTATGTCCAGGAAGAAATAGGGCGTTTCTTAAATGCCTTATCTGATCTAGTTGATATGGGTATCAATGTAGTATTGACTGCACACGCTCAAATCAAGAAGTTTGAACAGCCAGACGAGATGGGTTCTTATGACCGATACGAATTGAAACTTGGCCAAAAGACAGGTTCTAAAACGGCACCACTTGTCAAAGAATGGGCAGACATGGTTCTGTTTGCAAACTACAAAACTTTAGTCATGACGACTGACAACGGTAAAAAGAAAGCCCAGGGCGGTGAACGTGTGATGTATACCAATCATCGACCGGCTTGGGATGCCAAAAATCGTCACGGATTACCAGATGAAATGCCGTTCAACTATGCTGGAATCGCTCATATCTTTGCCGGCCAACAAGTACAAGCGCCACAACCACAAGTTGAGCAACTTCAGACAGTTGCTCCGGAACCTCAGCAAACTACACCACAAGCCCCAGAGCCAATCCAAGAGGAATTGCCTCTCGATATGTCTACGGTTGGTGAAGTGCCTCAAAATGAAGCTCCTGTTGAACAACAAGTGGTTACTGCGCAATATCATGCAAGCTTACCAAAGAGTTTGACTGACCTCATGTCTCAAAATAATGTGACAGAAGAAGAGCTTCAAAAAGTCGCATACATCCGTGGACATTTCCCGCTAGGAACTCCGATTGAAAACTTCCCGCCTGATTATTGGGATATGATTGTAGCACACTGGCAAGCTACTATTGAAGTTATTCAAAATCAGGTTCGAGCAGATCCCGAATTACCCTTTACCATGTAAGTTTTGGGAATTAGAAATTATAGCAAAATACAATAAAAATTTTAGAAATTAGAGGAAAAACAACATGACACAACAACAATTTAACAACTTTGACCGCGAATACGACTGGAACGACACTATCCAAAAAGACGCCGAATTCACATTGCTGCCTGAAGGTCTATACACTTTCACAGTTAAGAGCTACGAGCGTGGACGTCACACACCAAATCCACAGAACCCTGGTAAATTGCCAGCATGTAATAAAGCAACCGTCCACATCCAAATCGTAGCAAATGAAGGCGAAACAGAACTCAAGCATAACTTATTCTTGCATAGCTCAACAGAAGGTATGTTGTCAGCGTTCTTTGGTGCTATTGGCCAAAAACGTAAAGGTGAACCATTGCGTATGGATTGGAATGCAATTGTAGGAAGAACCGGCGTATGTAAAGTAGGAGTTCGTGAGTACAACGGCAACAAGTACAACGAAGTCAAGGGTATGATCTATGCTGAAGATGTGGACTATACAAAAGTGCTAAATCAACAGCCAGGACAAACTACACAAGCAAGCTACCAACAACCGCAGCAGAATTTTGGGCAACCACAGGGACAAGCTGGATATCAAGCTGGTCAATTTTAGGAGGTAAGGGATGCAATTAAGACCTTATCAACAGGAAGCACGGGAAGCTGTTCAAGCTGAATGGGCTAAAGGTCGCAAGCGCACGCTCTTAGTATTACCAACAGGATGTGGAAAGACAATCGTTTTTTCCAAAATCATTGAAGACCAAGTGAAAGAGGGCAAGCGTGTGCTTGTCCTTGCTCATAGGTCAGAACTTTTGGAACAAGCTAGCGACAAGCTCAAGACTGCGACAGGGCTTGGAACAGCCTTAGAAAAAGCCGAGAGCACCTCTATCGGTTCATGGTATCGAGTAGTCGTCGGATCAGTCCAGACCATGCAGAGAGAGAAACGACTTAGTCAATTCCCTCCCGATTGGTTCGATACGATTGTAGTCGACGAAGCCCATCACGCTATTTCAGATGGATATCAGCGTGTTCTTGGATATTTCGAACAATCGAACGTCTTGGGAGTGACTGCAACGCCTGACCGTGGAGATATGAAGAATCTTGGCTCTTACTTCGATAGCTTAGCTTATGAGTATTCACTAGTCCAGGCTATCCAAGAAGGGTACCTATCAAAAATCAAAGCTTTGACAATTCCGCTCAGCTTGGACTTATCAAATGTCAGCATGTCAGCGGGTGATTTCAAGGCGAGTGATGTCGGGACGGCATTGGATCCATACCTGGAACAGATAGCAGACGAAATGGTCAAACAATGTTCAGACCGCAAGACAGTCGTGTTCTTACCTTTGGTAAAGACCTCGCAGAAGTTTCGCGACATCCTAAATGCAAAAGGTTTTCGTGCTGCTGAAGTCAACGGAGAGTCCAAGGATCGTGCAGAGATTCTGGAAGATTTTGAGAAAGACCGCTACAACGTGCTTTGCAATTCGATGTTATTGACGGAAGGTTGGGACTGCCCGTCAGTAGATTGCGTGGTCGTGTTAAGGCCTACTAAGGTACGTGCCTTGTATAGCCAGATGGTAGGGCGTGGTACTCGATTGCATCCAGGGAAAGAAGAACTGCTTTTGCTAGACTTCCTCTGGCACACTGAACGCCACGAACTATGCCGGCCGGCTCACTTGATTTGTGAAACTCCAGAAGTCGCTCAGAAAATGGTTGAGAACATGGGAGAGCAAACTGGTGTCATGCTTGACCTTGAAGATATGGAAGTCAAGGCAACCGAGGACGTCGTCGCACAGCGTGAAGAGGCTTTGGCAAAACAGCTGGAAGAAATGCGCAAGCGTAAACGCAAGCTAGTAGATCCATTGCAATTTGAAATGTCTATCCATGCTGAAGACTTATCGAACTATGTGCCTAACTTTGGATGGGAGATGGCGCCTGCTAGTGATAAGCAAATTAAAGCGCTTGAGAAGTACGGCATACTTCCTGATGAAATCGGCAACGCTGGAAAGGCTGCTTTATATTTAGACAGATTGCACAAGCGACAAGCAGAAGGTTTGACCACACCAAAGCAGATTCGATTCTTGGAAGGTCGTGGCTTCAAAGATGTGGGCATGTGGCAATTTGACCACGCTAGAAACATGATTGATCGTATCGCTGCTAATGGATGGAGATTGCCTACAGGCGTGCGACCGTCTGAATATGTGCCAAATTAAAGAAGGAGAAAACAGTGGCAGAGAATGATTTTAACTTATTGCCGTTGCTGGATTACATCAATCCTGCCACGGTAGACTACCAGACATGGGTAAATGTGGGCATGGCCCTTAAACACGAAGGATACACGGCATCCGATTGGGACAACTGGTCGCAAAATGATAGCCGGTATAAAAAATTTGAATGCTTCAAGAAATGGGATACTTTCAATGAAGAAGCTGGAACTATCGTGACCGGTGCAACAATAACCCAACTCGCAAAAGAAAATGGTTGGGTATCTCAATCTGGCTATGACAGCGAGAATGCTCATGAATTAGGTTGGACAGATACAATCGACCGTGACTATCGCGTCATCGACAAGGACTGGATTGAAGGAAAGGAAATCCACGAGCCGACTATTTGGAATCCGGTTCAGGAAATTATCAAATACCTTGAAACACTTTTTGAAGCTAGCGAAAATGTTGGATACGTTACTGAATGTTATCCAAAGACTGACGACGAAACAGGTGAGATTGTCAAATGGCTGCCAACTAAGGGAGCTTACGACCGTACTGCTGGACAATTGATTGAAGCTCTTAGTAAATGTAATGGAGATATCGGTGCAGTCCTGGGCGATTACCATGAAGAAGCTGGCGCATGGGTTCGATTCAATCCTATGGATGGCAAGGGTGCCAAGAACGAAAACGTGACAGATTTCAGATATGCCCTGGTTGAATCCGACAGCATGCCGATTGACAAGCAAAACGCAATCTATAAAGAACTTGAATTGCCGATTGTAGCCCTGGTCCACAGTGGAAATAAATCACTGCACGCTATCGTCAAAGTAGATGCTAAGAACTACGAAGAATATCGTAATCGTGTTGATTATCTTTATAAAATCTGTCAGAAAAACGGAATCGTCGTCGACACACAAAACAGAAATCCAAGCAGACTATCACGCATGCCAGGTTTTATCCGAAATGGCCAAAAGCAATTCTTAGTAGATACGAACATCGGTAAAGCTGATTGGGATGAGTGGTATCAGTACATCGAAGATTTGAACGATGATTTACCTGATCCAGAATCACTTTCGGATAGCTGGGATAATTTACCAGAATTGGCTCCTGAATTGATTAAAGGAGTTCTTCGTCAAGGCCATAAAATGCTGATTGCCGGACCTTCAAAAGCTGGTAAGTCATTCGCACTGATAGAGATGTCGATTGCGATTGCTGAAGGGAAGAAGTGGCTTGGTTGGGATTGTACCCAAGGACGTGTCCTCTACGTCAACCTGGAGCTAGACCGACCATCCGCCTTACATCGCTTCCGAGATGTCTATCAAGCTATGGGATTGGCTCCGCAAAATATCAACAACATCGATATCTGGAACCTTCGTGGGAAGACCGTACCGATGGACAAGCTGACGCCTAAGCTCATCCGTCGAGCTTTGAAAAAGAACTATATCGCAGTCATCATCGACCCGATTTACAAGGTCTTAACCGGTGACGAGAACAGCGCAGACCAGATGGCGCACTTCACCAATCAATTTGATAAGGTGGCGACAGAGCTAGGCTCTAGTGTTATCTACTGCCACCATCATTCAAAAGGTTCTCAAGGTGGTAAGAAATCAATGGACCGCGCCAGTGGTTCGGGTGTATTCGCTCGAGATCCTGACGCACTTATCGACTTAGTAGAGTTGGAAGTGTCAGAAGAATTATTGACGCAGCGTTTGAACCAAGCGACATGCGAGGTTTACAAACAGGCTTTACAAGAACGAAATAACGCTTATTACCAACAGAATGTCGGACTAGATGACCTCTTGAGCCCTGTGCAGATGAGAACGCACTTTGAAAAAGGTATCGATGATGTCATGGTTCGGGCTCCATACGTGGACAAGCTCGAAGAAGTACGCAAGCAAATCCAAATAGCAACTGCATGGCGTGTAGAAGGTACGCTTCGCGAGTTCGCCAAATTCAAGCCGGTGAACATGTGGTTCAGTTATCCAGTACACGCGCTTGATAAAACGGGCGTGCTGGCGGATATTCAATTGGATGATGATAAACCAGGGTGGATGAAAGCCAAAGAAACTCGCAAAAAGAACGCAAAGGAAGACAAAAAGCAAAAATTGATAGAGTTTGACGAAGCAATCGAAAACGCGAATTTCGGCGAGCCACCATCAAAAGAAGATGTAGCTGAGTTTTTAGGAATTTCTGTAAAAACAGTTACTCGCAGATTGAATTCATCTAAAAAATATTGGTTCGACAAGAACTCAAATTCGATAAAAGAAAAAGGACAAGACCATAAAAACGTGGTTGTGTCCGAATAGGACAACACCATAAAATCATGGTTATGTCTTTGTCCTAAAAAGGACAGACAAGACCATAAAAACGTGGTTGTGTCCGAATAGGACAGACAACTATATATTATATATATAGATAATGTCCTGTCGTCCATCATGTCCATACCTGTATAGACAGGGTTGCTTAAAACGCACCCTGTCATATACAAGGTCCATGGACTTAACGCGAAATTTAAAAAAGAAAGGAGTACATTTTTAAAAATGTTAATTGAATTCTTTTTACCGATGCAAAAAATTCCGACTACAACACACCAACAAAAAAAGGTAAACGTACAATTTGAAAAGCCAATCTTTTATGAGCCGGCAGACTTGAAAAATGCCAGGGCGAAATTTGAGAGCTTGCTCGCGCAGCATGTCCCTCCAAATAAAATCAAAGGAGCGATTCGGCTGACTGTTAAGTGGTGCTTCCCTCGTATCAAAAAAAGTTACGATGGCCAGTACAAAACCACGAAGCCAGACACGGACAACTTGCAGAAGTTACTCAAGGATTGCATGACTAAGCTTGGCTATTGGCAAGATGATGCCCAGGTAGCCAGTGAGATTGTCGAAAAGTTCTGGGCAGACACAGTCGGAATCTATATCAAAGTTGAGGAATTGAAATGAAGATTGATTACATTGATTTCTTTAGCAGACAAATTCCAGAATGGATGGCACGCAGCAATCAGAAAAGCCAAGAGGTCGGTTTTGGAACCGATGCTTATTGGCAATGGGCGGTGTCGTCAATCGGAGAAATTTGCAAACAATACAATGATGATGAACTGGTGACAGAACAATTCGGTTTGCTCTTTAACTGGTTAGAAAAACAAGCAGGTTAAACTATGGAATATAGCAAACAAACAATAATTGAAGCTTTGGAGCACTCGATTGAGAAAACCAAAGAGGAAATCGAAAAATACTCGAAAGATTGCAACGGACGATTTGCGCAAGGAAGAACTGCACATCGTGAATTTCTGAAGAAAGAACTGAAGAGATTGGAGAAACAGTTGGAGGGATTGAAAAATGAATAAAAAAGAATTGATTGAGAGAATCAAAAACTTGCCATTTTCATATATACATAATGAGCCGTACTTGAACAAAGAAGTTGTTTTAGAGTTTGCCAAACATCTAGACGAACCCGAAACAGGGCACGCAGACGAAGCGCCTCGTTATGTCAAGAACATACTTGCACGATTGCGAGAATTGCCAGTGCACGATCGTGAAGTTTGGCTAAAGGCTATCATGGGTGAATTTGAGCAAGATTTCAGTCGTGCAAAATGGCGCGAAGGCTACGAGCAAGGTAAAGTTGAGGGCATGGTTGAACGTGATAAAGTCAAAATTCCGCAGTTTGTGGCGGATTATATCGAATGGACAAAAGAAGAAGATTATCATTTGTTAGGTGCAATGGGCACAATCATGACTAGTATAAGAAAAAATCTTTACGAATGGTTTTATGATGATGACAACATTGAACTTTTCGCCCGTGCATGGCTGGACGGCTACGAGGTCGAGAAAGAACCGAAGTATACGGTTAAGATTAAAGCAACAAAACACTACTTTGCAAAAGATGGTAATGGACGTATATATTTCTCTCTCAAGTATGAAAGTGCGTTTACAAAAATTGAGTTAGAGAAAGTAAATCTCGGCTGGGTGTTCGATTGCGAGGGTATTGAAGTCGAGGAGGTTGAAGAATGAAAAAATTTACAGTTACTTTAACCGATGATCTGTTCGCACATCTCGAAGCACTAAAACTATACTATGGATATTCAACTAGATCTGAAATTGTCGAGAAAGCACTAGATGAATTGATTAAGAAGCATAGTAGCAACGATATTTTTCGGTATTATCTAAGCGAAGCAAGAAATAGATTGAAAGCCAAGGAGGTCACAGAATGATACCAAAATTTAGAGCGTGGTTAAAAAACGACAAAGAAATGATTGATGTAGATGAAATACATTGGTTTCATGAGGGGATTGATTTTATTGGTGATGGTATAACTTTCAGTCGTGGCGCTGACGAAATCGAACTTATGCAATCAACAGGCCTTTTTGACAGAAATGGCAAGGAAATCTTTGAGGGGGATATTATTACAAATGGTCCAGATGTTATGTGTATGAAGAGACATAACACGCTAGGTTTTTATGTGGAGGAAAAAGGCAAGGTTGAATTTATTGCAGACAGTGCAGTTTTAGAGGATTTTGAAGAGGATGCTAAAGAGATTGCTGATAGACTTGAAATCATCGGCAATATCTACGAAAATACAGAGCTTTTGGAGGGCGACAAATGAGACCTTGTAAATATCCATATTCAGGAAGAAAAAAGCAAGAAACACCGTCGCCATTATTTTCTGCACGACCAATTTTTAACACAGCTCCAATTATAGAAGAAGTTAAGATTGAGTTCGAGGTTGAAGCTGATATCGGGCGTTCATATCCAGGAATGTTAATACATTTAGATATTTCTGGATATGGTAATAGAACACATTCTGTACATAGATTCCCTTATATTTTTCTGACTGTCAGCGAGTCAATCCAACTGAAGATGCTTTTCTATAAAAGGCTTAGAGAATTTACTACTGATCGTCTCTTGACGTTTAGAGAATCTGATTGGAAGTTCTTTATCCAAGATTTGATCAACGAATTTGTGAATTAGAAAGTTAGTGAGGAGAGACAATGAAACCTGAAAGAAATGACAACGTAAACAAACCGAATCACTACCAAGGCTCAAAAGGTCTCGAAAGTATTGAAGTAATTGACAACTTTATTGGCGACTTGCCAGGTAAGGCTGCATGGTGTTGGGGGAATGCTATCAAGTATTTACTCCGATTCCAGAAGAAGAACGGTCTTGAAGATTTGAAGAAGGCTAGAAAGAACCTTGATTGGTTGATTGAGGAAATGGAGAATGACCAATAATAAAATAACATTTGCAGAACAATTCAAATCATGGAGATTATCTAATAATTTTAACCAAACTGAAGCAGCCAGACACCTTGGAGTATCGCCTGAAGTAGTTCATTACTGGGAAAAAGGAATCGTACAACCAACGGATAGTAAGCTTTTAACTATATGTGAAGAGTTAGACTTTGATCCGCATTTGTTTTTGAAAAAGAAAACAAACCCATTCGCAGAAGAATTAAAGAAAAGACGTAGTGAGTTGGGAATGACACAAACAGAATTGAGTCATGAACTGGGATATAGTAGAGATTCTATCGTAAGCTGGGAGTTAGGAAAGATTCCATCCAGATGCGCATTGGAAGATATCTGCTCGTACTTTGGAATGGAGGTGGAAGTTTGGGAAAAACTATTGAGAAGGAACTTAAGAAGTTAAAGTTTAAAAATATTAAAATCCAATCCTTGCATTATGAAATTATCAATCTAAGAGCTGGCATTGTTAAAGGGCAAAGTTTCGATGGTATGCCAAAAAGTCCAAGTAATGATAATCGAACAGAAGAAATGAATATCAAGGCTATTGATCGTATCGCAGAACTTTATCATGAAATCGAGCTATTATATAAAGAACAAGAGGAATTGATTAAAGCCATCGAAGACCTTGATGACCCAGTAGAGAATATTGTGATGCGCTTACTTTATATCGATGGCTTATCTTGGAATCAAGTGGAAAGAAAACTAAATTGCAGTCTAGCTACTATCCAACGAGCCAGAGACAAATCTCTAGTCAAACTTTCTAAAATGTTTGATAGTAATGATAGTAAATGATAGTTTTAAAGTGTTATTATGATAGTATCGAATAGACGGTACGAGATAACGTTTCACGGAGATTTGCCTCCTTATTTTGTTTCATTTCAGTTACCGTCTATTTACTTTGGGAATAACAGGTCTCTCATAGGAGAGATAAGGTTCTAGACCTTGCATAAGCCGATTCGTCGACATCGGCATGGATGCCAGTGGGCGCAAATCACACTATTCTCATGAGAGGTCTTAATGAAGTCACACATACGTGTGGCTTTTTGATTTTTAAGAAGTGGAGGTGATGGAAAATTGAATGATTTAACGATAAAACAAAAGAAGTTTGCAGATGAGTACATCATCTCAGGTAATGCGACTGAATCTTATAAGAAAGCGGGTTATCGCGCTTCTAGTGATAGAGTGGCAGGTGTTGAAGGTCACAAATTACTAAAGAATCCTAAGATTAAAACCTATATAGATGAGCGACTGAAACAGCTTGATTCTGAAAAGATTGCAGATCAGCAAGAGGTCTTAGGTTATCTAACTTCAGTAATGCGAGGGGAGACTCAAGAACAGACCCTCTGTAGTATCGGCGAACTTGGACAACAAGTTATTGATATCGATGTCGGAGCTAAAGATAGAATTAAAGCTGCTGAACTTTTAGGAAAACGTCACAGACTTTGGACTGATAAAGTAGAGGCAGACGTTTCTGGAACGGTGGTGTTTGCGAATGAGTCAGACATACCAGATTAAACAGAACGATATTGTTGTAGACCTACCGAAGATGGTAGGAGCTGGATATGGGCAGTTCTGGCGATCGAGAAATCTTTATCGTGTCGTCAAAGGGTCCCGTGGTTCGAAGAAGTCGAAGACGACTGCTTTGAATTATGTTACCCGTATTTTGAAATATCCCTGGGCTAACTTGCTTGTTATTCGTAGATACTCAAACACGAACAAGCAATCGACCTACACGGATTTTAAGTGGGCAGCTAACCAACTAAAAGTCGCTCATAAGTTCAAATTCAATGAGTCGTTGCCTGAGATAACCGTCAAGGAGACAGGTCAGAAGATTCTCTTCCGCGGTTTGGATGATGAACTTAAAATCACATCTATCACGGTTGATGTAGGTATCTTATGTTGGGCATGGTTTGAAGAAGCGTATCAAATCGAAACTGAAGATAAGTTCAGTACGGTCGTTGAGTCTATTCGTGGTAGCTTAGATGTTCCTGATTTCTTTAAACAAATCACAGTCACGTTTAACCCGTGGAACGAGAGGCATTGGCTCAAACGCGTCTTTTTTGACGAAGAGACTAGACGAGCCGATACACTTTCGATGACGACTACCTATCGATGCAACGAGTGGCTTGATGAAGTCGATATCAAACGCTATGAGGATTTGTATCACACGAATCCAAGGCGTGCGAGAATCGTCTGCGACGGTGAGTGGGGTGTTGCTGAAGGTTTAATCTACAACAACGTGACCGTCAAGGAGTTTGACAAAGATGAGCTTCTTCAAAATCCCGACAACAAGTTGTGCATCGGCCTTGACTTTGGTTTCACTCACGATCCAACCGCTTTGTGTTGCTCGTTGATAAACGACAAAACAAAAGAAATACACATCTTTGACGAAGCGTACAGAGTCGGTCTGATAACCAAGGAAGTCGCTAAGATGATAAAGAACAAAGGGTATCATCGCTCTACAATCATCGCAGATAGTGCAGAGTCTCGGCTGATTGAAGAGCTTAGGTCAGAGCATGGCATATCTCGAATAAAAGAAAGCAGGAAAGGAAAGGATAGTATCATGGCAGGTGTATCCAAATTGCAAGGATACGCTATTTATGTGCATCCAAGTTGTGAACATATCATGGATGAATTTTATAGTTACTGCTATCAGCGGGATAAAGAAGGCAATTGGTTAAACAAGCCAGAAGATAAGAACAACCACTTGATGGACGCGCTACGATATAGTCTTCAATGTATTGAAGGTGTCAAAGCTACTGTCCGCAGACGGTCAGATTTTGGTTTATAGAAAGGAATTAAATGTATCAGATTTTAACTTATCCGAGAGAGGGATACGATGAAACAGCTTTGAGTAAAGAATTGATTTACAAGCTGATTCAGAAACACACACAAGAACGCCAACGCTTGAAGGAACTTAAAAGCTACTACCTTGGTGAACATGCTATTTTAAATCATGAGCGACGAAATAAGAACGCTCCGAACTTTAAAACAGTAGCAAATCATGCGAAGGACATTGCAGACACGGCCACAGGTTACTTTATGGGCAACGCTGTTAAGTATAACAACACTGCGGATGGCGATATCGAATCATTGTTGGTGGCATTTGATGGCGCCGAAATTGACCAGGTCGACACACAGAATGCATTGAACATGTCTATCTATGGTCGCGCTTATGAATACATCTACGCAAAAGAAGGACTGACTGAACTTGATTCGACTAGTGTAGATCCCGAGAATGTATTCCTGGTTTACGATGATAGTATCGAACGCAAGGTTCTCTTTGCAGTGTACTACTACGAAATCAAGGATGATACAAAGGATGCTACCAAGTATCAAGCGGAAGTCTTTACTCAAAATCTGCATTACCACATTGTGCTGCGTGATTCAAGCACAGGAACAACACAGAATGAACAAGTAGAACCTCATAATCTTGGTCAGGTTCCGATTATCGAATATCGAAACAACCACTTTGCAATTGGTGATTATGAACAACAGATTAGCTTGATTGATGCTTACAACTCGTTGATGGGTAATCGTGTAAATGACAAAGAACAAGCAGTCGAATCTATTCTCGTATTGTACGGTGCACAATTGGCTGATAACCCGGAAGATGCCAGAGAAGCAATGAGCATCCTTGCTGAAGAAGGACTTTTGGAGTTGCCAACAGATGCCAAAGCTGATTTCTTGAAGAATGCCCTGGACGAGAACGCTACTGAAATCTTGCGCAAGGCATTGAAGGAAGACATCTACACATTCAGCCATGTGCCGAATCTGACAGATGAAAACTTTGCAGGTAATAGCTCGGGCGTAGCTATGGAATTTAAGCTGCTAGGTCTTGAGATGATTACTAAGACCAAGGAAGCGAATTACAAACGTGGTATTCGTCAACGTATCAGCATTTTTGCTCATTATTTAGGTATGCAGCAGATTGCTTTTGAGGCACACTCAATCGTGCCACAATTTAGCCGTGGTTTGCCTAAGAACTTGCTTGAATTGTCACAGGTTATCAATAATCTGGAAGGTAAGGTGTCGCTTCGTCAGCTTATTTCTCTTTTGCCATTCGTTGAAGATCCTGACGCTGAATTGGAAGACCTCGAAGAAGAGAAAGAAAAAAACATGGAACGTGTGCCATTCTTTAATCAGGCAAACACGAAGCCGGACGAAGAGGTGACGGATGAAGAACCAGGACTATTGGACCAAGAGGAAGGCTAATCTCATCTATGAGCAGATGGACAAGGCAGAGAAGCAAGCAGACAAGTTTGATAAAGTCTACAAAGAGTCAAAAGCTTATTTAGATAAACAAATCAACAAGATCTTTGACAAGTTTCAACGTGATTACGGTTTGAGTGAGCGTGATGCTCGTCATGTTTTGAAAAACACGAAGGACCAAAAAGACCTGAATGAACTTCGCAAAGTTCTTGAAGCAAGACCGGACGACCCGAATATTCAAAGGTTACTGGCTGATTTGGA
The DNA here is from genome assembly GCF_047464155.1 of Streptococcus infantis. GTDB lineage: Bacteria > Bacillota > Bacilli > Lactobacillales > Streptococcaceae > Streptococcus > Streptococcus infantis_U. The sequence continues at coordinate 315,002 of NZ_JASHCL010000003.1, forward strand.
CAGTCCGGCTTACGCTTATCGCATGAAACGACTTGAACGGTTAAGCGCTGACTTGGATTCGATGCGTGAGTCTATCTATCATTCTGAGAAGAAAGGCTCAGATGCCTTTTACAGCGACTTGATGAAGGATAGCTATTACAAGGCTACTTTTGACTTGCAGCAGCAAACAGGACTTGCTTATAGCTTCTCCGACTTACCTGAAACAGAAATCAAACGTCTACAAGGTCTAAAATGGACGGGAGAGGCCTATTCGGACAGAATATGGTCAAATACTGGGGAGCTCGCTTCAAGTGTGAAAGATGAGCTTTTGGTAAGCCTTATGACTGGCCGAAGTGTAAGAGATACATCTCAAGCAATCGCTGAACGTTTTGAGGTTGGCAAAAACAAAGCTAGGCGCTTGGTTCGAACAGAATCAGCGTTCTTTCATAATCAGATGGAACTGCTCAGCTATGAAGATGCTGAGATTACAAAGTATCGCTTCGTAGCGGTTTTAGACAAGCGCACGTCTCACATTTGCCAGGAGCACGACAACAAGGTTTACGATACGGACAAGGCTGTTCCTGGCGTGAACTATCCACCTTTACATCCTTGGTGTAGGTCTACGACTATCGCACACGATGATAATATCGACTACAGCAAGTTAGAACGTAGGGCTAGAAATCCTGAAACAGGAAAGGTCGAGTACGTACCTGCTGATATGAGTTATAAAGAATGGTATGATAAGTATGTAGCCGATAAGGACGTTGTTAAGATTGACTTTTCTAAACTTACCCCAGAAGAAATTAACAATCTTGATTTTGACGATCTTATGAAATATTATGAGTGGGTCGAAGAGCAAGAGAAGCTAAAAGCTAAACAAAAAGAATTACAGGCAGAAGCAGAGAGAAAACTTTTAGAAGAACGAGAAAACAAAGTTCCTAAAACTCGTCGTGATTTAGTTTCACGTATAGAAGAGAGACTTAGAACGACGAATTTTGTTGATGTTTTCGGAGAAGAAAATGCACAAGTTCTTTTAAGAGAATTGCGCTTCTTCCCGAATGATGATTTTGTAAATTCTGTCTACGGTTCAGTAGATAAATTATCTTTTGCTAAAGTAAAAGAAATGTCTTCTCATGTATCTGGTACACAAATTAATTTGGCAAAAGGCGATTTTATTTACAACAAGGAATTTAATCAAAAGGCACATTCAATCGTTCTTCATGAATTGACTCATGGTATCGATAATGTTGCAAGTTATTTTGGCACCCCAGAATTAGGAGCCAAAGCGTTTAGCAGTCAGTATGACTTGTACAATGTCATAAAAAAAGATATGGATAATTATATTTTCGGGGATATGAAGCTCAAAAGAGGAGCGTCTATAGATGAGAAACGAAACTTCTTTGAACTTCGCCAAGCCAAAGTAAGAGATTTTAAATCGGAATTACTTGAACTAGCAAAGAAATTAAACCCGGAAATTCGTCCCGAAGCGAATGCGGAGGTTGGTGCATTCGCTTCGGATATGATGAGTTCTTTTCGAAGTGCGGAATATGGTTCCCAGAATTTCAATCATTCGGATTCGTATTGGAAAAATAAAGCACATCGAGGGATGGAATTTATTGCGGAATATACTCAAGCACAAATGACCCCTGAAATAAAAACGTTTTATGACAAAGTTTTCCCAAATTCTGTTAAAATATACAACAAGATATTTGAAGATATTTCAAAATTGAAATTAGAAAACAAAAAGCCGATTGTTTGGTAAGGAGGTCAGGATGTTTTTTTGGAAGAATGAAAAAATTTATAATCAATTCAAAGAAATCAGTGAGAGATACAATAGTCATTTTGGTGAAGATTTTCCTGTGTATTTGATAATCCCTTTCGAGGTAGACGAGGAAGCTATTTCGAAATATAATTCAGTCGTGGATTCGTGCATTAAGAAAAATGAAGCGTTTGAAAAACCGATTGATTACGACGACAGAATTTATTAAGCACCTAGAGAAATCTAAGTGCTTTTTTCGTGCTCAGAAAGGAGGGGCGCATGTTTATTTGGGAATGGGTGCTAATTGCTTTAGGGTGGTTGATATTTATACCACTGGTATCTTTTATCTTTTTGTTTATCAAAAATTTAAACAAAGAGCTTAAGAAAAGAAAGTAGGTGATCCGACATCTTGACTCGCAGGAATAGACTGCTATCTATATCGCATTTCTAACCGTATATAACCTATACGGTTTTCTTATTGTCCGAGCATTGAAGACATAAAAAGCCATGGAATTATACAGTCGGGGACGACTTTAAAAATAGGAGGTTCGTAATGAACGAAGAAACACAAACAGTCGAAACGGTTGAAGTACCAGAGGTACCTGCAGAACCTACTATCGAGAAACAACCGCAAGACGAGAAGAAGTACACAGACGCAGAAGTTGATGAAATCATCAACAAGAAGTTTGCTAAGTGGAAATCAGAGCAAGAAGCTAAGGAAAACGAAGCTAAGAAGCTTGCTAAAATGAACGCTGACGAGAAACAAAAATATCAGTTAGATCAGCGTGAGCAAGAACTAGCCAATCGTGAACAAGCTATTGCTCGTAAGGAATTGACCGCAGAAGCTAAGGCAATGTTAAGTGAACGTGGCTTACCAGTTGAATTAGTAAACGTGGTTGATTTGTCAAACGCTGAAGCTGTGACTGAATCAGTCGCAAGCATTCAGAAAACTTGGGAGGATGCAGTCCAGAAAGGTGTATCTGACCGAATGAAGGGTAGCGCACCTATCAAGACTGCGCCAACAAATCAGCAAGAAGTTGTAGAAAAATGGAAAAAAGACTTTTTGCACTAAAAAAATAAAAAAATGAGGTAAATATAAATGGCATTTGAATCAATTAACACAGCAGAATCACGCAAGCGCCATCTTGGAATTATTGAAGATGTTCTTGCGGTGAATTCATACGCAACACCACTCTTGACACCAAGCGAAGCAGTAACTCTTGACGGTCGCTCATTCACTGTTGCAACAGGAAACACAACTGGTCTTAAAGACTACAAACGTAACCAAGAAAACGAATTTGATTACGTTGAAACTGAAGAAAAGGTCTACACTCTTGATGAAGAAAAATACTGGGGCCGTTTCGTTGACAAGTTGGACGAACGTGACTCAAACGGTCAAGTAAATATCGAATATGTAATCGCTCGTCAAGCTGCTGAAGTTGTAGCTCCATACCTTGACAAACTTCGTTTTGATGCAGCACTTGGTAATGTAAGCGAAAATGTTGTTATGGGTAACACAGCAGGCGCAAACAACGCTTACAATGCAGTTCTTGACGTTTCTGAAAAATTGGATGAGCTTGGAATCACTAAAGAACGTTTGCTCTTTGTTACTCCAAGCTTCTACAAGGCTATCAAATCTGAAATCGTACGCTTGCCACAAGGTGATGCTGATAAAAAAGTCCTTGGTAAAGGATACGTTGGTGAGTTGGATGACTACACAGTCTACAAAGTACCTTCTAAATTCTTGCCAAATGTACACGCCCTTGCAGCAGCACCTGGTGTTGTGACATCTCCAATTCAGATTGACAACACTAAGTACAACGACAACGTGCCTGGTCGATTTGGTGAATTGGTAGAGCAATTGCTTTACACTGGAGCTTATGTTCTTGAACATTTCCAAAAATACATCATCACAATTGCAAATGCTAAACCTGCTGCTAAAGAGTCAGCTCAAGGTAAGACAGTGAATCGTGCGAAAGCATGGAAGTCTGGTTCAGATTACAAAAAAGGCGACACAGTGACTCATGAAGATAAAGTCTATGTTGCTATCAAAGACATCACTGGATCAACCAACAAACCAGATTCTGACTCAGCTAACTGGAAGGTTAAATAACGAGGCTTGACCCATGAAAGTCAGAGTCAAGCAAGCGTTCAATGATTGGCAAGCTAATGTAGTTCGACAAGAGAACGAAATCTTTGAGATGACAGAAGGACGCTTTGACGAACTGTCGCACAATCTCAAGGAAGGGTTCTCGGTCGATATCGCAGATGTAGTTGAAGTCATTGACGAAGAAGAAACCGAAGCACAAGGAGACGAGACGACTCCTTTAGATTAGGAGGTCTTATGGAACTTGGAAAACTTAAAATATTGACAGGCGAGAGCGACGAAGCAGTCCTCTCGTCTTTGATTTTACGGGCAGAAAATATCATTTTATCAGAAACTAATCGAGACAATCTAATACCTGCGCTTGAAAGACTTATTCCGGAGCTTGTAATCGAGCTCTATAATCGTTCAGGAAGCGAGGGAGAGCAGTCAAGAAGCGAGGGCGGTATATCTGTTACCTACGGAGAAAACGGATTGTCTACGGGCATTTTACAACGTATTCGGATGCATCGTTTAGCGAGGGTGGCAGGCCATGTTTTTGAAAAAGAATAGACTGAAACCTTATAACCTCAAACGGTTCAAGAAAATCGTGACAGATGAGGGAATCGCTAAGGAAGGGTACACTGAAGCGGTTGAAGAAGTTCGGCTTGAATTATGGCCAGCGAGTAGCAAACTACAATCTGAGATTTACGGTGAACGCTTGAATGATATCCTTAATGCGAACGCGAGCAAGGATGCGAATATCAACGTCAAAGATGGCGTTTGTATCGAAAGCAAGACAGAAGTCACGCATCGGGTTATTTCAAAGAAAGTATACAGTCAACATCAAGTTTTGGAGGTAGAACGTGTCAGAGCTTCTAGGGGCAGATAGCCTCATAGCTAAATGTCGTAAATTGTACGGTGCAAAAGCGACCGATATTACTAGTCAAGCAGTCTTGCATGCATCTAAGACCATTGTCCAGGCAGATGCTAAACTAAGAGCGCCATCGAATGAAGGCGAACTAAGAAACAGTATCAAAGCAAGGGTTAAAGTTGAGGGGGACCGAGTTTTTGGTGAGGTTTACACAAATCTACACTATGCTCCATATGTTGAGCTCGGAACTGGTCCAAAAGGACTAGCTAGCCACGCTGGGATTTCTCCTGACGTGAACGTGTCTTATCGCTCCACGCCTTGGTTCGTGCATGAAGACCAGATTGACGTAGGAAAGTATCACTTCCAAAAAATGGGAGAGTTCTACAAGATGTACGGTCAGCCAGCGCAACCGTACTTGTATCCTGCCTTGAAAGACAATCACGACCGTATATCAAACAACATTTCAAAATACGTTAGTAGAAAGATTAGAGAACAGATAAGATGATTAATATTAAGCCAGTTATTTTTAAAGAATTGCAGAAGGTCGCAGATAATGTGACCGACACTTATCCGAGCGATTGGGAGCACTTCCCAGTCGTTATTTTTTTGGAAGAACAAAACAAGCCAGGCGACTGGTTCGACGATAAGGAACAAAAAACATCAATTCGCTATAAGGTTGATATCTTCGATAATGATAGCACTAGCAACCTTGCAGTTAAAATCAATGAGATTTTCGCTTCATTAGGCCTGCGTAGGATTGAAAGTCAAGATATCCCTGACCCCTCTCATTTGAGGCATAAATTGATGAGATTTGAAGGTATTGTCGACCTTGACTCTGAGCTTGTTTATCAATACAGAATGGAGAATTAATACATGTTAGCAAATGGAATTACGCTGTCTTATGGAACAGCTAAAGGAACTTATACCAAACTTGCAGGACTAAAAGAAGTACCTGAATTCGGTATTGAACCTGAAAAGGTTGAAAATACCACCCTTGAAGACAAGGTTAAAAAATATGAGTTCGGTATTGGCGATGCTGGGGAGCTTGAATACAAATTCGCTTATAAAAACGACGGGGCAGATGCTCCTTACCGTGTTTTGCGTAACGCAGCAGACAACAAAACTAAGCTCTTCTTTGAACAAACCTACCCAGACAACACCAAGGTCAAATTTGAAGGACAGGTATCTGTCAAACTTGGCGGTGGTGGTGTGAACTCTGTTATTGAGTTTACTCTTAAAATTGCACTACAATCTGAACTTGAATTCACAGACGGAATTGGAGGTTAATTAGATGGCTCTACCATATACGACATGGAAGGTCAGCGAGGACAAGGAGTTGAAACTCCGCCTTACTTCCTTGCAAGGGACTAAAGTTGAAGAAAAAATTGGAGCAAACTTGCTCAAGGTATTTATGCCTGAAGAAGGTGAAACTTTCACATTACCTCCTTTAAAGGTGATGTTGCTCTTAACTCATGGAGCGCTTCAAAAATACGAGCACGGTATTTCATTTGAAGATACATCTGACCTTTACGACGAGTATGTCGATAATGGTGGAGACCAGGCAGCGTTCATGGCGGATGTTATCTTGCCATTGCTCCAAGTTTCGGGTTTTATGCCACGGGAGAAACCAAGCAAGAAGAAAGCTCCCAAGAAAACCAAACTGGAAGTAGTCGAGTAGAACAGACTACAGTTACATCTATAACTGAAATGGTTGAGAGGCTTTACCCTATGTTTCTAGACATTGGGGGGGAGCCTCTCGTTTTTTGGGATTTAACGGTTCTTGAAATCAGAGACCTGATTGAAAGTTACAACCGTGTTAGGATCCAAAAACAAAAAGACAAAATTATTGAGTCGTACAGGCTTTCGCAAATGATTGCTAATAATGTTTCTTTGTTACTCTCGAAAGATGCTAAACCGCTTGAGGTTTGGGACTATGCGCCTGAATTATTCCAGGAAGAGAGAGAACAAGTCGAGAAGGCAAGGCAACAAGAAGAAATGCAATTGCATAAAGAATGCATGCGCATGTTTGCTGAAAGTCACAACAGGAAATTTAAGACGAAAGGAGAATAAATGGGAGTTACTCTTGATGAGCTCAAGGTTATGATCGATGCTGAAATTGCGCCTTTCAAAAATAAAATGAAAGAAGTAGAGAACAGGGTCAAAGATGCATCTGGTAAGGTGCAAGAGTCAACTAACAAAATCAAAACTCAGTCAGGATCCATGCTAGGCGTTTTTGGTAAATTAGCTAAATTCGCTGGTTTTGCTTATCTTGGTAAGAAATTGTTAGATGTCGGCATGTACTCTACGCAGATGGCTCTTGAAGTCACGGCATCAGTCAACCAAATCAAGCGCCAAATGGGTGAGAGCTCGCAGACATTCTTAAAATGGGTAAATGACAACGCAAATGCTATGAATATGGGCGTTGGTGAAGCGACAAAATACGGGGCGGTATATTCAAATCTATTTTCTGGTTTTATCAAAGACTCAAACAAGCTGAGCGCCTACACTGCTAAGATGCTTCAGACATCTGCAGTTGTAGCTGAAGGTTCAGGTCGTAGCATTACAGATGTCATGGAGCGTATTCGCTCTGGTTTGCTAGGGAACACCGAAGCAATTGAGGACCTAGGAATCAACGTTGGAGTAGCTATGATTGAGTCCACTGAGGCTTTCAAGCGTTTTGCAAATGGTCAAAGCTGGGACCAACTCGATTACCAAACGCAACAACAGATTCGACTTATGGCTATCCTGGAACAAGCGACCGCCAAATATGGTACAACCTTGTCCCAATCGGTCAACGGACGAATCAGCTTGTTTAAATCATTGCTGAAAGATGCCGCACTTAACGTAGGGAACGCATTCTTACCAATCGTGAACGCAGTCATGCCAGTCTTGAACTCGTTCGCTATGGTGCTGAAGAATGTTACTGCTAAATTGGCCGAATTTATCGCTTTGATGTTTAACAAAAAAGCGACTGTAAAAGACGGTGGTGTAGCTGGAGCAGTCAATGACATGAATGGTTCATTGCAAGATGCAGCAGGCGGTGCAGGCGACCTAGCAGATGCCATGGGTGACGCAGATGATGCTTCAGGTGGTATGGCCGATAACCTCGACGATACAGCCAAGTCAGCTAAAAAAGCCGTTAAGGAATTACTTGGTCTAATGGGATTTGACGAGATTAACCTTTTAAACAAAAAAGACGACCCTGACGACGGAGACGGAGCTGGAAAAGGTAAAGGTGGCGGTGGTGGAGGCAAAGGTAAGAAAGGAAAGGGAGGCGGTGGCGGACCTTTCAAAGATATCTTGCCAGAAGTTGCTCTAACCGACATGGACAATCAATTCAAGAGCATTTTTGACGGTTTAGGAAACAAGCTGAAAGGACTATCTGACCTCTTTAGCAAAGGTTTCACTGCTGCATTCAGAGCTGAAGGTTTAGAACGTATCAAGATTGGTCTTGGTCAAATCAAGACGACACTTGAAGAAATCGCTACTGATCCACGGGTCGTTAATGCCTTCAATGGCATGACTAAGAAAATCGCTTATGCACTAGGGCAGATTGTGGGTTCTATCGGTACGGTCGGAGTTGGTATCGGTGTTTTCCTTGCTGAAAGCATCGCAAATGGTCTAGGGCGCCAAAAAGAGCGCATCATCCGCGCTCTGGTGGCGGAATTTGAGAACACGGGTAATATGTTTGCCTCGGCCGGAAACATCGCTCAAGCGTTCGCAGACGGCTTCTACGATGTCATTACATCGACTGGTGCTATTCGTATTGGAAGTTCGGTTGTGTCGTCTATTTTAGCGATTCGTTCAAGTATTGTAGAGATTAGCTACAAGTTTGGTGGCGACCTTATGAAAGGTATCGAGCGAATTGTTACAGATAACATGCCTGGCATTGCTGAGATTTTCTCAAATACTTTGTCTGACATCGCTCCGATTTTCGAGAGTGCAGAACAAGCAATTAATGATATGGTCGACTCAATCAGTCGTGTGTATGATAATTATATTAGACCGTCGATTGAATCATCAACTAAGGCTATATCTGGTTTTGTTAGCGTATTTGTAAAAGGATGGAACAATCATATCCAACCGGTCATCAAGAAAATCGGCCAAGGTTTCGCTGATACAATCGGTAAGCACATTTCACCATTGATTCAAAAGATTTTGGACATGGTCGCTAGCTTCCAAGAAATGTCACAAGTCATCAATGCTTATTTAGCACCAGTTATCAGCTTTATTGTTGAACAATTAACGAAAGTTCTAGCTCCAACTCTTGAATATATCGGAGAAGTCTTCCGTGTATTATTTAATACTGCTGCAGATATTTTGGGAGGAATAGCTGACTTTGTTAAGGGTGTGTTTGATATCATCACAGGTATTCTTACGAGTGATATGAGTAAGATTTTTGATGGTTTCACCGAAACGGGCGATGCTATCATGAGCATCTTGTCTACAATCTTAACTGGATTGTTAGATTTAACAGTAGCAGTTTTGAAAGTTATCTGGGATACGATTGTAGCAATCTTCCAAGGAATTTGGGATGGTATTGTGGCTATCTTCACACCTCTCGGAGAATGGTTCGCTGGCGTGTTTCAAGCTGCATGGGATGGAATTGTTGCCATTTTCACGGATTTGGCAACATGGTTCGGTGACCGCTGGGCGGAAGTGAAAACTGCACTTTCAAACATCGGCACCTGGTTCACAGATATGTTCCAGAAAGCTTGGAATGGGCTTACTGGTATATTTGCTAATATCGGCACTTGGTTCGGCGAAAGATGGAACGACGTCACGAATGCACTTGCTAACGTAGCTACTTGGTTTGGAAGTATCTTCTCAAGCGCTTATAATGCAGTGGTTAACGCATTTAGTAGCATTGGAGGCTTCTTTAGTGGCGTTTGGTCAACTGTCAAGAGTATCTTTGTTAACGCAGGTCAAGCAGTCGGTAGCGCAGTAGGTGGAGCCTTTAGAAGCGCAGTTAACGCAGTGCTTGGAACGATTGAGAATGTAGTCAACGGCTTCATCAGCATGATCAATGGCGTTATTGGTATGATTAACAAAATCCCTGGCGTATCTCTAGGAAGCATTGGTTATGTCAGCCTTCCTCGTTTGGCCCGTGGTGGTATCGTTGATAGTCCTACCGTAGCCATGATTGGTGAAGCTGGTAAAGAGGTTGTTATGCCACTTGAAAACACTGGCTTCTTGCAGACCATGGGTCGTATCGTAGGCGGTGCCGTAGTCAACGCTCTAGGTGGTAACTTGACACAGTCAAGCGGCTTCAGTGGCAGTGGTGACATCGTTATTCAAATCGGTGGCCATGAGTTTGGTCGTGTGGCCATTCAAGAAATCAATAGAGAACAGGAACGTGCAGGACAAGTCTTGCTTAACATTTAAAGGGAGGTAAAATGGCACGCTTAATTATCAATGGGGTGGCTGTTAAGCCTCCCAAATCTTTTCAGGTCGGTATCCAGGATATCGACGGAGAAACAGGGCGTAACGCAAACGGAGACATGGTGCGTGACCGTATCACGACCAAACGCAAATTGGACTGTGAATGGGGCATGCTGACTCAAGGTGAAATGAGCCAGATTTTAAATGCCGTAGCTCCTGAATTCTTTGCGGTGTCTTATCCGGATCCAATACATGGTCAAACAACAAAAACGTTCTACGTTGGTGATAGAACGGCTCCGAGTTATTCGTTTACAAACGAACTCAAACCTTGGTCTGGTGCTAAGTTCAATCTGATAGAAAGGTAGGTAGAACATGGATATATTCAGACGACATAAATTCAATGAAGCGATGTTCGCTAAAAACCGTACTCTTGCTATCAGAGTAGGACGGTATCAATCAAGTGATATCAAAGAAGCTAATTTTGAGTACGGCTACATCAAAGGCGATACTTATAAGCCCGGCGGAACATGCGCAGGCAGTGCTAAAATCGTCTTTACGAGCATCATTACCACTTTCAATAAGTTAGATAAGATTTACCCTGAAATTGGCCTTTTGGTCGATGGAACCTATGAATGGGTTAAAATGGGAGAGTATTTTATCAACGACATTGAAATTGACCGAAACCGTAACACGACTACGCTTGATCTAATGGACGGAATGTTTAAGTTGAACCGTGAATATGTCACAGACTTAACCTACCCAGCAGATATTAAAAATGTGATCAAAGAAATCTGTTTAAAAACAGGTGTCGAACTTGCCAATGAAAACATAGGTATTGCATCTATGAATTATCAAATTGACAAGGTGCCTGAAAATAAAAAAATGACATTTCGAGATGTTTTGAGCTTATCGACTCAAATGCTTGGGATGTCTTGTTTTTTCAACCGGGAAGGGAAACTTGAAATCAAAGGGTTGACTGATTCGGGTATCACGATTACAGCAGATAATTACTTCTTACACGGCTTAACTAGAAGTGAAGTTGAGTATCAAATCGCAGGGATAACCTGTAAAAAGGATAAAGAAACACTCACGGTTGGATTGCGTACAGGTCGTTCTCTTGAAATTGAGAATGTGTTGATGTACCAGTCTGCCTTAGACAACCTCTATTACAATATCAAGGATATCAGGTACTATCCGTTTAGCCTGAATTATCAAGGGTATCTATTACTTGATGTTGGCCAATGGGTGACCATCAAAACCAACACAGGGGAGAAGTTCAAATCTCCAATTTTGAGTCAATCTTTCAACTTCAAAGGCGGGCTTCGTGGTCGTATTAGTGCCGACAGCAAAGCTGGCAACGATGCGCAATATTCGTACGCTGGAACCATAACAAAAAAGATTTTACAATTTGATAACTTTGAAGCTCAACTTCAAAATAAAATTGAAGAAGCAGATAGAGAGTTCGACGCTAAGGTTGACCAAATCAAGCAAGATTTTAGTGATCAAATCAAGCTTGTTGAAGCTAAAACCGAAGAAGATAAACGTGCGTTATCTGAAGAAATCAACAGAAGGTTTCAAGATTTCAGTCCAGCTGGATTTGACGAAGCCAAAGCAAAAGCAGAAGAAGCCTTAAAAAAGGCTGGCACAAGCTCTGATTTAGCGGAGCAAGTGAAAGGGTTAGTAGATACAACAAGACAAAATCTTGATACTTTCAAAAGCCAAGTATACAACAATTTCGTAACTGATAATCAATTAAGAAGCGACTTATCGACTGCTAAAACCGAATTGAAGAAGTATGTCAAAGAAGAAACAGACGAGAAGACAAGCGCTATTCGTGAAACAATCGCAAATGGATTCGTCGCAAAAAGCACTTACCTTGAAAATGTCGAAGGCGTTAACCAACGTTTTGAAACCCTCAAACGAGATAACGAAATCAAACTAGCCGATTACAAGCAAGGTATTGACGGACGATTTGCTAATTTCGCAAGTCAAATGGCTGGCAAGGTCAATCAAATAGACTTTCAACGTGTGAGAGAAACGGCCCAACTCTATGAGCGAATTTTAGGGAATACTGATAACGGTATTGCTGATAATGTGTCGCGAATGGCTCTTACGAGTCAGTTATTTCAAGTTGAAGTTGCAAAAAATGTCGGAGATAGTCGAAATTTCGTCAGAAATGCTGATTTTCGAGAGGGTTCAAAGAATTGGACGTTGAAAACTTCAAATGGTTTAAATATCAATTTCGACCACTCAATCACACAACGAAAGCAAACTGGAGCGCATATTTACGGACAAGTTACAAATAGCACTTCTGGATTTGAACAGAAAATCAAAATCACTTCAAAAAGTGGTAGTAAAATTACGCTTTCTCTTTTGCTTTCAAAAGACGGTGAAGCAAGATTTAGCGGTTTAAGAATTGGATTGCAGTTACGCAATAATAATTCGGATATTTCACAACTTTGGAAAGATATTCCAAATAGGGATATTCCGTGGGAGAAATACAAGCGACTTGATTTCACGTTTGACATTGGCTCGGATATTGATGAAGTTGTTTTGAAACTTTACGGAGAGCAAGGAAAGACAATCAACCTTTATATCTCGGAAATCAAGCTAGAAACTGGAAGTCAAGCGACATCATTCACGCTTGCTCCAGAGGATACTGAAGAAGCTATTGCAGGCACAAATTCAAAACTTGAAGCAACACGGACACAAGTCACTCAACTCGCTGGCTCATACGCAATCAGGAATCTGAATAGCGCTGGTGACTTAATCAACGGTATCAATTTCGCTGCTAACGGGAACAACCGTATCATTGGTCGAGCTACTCACATCTCAGGAGAAACGCTGATCGATAATGCTGTTATCAAGTCAGCCATGATTGACAAGCTGAAGACTGCCAATTTTGAAGCTGGCTCAGTGACTACCAATATTTTGGGAGCTGAGGCAGTAACCGCTGAGAAGGTTAAATTTGATACTGCATTCATCCAGCGGTTGGTATCACAACAAGCATTTATCAATGAGTTGTTTGCGAAACAAGCGACTATTACTAAAATACAGTCTATTGATTTCACAGGAAATCACATCAAAGGTGGTCGAATTTCCTCGCTAAACGGGAAAGCCACATTTGACTTACAAAGCGGTTGGATCGATATGAACCAACCTGGAGTTGGTATCAGAAATCAATTCGCTGGGCGACCTATCCAATATCTCGTTTTCGGACAAGGTTCGCTTCATGGTAAAGATGGCTCATATACCACTTTAATGTCGAACTCTAACAACAAAGTAGCAATGGACGACGGTGCAGCGGGTATTCAAATTTGGAATACAAACGATAATACGAGCGCAGTCAATATTTATGGCGACATGATTGACTTCATGTATAATGCGAGCGATCCACGGTCAATTCATTTTGACACGATAAAAAACGAAATTTCAAACCTTGAAACCATTTGGATAAAAGGAAAATCACTTGAAATTATTTTGAATGATATTTTTTGGAATTTCCGAGTATTATTTGACGGTGGAGCAAATCTTCCTTACGGCGTTTATAAATACTGGAATGGCAACAAATAGAAAGGTAAATAATGAACCAAGCAGACGAAGTTATTAACGACCTAGCTATTCAACTCGCAAACAAAGCGATTGAATGCGCAAATTACAAAGCGCTATACAAAGAAGCTCAAGTTAAACTTAAAGAAACACAAGAGCAACTTTTGAAAGTCAACAAAGTCTTACAATCAGATGAAAAACTAAAAGAATTGTTTGACGAAATCGCAGAAGAATTAGAAAAGGAATAATATATGCCATTTAAAATTATCAACAAATATTTGCAAGAAAACAACCGTACATTCGTTGCAATTCGTCAAGATGCACCATACACGGCATTTGACCGTGTTTTAATTGGTAATCACATGAATGAGTCAGATGAAGATTTGATTAAGGCAGTTATTGCTCAAGTAACGACTGAATTTAATCCAGCGGAAGGTGTTAAAAAGCTTCAGGAAGACTTGCAAACACAAGCACAAGAATATGAAGCCAAGCTCGCTGAGAAAGATGCAAAAATCGCAGAAGTTAAGGCAGTAGCAGATTGGGCGGTATTGGTTCGTGTGACCGATGTTGACCATCCGCTGGATCCTACATTGTTTAAACGTGGCCTTGAATTGGTTGACTTAGGTCAGACTGGGAAAACTTATCAACCACAAGAAATTTTTGCGCTTGAGAACCCTGGGCATGTCGAGAAGTTCCAGGAAGGTAAGCGTGTGATGGTTCAAGTTAATGAAGCCTTCATTTATCAAGGGCAAACACTTGAAGAGCTCGCAGACCTTGAACGAAACGGCAAGCTAGGTATCTGGAAGTGGGAACCACCTAAGGCACCAAAGGAAAGTAACGAGCTTGAAACCGAGCCAGTACCACGTTAGAAAGGAAATATATGCAAATCGAATTTTTCAATTTTTTACGTAGCGTTGTCCAGACCGAAGATGGACTGGTCTTGTACGCTCTAGCTTTAATTGTCTCAATGGAAATCATTGATTTTTTAACAGGAACGATTGCTGCTATCGCCAATCCCGATATCGAGTATAAGAGCAAAATCGGCATCAACGGGCTCCTTCGTAAGATTTTAGGGGTTCTCTTGCTAATGATTCTTATCCCAATGTCCGTCTTATTGCCTGAAAAGACAGGATTCGCATTCTTGTACTCGATTTATCTCGGGTATATCGCATTTACTTTTCAATCGCTTGTTGAAAATTACCGCAAATTAAAAGGAAATATCACTCTTTTTCAGCCAATTTTAAAAGCGTTTCAGCGCTTGCTTGAGAAAGGTGAAGATAAGAACAAAGGAGAATAACACATGTCACAATTTAACGAAATTATTATTGCTTTTGTTACAGGATTTTTAGCAGTAGCGACAGGCAGCATCATCAAAGCAGTAAAAGATTACCTTATCAAAAAAGGTGGCGAACAGACGGTCAAGATTATCGAAATCTTGGCCAAAAATGCTGTCAATGCCGTGGAGCAGGTCGCATCCGAAACTGGCTTTAAAGGCGAGGAAAAGTTGGAGCAAGCACGAACTAAAATCCGTTCAGAACTCAACAAGTACAGTATCAGCATGACTGATCGTGACCTTGATACATTCGTTGAATCCGCAGTCAAGCAGATGAATGATGCTTGGAAAGGAGACAATGCGAATGTCTAAAAAACAAGATATGATTAACGACCTCATGGCTCATGCGGATGCAGGGACTGGGGTAGACTACGATGGGATGTATGGCTACCAATGCGCAGATGTAACTTGCTACGGTATCTATGAATACTTCGGTATTCGTCTATGGGGCAATGCTATTGACTTGCTACGTTCAGCAGAAGCAGCAGGCTTGCAAGTGGTCTATGGGGCACAGTATCCAAAAGCTGGTTGGTTCTTCGTCAAGAACTTCGTGGCAGGCGACGGTGTGAACTATGGACACACTGGTCTTGTCTATGAGGACTCTGACGGCTCTACTATCAAGACGATTGAGCAGAACATTGACGGTAACTGGGACTATCTAGAAGTCGGTGGACCTTGTCGATACAATGAACGCTCAGTCAATTCAATCGTAGGATATATCGTACCACCTCAAGAGGACCAATCAGGCTGGAAGTATGACGACACTGGCTGGTGGTGGGCCCGCAAAGATGGCTCTTACCCTACATCAAAATTTGAAGCAGTCGATGGTAACTGGTTCTACTTCGATGAAAGCGGATATATGTACGCTGACCAATGGCTACATCACACAGATGGAAACTGGTACTGGTTTGACAAGGACGGGTACATGGCCAACAGTGGATGGAAGAAGATCAATGGGAAATGGTACTACTTCAATGCAGACGGTGCCATGCATACTGGCTGGGTGAAATACTACGAGAAATGGTATTACCTGGATGGTCAAAATGGCGATATGAAATCAGACTGCTTCGTGCCATATAATGGTGGATATTATCTCATGCTTGCAGATGGCCGATTGGCTGAACAGGCAGAATTCACAATCGAGCCGGACGGCTTGATTACCACAAAATAAAATAGAAAGAAATCAAAATTTAATTACACTTGACCGCTGGCTTATGCTGGCGGTTTTTTTGTTTTTTTGACATAAAATATGGTATAATATAGGTAGATAATCGAATATCTACCACTTTCAAAAAAAGCACTAGCGCCCACTAGTGCTTTTTGTTTTAAAAGGGGCAAAAAAGGGGCAAAAATGCCGTAAACCTCTGTAAAAAGATGTAAAAACAATTATTTTAAAGTTGTAAATGTAGCGATTTTATAAGATATAGGAATTTGACGTAAATATATGTAATGGCATTTTTAAAAGCTGATGAACTATAGATAGGTACAATAGAAAATGACTAATCTTTATAATAAGTTGAATGAGCGTATATATGAGAATTGCAAGATGTATTATGATGAATACGCTAAGAAGATTGAACTGACTGAGAAACAATCCGGAATTATGGGCGGGTTATATCAATCATTAAATATTGTCGCAAACGAATATCTTGTCAATAATGAAAGTGACAACCCAAAATATAGAGATTTGCTCAATAAAATTGAAAAGTTGTTAGGAATAGCGTAAAAATACCCTCTTTTTACCATATACAATGAAATCATAAGTATAAAATGCTTGTGATTTTTTTGTTTGAAAGGAGGGTGAAAATTATCTAGAGATGGGATTAAAAATTTAAAACCAGTTACAGAACGAAGCAAAGATTAAATAAGAGCTATTAGCTCAAAAGGAGGCAAAGCGTCTAGCATAGCTAGAAGAGAAAAAGCTGATCTAAAAAAGCATTTGAAACCCTCTTATCTTCGGATGTGACGGATAGTAAAATCAAGAAACAACTTGAAGAAATAGGTATGGCTGGCAACAATGAGGCGTTACTGGACTTTGCAATCTTTCAGCAAGCTGTAGAAGGCAATCAGAAAGCAACTGAGAACATAATCAAGCTGACCATTACTAAAGATAAATACGATATATAAGAGCAGAAAGATTGCATTAAAGCGCTCAAAAACTATAAAACCACGAATCGTATGATTCGTGGTTTTTTTCTTATAAACTTGTAGAGTGTTTTGGTTGCACTTTTTGTTCTGGGTAAATGTAGTTAATGGCGTTGTTGACAGCAGTTGGTGCTTCACCAAGACCTGTGGCAATCAAGTCAATCTTACCTTCATAGTAGCAGCAGTCACCGATTGCGTAAATTCCAGGCTGGCTAGATTCTTGCTTACTATTGACGATAATTTTATGACGATTCAGTTCTAATCCCCAATTTTTAAGGTTACCGACAGAAGATTTAAATCCATAGTTAACAAAGAGATGGTCGAGTTCAATAGTTTCGGTCTCATCGGATTTGACTTTTGTGATTTCAAGCTTGTCAAGAGTTTTTCCATCTCCAAGAAGTTGACTTGGCACAAATGGTGTTTTGACGCTAACAGATGATTCTTGTAAAGCTTGTACACTATGCTCGAGGGCACGGAAGTTATCTCGACGGTGAACAAGTGTGGTTGGAGCAATCTTTTCAAAAGCTAGAGCCCAGTCCACAGCTGAGTCTCCTCCACCCAGGATGGTTACTCTCTGTCCAGCATATTGTTGAATGTTAGAAACGTGGTAATGGATGTTTTCATAACCTTCGACACCTTCTAGTTCAAGTGGACGCGGTTTAAAGGCACCTCCACCCATAGCGATGATGACAGCCTTGCTAGTATGACTTCCTTTAGTGGTTGTAATCTTAAAAACACCATCTTCTTTGTCAATTTCAAGAACAGTTTCATTGAGATGGGCTGGTGTATCAAACCCTTGTAATTGTTCTAACAAGCGATTAGTTAATTCTTCACCAGTGAGATTTGGGAAACCTGGGACATCAAGAATTTGTTTTTCAGGATAAAGAATGGCAGGTTGGCCACCTAATTGAGGAAGAGAGTCAATGATTTGTACTTTAGCTTGACGTAAATTTGCATAAAAGGCTGCGAAAAGACCAACTGGGCCACCCCCTACGATGGTGATATCATATAGTTCAGACATGGTTTCTCCTTGTTTCATTTTTATCATTTTATTCTATCATATTTTCTGCCAATTTAAAATGAGGTAGGGGGGAGAAAATTTCCATTAAAAATGGTATAATGAAGAGAAGCATTTTTGGAGAGGGGACACAGGATGAATTTTCAGCAATTATCTAATCTTCAATACTGGTCTAGTTTGTTTTCCAGTCCTTGGAGTATTGCGATAAATGTGATTGATATTCTAATCGTTGCTTATATCTTATATCAATTTACAAAATCAATTGCAGGAACCAAGATTATGATTCTGGTTCGAGGCGTTTTAGTTTTTATCTTGGCTCAGATTGCGGCTAATTTTTTGGGCTTGACGACTATTTCCTGGTTGATTAACCAATTGATTACCTATGGAGTTATCGCAGCGGTTGTTATCTTTTCTCCAGAAATTCGGACAGGCTTGGAACGATTAGGTCGAGCTACGGACTTCTTTTCAAATACTCCTATGAGTTCAGAAGAGCAGATGGTCCAGGCTTTTGTAAAATCGGTTGAGTATATGAGCCCGCGGAAGATTGGAGCTTTGGTAGCTGTTCAACGTGTGAGAACCTTGCAGGAGTACATCGTTACAGGAATTCCTTTGGATGCTAAGATTTCTGCTGAGTTATTAATTAACATCTTTATCCCTAATACGCCTCTCCATGACGGTGCAGTTATTATCAGTGGAGATCGGATTGCAGTAACTTCTGCCTATTTACCACTAACAGAAAACACAGGTATTTCCAAAGAGTTCGGAACTCGTCACCGTGCAGCCATTGGTTTATCAGAAGTTTCAGATGCCCTTACTTTTGTTGTATCAGAAGAAACTGGAGGTATATCCATCACCTACAATGGTGTCTTCAAACATGATCTAAGTTTGGAAGAATTCGAGGAAGAACTACGTCGTATTCTGATCCCTAAGGATTCACAAGAACCAAGCTTAAAAGAACGTCTATTAGGAGGCTGGAATAATGAGAAGAAATAGTCTTTATATCATCTCCTCGCTTCTGTTCGCGTGTGTCCTGTTTATCTATGCAACATCAATCAATTATCAAAACAATACCAACGCAAGACAAACTAAAACTGAAACCTATACCAATACAGTAGTCAATGTACCGATTGATATTCAGTATGATAGTGAGCAGTATTTTATCAGTGGTTTTAGCTCAGAAGTGACAGTGTTTCTAACGGGTTCAAATCGGGTGGCCTTGGCCAGTGAGATGCAAGAAAGCACTCGTAAATTCAAAGTGACTGCTGATTTGACGCAGGCTACAGAAGGAACGATTGAAGTTCCCTTAACCATTGAAAATCTTCCAAGTGGTTTGACAGCTGTAGCAACACCACAAAAAATCACAGTCAAGATTGGTAAGAAAGTTACTCGAGATAATGTACCTGTTGTACCTCAAATTGATTCTAGTCAAATTGATGAGAAGATTATAATCGAACGTGTTACTGTTTCTGATGAAAAAGTTTCAGTAACTAGTGATGCGGATACACTATCTAAGATTGATCGGATTGTTGCAGTTTTACCAACGAGTGAACAGATTACAGGGAACTATTCTGGATCAGTTCCTTTGCAAGCTGTTGATAAAAATGGAGCTGTCTTACCAACAGTGATTACACCTTTTGAAACTACTATGAAAGTAACGACCAAAGCTGTCAGAACAACAAGTAGTACAACCTCAACAAGTAATGGTTCGTCTACCGAAAACTCTTCAACGACAGCAGCAGAGACGAAGTCAGAATCTTAAAATAAACATTATACTAGAAAAGGAATCTTAAAATGGGTAAATATTTTGGAACGGACGGAGTCCGTGGAGAAGCAAACGTAGAATTAACGCCAGAATTGGCCTTTAAATTGGGTCGCTTTGGAGGATATGTCCTCAGTCAACATGCGACAGAAGCACCTAAGGTTTTTGTTGGACGCGATACACGTATTTCAGGGGAAATGTTAGAAGCAGCCTTGATTGCTGGTCTTCTTTCTGTGGGAATTCACGTTTATAAACTTGGTGTACTTGCTACGCCTGCAGTAGCATATTTGGTAAAAACTGAAGGAGCGAGCGCAGGTGTCATGATTTCAGCTAGCCACAACCCAGCCCTTGATAACGGGATTAAATTCTTTGGTGGCGATGGCTTTAAGCTAGACGATGAAAAAGAAGCAGAAATCGAAGCCTTGCTTGATGCCAGTGAAGATACTCTCCCACGCCCAAGTGCTGAAGGATTAGGTACTGTTGTTGATTTCCCAGAGGGATTACGCAAGTATGAAGCCTACCTGGTTTCAACTGGAACTCCTCTTGAAGGGATGAAAGTTGCCTTGGATACTGCAAATGGAGCAGCTTCTACAAGTGCTCGTCAAATTTTTGCAGATTTGGGTGCTCAAATCACTGTCATTGGAGAAACTCCAGATGGTTTGAACATTAACTTGAATGTTGGTTCGACTCACCCAGAAGCCTTGCAAGAACTTGTAAAAGAAAGTCAATCTGCCATTGGTTTAGCCTTTGATGGGGACAGCGACCGTTTGATTGCAGTCGATGAAAATGGTGAAATTGTCGACGGTGATAAGATTATGTATATCATCGGTAAATACCTTTCTGAAAAAGGTCAATTGGCACAAAACACAATTGTAACGACAGTTATGTCCAACCTTGGTTTCCATAAAGCCTTGGACCGTGAAGGCATTAATAAAGCTGTCACTGCTGTTGGAGACCGCTATGTAGTTGAAGAAATGAGAAAATCAGGCTATAATCTTGGAGGAGAGCAGTCAGGTCACGTTATCTTGATGGACTACAATACAACTGGTGATGGTCAACTTTCAGCAGTTCAATTGACTAAGATCATGCAAGAAACAGGGATGAGCTTATCTCAATTGGCTTCAGAAGTAACAATTTACCCACAAAAATTGGTTAACATCCGTGTGGAAAACACCATGAAAGATAAAGCCATGGAAGTACCAGCTATCAAGGCTATTATCGATAAGATGGAAGAAGAGATGGCAGGTAACGGACGTATTCTCGTTCGCCCAAGTGGAACTGAGCCACTCTTGCGTGTCATGGCTGAAGCACCAACAACTGAAGAAGTGGATTACTATGTGGATACCATTGCTGAAGTTGTGAAAGCAGAAATCGGAATTTAGGAAAGTTAGCAGAAAATAAGAAAATATGTTACAATGTCAAAGTAAATTGTAACCATGGAGAATATGATGAATTTAAAACGTGAACAAGAATTTGTTAGTCAGTATCACTTTGATGCTCGTAACTTTGAATGGGAAAATGAGAACGGAATTCCTGAAACAAAGGTTGATGTGAACTTCCAACTACTTCAACATGACCAAGAAAATCAGGTGACTTCTCTCGTAGTTGTTTTGAGCTTTATGATTGTCTTTGATAAATTTGTTATCAGTGGTACTATTTCTCAAGTCAACCACGTTGAAGGTCGTATCGTAGATCAACCAAGTGACTTTAGTCAAGAAGAAGTTGAGACACTTGCTCGTCCTTCTTTGGATATGCTAAACCGTTTGACTTATGAAGTGACGGAAATTGCACTAGATTTACCAGGAATTAATTTGGAGTTTTAAAAAGATGAAATTAGCGGTCATAACAGACTCATCTGCTTTTCTACAAGCGGAAACCTTGCGGAAAGAAGATTTATTTGTGCTTGACATTCCTGTGAATATCGACGGGCAGGAGTATGTTGAAGGTGTAAATCTAACCGCTCAAGAATTTTATGAAAAAATGGCTCGTTCATCTGAACTACCTAAAACAAGTCAACCAAGTATCGCAAAGTTGGATGAAATTTTATCATCATTGAAAGAAAAAGGTTATACTCATGTTCTGGGTCTCTTCCTTTCTTCTGGAATCTCAGGATTTCATCAGAATATCCAATATATGACGGATGAGTTCGAAGGTCTGACCATTGCTTTTCCTGATACTCGAATTACAAGTGCACCACTAGGATTCATGGTGGAAAGTGTGTTTCAATGGTCTGAGCAGGGAAATGATTTCCAGTCTATACTAGACAAGTTAACAGAACAGATTGAAAATACTTCTGCCTTTATCATGGTAGATGATCTTGATCATTTGGTTAAAGGTGGTCGTTTATCAAACGGCGCAGCCATTTTAGGAAATCTTCTTAGCATTAAACCAATTCTATATTTTAATGACCAAGGTGTTATCGAAGTTTATGAGAAGGTTCGTACAGAGAAGAAAGCAACAAAACGTTTGGTTGAAATTGTCAAAGAAGTAACAAGTAATGGAAATTATCAGATTACTGTAATTCATGGGAATGCTCCTAAAAAAGCAACCGATTTACGTCAGCTTTTGCTAGATAGTGGAGTAGCTACAGATGTTGAGATTGCAACCTTTGGTAGTGTCATTGGAACTCACCTGGGAGAAGGAAGCATCGCTTTGGCATACACACCAATCGTCTAGATTGTTCTTACAGGCTTTGTATCTTAAAATTGAACACGGACTATCTGCCTCTTGAAAAAAGATGCCTGTCTTGCCTTTCGTGGAAAGTCAGCGCCATCCCCTATTTTTCATGGGCAGCTAACGTCCTTTGTATCTTAGATAGGAGTAAAGATGAGTATTCGAGTGATTATTGCAGGTTTTAAGGGAAGAATGGGACAAGCTGCTTGTCAGATGGTTTTGTCTGATTCTGAACTTGAACTAGTAGCCGTTTTGGATCCTTTTGAGTCTGCATCTGAGTGGAAAGGAATTCCAGTATTCAATGATAAGAATGACTTGGCAGGTTTTGAGGCAGATGTTTGGGTAGACTTTACTACACCAGCTGTCGCCTATGAGAATACACGCTTTGCTCTTGAAAATGGCTATGCTCCAGTAGTAGGAACGACAGGTTTCACCAGTCAAGAAATCGAAGAATTAAAAGAATTTTCACGTTCCAAAGGATTGGGTGGCCTAATTGCTCCCAATTTTGCCTTGGGTGCTGTCTTGCTCATGCAATTTGCGGCACAGGCAGCTAAATACTTCCCAAACGTGGAGATTATTGAACTTCACCATGACAAGAAAAAGGATGCGCCGAGCGGGACAGCTATCAAAACAGCTGAGTTGATGGCTCAAGTCCGAGAGCCTCTCCAACAAGGTGCTAGCGATGAGGAAGAACTCGTTGCAGGTGCACGTGGAGCTAATTTTGATGGTATGCGAATCCATTCGGTACGTTTACCAGGTTTGGTAGCTCATCAGGAAGTCATTTTTGGAAATCAGGGAGAAGGATTGACTCTGCGTCATGACTCCTATGATCGTAGCTCCTTCATGACAGGGGTGAATTTGGGAATCAAAGAAGTTGTCAAGCGTCATGAGCTTGTCTATGGATTAGAACACTTATTATGAGATTAACACAAATGCCTTCTGAATTTCAGAAGGCTTTACCAGTATTAGAAAAAATTAAAGAAGCAGGTTTTGAGGCTTATTTTGTTGGTGGATCTGTTAGGGATGCTCTACTCAATCGTCCTATCCATGATGTGGATATCGCGACATCATCCTATCCAGAAGAAACTAAGCAGATTTTCCCTCGTACAGCTGATATCGGGATTGAGCACGGAACTGTCTTGGTTTTAGACGGAGATGAAGAGTACGAAGTAACCACTTTTCGGACGGAAGATGTCTATGTAGACTACCGTAGACCAAGTTCAGTTTCTTTTGTTCGTTCGTTAGAAGAGGACCTCAAACGACGTGATTTCACAGTCAATGCCTTTGCCTTGGATGAGACAGGGGAAATCGTCGATTTATTTGATGGTCTCAAAGATTTAGAAAATCAGGTCCTGCGTGCTGTTGGTGTAGCTAGTGAACGTTTCAACGAAGACGCTCTACGAATCATGCGTGGATTTCGTTTCCAAGCTAGTCTTGGTTTTGAACTCGAGCAAGAAACGTTTGAAGCGATGAAGGTCTTAACGCCACTCCTGGAGAAGATTTCTGTGGAACGCACCTTTGTCGAGTTTGATAAGCTTTTACTGGCTCCCTACTGGCGAGTAGGCTTATCTTCTATGATTGCAAGTAAAGCTTATGATTATCTTCCAGATATGGCTGGTAGTCAGGATAAACTCCAGTCATTATTTGATTTAGAAGATCATTTCACTTTTGAATCTTCTGAACAAGTCTGGGCAGCACTTTTATGGGTTTTAAAAGTAGAAGATGCTCAAAAATTTTTAAAACATTGGAAGACATCACGACAATTTGCCAAGCAGGTACAGGATTTGCTCGCTATTTTGGCTCTCCGAGAAGAAGGGGAACTCGGCAAGCGTGATTGCTACCGCTTTGATTTGGACTTGCTTTTACAGGCTGAAAATCTTCGCCGAGCTCAAGGGAAAGAAGTCAATCCGCAAGCTATCACAGAAACCCATGAGAGTTTGACCATTCATGATAAGAAAGAAATGCAAATCAATGGTGGCATTCTCATCAAAGAATACGGCTATCAGCCAGGTCCTGAATTAGGGGATGTTTTAGAAGAAATTGAGTATGCTATTGTTGATGGAGAATTAAAAAATGACCGTCAAGCCATCCATGACTACCTAAGGGAGAGAAAATGAGTGACTTTATCGTTGAAAAACTAAGTAAATCCGTTGGAGATAAGACAGTCTTTAAGGATATTTCCTTTATCATTCATGGCTTGGACAGAATCGGTCTTATCGGTGTCAATGGAACCGGTAAAACAACCCTTTTAGATGTGCTTTCTGGCGTTTCAGGTTTTGATGGTGACGTAAGCCCATTTTCAGCAAAGAATGATTACAAGATTGGCTACTTGACCCAGGATCCGGATTTTGATGACAGCAAGACTGTCTTGGATACTGTCCTATCAAGTGACCTCAAGGAAATCCAGCTAATCCGTGAGTATGAATTGCTCATGCTTAACTATAGTGAGGACAAGCAGGCCCGTTTGGAACGTGTCATGGCTGAGATGGATTCCCTCCATGCTTGGGAAATTGAGAGTCAGGTCAAGACAGTTCTTAGTAAACTAGGTATTCAGGACTTATCTACTCCTGTTGGAGAATTATCAGGTGGTCTGCGAAGACGGGTTCAGTTGGCGCAAGTCCTTCTGGGCAACCATGATCTCTTGCTTCTTGATGAGCCTACCAACCACTTGGATATTGCGACCATTGAGTGGCTAACCCTCTTCTTGAAAAATTCCAAGAAAACAGTATTATTTATCACCCACGATCGCTATTTCCTAGATGCTCTTTCTACGCGAATCTTTGAGTTGGACCGAGCTGGTTTGACAGAATATCAGGGGAATTACCAGGACTATGTTCGCCTCAAGGCAGAACAGGATGAACGCGATGCAGCTCTTCTTCACAAAAAGGAACAACTTTACAAACAAGAATTAGCTTGGATGAGACGGCAACCTCAAGCTCGTGCAACCAAGCAACAAGCTCGTATCAATCGATTTCATGACTTGAAAAAGGAAGTTTCAGATACTAGTGTTGAAACAGACTTGAGCATGAATTTTGAAACTAGCCGTATCGGTAAAAAGGTCATCGAGTTTAAGGATGTTTCATTTGCCTATGACGACAAACAGATTCTGCAACATTTTAACCTTTTGGTTCAAGCCAAAGACCGTATCGGAATCGTCGGGGACAACGGTGTTGGCAAGTCAACGCTACTCAACCTCATTGCAGGAAGTCTCAAGCCAACGGAAGGACAAGTTATCATCGGTGAAACGGTTCGCATTGCTTATTTTTCTCAACAAATCGAAGGTTTAGATGAAAGTAAGCGGGTTATCAATTACCTGCAGGAAGTGGCAGAAGAGGTTAAGACTAGCGGTGGTACTACTACATCCATTGCAGAATTACTAGAACAATTTCTTTTCCCTCGTTCAACTCATGGCACCTTAATTGAGAAGCTATCAGGCGGTGAGAAGAAACGTCTTTACCTCCTTAAACTTCTCTTGGAAAAACCCAATGTGCTACTTTTAGACGAGCCAACCAATGATCTGGATATTGCAACCTTGACAGTTCTAGAAAATTTCTTACAAGGTTTTGCAGGACCAGTTCTGACAGTTAGTCACGACCGTTATTTTCTTGATAAGGTTGCGACTAAGATCCTTGCCTTTGAGAATGGAACTATTCGTCCTTTCTTTGGACATTACACAGACTATCTGGATGAAAAGGCCTTTGAAGCAGAAGCTTTAACGCAAAGTCAAAAGGCTGAAAAGGAGAAAGTAGTCAAAGTCCGTGAAGAAAAAAAACGGATGACCTACCAAGAAAAGCAGGAGTGGGCAAGTATTGAAGGTGACATCGAGGCCTTGGAAAACCGTATCTCTGTCATTGAAGAGGAAATGCAGGCCAATGGCTCGGACTTTGGGAAGCTAGCTACTCTTCAAAAAGAGTTAGATGAAAAGAATGAAGCCTTGCTTGAAAAATATGAACGCTATGAATATTTAAGTGAGTTGGCGTAATGGAAGAAACAATTATTAAATGGAGTAGTAAGAAAATCATTTTGAGTCTTCTTCTCCACCTACTAGAGTTGGTTTTGCTACTTTGGATTCTCTCGTTTTTTCTGACATATTTTCAAGAAGCACCAGCTGGATTGGTGGCCTTAATTCTCTTTGTTGGATTCTTAATTATTGTTATTAGCTTGATTTTGTATCAGCGCTTGCGACTTCTTTTTTCGGATAAAGAGTATTTAAAATGTACGGCTCAAGGTTTTTCTTATAAGCCAAATCCTCATAAAGATTGGCAGTTTTATTCTTGGGGTCAGGTAGAAAAATTTGCTCTCACGAGAATTAAGGGTGGTAGAAATTCAAGGGATTATTATATTATTGAGGTTCAGTTTTATGACAAGGAACTTTTAAAATCCAACTCTTTCTGGAATCGTCTACGAAGTAGATTTATAAGTTCAAAACATTCGAACGTTTTAAAAATTCCAATCCACTTGTTGGATGTCGGTTTGCCAAAGAGAGTATTTGAAACCATGTCCTACTTTGAGAGAGAGTGGTGCATCCAACAAAATCGTCAACGCAATCAAACTTCTAAAAGTAAAAAGAAGTAAGGATTTCATTGACTGATTAACCAGTTGCAATTGAAGAACAAAGGGAAGTCTTGGACTAAGTTTCAAGGCTTCTTTCTATTTTGCTTTTCTAGGAAATATGGTATAATAGGGAGTAAAAACTTAAAAAGAAAGAAATGCTATGAACTTAAAAGATTACATTGCAAGTATTGAAAATTATCCACAAGAAGGAATTACATTCCGTGACATCAGCCCTTTGATGGCCAATGGCAATGCCTACAGTTATGCTGTTCGTGAAATTGTTCAATATGCTACTGACAAAAAGATCGATATGATCGTAGGACCAGAAGCGCGTGGATTTATCGTTGGATGTCCAGTTGCTTTTGAGTTGGGAATTGGTTTTGCACCTGTGCGTAAACCAGGAAAATTGCCACGCGAAGTTATTTCAGCTGACTACGAAAAAGAATATGGAGTTGATACTTTGACTATGCACGCAGATGCTATCAAACCAGGTCAACGTGTTCTGATCGTAGATGACCTTTTAGCAACAGGTGGTACTGTGAAAGCAACCATCGAAATGATTGAAAAACTTGGTGGTATCGTAGCTGGTTGTGCCTTCTTGATTGAGCTTGATGAGCTTAAAGGTCGTGAAGCTATCGGAGATTACGATTATAAAGTGCTTATGCATTATTAATGAAAAACAGTCCCTAGGGCTGTTTTCTCTTCATCGGATATAAAAATAGGCTATATCTAGTTAGAGAAAAACTATAATTGAAAACTATATCTTCTTACAGTATAATAAAGGGAAGAAGTGTCGTCAGCCGGATTATTCCATTTGATGACAGTCAGGTTACTTGAGTCCAGTATGATACAGTTAGGAGATTTCCATGCCGATTCGAATTGATAAAAAATTACCAGCAGTTGAGATTTTACAAACAGAAAATATTTTCGTCATGGATGATCAACGGGCGGCTCATCAGGATATCCGACCCTTGAAAATTCTTATTTTAAATCTAATGCCGCAAAAAATTGTAACAGAGACTCAACTCTTAAGGCATTTGGCCAATACTCCTTTACAGTTAGATATTGATTTTTTATATATGGAGAGTCACCAATCAAAAACAACTCGCTCAGAGCATATGGAGACCTTTTATAAGACCTTCTCGGAAGTCAAAGATGATTATTTCGATGGCTTGATTATCACAGGGGCTCCAGTTGAGCACCTTCCATTTGAGGAGGTTGACTATTGGCAGGAGTTTACCCAAGTTATCGATTGGTCTAAGACTCATGTCTTTTCAACCCTGCATATTTGTTGGGGGGCACAGGCAGGTCTATACTATCGCTATGGCGTAGATAAATACCAGATGGAGCAGAAGCTTTCGGGGATTTATCCTCAGGATGTTTTAAAAGAAGGTCACCTTCTTTTGAGAGGTTTTGATGATTTATATGTATCCCCTCATTCTCGCCATACAGAAGTCCACAAAGAAGACATTCTGAATAAAACAAATCTAGAGATTTTAGCATCAGGAAAAGAGGTGGGAATCTCTATCCTTGCGAGTCGAGATTTGAGAGAAGTTTATAGCTTTGGGCATTTAGAGTATGATCGCGACACGCTTGCAAAGGAATATTTTAGAGATCTAGATGCTGGTTTAGATCCCCATATACCAGAAAATTATTTCAAAAATGATGACATCCATGAGCTTCCTTGTATGCGTTGGAGTTCATCTGCAGCTCTCTTCTTTAGTAACTGGGTAAATTATGCAGTTTACCAAGAAACACCGTTTGAGTGGAAGAGTGCGGAAGAAGATGTGTCTCATTTTGGATATTTATAAGAGGAATTATGACATATTTAGATGCTTTCAAGTCAGGAAACTTAGTGTTGCCGAGTGACCTGCTTTTACATTACAATCAGCTGTTCTCGTCAAGCGATGATTTCTTGGTTTGGCAATTCTTTTACCTACAGAATACAACGGCTTTAGGTGAATTGTCTCCAAGTCAGATTGCTGAAAAAATCGGCAAAAATGTCACTGAAGTCAATCAGGCTATTTCACGCTTGACAGAAAAAGGCCTGCTTCAATACCGTACGATTGAACTTAATGGCGAAATAGAAGTTATCTTCGATGCAACTCTTGCCTTGGAGCGCCTAGACCAACTTTTAGAAAAACAAGCTCCAAACCAGACGCAACTTGCCCCAAATGATTTAAAGAGCTTGGTGGAAACTTTCCAACAGGAGCTAGGTCGTCTCTTGAGTCCCTTTGAAATCGAAGATTTGGAAAAGAGTTTGAAAGAAGATGGGACGAGTGCGGATTTGATAAAAGAAGCTCTACGTGAAGCTGTTTTGAATGGAAAACCAAACTGGAAATATATCCAAGCAATCCTACGAAACTGGCGACATGAGGGTATTAAGAGTGTAGCCCAGGTAGAAGCGAAACGTCAGGAGAGAGAGGCAACAAACCCTCAAAATGTTCAAGTTTCATCTGATTTTAAGAATGCCATGGATTTATGGAAGGACTAATATTTAATATAAAAAAACTTGCCTAATGGCAAGTTTTTTTGTGTCATTATTCAGTACGTCCCCAGACACTTACAGAGCCTTCAGCAACTGGGAAGTCGCCGTATCCTTCGGCAGTAATAGTTACTTGTTCTGGATGGTTCCCAAGCAAATCAACAAATGCTCGATTTGCCCACTCTTGACCGACATACATGGTTTTGTAATTTTCTTGAGCGTTTGAGATAAGAACGGCGATAGGTGATTGGTTGTCAGTGCCAGAACGGACCCAACCGATACAATTAGGGTCATCAAAGTAGTCCGTTTGCTCACCGTAAGCTAACTCTTTTCGGATAGTTAGCAAACGGTTAAGGATATCTTTAAAGTCTTGCTGGGCAAATTGACCAGAAATACCGTAGTAGTCTCCGTAAAAGACACAGGGAAGACCTTGTTCACGCAAAAGAATAAGAGCATAGGCTGCTGGCTTAAACCATTCTTCAACAGTAGATTCGAGGGCTTGACCGCGTTGTGTATCATGGTTTTCGACAAAGGTCACAGCTCGATCCGGATTGATTTGAGCCAGACTATCATCAAAAATAGTTGTTAAATCATAGTCAGCTCCTGCCTGGCTTGCCTCAAAGAGATTCATATGAAGGCGAACATCAACAAGATCAAAGCGTTCTTCAATCTTTTTAAGATAATCCAGATTAGCTTCCTTATCAGGATTCCAGAATTCTCCGAAAACATAGAAGTCTTGACCATATTTTTCCTTGATATCGCGTATGAAATTGCGCATAAAGAAAGAGTCAATGTGCTTAACTGCATCTAAGCGAAAGCCTGATACACCAGTCGTTTCGATAAACCAATTTGCCCAGTCATAGATATTCTGGATGACTTCGGGGTGTTTGAAATCCAGGTCTGCGTACATGAGATAGTCGTAATTTCCGTTCTCATTGTCGACTAATTCTTCATGAGCCCAACCTTTATTCTCTCCCTGAATGAGATAGATGCCAGACTTACGACGTTTAGCATCGTAGTCAGTTCCTGTGAAGTGGTACCAGTGCCAGTGAAAATCGTTGTAGGTGTTTTGTCTACCATCAAAAGTAAAACCGGTCCAGCCATTGATGGTGAAAGGTTCTCCTAGTTCGATTGTGCGGTCTTCTGGATCCACTTCGATAACTTGAAAGGATTCCAAATGATCTGCAGCTGCCTTGTGGTTTAAGACGACATCAGCCATCGGTTGGATTCCGTGAGATTTCAGTGTTTGAATGGCTTGGAGATAATCTTCTTTGAAGCCATACTTGGTACGAACAGTTCCTTTTTGGTCAAATTCACCAAGGTCGAATAGATCATAGACTCCATAACCAACATCTTTTTCGTTTGTAGCCTTAAAAGCAGGTGGCATCCAGATATGACTAATTCCCAAGTTAGCTAAGTGTTCAGCGTCGTCAGAAAGTCGTGTCCAGTGTTTTCCATCGTGTGGGAGATACCACTCAAAATATTGCATTAGGGTTTGATTTTTCATAGAAAGTCCTCATACTTAACAATTTGACAATCATTTTACCACAAAGCTGTGCAATACGCAAACGTTTGCGCTGTAAAATATACGGGTCTTATTTTATGTCCATTTTTTATCTTAGACATTGGAAAATATGAAGGGGGAGACTGTCTGTTGAAAGCGATTGATGAAAATGAAGGATAAAGGGCCATCTTTCCTATGAAATCAATGTAGAAAACCAGTTTCTGTTTTGTGAAATTTCAACAAATTTGATATAATTGTATCTATGAAAAAAGTATTCGTCAGCCGGCGTGTCGAAAAAAAGCTGAATAAAGGTCAGATGGTTTTGGAAGAGATTGATTTTCCAGAGCTATCTGAAACTGATCAGGAAGTTGAACTTTTCAGCCAAAGCAAAGAATTTTTAGGAAAGGCTTATTTATCCAGTCAAAACAAGGGGATTGGTTGGTTTGTATCTAACCAGAAAGTTTCTTTTGACCGATCTTTTTTTGAAAGTTTGTTTAAAAAAGCCAAACAAAGACGCGCTAACTACTATCAAGATGAGTTGACAACTGCCTTTCGTTTGTTTAATCAAGAAGGCGATGGATTTGGTGGCATGACACTGGATCTTTATGGAGATTATGTTGTTTTTTCTTGGTATAACTCCTATATCTATAGCCTTCGTCAAGAAATTATAGCTGCCTTTGCTCAGGTGTTTCCAGAAGTCCTAGGTGCCTATGAAAAAATTCGTTTTAAAGGTTTGGATTATGATTCTGCTCACGTCTATGGTCAAGAAGCAGCTGATTTTTTCACTGTTCTTGAAAATGGAGTCTTGTACCAAGTCTTTATGAACGACGGCCTTATGACAGGGATTTTCTTGGATCAGCATGAAGTTCGTGGGAGCCTGGTTGATGGTCTAGCTATGGGGAAATCCTTACTCAATATGTTTTCCTATACAGCCGCTTTCTCAGTTGCTGCAGCCATGGGAGGTGCCAGTGAAACGACTTCTGTGGATCTAGCCAAGCGTTCGAGAGAACTATCAGAAGCTCATTTTCATGCTAATGGACTGAGTCTTGATCATCATCGATTGATTGTCATGGATGTCTTTGAATACTTTAAATATGCTAAGAGGAAGGGGTTGAGCTACGACGTGATTGTTCTGGATCCGCCTAGCTTTGCCCGAAATAAAAAACAAACCTTCTCTGTAGCGAAGGATTATCACAAGTTGATTTCCCAAAGCCTAGAGATTTTAACCCCCGGTGGAATCATTATCGCTAGTACCAATGCGGCTAATGTTTCTCGTCAAAAATTCACAGAACAAATCAACAAAGGATTTGCAGGAAGAAAGTACCAGATTTTAAATAAATATGGACTTCCAGCAGACTTTGTCTACAACGAAAAAGATGAAAGTAGTAATTACCTCAAAGTGATTACCATGAAGGTTAGTAAATGAAATTAATTGTTTCCGTAATGCCAAGAAGTTTAGAGGAGGCTCAGGCTATTGATGCGATGCGCTACCATGATGCCGATATCATTGAGTGGCGAGCTGACTTCTTACCAAAGGAAGCTATTTTGCAGGTAGCACCCGCTATTTTTGAAAAATTCGCGGGTCGCGAGCTTGTTTTTACCTTGCGTACTCGTGCTGAGGGTGGTCAAATTGAACTCTCGTCAGAAGAATATGTTCAAATTATCAAGGAAGTAGCCCAGCTTTATCAACCAGATTATATTGATTTTGAGTATTTTAGTTATAGAGATGTTTTTGAGGAGATGTTAGAATTTCCAAACCTGGTCTTAAGCTATCATAATTTCCAAGAAACACCGGAAAATCTAATGGAAATCTTGTCTGAGTTGACAAGTTTAAATCCTAAAGTTGTAAAAATCGCGGTTATGGCTCATACAGAACAAGATGTATTGGATTTGATGAACTTTACACGTGGCTTTAAAACATTGAACCCAGAACAAGAATATGTGACGATTTCTATGGGGAAAATGGGTAAGGTTTCTCGTATCACTTCAGATGTGACGGGTTCTAGCTGGTCTTTTGCGAGTCTGGACGAAGCCAGTGCTCCAGGACAGATTTCACTTTCTAGCATGAAAAAAATTCGGGAGATACTAAATGAAGATTGATGGCTACACACGTTTAGCAGCTGTAGTCGCCAATCCTATCAAACACTCCATTTCACCCTTCATTCACAACAGAGCTTTTGAAGCAACCAATACCAATGGGGTTTATCTTGCTTGGGAGGTAGAAGGAACTGACTTGGCAGAAACAGTTGCCAATATTCGTCGTTATCAGATGTTTGGAATTAATCTTTCTATGCCCTACAAGGAGCAGGTCATTCCTTATCTGGATCAATTGAGTGAAGAAGCTCGTTTGATTGGTGCTGTCAATACGGTTGTGAATCGAGAGGGAACTTTAATTGGATATAACACAGATGGCAAGGGACTCTTTAAGAGCTTGCCTTCTTTTAAAATATCTGGAAAAAGAATGGTTCTGTTAGGGGCAGGTGGTGCAGCTAAAGCAATTTTGGCGCAGGCAATCTTAGATAGGGTCAGTCAGGTTTCTATCTTTGTACGATCGGCTTCAATGGGAAAAACAAAACCTTACTTAGAGAAGCTACAGCATGAAACAGGATTTAGAGTAGATTTGTTTGCCTTAGAGGATGCTCAAGAGCTCCAAGAGAACATTCGAAAAGCGGACCTCTTGGTCAATGCGACCAATGTGGGTATGGATGGAGCATCTCAGCCAATCCCAACAAGTATTGTATTACCAGAGAAGCTTTTGGTAGCAGATGTGATTTATCAACCCTTTGAAACACCATTTCTAAAGTGGGCAAGAAGTCAGGGAAATCACGCTGTCAATGGACTAGGCATGTTGCTTTACCAAGCAGCTGAAGCTTTTCAGTTATGGACTGACAAGGAAATGCCAACTGATCAAATCTGGGAATTATTAAAACAAAAGTATCAATAATGAAAAAGGAGAACTGCTATGAAAATCAAAATAGACCTTCCCCACCATCCTTATGATATTCAAATTGAAAAAGGATGCCTGTCTCAAGCAGGAAAATGGTTGCGGGAACTTTGGCAACCGCAAAAAGTCGTTATCATTACCGATAACCATGTGGCTTCTCTCTATGCAGAAAAAGTTAAATTGAGCCTAGAGGATGCTGGTTTTCAAGTGGCAGTTTTTGACTTCCTAGAGGGTGAAGAGCGAAAAAATTTAACTACAGTTCAAAAGGCGTATGAATTCTTGGTCAAGCAGGATTTGACTCGTAGTGATGGGATTGTGGCTCTAGGTGGTGGAGTTGTTGGTGATTTGGCTGGTTTTGTAGCCTCAACTTACATGCGAGGTATTCACTTTGTTCAAATTCCAACCAGTTTGACTGCTCAAGTGGACTCTTCAATCGGTGGTAAGACAGGAGTGAATACTCCTTTTGCTAAGAATATGGTGGGAACTTTTGACCAACCAGACGGCGTTTTGATTGATCCAACCGTTCTTGAAACCTTAGGTAAACGAGAGTTGATTGAAGGAATGGGTGAAGTCATCAAGTATGGCTTAATTGAAGATCCAGAACTCTGGAACCTATTATCTGATATGGATGGTTCTGTAGAGAGTATTTTGGAACATTCAGAAAGTTTGATTGAGCATTCCTGCCGGGTCAAGCGCAAGATGGTAGTCGAGGATGAATTGGACAATGGTATTCGTCTGTTTCTCAATTTTGGTCATACCATTGGCCATGCTATTGAAGCAACTGCTGGTTATGGACGTGTCATGCACGGTGAGGCAGTAGCGATGGGAATGGTTCAGGTCTCAAAGGTCGCAGAACAAAAAGGCCTCATGCCAGTGGGAATCACTCTGTCAATCCGAGAAATGTGTCAGAAATTTGGACTTCCTGTTGATTATGAAAACTGGGATGTTGATAAGCTTTATCAGGCCTTGACTCATGATAAAAAAGCGCGTGGCAACACCATGAAATTAGTTTTGGTACCAGAACTTGGTTCAGCCACTATTCACCCCGTCTCACTCGAAGAAATGAAAGATTACTTGGTAAAATAAGGAGAATGTATGAGATATTTAACAGCAGGAGAATCACATGGCCCTCGTTTGACAGCGATTATTGAAGGAATTCCAGCAGGTCTTCCTTTGACTGCCGAGGATATCAATGAGGATCTCAAACGTCGCCAAGGTGGTTACGGTCGTGGTGGACGCATGAAGATTGAGAGTGATCAAGTTGTCTTCACTTCTGGCGTTCGCCATGGTAAAACGACAGGTGCTCCAATTACCATGGATGTCATCAATAAGGATCATCAAAAATGGCTAGATATCATGTCTGCCGAGGATATTGAAGACAAACTTAAAAGTAAACGAAAAATCACTCATCCTCGCCCAGGTCACGCTGACTTGGTAGGAGGCATCAAATACCGCTTTGATGATTTGAGAAATTCCCTAGAACGTTCATCTGCTCGTGAAACGACAATGCGGGTGGCAGTTGGGGCGGTGGCTAAACGTCTATTGGCTGAGCTTGATATTGAAATTGCTAACCATGTTGTTGTCTTTGGTGGTAAGGAAATTGATGTTCCAGAAAACTTAACAGTTGCAGAGATCAAAAAACTAGCTGCCCAGTCAGAAGTTTCTATCGTTAACCAAGAACGTGAGCAGGAGATCAAGGACTATATTGACCAAATCAAACGCGATGGAGATACCATCGGTGGTGTTGTAGAAACAGTTGTCGGTGGTGTTCCGATTGGTCTTGGTTCCTATGTTCAATGGGATCGAAAGTTAGATGCTAGACTAGCTCAAGCAGTTGTTTCTATCAATGCCTTTAAAGGAGTGGAGTTTGGTCTTGGTTTTAAAGCAGGTTATCTCAAGGGTAGCCAAGTCATGGATGAAATCCTCTGGTCACCAGAAGATGGCTATACTCGTCGTACTAATAATCTTGGTGGTTTCGAAGGTGGTATGACTAACGGCCAACCGATTATTGTCCGTGGGGTTATGAAACCAATTCCAACACTCTATAAACCATTGATGAGTGTCGATATCGAAACCCATGAACCTTATAAGGCAACGGTGGAGAGAAGTGATCCAACTGCTCTTCCAGCGGCAGGTGTTGTTATGGAAGCAGTCGTAGCAACGGTCTTAGCCCAAGAAATTCTAGAGAAATTCTCATCAGATAATCTGGAAGAATTAAAAGAAGCTGTTGCAAAACATCGGGAGTATACAAAGAATTATTAAGGAGTTCTTATGGCAAAAACCATCTATATCGCAGGACTTGGTTTGATTGGTGCTTCGATGGCACTGGGAATCAAGCGGGATCATCCTGATTATAAAATTTTAGGATACAATCGTAGTCAAGCGTCCAGAGATATTGCCTTGGAGCGAGGGATGATTGATCGTGCGACGGATGATTTTGCCAGTTTTGCTCCACTAGCGGATATTATTATTTTGTCACTTCCTATCCAACAAACACTTGATTTTATCGAGAAGTTGGCAAGCTTAGATTTAAAGGAAGGCGTCATTATTTCCGATGCTGGATCGACCAAGTCAGCTATTGTGGCTACAGCAGATAAGTGTTTTGCTGATAAGTCTGTTCGCTTTGTTGGAGCGCATCCCATGGCAGGGAGTCATAAGACAGGAGCTGCCTCTGCAGATGTTAATCTTTTTGAAAATGCCTACTATATCTTTACGCCTTCAAGTCTGACGACACCAGATACGCTTGAAGAAATGAAAGACTTGCTGTCAGGTCTTCATGCTCGTTTTATTGAAATCGACGCTGAAGAACATGACCGAGTGACTTCTCAGATTAGTCATTTTCCGCATATCTTAGCATCAGGCTTGATGGAACAAACTGCTAGTTATGCTGAAGAGCATGAGATGGCCCGACGGTTTGCAGCAGGTGGTTTCAGGGATATGACTCGAATCGCCGAAAGTGAGCCAGGAATGTGGACTTCTATCCTCTTATCCAATCGAGAGACCATTATTGAACGCATCGAGGATTTCAAGCGACGTTTAGACGAGGTTGGACAAGCTATTAGTAAGGGTGACGAAAACCAAATCTGGAACTTTTTCAATCAAGCGCGTGAACAACGTCAAGTTATGGAAATCCATAAACGTGGAGGAGTAGATAGCTCATTTGACCTCTATGTAGACGTTCCTGATGAGGAAAACGTTATCTTGCGCATCTTGGAATTGCTAAGAGGAACTTCCTTGGTCAATATCCATATCAATGAGGAAAACCGTGAAGATGTTCACGGGATTCTGCAAATTTCCTTTAAAAATGCTCAGGATTTAAAACGTGCTGAGCAAGTCATTACAGAAAATACTGACTACACAGTCGTTATCAAATAAGGAGGACAATCATGTCAAATATTTATGATAGTGCAAATGAACTTAGTCGTGGACTACGCGAATTGCCTGAATACAAAGCGGTTAAAGAAGCTAGAGATGCTATCCAAGCCGATGCAGAAGCTAGCAAAATCTTTGCAGATTATATTGCTTTTCAGCATGAAATCCAAGTCATGGCCCAAACTGGTCAAATGCCAGACGCTTCTTTCCAAGAAAAAATGGAAAGCTTTGGCAAGTTGATTCAGGGCAGCGCTCTCTTGTCAGAATTCTTTGCAAAACAGCAACAACTTTCTATCTACCTTTCTGATATTGAAAAAATTGTCTTTGAACCAATTTCAGAATTGCTAAAATAAAAAACTTATTTTGTTTATGATTTATCGGTATTTTCTCAATCGTATTTTTATTATCGGTAACTACTGTATAAGCTAGAATTATTAGCCTGGTCTGTTTAATAATGACTATGGGAATGATTGTCTTTACTAATAATCAAAATGCAAAACAAATTTGAAAGTTTCTAACTATAGAGCTGAGTTAATTGGAGCAGAGAAAGATGCAAAGTTTATCCCTAAAATCAATTTAACTGATTAGTCTTGTGGGGAATCTCCTATGAAAAAGTTAATTTTACTCTTAATTATCCCTTTATTCTTTTTTATGCCACTAGTGGCGGCTAATATAGCTGTTCCAGATCGGCCTTTAAATGGTATTTACGATCCTAATGGGTATTTAACCACTAGTGTTGCAGAAACGTTAGAGAGTATGAATGCTGGAAGTGAAACCCAAGTAGGTATATACATTGTAGATACCCTGGACGGTTCCAGTATCGAAGAGGTAGCCAATGAGGTTGCACGCAAATGGAAAATTGGGAAACAAGATTCCAATAGTGGAATTTTAATCGCTATTGCTATAAAGGATAGGAAGTTTCGTATTGAAACATCCAACGAAGCAGCAATTTGGCTTACTGACTCGAAGGCTAGTTCTTTACTAAATGATTCGAAGCCTTACATGAAAGAAGGGAAATACACTGATGCTCTTAACAGAATTCTAGTAGGCATCTCTAAAGCCGAATCTGGGAAAGCTGAAATCATTAACAAGAAAGAGAATAAGAATAGTTGGCTTTCAAAAATCTATGAAAAATCTTTAAAAAATAATGAAGGCCTTAGTAAGTATTTCGATTACATTCCGTTTCCGATATTGTTCTATCTAATATTCTTTCTTTTACTGAGTTTAGTAACGTGGTTCAGGTACTTAAAAAGATGTCGCTTTTCTAAGTATGAGTATGAGGGAAAGGGGAAGCTGTATCCAGATTTTCCTAACTTTGTACCTAACGATACATGGACTGAAGAACGTAAATCGGACTATAAAAAAAATAAGCGTTTAATTAGGTCTCAATATAACTACACAGGATATAACAAACTCTATCCAGACTCAAAAGGTTTTCTACCTAATGATACTTGGACTACATTACTGATAGAAGAATACTTCGCAGAAGTTAAAAGAAAGCAACTAGATAGGCTGAACCGCTCTCAATACTCTTATAAAGGGAAGGGAAAACTCTATCCAAACGATAAAGATTTTGTGAAGAATGCTTCTTGGACTTCCGAGCTCAAAAAAAGCTACTATGCTTCACAAAGAGTACAGTCAAGTTCTTACGGTAGATTAGATTCTTCTACATCTAGATATGATACTAGTAGTTCTAGTTCATCTTGGTCTTCAGATGATTGGGATGGCGGTGGATTTGATGGTGGTGGCTCTTCAGATAGTTGGTAAATTGAAAATGAAAAAGAATTGCTATTAAAAAGATTCAGGTTGAAATAAATCAAAAAGGTAAAAGTGTATTGAAAAAATATTATTAACTATCATAAAGTCAGGAATTTTTAAGAAATTTCTGACTTTATATGATAAAATAAGAAAAAGTATTGTCAGTATGAGGTCTAGTATGAAGTTAAAAACAAATATTTGCCACTTGAATGGTAGTATTCGAGTGCCAGGTGATAAGTCTATCAGTCATCGCTCTATCATTTTTGGGAGCTTGGCTGAGGGCGAGACTAAAGTTTATGATATCTTGCGTGGCGAAGATGTTTTGTCAACCATGCAAGTTTTTCGTGACCTCGGTGTTGAGATAGTGGACAAAGATGGTGTCGTTACCATTCAAGGTGTCGGCATGGATGGTTTGAAAGCTCCTCAGAAATCTCTCGATATGGGGAATTCTGGGACCTCTATTCGTTTGATTTCAGGCGTCCTTGCTGGTGCAGATTTTGAAGTGGAGATGTTTGGAGATGACAGTCTTTCCAAACGCCCTATGGACCGAGTGACTCTTCCTTTGAAAAAAATGGGAGTTAGCATTTCAGGTCAAACAGAGCGAGACTTGCCACCTTTGCACTTAAAAGGAACAAAAAACTTAAGACCTATTCAATACGAATTGCCGATTGCCTCTGCTCAGGTTAAGTCTGCCTTGATTTTTGCGGCTTTGCAGGCTCAGGGTCAGTCAGTCATCATTGAAAAGGAGTGCACTCGTAATCATACAGAAGATATGTTACGTCAATTTGGAGGAGACTTGAGTGTCGATGGTAAGAAAATCACTGTCCAGGGACCACAGAAACTAAGTGGACAAAAGGTTGTCGTTCCAGGAGATATTTCGAGTGCAGCTTTCTGGTTAGTAGCTGGTTTGATTGTTCCAAATTCTCGAGTGGTGCTCAAGAATGTTGGTATTAATGAAACACGAACAGGTATTATCGATGTTATCCGTGCTATGGGTGGAAAATTAGAAATTACTGATATTGACCCAGTTGCTAAGTCTGCAACCTTGACTGTTGAAACTTCAGATTTGAAGGGAACAGAGATTGGCGGAGCCTTGATTCCACGTTTGATTGATGAACTGCCGATTATTGCGCTCCTTGCAACCCAAGCTCAAGGGAAAACGGTTATCAAAGATGCTGAAGAACTTAAAGTCAAAGAGACGGACCGCATTCAAGTTGTCGCAGATGCTTTAAATAGCATGGGGGCAACTATCACTCCTACAGCAGACGGAATGATTATCAAAGGAAAATCTGTCCTCCATGGAGCCAGAGTCAACACCTTTGGAGACCACCGTATCGGTATGATGACAGCCATTGCAGCTCTCTTAGTTGCAGATGGAGAAGTCGAATTGGACCGTGCAGAAGCTATCAATACTAGCTATCCAAGCTTCTTTGATGATTTGGAGACCTTGATCCATGGCTAAGGTTTTACTAGGTTTTATGGGTGCAGGAAAATCTACCATCGCTAGAGGATTAGATCCTGACTTCGTAGACATGGATGCCATGCTGGAAGAACGATTGGGGATGTCGATTGCTCGTTCCTTTGAAGAAAAAGGAGAAGCAGCCTTCCGTCAGATAGAAGAAGAAGTTTTGGCTGATCTGCTAAAGACAGATCAAGTTATCTCCACAGGTGGAGGAATAGTCATTTCTCCTCGAAATCGTACCTTGCTTAAGCAGAATCCAGATAACATCTACCTAAAAGCAGATTTTGAGACCCTTTACCAGCGAATTTCAGCCGATAAGGACAATCAACGTCCACTATTTTTAAACAATAGCAAGGAAGATTTGGCTGCGATTTTTAATGAAAGACAAATCTGGTATGAGGAAGTGGCTAGTCAAATTGTTGATGTATCAAGATTAAGTCCAGAGGAAATTATAGAGGAACTGAAATGAAAATTGCCTATCTAGGTCCCAAAGGATCTTTTTCGCACCATGTTGTGCAGACGGCTTTTCCTCATGAGGAACTAGAGCCTTTTTCAAATATTACGGACGTTATCAAGGCCTATGAACAAGGTTTGGTGGACTATTCAGTAGTGCCAGTTGAAAATTCTATTGAAGGTAGTGTTCATGAGACCCTAGACTATCTCTTCCATCAAGCTCGCATTCAAGCTGTGGCAGAGATTGTTCAGCCAATCCATCAACAGCTGATGGCAGTACCAGGACAGTCTAAAATAGAGAAAATCTTTTCTCATCCGCAGGCATTAGCCCAAGGGAAGAAATTTATCGATGAACATTTTCCAGACGCTCAATTAGAAGTAACGGCAAGTACAGCATACGCTGCGCGCTATGTCTCCGAGCATCCAGGTCAGCCATTTGCAGCCATTGCTCCAAAAAGTTCGGCTGGAGAATATGGTTTGGAATTAATTGCTGAAGATATTCAAGAGATGGAAGCTAATTTCACTCGCTTTTGGGTGTTAGGTCCCAAGGCACCGCAAATGCCCTTGAACGCAAATGCTAAGAAAATGAGTCTAGCATTGACTTTGCCAGATAATCTTCCAGGAGCCTTATATAAGGGGCTTTCCACCTTTGCTTGGCGTGGGATTGACTTGACAAAGATTGAGAGTCGCCCCCTAAAAACAGCACTAGGTGAGTATTTTTTTATCATTGATGTGGACTATATTGATACCGAACTTGTTCACTTTGCTCAAAAAGAATTAGAAACGATTGGGATCCATTATAAAGTACTAGGAGCTTACCCTATCTATACCATACAGGAAAAAGGGAAGGAGAAAGAATGACTAGAGAGAATCCTTTGACACACCATGAAAAACTGAGATATGACTATCTTTTGAAAAATATTCATTATTTGAATGAGAAAGAAAAGAGAGAGTTTGCTTTTTTACAAGCTAAGCTGGATGGTCAACAAGAAGCTCGTTCAGTTGTCGTAGAAGAAGCAGAAAATCAAGACTATCAGGACTATACGGAATCTAATACAGGTCTACCGAGTTATACAAATCGTAGCCGAGCTAGTCGACGTAGTAGTCTACCTCAACCAAAAGCCAAGATTCCTAAGCAGAAGAAACCAAAGAAAAAAAGAGTCTTTCGATTTAAACGCATACTTGCTTGGTTAGGAATGCTGTTGCTTTGTGCTGCAGTAGGAATGATTTTCATGTTCCTGAAAGGTTTCCAATCAGCCAATCCGAATGGCTCAAGTGGATCAAAAGATGCCAAGGCTGCTCAAGTTGAAGTCTTCAATGGACAGGATACAAGAGATGGTGTCAATATTCTTATTTTAGGGACAGACGGCCGTATTGGACAGAATAGTGCAGAAACACGGACAGATTCCATTATGGTTTTAAATGTAAGTGGTAAGGATAAAAAGCTTAAGCTTGTAAGCTTTATGCGAGACAACCTAGTTTATATTGATGGTTATAGCCAAGTTATTAACGGACAAAAACAGGCTGATCACAAGTTGAATTTGGCCTACGAATTGGGGGAACAAGAAGGAAAACAAGGGGCTGAAATGGTGCGTAAGGTCCTTAAAGATAATTTTGACCTAGATATCAAATACTATGCCCTTGTCGATTTCCAAGCCTTTGCGACTGCCATTGACACGCTTTTCCCTGACGGTGTGACCATTGATGCTCAATTTTCAACCCTAAATGGAGTTCCGGTTACAGAAGCTACAGTTGGTGATGACTTGCATGCCACAGAAACTGAATCGCCTACACAAACTATTAAAGTTGGGACGCAACAAATGAATGGTTCAACTCTTCTCAACTATGCACGTTTCCGTGATGACGATGAAGGGGACTACGGACGTACTCGTAGACAGCAACAAGTCATGACAGCTGTTTTACAGCAAATTAAGGATCCTACAAAACTTTTCACAGGTTCAGAAGCCCTTGGAAAAGTATTCGCTATGACATCTACAAATATTCCATATACCTTCCTATTGACCAATGGTTTATCAGTTCTTGAGGGAGGTCAGAACGGTATTGAAAGACTAACAGTACCGGAACTTGGAGACTGGGTAGATGACTATGATGTCTATGGAGGTCAGTCACTTCGTATTGACCAAGAAGCCTATCAAAAAAAATTAGCTCAAATGGGATTTAGATGATAATAAAAACTAAATCAAAGCTTGAAACATCTAATAAAATAGGTGTTCTCGGGCTTTGATTTTTCACATAATCAGATGGATTTTTTGACCATTTTTTGGTATAATAAAATGATGTAATTCTATAGAAGAGGAAAAGAATGAGATGAGTGATTTAAAGGCAATTCAAGCCCGTAGTTTAGAGATGGCTGAATATTTTGTCGCCTTTTGTAAAGAACATAATTTGCTTTGTTATTTGTGTGGCGGAGGAGCTATTGGGGCTTTACGACATAAAGGTTTTATCCCTTGGGATGATGATTTGGACTTCTTTATGCCTCGTAAGGACTATGAAAAACTAGCAGAGTTATGGCCTCAATATGCGGACGAACGTTACTTCCTATCAAAAAGTGATAAGGACTTTGTCGACCGTAACCTCTTTATCACTATTCGAGACAAGGAAACAACTTGCATCAAGCCTTACCAACAAGATTTGGACCTCCCACACGGCTTGGCCTTGGATGTTCTTCCTTTGGACTACTACCCTAAAAATCCAGCAGAGCGTAAGAAACAGGTCCGCTGGGCTTTGA
Source organism: Streptococcus infantis (assembly GCF_047464155.1). Lineage (GTDB taxonomy): Bacteria > Bacillota > Bacilli > Lactobacillales > Streptococcaceae > Streptococcus > Streptococcus infantis_U. Next base: position 358,837 of record NZ_JASHCL010000003.1, read on the forward strand.
TTTATTCCCTCTTCTGTGCACAAACTATTCCGGAAAAGCATGGAGCTCTTATGAAGTGGGGTAGTACCATTTTACTAGGAGTAACTCCTAAAGCCCTTCGCTATCGTATCTGGAAAAAGGCTGAAAAAGAAATGACCAAGTATGGACCAGCCGAAAGTGATGGCATTACAGAATTATGTTCAGGTCCAGGCTACATGAAGAAGAAATATCCAATTCAGGCCTTTGAAGATAGCATTTTCTTACCATTCGAAGGGACAGAAATGCCTATTCCAGTTGGTTACGATGTCTATCTCAGTACAGCTTTTGGTGATTACATGACACCACCGCCAGCAGACAAGCAAGTACCTCACCACGATGCTGTAATCGCTGATATGGATAAGAGCTACACAGAATATAAGGGAGAATATAATGCAAGAAAAAATTAGTATTATTGTTCCAGTATACAATGTAGAAAAGTATCTTGAACGATGTGTTGAGTCGATTTTAAAGCAGACTTATACCAATTTTGAATTGCTTCTTATTAATGATGGTTCGACAGATAATAGTGGTGAGTTGTGTGATCAGCTATGTTCTAAAAATGATAATATCAAAGTTTTGCATCTTGATAATGCTGGAGTTTCAAATGCTAGAAATGTAGGTATTCAAAACTCAAAAGGAGAATGGATTACTTTTATTGATAGTGATGATTTTATTACACCAGATTACTTGGAAACTTTACTAAGTGTAGTTGATAGTGACGATTCTATAGGATTTAGTATAGCACGTCTCCATCATATAAAAAATGGTCAAATTACAGAATTACCAGCTTTTTCAGGAAAAGTAGAGAAGTGGTCGACAGAACAGACAATGAGGGAATTATTGACGACAACTAGAACTTCTTTTTTCCCTGTTGCAAAATTATTTAAAAGAGAGATTATTTCAGATTTTACATTCAATACAGACTATCATTTGGCAGAGGATGCTTTGTTTTTAACAGAAGTCTTACTAAAAACCAGATGCAAAAGTGTATTTGTCGATAAACCAATCTACTACTATGATCATCGACAAGGTAGTGCGACAACTTCTGTCAATACGTATGTATTTGATACTTTAGAGGTCTATAAGATTATCATTTCTGAAGTTTTTCAAATATTCCCACAACTAAAAGCTGAATTAGTGAACAGAGAATGTTGGTCCTATATTACTGTGTACGATAAAATAATCTTTACAGAATCAAATCAATATCGAACTGAAAAAAATAAGTTGAGAAAGTGGATTATTAATCATTTATCTGAAATATTAAAAGATCCTTATTTTACTAATTTTCGAAAAATAGCCGTTTTGTCCCTCCTTGTTTCTCCATGGATTTATAGACAAATTGTCGGCTTGAATCAATAATGCCATTTAAAGGAGTTGAAGATGAATTTTTCAAAAACGAATGAATACTTTGAAAAATCAAAATTTTGGATTTCATATCTGTTTGTTTTTATTTCGATTTTAAGTATGAGTTCCCTAGTATATAAAGTTACCAACCCTGTCTATAAGGGATTATCGGCAGTTGTTGTTCTTTGTATTTGTTTAACATTATTATTAAATTGGAAACGAATAGAAATCGATAAGAAGTTTCTAAGTTTATTTGGGCTTTTAGCAGGTAGTCATCTAGTAGCTGCATTGGTTAATCGCTCGGGCCACTTGATAGGAAATATGGTTGAAATTTTCTTTATGATAACCTATATTTTACTATTTACTATGGTGAATTCAGAGTATCTTAAGAAGTTAATTCGCTTGATTGCAGGAACAGTTCAATTTGTTTCTTTTTTCTCAGCTATATTTGCTTTTGTTCTTTTAATTTTTAGAGTTTTAATATTATTTAAAATTGGAGAACAATCCTATTATTATGGTGTAATGAATGGACGCCTATGGGGTATTGTTAATCCGAATGCAAGTGCTATTTTTTCATATATCAGTATTGTTTTTGCATTGTACCTCATTCATAAAGGAAGTAAATACTCAGTTTATCTAAAGATAAATAATCTGATTCAGGTAATTTATTTTGCAACCATGCAGAGTAGAGGGGCCTTGTTATCAGTAATTTTGATGCTTGGATTTTATTGTCTTTTTGTTTCTAGAGGAAAACTACTCAAAAAATGCCTTACTTTTCTAGTAGCTAGTATCTTACTAACAGGTAGCAATATTGGTATTAGTTATGTAACTTCAGTATATATCTTAGGAGCTAAGGCAACTGTAATTGACTTAAATAAAGGTGAATCTTATTCTGAAACTGATTCGGATGTTGCTAAGAAAAATGGGGAGCTTCACTTGATTGAAACGACTCCAAGTGGGCGTACATATATTTGGAAAAATGCAATCAAAATGGGAAGTTCAAAACCGTTATTTGGCTATGGTGTTCGAAACGTATCAGATTATTACACAAAATACTTTAGTAAATTCGAAATTGAGAACTCACTGATTGGTGGGAATTTCCATAATATATTTGTAACAATTTTTGTAAGTTCAGGATTATTAGGTTTGCTTTCTTTCATACTTTTAATAGCTTATATCGCTGGAAGATTTGTCACTTATTTAATGATGTCTAAGAAGAACAGCGAAAAATTAATCATGATTCTATTTTTTGGTATTTTATTCGGACAATTGTTTGAAAGTCAGATCATGTATTCGACAAACTTTATCAATATCATTTTCTGGTTAGTGATTGGCTATGGTCTAACGATTTGTTTGAAAGAAAAAAATATTCGTTATGAGGAAGTGACCGATATTTCTGAAATCCAACAGATGGAATTAGGAATAATGGAATATATTCATGAAGTTTGTCAGAAAATTGGTGTTAAGTATTTCTTAGCTTATGGTAGCTTAATTGGTGCAGTGCGCCATCAAGGGTTTATTCCATGGGATGATGACATGGATATTTGTATGCTTCGTGATGATTATGAAAAGCTGCAAGATTATATGATTGCACACCCAAATGAGCGTTATGAACTAATGTCATACAAGAATAATGTCAATTATGTCTATCCATTCATGAAAGTTCAGGATAATCATACCTATTTGGTTGAAGAAGATGTTCGAATTGATTCAGACATGGGAATTTATGTCGATATTTTCCCTGTTGATGGGTATGAAGATGATCAGGCATTTAAAGATAAGATGACAAAGATTATTAAAAAGCGTCAATTAAGTTGTTACACTTTCAAAGGAATTACGAATACTAAAAGTGTAGTAAATTCAATTATCCGCTATATTTCTGTTATTATCTTTTATTTCACTAACACAAATAAGTATGTTTCTCAAATCGATGAATTAGCTAAATCTAGAAAAGTAGAAGATTATGAATTAGTGGACTATGTTGTCTATAAAGATATGAATAAGCCCGTTTGGAAACGTGAGTGGTTAGAACAAGTTGAAGCTGGGAGCTTTGAAGGTAAGAAATTTATGATTCCAAAACATTATCATGAAATTTTAACTTCAGATTATGGAAATTATATGCAGTTACCACCAGTTGAGCAACAAGTTTCGCATCATGACTTCAAATTGTGGAAGATTACTGAAAACCAATAGATTATTATTTAAACAAAGAAGTAGAGATTAGGGGTGACAAATAATGTCTGAAAAAATCTTAAGCCTTGAAGAAATCAAGCAAATTGAGCTTGGAATTCTAGAATACTTACACCAAGTTTGTGAAAAATATGATATCAAATATTTTATCGATTTTGGCACTTTATTAGGTGCAGTTCGTCATAAAGGTTTTATTCCTTGGGATGATGATACAGACATTTCTTTAGCTAGAGATGAATTTGAAAAGTTATATGCTGTTCTAAAAAACGATCATCACCCATACTATAAGCTGATTTCTTTCAGAGAAACTAAAGGTTATCCATATAGTTATATGCGTGTTTACGATATTCGAACACGGAGAGATTCGAATCTTTTAGATCCAAGTGTTGTGCTTGGAACTTGCGTAGATGTCTTCCCGTACGATGGTCTTGTTACAGATGAACAAGATCGTAAGAAAATGAAGCTCTATAAGCAATTAATTCGTCTATCGTCGTTAAACTTTAAGGGAATTAAATATGAAAATGGAGGAATTAAAAATCTTCCTCGTTATATTGCATCAGCAATATTTAGATTTACTTCTCCTCAATTGTGGAATCAAAAACTTGAACAACTTGCATTAAAATATAGTGTTGAAAATTCTACAGACTTAGTTTGTTCAACTTATGACTCTTACTATCCAGCTGGTATTAAAAAAGAATGGTTGTATGATACAATTGATATGACGTATGAAAATCTAATTCTAAAAGTACCAAGAAGATACCATGAGGTTCTTGTCTATGAGTTTGGTGAAGATTATATGACCCCACCCCCTGTTGACCAACAGACACCAGGGAATGAAAACAATTATTGGATTTATTAATGAAAGAGTATATAAAAAAGAGAAAGTTGAATGCCTTATGAAAACTATGAAAAAATCAATATTACTTAGTGCCTTGATCTTATCGGCATCAATAATTCAAGCACAAACAGTGAATGCAGATACTATTTCAACAGGTTCAGGGAATCGTATCCACTTTATCAATACAAAAGCTAACTCTGGAAGTGATGCTATTTTACTAGAAAGTAATGGCCACTATGCTTTGATTGATATGGGAGAGGATTATGATTTTCCGGATGGAACGGATACACGTTATCCAAATCGATGGGGAATTTCTATTAACAATTATCAAGTTTTGGAAGATCGGTTGATTCGCCACCTTGATCAATTAGGTGTCAAGAAATTAGATTTTATATTAGGAACTCATGTTCATAGCGACCATATAGGTGGAGCAGATGAAATTCTTAATCGCTATCAAGTCGATAAATTCTATTTGAAAAAATATTCGGATCAACGAATTACAAGTACTTGGGGATTGTGGGATAACCTCTTCAATTATGATAATGCTCTTCGTGCTGCACAGAATAAGGGTGTTACATTAATTCAAGATATCAAAGATCAGGATAGTCATTTCAAATTTGGTGACATGGATATTCAGCTTTATAATTATAAAAATGAATATGATTCTGATGGGAACTTAAAAAGAGTTCTTGATGATAATTCCAATTCAATTGTAGCAGTAGTAACTGTTGCAGGAAAAAGAATTTATCTTGGTGGTGACTTAGATAATGCTGAAGGAGCAGAAGACAAGTTAGGTCCTGTGATTGGCAAAGTAGATATGATGAAATGGAATCATCACTATGATGCTAAGATTTCTAATACAATTGACTTCATTAATCATCTTTCTCCTAGTATGGTCATTCAGACGACTGGAGGTGATATTAACCTTGCTTCAACGAGAGATTATCTCCAAAAGAAAAATATTCAAGTGATTCATGCATCTAGTCAAACTCAAGATGCAACAGTATTTGACATTAGTGATAAAGGTTTTACCAACGTTTCAGGAGATTTTCCAAATATTCCCACTGTTGATGAGAAATGGTATCAAGAAGATGGCCATTGGAAATATCGCTTGAAAGATGGTCAGATGGCTATCGGGTGGCAAGAAATTGATGGTAGCAACTATTTCTTTAACGGAAAAGGCCAAATGCAGGCAGGACGGTGGCTTAATGTAAATGATGGTTGGAATCCTTATGGTGAAGGAAATTGGTATTATCTTAATGCAAATGGTAAAATGCAAACTGGTGGATGGTTCTATCATGAAAATAGTTGGTACTATATCCAGTCAAATGGTGCAAGACGATTTAATGAATTAGCCGAAATCGGTGGGCAAAAATATCTCTTTGATAAAGATGGTAAAATGCTGACTGGCTTACAAGTCTTTAATGGCAAGAAGATGCTTTTCGCAAGTAGTGGCGCTCTTCAAACAGAAGGTAGCGCTTCAAGTTGGCAAAAACAAGGTTCAAGCTGGTATTATTATGATGAAGATGGTATTCGAACAGTTGGTAAAAAGAATATCAACGGCACTACCTATTACTTTAATCAAAATGGTATCATGCAAACTGGTTGGGCCTTAATTGAGGGTCATTGGAACTATTTTGCTAGTTCCGGAGCTATGAAAACTGGCTGGGTCAAGGATAAAGATACTTGGTACTACTTAGATAAAGAAGGTGTCATGCTAACAGGTCTTCAAGAAATTAATGGTTCTCGCTATTATCTCAATCCAAGTGGCGCTATGCAGACAGGTTGGAAATGGATCAATAACCATTATTACTACTTCGTAAGCAGTGGTGCGATGAAGATAGGTTGGCTCAAAGATAAGGACATCTGGTATTATCTAGATAAAGAGGGTGTCATGTTAACAGGCTTCCAAGAAATCGATGGTTCTCGTTATTATCTAAATGCAAGCGGAGCTATGCAGACAGGTTGG
>NZ_JASHCL010000004.1:0-172725 GCF_047464155.1 Streptococcus infantis
TGCCCTGCACATTGGTTCGTCTTGTTCAGTTTTCAAAGGTCTTTGTCGCGCTTGCGACAACTATATTAGTATATCACAGTCATTTTTCTCTGTCAACAGGTTTTTTTAACTTTTTTTATAACCTGTTCCCATCAACCGCGATACACCCATAGTCCGTACGGGATTCGAACCCGTGTTACCGCCGTGAAAAGGCGGTGTCTTAACCCCTTGACCAACGGACCCTGAGCTTGTCAACTCTTTCTATTATACCTACTTTTTGACGCTTGTCAAGATATTGGGTTTATTTTTCTGAAATTTTTTTACTGGTTTTTCATAGATTAGTTTTTATAATAAGAAAGAGAGGATATAATGTTATCCTCTCTTGTATCTAGCCTACTAATATTTTAGTTTTCTTCAGCCATTTTTGATTTGACTTCATCATATGATAGGGCACGTGATTCCTCTTCTACTGATTCAGGCATTTTCCCTGTTTCATAAAGAGATTTGATTTGTGTACTATCCAATGTTTCATATTTTAATAAGGCTTCTGCAATTAATTTATGCGTTTCACGATTTGATTGAATAATTTCAGCTGCTTTATTGCGTGCTTCATTCAACAATGCTCGAACTTCTTCGTCAATCTCATAAGCTGTACGCTCTGAAATAGATTTTTGTGGAGTTTGAGCACCAAACATTGCATGATTTCCTTCATATTGAACAGGTCCAAGTTTTTCACTCATCCCATACTCTGTAACCATTGCACGCGCCATTTGTGTAGCTTGTTCAAAGTCGTTTGATGCACCTGTTGTTTGGACATTAAAGATAATTTCTTCAGCAACACGTCCACCCATTAAACCAGCTAATTGTTCTTTCATATCTTCTTTAGATAGCAACATTTGATCTTCTTTTGGAAGAGCAATCATGTAACCACCTGCACGACCACGAGGAACAATTGTTACCTTATGAACGACACGCGCATTCGATAAGACTAACCCTACGATAGTGTGTCCGGCCTCGTGATAAGCAACCATTTCACGTTCTTTTTGGGAAACAGTTTTATCTTTCTTAGAAGGCCCTGCAATAACGCGATCTTCTGCCTCATCAATATCAGAAGCATCGATGACTGATTTGTTACGACGAGCAGCAACTAATGCCGCTTCGTTCAATACGTTTTCCAAGTCAGCACCAACAAAACCAGGAGTTTGTTGTGCTACTAACTTCAAGTCTACATCTTCTGCTAGAGGTTTATTTCTAGCATGGACTTTTAGAATTGCTTCGCGTCCCTTAACATCTGGACGACCAACCAATACTTTTCTATCAAAACGACCTGGACGAAGAAGGGCTGGGTCTAGAACATCTGAACGGTTCGTTGCCGCAATGACAATGATCCCTTCATTTCCTTCAAAACCATCCATTTCAATCAAGAGTTGGTTCAAGGTTTGTTCACGTTCGTCATTACCTCCACCAAGACCGACACCACGTTGGCGACCAACGGCATCAATTTCATCAATGAAGATAATTGCTGGTGCTGCTTTTTTAGCGTCCTCAAAAAGTGAACGTACACGGCTGGCACCGACACCGACAAACATTTCTACGAAGTCAGAACCTGAAATACTAAAGAATGGTACTCCAGCTTCTCCTGCTACTGCTTTAGCAAGTAATGTTTTACCAGTTCCCGGAGGTCCTTCTAAGAGAACACCAGCTGGGATACGAGCACCTAATTTTGTAAAGCGTTTTGGATCTTTCAAGAATTCAACAACTTCAACAAGTTCTTGTTTTTCTTCTTCAGCTCCTGCTACATCTGAAAAGCGTACTTTGATATCTTCCTTATTAGCAGTCTTAGCTTTATTGCGTCCAAAGCTCATCGGATTGCGTCCACTATTTCCGCCCATATTGCCCATCATAGAAAATAGGAAGAAGAATAAAATGGCAAATGGTACTACTGAAACTAGGATGTTAATCCACATACCACTTGAACTTTCATGCTTCACTTCAATTTGTGTTTGGTGTTCCCCAGCTAATTTTTGCAAATCTGCTACAGTAGTATCCGATGGAAGAATAATACTTGTAAATTTTTCTACTTTTGTTGCAGAAGGTGTGAAAAACTGAATACCTGTTTCCGGTTTTTCTGTTTTAGCAGTTTTATAGACACCAGACACTTCAATAACACTACCACTTGGTTGATAGGTTATTTCTTTTACATTGTCGTTAGTGATTTCCTGCACCAATTCTGAGTATTTAATTTGTTGACTGTGCCCAGCAGCTCTTCCAGCGAAAAAGTACTGAAATCCTGTTACTAGCAAGAAAATCATCAACAAATAAAGAAATGGATTTTTTATAAAACCATTATTTTGCTTTTGCATTCAACAACTTACCCTTCTATTTTGAGTATACTTCCTCTTTCAATACGCCTACATAAGGAAGGTTACGATAATTTTCATTATAGTCTAAACCATAGCCTACAACAAATTCATTTGGAATAGTAAAACATGTGTAGTCTGCTTCGATTTCTACAGTACGGCCTTCAGGTTTATCAAGCATTGTAACAATCTTAACAGATGCCGCTTCTCTAGCAGTAAACATATCTCTCAAACTTTTCAAGGTTTGACCAGTGTCGATAATATCTTCCACAAAAACAACATGTCTACCTTTAATATCTTGAGTTACATCTTGTTTGATATTGATAACACCGCTACTTACAGTACCACCATGATAGCTAGAAACCATCATAAAGTCCATCTCAAGATGAGTGTCGATATATTTCACCAATTCTGCCATAAAAGGAATAGATCCTTTTAAAATACCAACTAGAATCGGATTTTTACCTTCATAATCTTTGGTCAATTGAGCACCTAACTTCTTAGCAGCTTCTGTAATTTCATCTTGCGAAATCAAAATCTTCTTGATATCTTGTTCTAACATGATTTTACCTATCTATTTTTTCTATATAAAGTACAGTGTTCATTATATCATTTTTCATTTTTATACTCAAATCACTGAGTTCAATTCCTAAAATTGAACAAATCTTTCCGAATTGCTCAACAATAATCGCATTTTTTCGTTTTTCTGCAGGAATTTTTAAATCAATAAAAAGTCGCCTTACTTTTTTTCGATGACCATTTATTATCAAATAATCACCTGACTGTCGATGCCTCAAAATCAATGATGTTTCACGGGAAACATTTATTTGTTGAACATTTTTACCTTTTAAAGGAATTCCAAATGAAAATAGAAAACCTTCATAATAAACTTGATTTTGATAGTTTAACACACACTCACTACTTTTTTCATCAGACTTTGGTCTGATTTTACAAATTTGAAAGTGTTGATATCCTTTTATAAGTTCATATCCATTTTTTAATCGATGACGATATTGACTCTTGGTTCTTAAAATATGATGGACCTGTCGGAATTGTTCTCTTGTAATACTTAAATCTGGAAAATGACTAAGATATTGCTGCAATAAAACTCGCTGTGTTGCTTCACTAAAAGATAAAAACTGTGTTAAATCTTCCACATCAACCGTTTTAGAGAATTCAGCCAGAGCAATTTGATAATCAGAAACTTCTTTTCCAAACTCTAAAATTGCTTTTTTTACCTGAACATTTTCTTTTTCTAACTGTGGCAGATAGAGGTTGCGAATACGATTGCGAAGATAGTGATTTTCTTTATTCGTTGGATCTTCAAAATGCTCAATTTTAGGAAAATCCTTCTTATAAAAAGACAACAAAGGACGAATTAACTCTCCCTTATTAAACGTTTGTCTTTCTTTAATAGCTGATAAATGGTGTAGTCTAACACCTCTAATCAATCGCATAAAGATTGTCTCAACTTGATCATCTGCATGATGAGCTGTTACAAGAGCTGTAGATGAAGTTTTCTCCATCACTTCTCTAAAAAAATTATAGCGAAATTGACGAGCATTCGTTTCTGAAAAATCTCCAGTAAAACAAGCTACATAAATTGGAACTCCAGCTTGTTCAGCTAATTTTCTTAATTCATTTTCTTCCTGATCTGACTCTGGTCGTTGTTTATGATTTACATGAGCTAAAAACAATTCAATACCAAGTTCTTTTTTATAAGTTGAAAGAAGACGAAAGAGAAACATCGAATCCAATCCACCAGACAAGGCTAGCACAACGCTTGAATGTTCTTTAAAATAACCTTTTTCTAGAAAATGATTTAAAAAATCTCGGTCTCTCATTTTAGGACCTCGTAGACATCCTTAGCAATTTTAGAAATAGTATCGTAATCAGAATTTTTGGTAAAGATTGAAATAATGAAAGGAGAATCTGTATAAACTATTCCTACATCGTGTTTAAATTCATCTGCATCCCCAATTTTATGGGCTACCTTAACAGAAATATTCTTAGCAATCCTCTGATTATCAAACGATGTTTGTGAAAGAGATTCTAAAACAAAACCATTCTGATTATAAATAGATTCCATAACTTGACCAGCCATTTTAGCTGAAGCCAACTTATCTGTCACATCCCATTCCTCACCTGCGATAGTAGCCATCTCTTTTTTAAAGGCTTCATCTGATTTATTCGTAATATAATAACCAAGAATATTATGAGCTACATTGTCAGATTCTTTTGACGTTTTTGTGATTAAATCTTTGATTGTGTATTCTTTATTGTCCGCTGTTTTAGGGAGACTTCCGCTTCCTTCCGGTTTATAAGAACCAGGGAAATCATTAACTTCGGAAACATACTTCAATTTCGTGTCAAGTTGATAATCACCTTGATTGATTCTTTCCTGAACATAATAAAGATAAGGTAATTTCATAACACTAGCAGCGTACATTTTTTGCTCTTCGTTAATCCCAGCTTCCTTACCTGTACTCAATTGTTTCACATAAATAGAAAACTGTTCATTTTGATAATTTGCAGATAGCAACTCTTGTACTTTCTGAATACGATTATCATCATCGGAAATATAATCCGTCGAAATCCAGCCCGTTTGCTTGATATGTAAGAATTCACGACCATCAGCAAAAATAGACATATCTGCTTCAACCTCTTGATAAGCTGCTAAAGTAGACTTTAATTCTTGTTGATCATAAGGACTATTATAAACGACAAATCCTGGTTCTAGCCATACTCGTTTAGAAAAATCGTTTACGATGGAACTATCGTATAAAAGTCGTTTATCAGCCATCACAAATTGATTATTTGACAATTTAAACACAGGCTGTCCTTGTTTATTTAATCGCCATTCTAAAACAGATAATTTTGTTTCTGCATTGACTTTTCCTGATTCTTTAATCAGGTCTTCTGTAGAATAAACTGGCGTCTCACCATAAAATTTTGGAGATTCTATAATATCTTGATAATAAAAATGATATGGAGTATGAGTTAAAGAATAAACTTCTTGTTTTGGAATGATAACTGGATTCTCAGTGCTTACTACTTGAACGCTTTTTAGGAAAATAGGAAGTAGTAATATCACTAAAAATTTACGCATTCTTTTTCCCCTCTTCTTCTTGTAGTCGTAACAGATGATTCTTTCGAGCTAACTCATCTAATTTTTCATCTGACTGACTTAAAAATTTTTCGACAATATCTAATAAATTTTCCATTTCACATTACCTAGGAAGTAAGTCCGGAATTGTATAAACTTCCTCCCATGTTTTTGAATAATAATATTTTGCACGGGAATATTTAGCCGCATAGGATTCGTCTTTTAACTTAGTTGCTAAACTAGCTTCTTTATCCTTTTCATCGCTCAATTCCTGATATTGTTTTTTCAAATCAGTTAGTTGTTGGCGACGTGTTAATAATTGTTGATAACTTTGTGCTAAATTGTAAGTTGGTAAGATGAATAACAACATAATCAAAATCAAAACCCAACCCATAAAACGATTACGTTTTTGACGTTCTTCCATCATGTATTTACGTCGTTGGTGTTCATTTTGAATAAATGAATTATTCATTTGGACTATTTTTTTATACATCGTCTTCTACCCTTGTTTCACTGATAATTTCATACATTCCAGCTGCATCTTCTTTTTTTGTGCTATCTTTCATTTCGAGCACCTTTACAAGCAACAATTTATTTCCAAAACGAATTTCAACCTGATCATTGATTTTTAAATCAGTTGAACTTTTAGCAAGGATACCATTTACCTTGATACGCCCTTTATCTGCAACTTCCTTAGCCACTGTACGGCGTTTAATAATTCGTGATACTTTTAAATATTTATCTAATCTCATCTTATAATACCTCAAATTATTATTGTACCATTTTTATCCCTTTTATAGAAGAAAAAAGGTAATCCCTAATGTAACTCTTTTGAATCTTTTATCTTCGCTAACGATTCTCCAAAGGTTAAGAGTCCTTCTAAAATCTCATAGTCTTTTTTATTTCGAATATCAAAAACAACTTCGATTAAACCTTGATTTTCAGAAATATTAGCCTTCAAACTTGTCTGAGAAAGAGCCTGAAAATAATCTTGGGTTAAAAAAAGTTGTTGCGATATTTTTTCAAATTGAATGACAAGCTTATTATTTCTTCTTTCAACTCGATTGACAAATACTTTATCTAGATAAGCTTTAACTAATCCAATTTCTAAAAGATAAGCAACAACATCAGGATACTCACCAAAACGGTCAATTAACTCATCTTGTAATTCTTCATAGTTGACACGGTTGTCAATCTGACGAATTCTCTTATAAATTTCAATTTTATGGCGCTCATCTGATATGTACTCATCCGGAAGATAAGCATCAATTTGTAGAATTAACTCAGCATTCCCTTTTTCACGTTTCTTGTCAGTTCCATTTTTCTTAGCAATTGCTTCTTCTAGTAACTGAGAATACAATTCAAAACCAACTGAATCGATAAAACCAGACTGCGAACTCCCTAAAAGGTTTCCAGCTCCACGAATGGATAAATCACGCATAGCAATTTTGAAACCAGAACCTAATTCGGTAAAACCTTTGATGGCTTCTAATCTCTTTTCTGAAACTTCTGTCAAAGATTTATCTGGACGATACATGAGGTAGGCATAAGCGATTCGATTACTACGCCCAACTCGACCTCTTAATTGATACAAGGTTGACAGACCCATGTGATCCGCATTTTCGATAAACAAGGTATTGGCATTTGGAATGTCTACTCCTGTCTCTATGATTGTCGTGGTTACTAAAATATCATACTCACCTTCAATGAAATCAAGTAGTGTGTTCTCCAAACGAATTTCACTCATTTGACCATGAACAAAACCAATAGAAGCTTCAGGAATCAGTTCTTGTAATTCTGAAACCTTCTTTTCAATCGTGTCAACTTTGTTGTAAAGATAGTAAACCTGACCACCACGATCGATTTCTCTCAACACAGCATCACGAATCACACGATCATTTTGTTCAAGAACATAGGTTTGAACAGGATATCGATTTGTTGGAGGGGTTTCAATGACAGATAAATCTCGGATACCTAGCATAGACATATGAAGAGTTCGAGGAATTGGTGTAGCTGTCAAGGTTAAGACATCCACCTTCTTTTTTAATTCCTTAAGTGCTTCCTTATGCTTGACACCAAAACGTTGTTCCTCATCGATGATGATCAATCCTAAATCTGCAAATTCAACATCTTTAGACAAAACTCGATGGGTCCCAATCAAGATATCTACCTGGCCTTTTTTCAATTTTTTAAGTGTTTCAGTTTGCTCTTTTTTACTTCTAAAACGACTTAAAACATCTACGTTTACAGCAAATTGCTCAAACCTTTCTTTGAAATTACTGTAATGTTGCTGCGCAAGAACAGTTGTTGGCACTAAAACGACAACCTGTTTATGATCATTGACAGCTTTAAATGCAGCTCGCATGGCAACTTCTGTCTTACCAAAACCAACATCTCCAACTAAGAGTCGATCCATTGGTTGAGAAGTCTGCATATCCCTTTTAATTTCATCTATACTTCGAAGTTGGTCCTCAGTTTCAACATAAGGGAAAGCCTCATCAAAAGCAACTTGGTCTTCATCATCTTTTGAAAATGCAAAACCTTCAAGTTGACTCCTCTCTGCATATAACTTAATTAAGTCATCTGCGATGTCTTCAACTTGATTTTTAACTTTTTGCTTAGCTTTTTTAAAACGTCCATCGTTTAATTTGTTTAACTTTGGAGCCTTACCGTCACTTGAAACATACTTAGATAAGGTTTGGATTTGTTCTACAGGGATAGAAATTCGATCTCCATTTTGGTATTGAACACTTACGTAGTCTCTATGAATCCCTTTGATTTCAATCGTTTCAATTCCTAAATATTGACCAATCCCATGAATTTGATGAACAACATAGTCTCCTTTTTGGAGTTCACTATAATCCTTTAATCTTTCAGCATTGCTAATATTTTGTCTTCTGTATTTGCGTTTAATCTTCTTTTTGAATATTTCATATTCAGTGATGAATACAAGATTCTCATCCACAAAATGAAAACCATGACGAAGGTTTCCTTCAACAATATTGACAGTTCCTTTACAGAATTCATTCGCACTAATATTATCAACTTTTATGTCATATTCTTCTAAAATACTTGACAATTTTTTTAGTTCATTCTCGCTACTTGACTGAAGAACAATCGTATATTTTAATTTTTTATAGCGTTCAATTTCTTCTTTCAGAAAAGAAAATTGATTGAAGAACTCTTGCATTGGATATTGATTAAATTGATAAAGATGATTAAATTTCAGATTTCCAAGTCCCTTTTGAAAATTAGAAAAGAAGCTAGCTGGTAAATATTTTTTAAATTGACTTTCTACATCTGCAAAGTATTGTAAATTTGATACAGCTTTACTATTATGTAAATCCTCTGTAAAGCAGCTAGCTGTTTCCTTATCAAAAACATCATACTGATTCATGATTTTTTGAAAATCATCAAAGATAATAGGAGCTTGGTTCAAGTAGTCAATCAAAGTCCACTGTTTTTTATACAAAACAGATAAAAACTTTCGAATATCTGCATGAAAAACTTGCTCTTTCGTGCAACTAAAAACTTCTTCTAGGTAAGACTTTACAGTTGGTGACAATGTCTTGTCAATCTCTTTTTCTAAAAATTTCTGACCACGATGATAATCTTCAGCAGTTAGTAAAATATCACTAGCGGGATATATAGAAATTTCAGGGAGACTTTCCTTTGATAACTGTGTCTCTGCATCAAATTCTCTAATTCCATCTATTTCATCACCGAAAAATTCAATTCGGTAAGGAGATAGTTGTGAGGTTTCAAAGATATCTAAAATATCTCCTCGAAGACTAAATTCACCTTGACTTTGAACTTGCGTAACTTTCTTATAACCAAGAGAAATCAACTGATTTTTTAGCTCTCTTTGTTCACATTCTTGTCCGACTTGCAGTTTTAAAACACTATCATCGAAAATCTTAGGATCAGGCAAGAATATACGACTAGCTGCCATGTTACAAACTAATATTCCTTTTTGAGATTTATCTCTTAGAAAACGTAAGGCTTCAACGCGAGAAAAAATCTTTTCTTGTGACGATACTAAAAATTCTACCATTGGTGAATCATCTACTAAAAATGGATAAACCATATCAGTACCCAGGATAGAAATTAAATCATTTACTAGACGCTCAGCTTCTCCATAAGTAGATGTCATCACTAAAATCTTGTCCTGATTTTTAGCACTACTTGCAATAGCTAAGGATTTTGCTGATCCTGATAAACCAAGTAGTAATTGTCTTTGTTTGAGAGATAAATGCCCATTCCATGATTGTATCTGATTATTCTCTAAAAAGAATTCGATTAATGACATTCCCTTACCCATTGTATTTCTGCATTGTTTTTTCAAAGTTTTTCTCTTGTAAATAATAATTTACAGCATCGTCAACCTTGTCAATAGACTGTAAAATACCTATATAGTCATCCTTGTCAAATTTACTCAAAACGTGGTGAACAACAGACATTCCTTTTTTAGGTCTACCTATACCAATCTTTACACGATTGAAAACCTGTGTACCAATATGTTGGATAATTGACTTGATACCATTATGACCGCCAGCTGATCCTTTAGCGCGAAGACGAATTTTTCCTACTTCCATGTCAAGATCATCGTAAATAATCAGTAAATCTTTAATATCTAAACCATAGTAGGTTAATAAAGCATGAACTGCTTTCCCACTTTCATTCATAAAAGTTGTTGGTTTCACTAGATAAATTTTTTCACCATTAAGGAAAAATGAAGCTAATTCAGCTTGGAATATTTTATCGTGTGTAAAGGATACATTCTGTTTTTTTGCTAGTTGGTCAATCAACATAAAACCAACATTATGCTTTGTCTCAAAATATTTATCCCCTGGATTTCCCAATCCTACAAGTAATTTTGTCATTAAAATTTCCTTTCAAAACCCAAAAGGGTTGGAATTTTTTTCCAACCTAATTGACACTATTAAAAATGTTGATTATACGTTAAAGCGGAATTCCATGATATCGCCATCTTGAACGACATATTCTTTTCCTTCTTCACGCAAACGTCCAGCTTCTTTTACAGCCTTTTCAGATCCGTATTTAATCAAATCATCATAAGACATAGTTACTGCACGAATAAAACCTTTTTCGAAGTCAGAGTGGATGATACCAGCTGCTTGTGGAGCTTTCATACCACGTTTAAAGGTCCAAGCACGAACCTCTTTTTCACCAGCTGTGAAGTAAGTTCCAAGTCCAAGTAGATGGTAAGCTGCACGAGTCAACTTATCCACACCTGATTCTGTCAAACCAATAGCTTCAAGAAACTCTTTTTTATCTTCATCGTCTAATTCAGAAATTTCTTCTTCAGCACGCGCTGAAATAACTACTACTTCAGCATTTTCTGTTTCTGCGAATTCACGAATTTGCTTCACATAATCAATAGATTCTGGGTCTCCAACAACATCCTCATCCACATTTGCTACATAAAGAACTGGTTTAGTAGTCAAAAGGAAGAGTCCTTTGACTACTTTTTGCTCTTCATCTGTAAATTCAATGGTACGTGCTGACTTACCGTCTTCAAGAACTGGTTTAATCTTTTGGAGAACGTTAAATTCTGCAACTGATTCCTTATCTTTTTGCGTACGTGCCATCTTTTCCACACGCGCATATCGTTTATTCACAGATTCTAGGTCAGCAAGAATCAATTCTAGGTTAATGGTATCAATGTCTGCTAGTGGATCAACAAAAGCATCTTCACGACCTTGTTCACGCATGACATTTTCATCATCAAAGGCACGAACCACATGGACAATGGCATCAACTTCACGGATATTGGCCAAGAATTTATTACCAAGACCTTCACCTTTTGACGCACCTTTTACAATCCCTGCAATATCTGTAAATTCAAAGGTTGTTGGAACTGTCTTCTTAGGAGTGATCATTTCAGTTAATTTTTGGAGGCGTTCATCTGGAACTTCTACCATCCCAACGTTTGGATCAATGGTTGCAAATGGATAATTTGCAGCCTCTGCTCCTGCTTTTGTAATTGCGTTAAATAGGGTTGATTTACCAACGTTTGGCAAACCCACGATACCTGCTGTTAAAGCCATAGTTTCTCATTCTCCGTTCACATTTCAATTTTCAATATTATAACACAAAAAGGGAAAACTTGCTAACCCTCCAATTCAGTGTTTCTAGTCGATAATTTTGTTCATTTTTCTTTCAAAATCATAGCGACTCATCATGACTACATGATCACAATTACTGCATTTAATTTTAATATCTGCACCTAAACGAGTAATTTCCCAACGATTTGCTTTTTTGCCTGTAGATTTGATTGTACAAGCATGTGGTTTTTTCATTTCAACAAAATTTCCAACTTGATACATACTACTCTCCTTTTCATATTTCTGATTATATCATAAAAGAGGTGAGCTAGGCTCAACCTCTTTAACTTAATTTGTACGAACTGGTGTAATCAGCTGCATGAAATCTTCATCTGTATCAGCTGGTACCAAGGTAAATGGACGAACTGCTGAAATGAAGCTGATTGTTACCTTTTCACTATTCAAGGCTTTTAGTGCTTCAATCAAGTAAGTTGGGTTAAAGCTAATAGTCAAGTCTTCGCCAGATACAGCAATTGTATCAATTTCTTCGTCTACTTTACCAACTTCTGGAGAATTTACATGGGCTGTAACCACTCCTTGTTTGATTTCTAATTTTACAGTACCGTTTTGAGTTGCACTTGATAGGAGACGTGCACGTTCCATAGATTGACGTAGATTCACAACATCAAAAGTCACTGTCGTATTAAAATCTGTTGGAATTAGGCGATCTGTATCAGGATAATTACCTTCTAAGAGACGTGTGTAGAAGCTAATATTTTCGCTTCTAAAGAGAATTTGGTTGTTTGCGAAGAAAATCTCTACTGTTTCGATATCGTCTGTAAAAACAGCTGAAAATTCGCGTAGAGAGCGACTAGGGATAACAACGTCGAAATTATCACTATTTTTCTCAAGTGTCAATTTCTTCTGACTGAGACGGTGAGAATCTGTCGCAACTGTTTTTAATTCTTTATGATTACTCAAGACAAAGTGTACACCAGTCAAGATTGGACGACTTTCTTGAACACTAGCTGCAAAGGCAGTTTCGTTGATAATCTTTTTAAGAAGCTTTGTTTCAAGAACCAAAGGATTACTTGCTGCAATTTCCTGGATACGTGGATACTGCTCGCTGTCTTTACCTTTAAGGGTAATCTCTGATTTCCCACTTGTTAATACAATTTGGTGTTGTTCAATTTCTTTAAAATCAAGAGTCACATCTGGAAGACTAGAAACAACATTGATAAAGAATGAAGCTTCTAGAAGGATAGAACCTAAAGAGTTAATCAGAAGACCTGCATTTTCATCTTTTTGAGAAATGAAATTCTCAATTGAAATTTGACCATTTGATCCAATTAATGTAATTCCTTCGTTAGTCACATCAATTTTAATAGTTGATAAAACAGGAATAGCATTTTTTGAACTAATAGCACGTTTAGTAATATTTAATGATTGCAGGAATAAATTTTTATTAATAGAAAAATGAATCATGGCATCTCCTTTATTTATTTTTATTATTAGAAGGTTAATAGTAATAGTAGGCTGTGTGAAATCTGTGGAAAACCAAGTTTAGTTTAGAAAAATCAAGAAGTTATACTTGTTTAAAATTTGTTAATAAATCAGTAACATTTTAAACACTTATCCACAAGTTATTTGATTTTCTTTTTGATGGTTTCGATTTCTATACGTAATTTATCATCAGTTTCAATCATAGATTTGATTTTTGCATGAGCATGAATGACGGTTGTATGATCTTTACCACCAAATTCTTTCCCGATTTTTGGAAGACTGTTATCAGTTAATTCTCTAGCTAGGTACATAGCAACTTGACGAGCTAGAACAATATTCTGAACACGTCTAGTTCCCTTCATCTCCTTAACGCTCACATCATAAAATTTTCCGACTTCCTCTTGGATTTTTTCAATCGGAATGACGATCATGGTGCTGACGCTTTGTTTTCGAGCACGTATAGCTTCAGATGCAATATCAACAGTTATAGTGTTGATTTGTTTGACTTTAGCCATGAGACTAATGTCTTTGAGGGCACCTTCTAATTCACGTACATTTGAATCAAACTGGCCAGCCAAATATTCGATTGTGTCAGGTTGAAAATGATAATCTAAATCCTCTGTTTTACTGTTTAAGATAGCGATACGAGTTTCGAAATCAGGTGGAGTAATATCCGTTGTTAATCCCCATGAGAAGCGCGTGACAAGTCGTTCAGGTAGGTTTTCTAGTTGTTCTGGCCTACGGTCACTCGTTAAAACGATCTGTTTATTATTACTGTGAAGTTTGTTAAATGTATTGAAAAATTCATCCTGAGTTTGTACTTTATTTCCACTAAGAGATTGAATGTCATCAATAAGAAGGAGATCTAGACTTCGATAGGTTTTTTTAAAATTATCCATATCATTGAGTCTTAAATGATCTAAAAATTCATTAATAAAACTTTCAGCAGGAATATATTTTACACGCGCATTAGGATTTTTTTTAAGAATTTCATTACCCAGAGCATTGAGCAAGTGAGTTTTCCCTAGACCAGGTCCTCCATATATAAACAGAGGATTATAAGTTAGTCCAGGATCTTCCGAGACGGCTAAAGCAGCAGACTTGGCCCAAATATTTCCATCACCTTGGATGAAATTATCAAAAGTATAGATGTCTCTTAATCCTGTTTCTGAATAAGGAATAGATTTTTCAATTTCTTCCTGTTGATGATTACTGTTTTCAACATTGCTTGCTATATCGGAGGCATTAGAATCTTCTTTAGTCAATACATATTGAGCTTTTATTTCAGTGTCATAGATTTGAAAACCGACAGCTACAATAATATCATTGAGTTTTGTACTCCAAACCATTTCCATTTCAGATCTTGGCAAAAATATGGTAGCTACATTTCCCTCAACCTTTATTAATTCAGCAGGTGTTGCGTAGAAATCAAACATTGATCGTGTCAATCTCTCTTTAGCTAATTCTAAAATCTGATTCCAAAATTGTTTTTCTTTCAACAACAAACTCCTCCTTTTCTAAATGGTGTAATCTTAAACACTATTTTATCACATAGCAAGCAATTTTTCCACAACTTGTGAAAAACAATCCACAATGTTTAAAAGATTTATCCACAACTTGTGGATAAATCATCTTATTTTTGATTTAATCGGCTTTTTCTATACTAATCCAGTGGATAATTATGTGAGTTGAGAAAAATAAAATAACAGCCTTATCTTAGGCTGTTAATAAAACGTTGGTATTCTTCTTGATTATGAAAAGAGATAGTTATTTTTCCTGCATCTTTTTTTTGAAGGACGATTTGGACATCTAATCCCAACAATTTTTTCAAATTTTTTTCTTCTTCTTTGATAAATTGATCTTTTTCTTTGCTATTCTTTCTCTTATTTTTTTCTTCTTTAAGTAGATGTTCCACCTGCCGAACTGATAAATCCTCTTTCTGAATGCGATGGAGTAAATTTTTTTGTTCTTTCACAGGTAGTTGGATTAGCAGTCTAGCATGTGCTTGAGACAATTTTCCAGTTTCTACTTCTGTTAAAATAAAATCGGGAAGTGTTAGTAAGCGAACAAGATTGGTAATATAGGGACGTGATTTCCCCATTTTTGCAGCAATGTCTGCATGAGTATACCCTTTATCAATTAAAGATTGATAAGCTTTTGCTTCCTCAATCGGATTTAAGTCTTCCCGTTGCAAATTTTCAATGATTGAGTGAACCATCATATCTTGATCAGATAATTCTTTGATGATTACAGGAACTTCTGATAGCCCAGCTGCTATCGATGCCCGATACCGTCTTTCTCCAGCTAGGATTTCGTATCCGATAACTGGAGATTGACGGACAATAATGGGTTGAATTAAACCATTTTCTTTAATAGATTGGGCAAGTTCTTCTATTTTTTCTTTTGAAAATTCTTTACGAGGTTGATAGGGATTTTTTTGAATATCACTGATACGAATTAATTTGAATTCTTCCATATTTCTACAGTATCATATCTTTGATATTCTGTAAAGTAAGTTTACAAATCTGTAAACTATTGATTTAAATCACTAGTACTCTTGTCCAACTTGATTTTAGTTGTTTCTTCTTTACCATTACGGTAATAAGTTACAGTCATTTCATCTCCAATAGAGTGACTATATAGAGCATTTTGCAATTCAGTTGTAGATGAAATCTTGGTATCATCTACTTTTGTGATGACATCATATTGTTGTAAATGTCCATTTGCAGGCATGTTCTTTTGAACAGAACGAACAGCTACACCAGAAGTAACGTTGTCAGGAAGTTTTAATTTTTGTAGATCAGCAGTGCTAAGGTTTGTCAAATTAACCATGTGGATACCAAGAGCTGGTCGAGTTACTTTTCCATCTTTTTCCAACTGTTTGATAATATTCTTAACATCATTTGCAGGAATAGCGAATCCAAGACCTTCTACGGATGTTCCACCATTTGAAGCGATTTTACTTGATGTAATACCGATAACTTGTCCCTGAATATTAATCAAAGGACCTCCAGAGTTACCAGGGTTAATAGCTGTGTCTGTTTGGATGGCATTTGTTGAAATAGCTTGACCATCTTCAGATTTCAAAGAAACATGTCTGTTCAAGCTTGATACAATCCCTTGTGTAACTGTATTTGCATATTCTGAACCTAAAGGACTACCGATTGCGATAGCTGTTTCCCCAACAGATAATTGACTTGAGTCACCAAACTCA
Source organism: Streptococcus infantis (assembly GCF_047464155.1). Classification (GTDB taxonomy): domain Bacteria; phylum Bacillota; class Bacilli; order Lactobacillales; family Streptococcaceae; genus Streptococcus; species Streptococcus infantis_U. The sequence continues at coordinate 16,231 of NZ_JASHCL010000004.1, forward strand.
GCTACTGTAGAAACCTTCTCTGAAGAGATTTTTACTACTGCAATGTCAGAATAAGTATCAGAACCAACAATTTCACCTGGTACTTTTGTTCCATCTACTAGACGAATATCAACTTTTTTAGCTCCACTAATAACGTGAGTGTTGGTTACTAGATAAGCATCATCCCCATCTTTTTTATAGATAACACCAGAACCTTCACTGTTAATTTGTTCAGTGTTTGAATCTGTATCAGCATCATCAGATCCAACAAAACTACTTTGAGAGTTTCCTGAATAAGTGATAATCGATACAACTGCATCTTTAACTTTATCTACAGCCTGTGTGGTAGAATTTTCATTTTTCGAAGCAGTCTGAGTGACCGCTGCACTATTTTGTTCTCCACTTCCTTGCTTTTGGTTGAATTGAAGAACAGCCAAACTTCCTAATAGACCACTAAAAAAGCTAATAAGAATAACTAGTAAAAGTTGTCCAATTGTTTTTGAAAACTTGTTTAAGTTTTTCATAGAATCCTCCAAATTTGATTTATTAGTGAAAGTATAAAATTATTAACTTAATCCTAGCTTAAAAAAGTTTAAGTTTTTAACAATCTGTGGATAACTGATTAAAACTTGTGAATTTATTGTGTTTTTTTACCTTTTTCATTTGTGAATAAGATGTGAATAGAATGCGATTATGATAAAATAGAAGCATGAAAATAAAAATTGTAACGGTTGGAAAACTGAAAGAAAAGTATCTCAGAGATGGAATGGCTGAGTATTCTAAAAGAATTTCTCGTTTTGCTACTATCGAAATGATTGAATTAGCTGATGAAAAGACACCAGATCGTGCCAGCGATTCAGAAAATGAAAAAATCTTAGATTTAGAGGGAAATCGAATTCTTTCCAAAATTGGGGATAGAGAATTTGTTGTCGTTTTAGCTATTGAAGGGAAAACCCTCTCTTCTGAAGAATTCAGTAAACAACTAGAACAAGCTTCTATTAATGGTTATTCAACCTTAACCTTTGTGATTGGTGGGAGTCTGGGTCTTTCTCCTCAAGTAAAAAATCGAGCGAATCTATCCCTTAGTTTTGGTAGACTGACTCTTCCACATCAATTAATGCGTCTAGTTCTTGTAGAACAGATATACCGAGCCTTTACCATCCAACAAGGTTCTCCCTATCATAAATAGGATTGACTATTCTCGATTATTTTGATAAGATAAACTAGTTAGGTCTCATAGCTCAGCTGGATAGAGCATTCGCCTTCTAAGCGAACGGTCGCAGGTTCGAATCCTGCTGGGATCATATACTAGATTTAACGCTGGGGAAACCCAGCGTTTTTTGTAAAAATTGACAGTTCAGGTACAAAAATGTGCAGTTGAGAATGAAATGTTTTAAAACAGACTCCGTTTTGTATAATAGGCTTGTAAGTTTATTTATAAAGAAAAAGAGAAAACATTATAGGGAGATATAATGGATTTATTGAAAATACTCATAGTTATTCTTCATATTCTTATTCTAACAAATAGCTATGAACTCATTTGTAAGGCAACAAAAAAAGAAAGATATCTGTTTATTTCTTGGGTATTTATATTACAGTCTATTGTTGAAATTTTATTCTATTTAACTTCTTTACATGGATTAGGAATGGAAAAAATTTCATTTACCTGTATTATCTTTGCTTATTTAATAGGATTTAAGAAATATCACAAGTATAAGGCTATTTTTATCAGCCTACTATTGTCTTTACTATATCAAAGTACTCATACATTTATAGCAGTAATCATATCCTCTATAACAGGTGATTCTTTCTTAATAAAATATGAAGATTTATTTTTTGTAGTGGTTTTGATGCTGACGTATTTTATCACTAAAAAAATTATTACTTATTTTCATCTTGAACTTACTTATTTTGATAAAGATTACCTTTATCCATTTTTTAAAAAGGTCATCTTTGCTTTCTTTGCTCTACATATTCTATTATTCATTTCAGATATGTTGAATATTCATGAACATTTTAATAGTTTTAGTAGTATTTTAGCAACAATTGTCTTTATTTGTTTATTACTAATCTTCTTTGCAATGAACGCTCATAAGGTTCAAGCTGAAAGAGGGATCGCTCTAAAACAGAAGAAATTTGAACAAGAACATTTACAGACTTACACTGATGAAATTGTTAGTTTGTATAATGAAATCCGCGGTTTTCGTCATGACTATGCAGGAATGCTTGTCAGTATGCAAATGGCGATTGATAGTGGAGATTTACAGGAAATTTACAGGGTTTACAATGAAGTTCTAGTCAAAGCTAATCAAAAATTACGTTCAGATAAGTATACATACTTTGATTTAAACAATATAGAAGATTCAGCTTTACGAAGTTTGATTGCTCAATCTATTGTATATGCCAGAAATAATGACGTAGAGTTTACATTAGAAGTAAAGGATATTATCACAAGATTGTCAATCGATTTACTCGATCTTGTTCGTATTATGAGTGTTTTGTTAAATAATGCTGTTGAGGGTGCTGCAGAAAGTTATTTAAAACAAATGGAAGTTGCAGTGATTAAGATGGATTTAGAAACAGTTATCGTGATTCAAAATTCGTGTAGAATTACTATGACACCTTCAGAAGACTTGTTTGAACTAGGTTTTTCTACTAAAGGTAGAAATAGAGGAATTGGCCTTAATAATGTCAAAGAAATTTTGGATAAGTATGAAAATATCGTTTTAGAGACAGAGATGGAAGATAGTACGTTTAGACAGATTATTAGATTTAAGAGAGAGTTTGAATGAAAGTATTAATTTTAGAAGATGTTATTCAACATCAAGTCAGATTAGAAAGAACCTTGGATGAAATTTCAAAGGAATTGAATATTCCTATTTCTTATAAAACAACAGGTAAAGAACGAGAGTTTAAGGAATATATCGAAAATGATGAAGTAAACCAGCTTTATTTTCTAGATATTGATATTCATGGAGTTGAGAAAAAAGGATTTGAGGTAGCACAGTTTATTCGTCGCCACAATCCCTATGCAATTATCGTATTTATCACTAGTAGATCAGAATTTGCTACCTTAACTTACAAATATCAAGTATCAGCCTTGGATTTTGTTGATAAAGATATCAATGATGAATTATTTAAAAAACGTATCGAACAGAGTATCTTATATACCAAAAGTATGCTGCTTGAAAATAAAGATGTTGTGGATTATTTTGACTATAACTACAAAGGAAATGATTTAAAAATTCCCTACCATGATATTCTATATATTGAAACAACAGGAGTATCTCATAAGTTAAGGATTATTGGTAAGAATTTTGCCAAAGAATTTTATGGGACTATGGCGGATATTCAAGAAAAAGATAAAGATACTCAAAGATTTTATTCTGCTCATAAATCATTTCTTGTTAATGTAGGAAATATTAGGGAAATTGATCGAAAAAATTTAGAAGTGGTTTTTTATGAGGAACATCGCTGCCCGATTACCCGTCTCAAGGTTCGGAAATTAAGAGATATTCTGGAGAAAAAATCTAAAAAGTGATTGACAATTAGTAAGAAATTGATATAATGGTTATATCTGCTACAGATAGATGGTCCGTTGGTCAAGGGGTTAAGACACCGCCTTTTCACGGCGGTAACACGGGTTCGAATCCCGTACGGACTATATTATCCGCCATAGCTCAGTTGGTAGTAGCGCATGACTGTTAATCATGATGTCGTAGGTTCGAGTCCTACTGGCGGAGTCAAACAAAAAAGAACACCATTGGTGTTCTTTTTTTGTTGCTAATTTGAATCTCCTAACATTTTCATAAGAAAGTCTGTCATTTCTTGCGGACTTTCTTTTTTTCCATGAGCAATCCAAGTTTGGCATACACCAAATAGTGCATTGGTTAGATAGATGCTACTATATTCTAACTCAATGTCGTTTAAATTTAATTGCATAAAGCGTTTCTGGAGGTCAGTGCTAAGCATGATATGAAGTTTATTTCTCAGGAAGTTTTGTATCTCTTTTGTACCATTTTCAGATAGAAGAGCAGCTAATAAAGGTTCAGACTCTAAGTATTCAAACACTTCTAGAATAGCATCTCTTTTATGATTTGCGTGTTTTTGGAAAATATACTCAAAGGTATGAAAAAGCTTACTTTGGTAATGTTCAATCATATCATACTTATCTTTGTAATGTGTATAAAAGCTAGAGCGACTAATTCCGGCTTTCTCAGCTAGCTTAACAGTAGAAATTTGATCAAATGGTTGTTTCATTAATAATTGAACCATAGCATTCTCGATAGTACGTTTTGTTTTTAAGCGTTTGTTACTCTCTGTCATAGTTCCTCCTTGTGAACAAAAATAGACGTAGTGTATAAAAATTTAATTTTTACCTTGTAATTTAGATTTTTTAATGTATAATCTATTATATCAAAATTTTAGACAATATGTGTAAAAAAGGAGACAATATGTTTAAAGAATGGAAAGCAATATTTAAAAAACCAACCTTTATCATTGTAATGATAGGGATTTCTCTCATTCCAGCTTTATACAACATTATATTTTTATCATCTATGTGGGATCCGTATGGGCAATTATCTGAGTTGCCTGTAGCGGTTGTAAATAATGATAAGGAAGCGACTTACAATGGAAATACGATGGCTATCGGAAAAGACATGGTGTCTAATTTAAAGGAAAATAAATCATTAGATTTTCATTTTGTCAATGAAGAAGAAGGTAAGAAGGGTCTAGAAGACGGTGACTACTATATGGTAGTCACTTTGCCAAGCGACTTGTCTGAAAAGGCTGCTTCTATTTTAACAGATCACCCAGAACAAATGAACATTGACTATCAAACTTCTAGTGGACATAGCTTCATTGCAAGTAAGATGAGCGATTCTGCTATGACACAGTTAAAACAAAATGTTTCTGCCAGTGTAACTGAGACTTACACGAAAGCTTTATTTCAAAAGATGGGTGATTTAAAATCCGGTTTAACCAAAGCTGCAGATGGAAGTGAACAATTAGCCAACGGAGCTGGTCAATTGGCTGTAGGAAGTCAAACATTGTCTTCAAATCTTAATACTTTAGCTAACTCAAGTTTAACTTTTTCTGATGGAAGTGAACAATTTACAAGAGGGTTGACAACATATGTCACAGGAGTAAAGCAACTGAATAGTGGCTTAGGAACATTTAATGATGGTTTACAGAACTATACAAGTGCAGTTTCACAGGTTGACACTGGACTTAATCAATTATCTTCCAAGACTCCTGAATTAGTAACAGGTATCAACCAGTTAAATACAGGGATGAAGTCATATGCTGGTGGAGTTTCACAACTCAATTCAGGACTCAGTCAATTTTCGGTTGGTGTCAATGCCTATACAAGTGGAGTTGACAAATTATCTGTTGGTACAAAACAACTTTCAAGTCAATCAGATACATTGAGAGACGGTATCGCCCAATTAAATAAAGGGATTAAAGAAATTTCGACTCAATTGAATACTTCATCTCAACAAAAAGAGGAAATCACTCAATTAGCAAGCAGTTTAGATGAGTTGAATAAGGCTCTCCAATCAGTTACAGTTTCAGATAATACTGATCTTAAAAATACAATATCTAATGACTTAACAACTATAACTACTCTTGCTCAAACTATTGTGACTAATAGTCAAACAGAGCAAGAAAAAATTCTTACCAATCTTCAAGCAACAGCAACTTATCAATCTCTCACTGAAACTCAGAAAAAAGAATTGACTGAAGCTGTTTCAAATAATTCTAATTCTACGATAGAGTCAGCAAAAGCAATTTTAACGACGGCAGGAGATTTAAAAGAAAATTTGGGAAGTATAAACCAACCAGTCTCTAATCTTTCTACTTTACAGACTAAAGCAAATCAACTTTTACCTATAGCGTCTAGTTCCTTGACATCTATGTCAAGTGGTTTTACACAGTTGCAAAATGCTGTAGACAATCAGTTAGTTCCTGGAAGTCAATCAATTGAAAATGGAGTTAATGCGTATACTAAAGGATTGGATACTATTTCTTTAGGTGTAAATCAACTAAGTGAAAAGAATACAACTTTAACAACAAGTTTGGATCAATTGGTTTCTGGCTCAACTAAGTTGACAGAAAACTCTTCAACATTGACAACTGGTTTGGATACTCTAGCTGGGAAAACACCAGAATTAGTAACAGGTATTGAAAAACTATCATCTGGTTCTAACCAATTAAATAGCAAGAGTCCGGAATTAATTGCAGGACTTGATAAAATACAGCTTGGTTCAAGTCAATTAACAGATAAATCAAGTCAATTACTTTCAGCTAGCTCTCAGTTAGGAAATGGAGCAGCAAAAATTGCAGATGGTGCTGGAAAATTAGCTGAAGGTGGAGCAACTTTAACTGCTGGTATTGAAAGTTTACAAGTAGGAACTACTGACCTAGGACAAGGCTTAAGAAGTGCTAGCAATCAACTAAAATCAGCATCAACAGAGTCTAATAATGCAGAAATATTATCTGAGCCTTTGAGTCTTTCAAAAAAAGATAATGATCAAGTTCCTGTAAATGGGGTTGCTATGGCTCCTTATATGATATCAGTCGCTCTCTTTGTCGCTGCGTTATCAACAAATATGATTTTTGCTAAATTACCTTCAGGTCGTCATCCTGAAACTCGCTGGGCTTGGTTCAAATCTCGCTTTGAGATAAATGGAGTTATAGCTGTTTTAGCCGCTGTCTTAGTCTATGGTGGCGTTCATCTTATTGGTCTAACAGCAAATCATGAAATGAGAACCTTGTTCTTAATCATTATCGCAAGCTTAACATTTATGTCTATGGTTACGGCATTAACAACATGGAATAGTCGTTTAGGTGCTTTCTTCTCGCTTATTTTGTTATTATTGCAATTAGCATCAAGTGCAGGAACTTATCCACTTGCCTTGACAAATGATTTCTTTAAAAATGTTAATCCCTGGTTGCCAATGAGTTATTCAGTTTCAGGATTGAGACAAACCATTTCTATGACAGGGAATATTCATAGTCAGATAATTTTCCTTCTCGTAACTTTGGTTTTATTCATAGGATTAGGTATGCTAGCTTATCAACCTAAAAAAATGGATGAAGATTAAAAAAAGTTTCACGTGAAACAATGAATGATTTACAAGTAATTAATAAAAAAACTCAGTTGGTTAAATCAACTGAGTTTTTTAAAGTTATTCCTAATCTTTCCAAAGTTCTTTGACTTTCGCTTGAACTTCTTCATTTTCAAGGAATTCATCGTAGGTTTCATCGATACGGTCGATTACACCGTTTTTAGATAAGACAATGATATGGTTAGCCAAAGTTTGAATAAACTCATGGTCGTGACTGGCAAAGATGATAGATTCTTTGAAGTTTTTCAATCCATCGTTCAAGCTTGAAATAGATTCCAAATCCAAGTGATTTGTAGGATCGTCAAGTACAAGAACGTTTGATTTCAAAAGCATGAGTTTTGAAAGCATCACGCGCACCTTTTCTCCCCCTGACAAGACGTTTACAGGCTTGTTAACCTCGTCTCCAGAAAAGAGCATGCGTCCGAGGAATCCACGAAGGAAGGTATTGTCATCTTCTTCTTTACTTGCGAATTGACGGAGCCAGTCAAGGATAGATTCACTGCCAGCAAAATCAGCTGAATTGTCTTTTGGCAAATAAGAGCGACTAGTTGTAACTCCCCACTTGACAGTTCCTTCATAGTCAATTTCACCCATAATGGCACGAATCAAGGCAGTTGTTTGGATGTCGTTTTGTCCGATAAGAGCTGTCTTGTCACCTGGACGCAAGATGAAGCTGATGTTGTCAAGAATAGTTTCACCGTCAATCTTTACAGATAGATTTTCTACTGTCAAGAGGTCGTTCCCAATTTCACGTTCAGCTTTAAAGCTGATGAATGGGTATTTACGACTAGAAGGGACAATTTCCTCTAGCTCAATCTTATCAAGCATTTTTTTACGTGAAGTTGCTTGTCTTGATTTAGAAGCATTGGCAGAGAAACGAGCAACGAATTCTTGAAGTTGTTTGATTTTTTCTTCTGCTTTAGCATTACGGTCTGCTAGCAATTTAGCAGCAAGCTCAGAAGACTCCTTCCAGAAGTCGTAGTTTCCGACATAGAGTTTGATTTTTCCAAAGTCAAGGTCAGCCATGTGTGTACATACTTTGTTCAAGAAGTGACGGTCGTGGGATACGACAATAACTGTGTTATCAAAGTCAATTAAGAAATCTTCTAACCAAGTAATAGATTGAATATCAAGACCGTTGGTCGGCTCGTCCAAAAGAAGGACGTCTGGTTTACCAAAGAGAGCTTTTGCTAGGAGGACTTTCACTTTGTCCCCGTTTGCAAGTTCGCTCATATTTTGGTAATGAAGATCCTCTGGGATATTCAAATTTTGTAAAAGTTGTGAAGCTTCACTCTCAGCTTCCCAACCACCTAGTTCAGCAAATTCTCCTTCAAGTTCAGCAGCACGAACACCATCTTCGTCTGAAAAATCTTCCTTCATATAAATGGCGTCTTTTTCTTTCATGATGTTGTAAAGTTTTTCATTTCCCATGATGACAACATCAATAACACGTTCGTCCTCATAGTCAAAATGATTTTGACGAAGAACTGAAAGACGTTCGTCTGGTCCTAGAGAGACATGACCAGTTGTTGGTTCAATATCACCAGCTAAAATTTTCAAAAAGGTTGATTTTCCGGCACCATTAGCACCAATCAAACCATAGGTGTTTCCTTCTGTAAATTTAATGTTGACATCATCAAAAAGTTTGCGATCACTAAAACGTAGTGAAACATCAGATACTGTTAGCAATGTTTTTCTCCTATTATATGTAATACTCTAATTCTACTAGAAAATCACCAATTATTCAAATTTTTATTTGTCAATTTTTTTGTAAACAAAGTTGACAACCACTTTACGATTGAAAGGGGTAACATCTCTATTGTTTCAATAAAAAAATTATCTGTCTTTTTATCAAAAAAATGCTATAATTGAAAGGACCATATCAAAGGAGAATATTATGAGTAAACCCATTATTTTAACAGGAGATCGTCCAACGGGGAAATTACATATTGGGCACTACGTTGGTAGCTTGAAAAATCGTGTCTTACTACAAGAAGAAAATAAATATGACATGTTTGTTTTTTTAGCTGACCAGCAAGCTTTAACAGACCATGCAAAAGATCCTCAAACAATTGTAGAGTCTATTGGGAATGTTGCCTTGGACTATCTTGCAGTGGGATTAGATCCTAATAAAGCAACGATTTTCATTCAAAGTCAGATTCCAGAATTGGCAGAGCTGTCTATGTACTATATGAACCTAGTTTCATTAGCTCGTTTGGAACGAAATCCAACCGTAAAGACTGAAATTGCTCAAAAAGGCTTTGGAGAAAGTATTCCAACTGGATTTTTAGTTTATCCAGTTGCGCAAGCAGCAGATATTACAGCATTTAAGGCGAACTTGGTTCCAGTAGGGAATGATCAAAAGCCGATGATTGAACAAACACGTGAAATTGTGCGTTCTTTCAATCATGCCTATAACTGTGATGTTTTAGTAGAACCAGAAGGTCTTTATCCTGAGCATGAAGGTGCGGGACGTTTACCAGGTCTTGATGGTAATGCCAAAATGTCGAAATCACTTAATAATGGAATTTACCTAGCTGATGATGCAGATACTTTGCGTAAAAAAGTAATGAGTATGTATACAGATCCAGACCATATTCGTGTTGAGGATCCAGGTAAGATTGAAGGAAATATGGTTTTCCATTACTTAGACGTATTCGGTCGACCTGAGGATGCTCAAGAAATTGCTGAAATGAAAGAACACTACCAACGTGGGGGTCTTGGGGACGTTAAGACTAAGCGTTATCTACTTGAAATTTTGGAAAGAGAGCTTGCTCCTATTCGCGAACGACGCCTTGAATATGCCAAAGACATGGGTGAGGTTTATAATATGCTTCAAAAAGGTAGTGAAAAAGCTCGTGAAGTTGCTGGTCAGACCTTATCAGAAGTTAAATCAGCAATGGGTCTAAATTACTTTCATTAATGGATAAAATATGAACTATAAAACTATTTCTTCTTTAAAATAAGAGGGATAGTTTTTTATTTATTCTCTTATATATTTAATTGACAAATTTTCATAGAATGGTATGATAGATACAATACAAAAAGCGTTTAGCTCAATAAAGAAAGAAAAGAGGAAACTTCAATGTCTAATTGGGACACTAAATTTTTGAAAAAAGGTTTTACCTTTGATGATGTATTGCTAATTCCAGCAGAGAGTCATGTGTTGCCTAATGATGCGGATTTAACAACAAAATTGGCAGATAATTTGACTTTAAATATCCCAATTATTACAGCTGCAATGGACACTGTAACAGAGAGCCAAATGGCCATTGCAATCGCGCGTGCAGGTGGACTTGGAGTTATCCATAAAAATATGTCTATTGAGCAACAGGCAGATGAAGTTCGTAAGGTAAAACGTTCTGAAAATGGTGTTATCATTGATCCATTCTTCTTGACTCCGGAACATACCATCGCTGAAGCAGATGAACTCATGGGCCGTTACCGTATCAGTGGTGTCCCAGTAGTTGAAACACTTGAAAATCGTAAATTGGTTGGTATTTTAACAAATCGAGACCTTCGTTTTATTTCAGATTACAATCAACCAATCTCAAATCATATGACCAGCGAAAACCTCGTTACTGCTCCTGTTGGAACAGATCTTGAAACAGCTGAAAGTATTCTTCAAGAACACCGTATTGAAAAACTTCCTTTGGTTGACGAAGATGGTCGTCTTTCTGGTTTGATTACTATTAAAGATATTGAAAAAGTAATTGAGTTTCCAAACGCAGCTAAAGATGAATTTGGTCGTCTCCTTGTTGCGGGTGCTGTAGGGGTTACTTCAGATACATTTGAACGTGCAGAAGCACTTTTTGAAGCAGGTGCGGATGCCATTGTTATTGATACTGCTCACGGTCACTCAGCAGGTGTTCTTCGCAAAATCGCTGAGATTCGTGCTCACTTCCCAGATCGTACACTAATTGCTGGAAATATTGCGACGGCTGAAGGTGCACGTGCCCTTTATGATGCGGGTGTTGACGTTGTTAAAGTTGGTATTGGACCAGGTTCAATCTGTACAACTCGAGTAATCGCAGGTGTTGGAGTTCCTCAAGTTACAGCTATTTACGATGCTGCAGCAGTGGCGCGTGAATATGGCAAAACAATCATTGCTGATGGTGGAATCAAGTATTCTGGAGATATTGTTAAGGCTCTTGCTGCTGGTGGAAATGCAGTAATGCTTGGATCAATGTTTGCAGGAACAGATGAAGCTCCAGGTGAAACTGAAATCTTCCAAGGACGTAAGTTTAAGACTTACCGTGGTATGGGTTCAATCGCCGCAATGAAGAAAGGTTCAAGCGACCGTTACTTCCAAGGTTCTGTTAATGAAGCAAACAAACTCGTTCCAGAAGGAATTGAAGGACGTGTTGCTTATAAAGGAGCTGCTGCTGATATCGTCTTCCAAATGATTGGTGGTATCCGTTCTGGTATGGGTTATTGTGGTGCAGCTAATCTTAAAGAATTGCATGACAATGCTCAATTTATCGAAATGTCTGGTGCTGGTCTAAAAGAAAGCCATCCACACGATGTGCAAATCACTAATGAAGCTCCAAACTACTCAATGTAATAAAAAAATCTCCTGTCAAACAGGAGATTTTTTGTTTTGATAAAACTGTAAACTTTAATTTACAACTATTTGACCATTATTTACTGTAAATACACTAAGGGTATCAGGCAAGTTTTGAAGATGGTCTAAACTAGTAGTTGTAATAAAGGTTTGGATATTATGAGAAATTGTTTCTAACAATTTAAGTTGACGAGTATTGTCAAGTTCACTCATGACATCGTCAAGCAAAAGAATGGGAGATTCTTTGGTAATGCTCTCCATCAATTCGATCTCAGCAAGTTTTATAGAAAGTACCAAGCTACGATGTTGCCCTTGACTTCCGAAACTTGCTTCCATTCCATTAATCATGAAAATCATATCATCTCGATGAGGACCAACTCCAGTATTCTTTTTAAATAAATCTCTGGATCTACTTTTTTGAAGTGCTATATGGAAAGATTCAGCCAAATGTTCCTTGTCAATAAAGTTTACAGAAGGTTGATAAATGATTGACAATTCTTCTAACTGATCTGAGATGTCAAAATGTTTTTTCTTGCCAAAGAGTTCCATTTTCTGGATAAAGTCAGCTCGATGAATCATTACACGACATCCATACTCTATTAGTTGGTCATCAAGAACAGATAGGAAAGTCTCGTCTATGTTTTGTGTAGATTTGAGATAGGTATTTCTCTGTTTAAGGACGTGGTTATAACTTGACAGGTCTGACAAGTAAATTGGTTTAATTTGCCCTAATTCTATGTCAATAAACTTACGACGAATGGCCGGAGCACCTTTGACAAGTTGTAAATCTTCTGGAGCAAATAAGACAACATTCATATGCCCAATATAATCTGATAGGCGAGCTTGCTTTAAGTGGTTCACTTTAGTAATTCGCCCTTTTTGAGTTAGGTCAATTTCAAGTGGAATGCTTGCTGTTTTCTTTTTCAAGATTCCAGAAACTTGCAGTTGTTCTTGTTCAAATTGAATTAAATTTTTATCAGTCTTTGTTCGATGACTTCTCGTTAAGGCTAAAAAGTAAATACTTTCAAGAAGATTGGTTTTTCCTTGAGCGTTTCGGCCAACAAATACGTTTAATTTTGGATTAAAATTAACTTCGACATCTCGATAGTTACGAAATTGTTTAATGGATAGATTTTTCAGCCACATATTTATCTACCTGGGAAACGTGGTGTAGGTTTTGCTTTTGTTGACTGGTTCTTTTTCGCTGGCTTTTTTTGTATCTTTTTATTCATTTCCTTGACAAGCTTAGCTACACGTTCTTTCTCAAGTTTTTCTAGACGAAACTCCTCTAGTTCTTCTGATGTTGGTTTAACTAGAATAATTTGAGTTTTTAAATCAGGGATTTCAATAGAATCTCCAATTCTAATTTTTTTGCCGCGACGATTTTCTAATTCCCCATTAAAATATACAAGATGGTCAGCTAAAAATGATTTAATAGCGCCACCACTTTGGATGATTCCAAGATCTTTTAAAAGAGCTTGGAGCGTAATAAATTCTTCAAATAATTTGTATTCCATAGTTCACCTCAATCTTTGGTATTATACCATATTTTACTTAAAATAGTGGAAGGAAAACCTAAGATATGAAAACGATTTTAATTTCAAAAGCGTCAAAGAGAACAGGAAAAATTTTCGTTTTCATGGTATAATAGAACTCTATGTAAAAGGAGGTAAAAGATGGAGTTATTCCCTGGAATTGCAGTGCATTTTATCCAATCTAAAAAGTTTAAGACAAATAAAATAACCATGCGTTTCACAGCTCCATTATCTCTGGATTTAATCTCTGGTCGCATGCTAAGTGCCAGTATGCTTGAAACTGCTAATAAAGGTTATCCAACTGCCCAGGTTCTTAGAAAACATCTGGCAGCATTGTATGGAGCAGATTTGTCAACTCATGCTTATAGAAGGGGGCAAAGTCACTTAGTAGACGTTAGTTTGACTTATGTTCGAGATGAATTTTTAAGTAAGAAAAACGTAATAACTGCTCAGATTTTAGAATTATTGTATCAAGTCATATTTAATCCATTGTTAAATGAAGATGAATTTGAGAAAAATACCTTTGAAATTGAAAAAAAACAATTGTTGGCGAGACTAGAATCAGAATTAGAGGATCCTTTCTTCTTTGCCCATAAAGAATTGGATCAGTTGTTTTTCCAAGAAGAATCAATGCAGTTAGTTCCTAAAGATTTAATTGCCAGAATTTCCGAAGAGACTTCTAAATCTTGCTATTCAAGTTTTCAAAAAATGCTGAAAGAAGATAGGATTGATTTATTCTTTTTAGGTGAATTTAATGAAATTGAAGTCTTGGAAAACTTGAAGAAATTTAACTTGACAGGTCGTAAAGAAACTGTAAACATTCAATATCAGCAAGGTTATTCAAATGTTCTTAGAGAAGGAATTGCCAGGAAAAACCTAGGTCAGTCTATTCTAGAAATGGGTTATCATAGTACAATTGGTTATGGAGAAGACCAAAAGATGGCCTTGCTTCTCGTGAATGGTTTGCTTGGAGCTTTCCCACACTCTAAATTGTTTACTCAAGTTAGGGAAAAAGAAGGACTGGCCTACACTGTTTCTAGTCACTTAGATCTCTTTAGTGGATTTTTAAGATTATTTGCTGGGATAAATCGTCAAAATCGAAATAAGGCAAGAAAATTGATGAATGATCAATTGTTAGCAATCAAAAATGGTAGATTTACAGATGCTGAAGTTACTCAAACTAAGGAAATGATTCGTAGGACGATGTTGTTGAGTCAGGATAATCAAGATTCGATTATAGATAGAGAATACTTGAGCATCTTTTTTGGTAAATCAGTTTTAGACCAAGAAACTTTGATAGAGCAGCTAGAGCAAGTTGACAGGGATGAAATCTGTAGGGCGGCATCTAGTTTGAAATTGCAGGCTATCTATTTTATGGAAGGAGCAGAATGACTAGAGTAACTTTTCAAGAGAAATTTTATCCTGCTGTAAAGGAAACTCTTTATCAAGCGAAATTAGAAAGCGGCTTGACAGTTACTTTACTTCCGAAAAATGATTTTAACGAAGTTTATGGTGTGGTAACTGTTCAAGTTGGTTCGGTTGACACAGAGTTTACAGTTAGAGATGGGAAAAAGAAAACATATCCTAGTGGGATTGCTCATTTTTTAGAACACAAACTCTTTGAAAGAGAAAATGCTGAAGACATTATGGCAGCTTTTACTGAACTAGGAGCAGAAAGTAATGCCTTTACAAGCTTTACAAATACTAGTTATCTATTTTCAACATCTGATCGTGTTATAGAATGTTTGGATTTGCTTGAAGAACTCGTTACAAATTTTCATATTACTAAAGAGTCAGTTGAACGTGAAAAGGATATCATCCAGCAAGAACGAGAGATGTATCAGGATGATCCAGATTCTTGCTTGTTCTTTAAAACACTTGCAAATCTATATCCAGAAACTCCACTAGCTTCAGATATTGTTGGGACTGAAGATTCGATAGAAGATATTCGTTTAGAGGATTTACGAGATAACTTTGATGAGTTTTACACACCTGTCAACAGCCATATTTTCATAGTTGGAAATTTTGATTTAGAGTTGATACAGAATTATTTCTTGCAAAAGGATGTTGGAGTTTGTATAGTTCAAAATCTACGAGAAACAATCGCTTTACACCCTGTAAAGAAGGTTGAGAGTATTCGTATGGATGTCGCATCACCTAAATTAGCAATTGGTGTTCGAACGAATTCTGATATGAGTCACCCGGATTGTTATCGATATAGCGTTCTATTAAGAGCGTTATTTACGATGATGTTTGGTTGGACTTCTAAAAGATTTCAGAGTTTGTATGAAACTGGTAAATTAGATTCTTCATTATCTTTAGAAGTTGAGATCAATCGACGTTTTAACTTTTTGATGCTGACAATGGATACAAAGGAACCTGTTGCTATTTCTCATCAATTCCGGAAGGCAATTCAGAACTTTGCGACCGATTCGGATGTATCAGAGGAACATCTTGATTTAATCAAAAGTGAAATTTATGGAGAATTTATCCATAATATGAACTCTTTAGAATTTATTGCGACCCAATATCAGTCACATTCTGACGAAACAACCCTGTTTGATTTGCCAAAGATTATACAGGAAATGACCTTGGATGATGTTCTTGAGGTAGGACATCATTTTATCGACAATAGTGAGATGGTTGAGGTTACGATTTTTCCGTTATAATGATTGAAATAAATTAGACTAGAAAGAAGGTATGGTAAGTATGAGAAAAAAGACAATCGGTGAAGTTTTACGTTTAGCAAGAATAAACCAGGGTTTGAGTTTAGAGCAATTGCAGCGCAAAACAGATATCCAACTTGATATGCTAGAGGCTTTAGAATCAGATGATTTTGATAAGTTGCCTAGCTCATTTTATGCTCGATCTTTTTTAAGGAAGTATGCATGGGCAGTTGAATTGGATGAAAACATTGTTTTAGACGCATATGATTCAGGGAGTATGATTACCTATGAGGAAGTTGATGTTGATGAGATAGAACTATCAGGTCGTAGACGTTCCAATCGTAAGAAACGTTCCTTGCTTCCACTTTTTTACTTCGTCCTATTCTCCCTATCGATATTAATTTTTGTAACCTACTATGTTTGGAATTATATTCAAACACAACCAACAGAAACAACTTCAGCTAACTATAATGTTGTAACTACTACAAATGCAACAACCAGTGAAACAACAACTAGCAACCAAACCACTAGCCCATCAAGTTCGAGTGAAGCATCAATTGTGACTGTTTCAGGTCAGGGAGATGTTATATCGGTAGAGTATAAAACTGCTAAAGATACTGCTGAGCTTCAATTATCTGTGACGGATGCAACAAGCTGGATTAGTGTTTCAGATACTGAATTGGCTGGAGGAACTACTCTTGAGCCTAATAATAAGATGGCCAAAACAACAGTTTCTAAAGGCTCTCCAGTAACTATCACATTAGGTGTTGTTAAAGGCGTGAAAATCAAGATCGATAATCAAGAAATTGACACTGCAAAATTAACTGGTCAAACTGGTTGGATTACATTGAAATTAAGTTCAAATTAAGGAAGGATACTATGAAAAAAGAAAATATTCCTAACATACTTACGCTTGGTAGAATTTTATTTATTCCGATTTTTGTTCTCCTTCTATCATTTGGACAGTCTCCTGTGTTACATAAAATAGCAGCAATTATTTTTGCCATCGCAAGTATCACTGACTATCTAGACGGCTATTTAGCTAGAAAGTGGCAAGTGGTTAGCAATTTTGGGAAATTCGCAGATCCAATGGCAGATAAGTTGTTGGTTATGTCAGCCTTTATTATGCTGGTAGGCCTAAATATGGCTCCTGCTTGGGTGGTGGCTGTTATCATTTGTCGTGAACTTGCAGTTACTGGTTTGCGCTTGCTTTTAGTTGAAACCGGAGGGACTGTTTTAGCTGCAGCAATGCCAGGAAAAATCAAGACATTTAGCCAGATGTTTGCGATTATCTTCTTGTTATTCCATTGGAATTTACTTGGTCAGATAACTCTTTATATTGCCTTGTTCTTTACAGTTTATTCTGGTTATGATTACTTCAAGGGAAGCGCGTATTTGTTTAAAGGAACCTTTCGCTAGATATGGAATCGATTATTGAAATTAAGAATCTGTCATTTCGATACCAGGCAGATCAAGAACATTATGATGTTCATAACATTTCGTTTCACGTGAAACGTGGAGAATGGTTGTCAATCGTTGGTCACAACGGGAGTGGGAAATCAACGACAGTTCGCTTGATTGATGGCTTACTCGAGGCTGAATCTGGAGAAATTTGGATAGACGGTGATTGCCTAACTCCGGAAAACGTCTGGGAAAAAAGACGTCAGATTGGCATGGTCTTTCAAAATCCTGATAACCAATTCGTGGGGGCAACCGTAGAAGATGATGTTGCTTTTGGGCTAGAAAACCAAGGGATTCCACTTGAAGAGATGAAGAAACGAGTTTCTGAAGCTCTGTCATTAGTTGGGATGGCTGAATTTACTAAAAAAGAACCAGCTCGCTTGTCAGGTGGGCAAAAACAGAGGGTGGCTATCGCAGGAGTTGTAGCTCTACGACCAGATATTTTAATCTTGGATGAGGCTACAAGTATGTTGGACCCAGAAGGACGACTAGAGTTGATTAAGATAGTCCAGAAGATTCGCCAAGATCACCAGATGACAGTCATATCCATTACACATGACTTAGATGAGGTTGCCATGAGTGACCGTGTTTTGGTAATGAATAAAGGAAAAGTCGAGTCAACAAGCACTCCTAGAGAATTATTCTCTAGGTCAGATTTAGATCAAATTGGCTTAGATCAACCCTTTGTCAACCAATTAAAAGAATCGCTACGTACTAGTGGCTTGAAATTACCAGAGCACTACCTGACCGAAGAGGAGCTCGAGGAGGCTTTATGGGAATTATTCTAGACAATGTGAGTTATACGTATCAGGAAGGAACACCCTTTGCCTCAGCTGCCTTGTCCGATGTTAGTTTGTCAATAGAGGATGGATCTTATACAGCAATTATTGGGCATACAGGAAGTGGGAAATCTACAATTCTACAACTTTTGAACGGTTTGTTGGTTCCCACAAAGGGAAGTGTTCGTGTCTTTGATACATTAATTACATCAACATCCGTCAATAAGCAAATTCGTCAAATCCGCAAACAAGTGGGCTTGGTTTTTCAGTTTGCAGAAAATCAAATCTTTGAGGAAACGGTCTTGAAAGATGTGGCTTTTGGACCTCAAAATTTTGGAGTTTCTGTAGAAGAGGCAGAAGCTATTGCGCGTGAAAAACTAGCTTTAGTAGGAATTGACGAGTCACTCTTTGAGCGCAGCCCGTTTGAACTTTCAGGAGGTCAGATGAGAAGGGTTGCTATTGCTGGAATTTTAGCAATGGAGCCTAGTATCTTAGTTTTAGATGAACCTACAGCAGGACTAGATCCGATTGGTCGGAAAGAGTTGATGACTTTGTTTAAAAAGCTTCATCAAGATGGCATCACGATTGTTTTGGTGACTCACCTTATGGATGACGTAGCCGAATTTGCTGACCAAGTTTATGTGATGGAAAAAGGAAAGTTGGTCAAGAATGGGAAGCCAAGTCTTGTTTTTCAAAATGTCGGATTCATGGAAAAAATCCAATTAGGTGTTCCAAAAATCACAAGATTTGCTCAAAGACTAGCTGAACGAGGAGTTTCTTTTAAACAATTGCCGATAACGATAGAGGAGTTTAAGGAGTTCATCAATGGATAACATGATTTTAGGTCGTTACATACCAGGAAATTCGATTGTTCATCGTTTGGATCCTCGTAGTAAGTTAGTGGCAATGATTTTATTAATTATTATCGTTTTTTGGGCTAATAATCCAATAACTAATGTGATCCTTTTCGTTGCAACAGGTATATTTGTAGCCTTATCTGAAGTTCCCTTATCTTTTTTCATAAAAGGTTTGCGGTCTATGTTTTTTCTGATTGCTTTTACAACCCTTTTTCAACTTTTCTTTATCTCTGGTGGAGATGTCTTGTTCGAGATGGGATTCATAAAAATCACGAGTCATGGTATTGAACAGGCAGGGATCATTTTTTGCCGCTTTGTGTTGATTATCTTTTTCTCAACCTTGCTTACCTTGACGACCATGCCATTAAGCTTGGCTACAGCAGTTGAGTCCTTACTTGGGCCCTTGAAAAGGTTTAAGGTTCCTGTTCATGAGATCGGGCTCATGTTGTCTATGAGCTTACGTTTTGTACCAACATTGATGGATGATACTATTCGCATTATGAATGCTCAAAAGGCGCGTGGTGTTGATTTTGGAGAAGGGAATGTAATCCAAAAAGTCAAGGCTATGATACCTATTTTGATACCTTTGTTCGCTACCAGTTTGAAAAGAGCGGATTCTCTTGCTACAGCTATGGAAGCTAGAGGGTATCAAGGCGGAAATGGACGTAGTCAGTATCGACAGTTGAAATGGATGAATAAAGATAGTGTAGCTCTATTACTTATTTGTGTCTTGGGCGGTATTCTATTTTTGTTAAAATCCTAGAGTGAAGTATAGAATGAGATAGGGTAGAGGTATGAACCGTTTTAAAAAATCAAAATATATCATTGTTCTATTTGTCGTTGTATTAGTGGTTTCAGTTTTTTTAGTGATGACGAAATCAAGTGCGGTTGTGACAAAAGTTGGAGATGACATTTCTCTGATAGATAGAATTGTTCAAAAACCATTCCAATGGTTAGAATCTACAAAGTCTGATTTAGGAAATTTGACGAGAGCTTATAATGAGAATGAAACTCTTAAAAAAGAACTCTATCAAATGGAAAAAGAAACGAATGAAGCAGACAGTCTGAAGGAAGAAAATGAGCAATTACGTCAGTTATTAGATATGAAGTCCAAATTAAATGCGACCAAGTTAATTGCTGCGGATGTTATCATGAGAACTCCATCAACCTGGAAACAAGAGTTAACAGTTAACGTTGGTTCTCAACAAGGAGCAACAACAAACATGCTTGTTGTTGCTGGTGGAGGATTGGTTGGAAGTGTTGAAAAAGTAGAAGACAACTCAACTGTGGTCAATTTATTGACAAACGCTGAGAATACAGAGAAGATTTCCGTTAAAATCCAGCACGGTTCTAGTAGCATTTATGGTATTATTATCGGTTATGATAAGGAAAAAGAACTTTTGAAAATCAGCCAGCTCAATAGCAATGGCGACATTAGCCAAGGCGACAAAGTGGCGACTGGAGGATTAGGAAACTTTAATGCTACAGATATCCCTGTAGGGGAAGTAGTATCAGTGACACATAGTAATGACTATTTAACAAGAGAAGTTATGGTTAAACTGCATGCTGATCCAATGAATCTTAAAGTCATAGAGTTAGTGGGGAATCCATCATGAGACTTTTTAAGCAGATAGGAATGTTTGTACTATTGCCCTTAATTATCTTGATCGATAGCCATTTAGGGCAGTTTGTAAATAGTTTTTTCCCACATATACAAATTGTTAGCCACTTTATTTTTATCTTCTTATTATTTGAAACGATAGAAGTATCTGAGTATCTGTTTTTAGCTTATTGCCTAGTTGTAGGACTTGTATACGATATTTACTTCTTCCATTTGATTGGAATAGCTAGTCTGCTATTTGTAATTATTGGAGCAATCGTATATAAAAGTAACTCTGTTATTTTGTTAAATAGGTGGACAAGATTATTAGCTATTTTAATGATGACTTTCACATTTGAATTTGGAAGTTTTATCCTAGCGCAGGTGGTAGGAATGACTGCAGAAAATCTACCTGTTTTTATAGTTTATAGTCTGGGTCCTAGTATGATATTGAATTTTATATGGATGTTAGTTTTCCAATATATTTTTGAAAAAATATATCTATGAGAAAGAAACAAAACTGTAATAAAGGCGTAATATTTATTAGGCCTTTTTTTGATATACTAGTATTGTCTTTTTAAAGAAGGAGTATTTACACTTATGAAGAAAAAAATTCTAGCATCACTTATGTTAAGTACAGTATTAGTTTCACAAGGAGCTGTGCTTTCAAGTGTTAAAGCCAATACAACAGATGAAAAAATTGCTGCTCAAGATAGCAAAATTAGTGAGTTGACAACACAACAAAAGGAAGCTCAAAAACAAGTTGATGAGATTCAAACTCAAGTAACAGCTATTCAAACGGAACAAGAAAAGTTGCAAGCTGAGAATGAAAAACTTCAAGAAGAATCTAAAAAACTTGAAGGCGAAATCTCAGAGCTTTCAAAAAATATTGTAGCGCGTAATGAGTCACTTGAGAATCAAGCCCGTAGTGCGCAAACTAATGGAACTGCTACAAGCTACATTAACACAATTATTAACTCTAATTCAATCACAGAAGCTATTTCTCGTGTAGCAGCTATGAGTGAGATTGTATCAGCAAATAACAAAATGTTGCAACAACAAAAAGAAGATAAAAAAGCAATTTCTGAAAAACAAGTTGCAAACAATGATGCAATCAACACAGTTATTGCCAACCAACAAACACTTGCTGATGACGCTCAAGCCTTGACAACAAAACAGGCAGAATTGAAAGCCGCTGAGTTGAATCTTGCAGCTGAAAAAGCTACCGCAGAAAGTGAAAAAGCTACTTTGTTAGAGCAAAAAGCAGCAGCTGAAGCAGAAGCTAAAGCAGCAGCTGAAGCGGAAGCGGCATACAAAGCGAAACAAACAAGTCAACAACAAACAGTTGCTGCATCAGCAAATACAACCTTTGCAGCACAAGTACAAGCAACTTCAAGCTCATCATCAGACGATGATTCAAGCTACACACCTGCA
The DNA here is from genome assembly GCF_047464155.1 of Streptococcus infantis. Taxonomy (GTDB): domain Bacteria; phylum Bacillota; class Bacilli; order Lactobacillales; family Streptococcaceae; genus Streptococcus; species Streptococcus infantis_U. Next base: position 38,239 of record NZ_JASHCL010000004.1, read on the forward strand.
GTAACTACTGTAAGTCAGCGCCCAACCTATAGTTCAAATGCATCAAGTTATCCAGTAGGTCAATGTACATGGGGAGCAAAAACTTTAGCACCATGGGCTGGCGATTACTGGGGGAATGGTGGTCAATGGGCTGCAAGTGCAGCGGCTGCAGGTTTCCGTACAGGTTCTACACCACAAGTTGGAGCAATTGCTTCATGGGATGATGGAGGATATGGTCACGTAGCAGTTGTTACGGCTGTTGAATCATCAACTCGTATTCAAGTTTCTGAATGTAACTATGATGGTAGTGGAACTCAACCAATTGGAAATTATCGTGGATGGTTTAATCCGACAGCATCAAGAGGAACTGTAAGATACATTTATCCAAACTAATATACTGATTATTACTAAATTTAGGGTGAGGTTTTATTAATCTCACCCTTTGTATAGTGCTGAAAAATAAATTTCATTATATAATTACTTGAACTTATTTTCTATTTTTATAATTTTTTAGTTAAAGTTAGATGAAATTTAGAGATTTAGTACGGGAGTAGCACGTTAATAAAAAGGTTTCTAAAGGGAGTTGGTGTTGGAGTTATGTTTACGTATAAAATGAATGTTGATGTCAAAGAGTGGGATTTATTTTTACAAAATCATCCTCAAGGAAATTTATTGCAGAGTAGTGATTGGTCCAAGATAAAGGATACTTGGGGGAATGAGAGAGTTGGATTTTATAAAGAAAATCAACTAGTTGGAGTAGCGAATATCTTAATTCAGCCGCTACCATTAGGACTTTCTATGTTCTATATTCCACGAGGTCCAGTAATTGACTATGAAGATAAAGAACTTCTGAAATTTGTACTTTTAACGTTGAAAAAACTTGCTAAAAAAAGCCATGCAATAATGGTTAAATTTGATCCAAGTTTGTTTATCAGTCGAAGTCTTATCGACCAAGAAATTATTCAAAATTCTAAAACTTTTGAAATTATTGAGGAATTGCAAAAAAACAAAGTTCATTGGACTGGTTTGACAAAGGATATGGCAGAAAATATACAACCACGTTTTCAAGCTAATATTCATAAAGAAAACTTCTCTCTGGATCAACTATCCAAGTCTACTAGACAGGCAATCCGAACTGCAAGAAATAAAGGATTGGAAGTAAAATTCGGTGGACTCGACTTATTAGATGAATTTTCATTTTTAATGAAGAAAACAGAGTCTCGCAAGAACATCAGTTTACGAGGCAAAGATTATTATCAGAAGTTACTGAATACTTATCCTGATCACTCCTTTATCACACTGAGCTATTTAGATTTACCTAATAGACTGAAAGAAGTTGAGAATCAACTCGAAAAGAATCTAAAAACAGCGCAGAAGTTTACAGATAAAACGAAAGAAGGCAAAGTAAAAGAGAATCAGCAAGAGAGAAAACGATTAGAAGAAGAAATTGCTTTTCTTAAGAGCCATATTGATGGAGGGGACAGTGTCGTTCCATTGTCTGGAACTTTGACCATCGAATTTGGGAAAACATCTGAAAACTTATATGCTGGAATGAATGAAGAGTTTAGACACTATCAACCTGCTATACCTACATGGTTTGAGACAGCTCAACATTCATTTGAACGTGGGGCAGAGACTCATAATATGGGTGGAATTGAAAACAACTTAGAAGGCGGGTTATTTAATTTTAAATCTAAGTTTAATCCCACTATTGAGGAATTTGCTGGTGAGTTTAACTATCCAACTAGTTCATTATATTTCTTGTTTAATCTAGCTTATAAGATTCGTAAGAAACTTCGAAGTAGATAGCATAAACACCACTACATTAAATTTAAAAAAATAGCTATTAGAACATCTCAGCAGTGTATGTTGAGATGTTTTAAATTTAGAGCTTTTAACTGGTAATTTAATAAGGAGAAAATAACAGTAAGTGGTAAGAGTTTTTAGAAAATCAAATAATTCAATATTTTTAGGAGAACAGAGAAATCTGTTCTCTTTTTTGTTCGCTTAAAATTCTATTTGAAAGGAGTTAAATGATGATAGGATTAGAGATTGTAATGAATTTAGACACGTTAGAAATCTTTGACGTTATCGATCATGATAAGAATGGAAACAGCGAACAAGCGCCTACAGCCATCCAATTAAGCTTATTTGACTCAATGACGTGCATTTGACAGAAGGAGATATATTGGAATGGACAGAGAAGCGCTATACAATGAATTAATTCAAAGCGAACCATTAGGTTTCATTGATCCGTTTTCTGACCTTGGAGAATTCGATCCTCTTCAGCTGAAATTTAAACAACCCGTAAAGGACTTAGTGAATCGATATTCAGGACAACCTTACAGCTTGGTCTGGCAACATAAAATTATGGAAATGCGGAAGTTGTTTATTGCCTATCAGATAGCATTAAATGAAGAAGATAAGCAGATTAACTTTCAGAGAAGAACAAGAAGCGAAGAGTCCAAAGAACATGCTACAACTATTGTAACAACCTATTTGAAGCTGGGATTTAGTTTTAAAGAAATTGAGAAGCGTGTTTCTTTATCTTACAAACAACTTCGTCGAGGATGGAGAAGAAGTGATCACATCATGACATATAGTCCTGAATTTTATAGCAAAAGGGACTTATCTGAAGGTTACTGTTTACCGAGTAAAAAGCTACCTAAAAGTATGAGAATCAATGAGGAGTAATTATCATGAAAGAAGCAGTATTAAAGGAGCATGTTTGTACTTGGGAACGTCTTCTAGATGAACTATTACAAAACGAAACAAAGGTGGAGAGGGATGAAATTGATTTAGTTCCAATTAAAACATCTTGTAGAAAAGAGTATTTTTGGATAGCAGAAGTGAGTGTTGAGAATCAGCACAATACAAGTACTACTGAATATGGGTATTGTCCATTTTGTGGATTAAAAAAACAAGAGATTCTTATAGTTGATTTGTAGAAATTAAAAAACATGAAAAAGATTGATTTATTAAAATGCTTATCCATCATCACAAAGGACGGATTAAGAACACAAAAATTTAAGAATAGCCATCTACAGCTCATCTCTTCAGCTGAAGAAGGAAGACGAGGATCGGTATTTGCTTATCGTTCAAAAGCGAATATGGTTAAGGCACGTGGTGTTGTTTTAACCTCTGTCGAATCATTGCTGGAGAACCAGGATCAGTTTACGCACTGGACCCCTAACGTATATTGCTACGGAAGCTATAGCGATGCTGGTCGACGGATTACACGTGGGCACTCTGAAGATAATCTTAGACAGATTAACACATTCTACATTGACTTCGATATTACCTCTGCAGCTGAAGAAATGACGACAGGAGATATTTTAACCGCTTCTCTGGAGTTAGGTTTTATGCCAACGTTGATTCTAAAATCTGATAAGGGATTTCAAGCCTATTTTGTCCTCTCAGAATCAGCTTATGTTACAGCTCATTCTCAATTTCGAGTGGTGAAGGTGGCCAAAGCTATCTCTCAAAATTTGAGAAATTACTTTGCTCAAACTTTACCAGTAGATTTGACTTGTAACCATTTTGGGATTGCTCGTATTCCTCGAACTGATAATGTCGAATTCTTTGAACCTGACTATACCTATTCGTTCCAGGAGTGGTTAGATTGGTCAATGAAGCAATCAGAACTTCCTTTCCCAAGTAAAAAGCCCAATTTGACGGTTATTTCAGGCTCTGAAGGGGTGAAACAGATTGATGAACCCTGGTATCAATTGCTGATGAGAGAGGGGAATATCAAAGGTGGAAAAGCCTTGATGGGAAGAAACAACGTTCTTTTCACGCTAGCTTTAGCCAACTTCTCTTCAGGAATTGATCAGGAAGAGTGTGAGGAGGTTCTTTCTAGTTTTAATGCGAATCTAGACGAGCCACTCTCTTCAGCTGAATATCATAAGATTATCACAAGCGCCTACTCAGGAAAATATGAAGCTGCTAGTCGTGATTATGTGATGACTTTATGTAAAGCATGGGTCAATCAGGAACTCAAGGCTTCAGATCTCTTTGTGAAGCAACGTTGGTACAAATTCAAGAAGAAACGTGCTGACAGGAAGAATAGTCATCTCTATGAATGGAAAACAGATGTCATGGCCTATTTAGAAGGTTTCTATCAATCCGAGGATCCATTTATCCAGACGACGAAAAAAGAGATACGAGAGAAGTTGAACATTCCTGAGCGTTCATTGGATAAAGTATTGAAGGTTCTCAAAGCAGAACAAAAGATCTTCTTCACAGTCAAACACGGTCGTGGAGGAGGCATCAGATTAGCCTCTATCAAAGCAATCTTGCTTTCCCTTATCCAGGTGAAGAAAGAACGTCAGGAGGCTTATATGGCCAATATTGCTGCTTTCTTTGAAGAAAGTATAGAGTTCACTCAGAGAGTGATAGAAAGGGTTAAAGATGGCTTTAAACAAACACAACAACTATCTTTATTTGAGCTTGATATTGGATAATTTTAAAAACCCGCAGACTGCCTTACATTTATATCTACGATTATCACTAAGATATAAATGTATATAAAATAATCTATGGAGGAATGATATGATTTTGATTTTAGTTGGATTCTTTAGCCTTATATTTGTAGGAGGACTTTTCTTAGTTCTCTCACTTATAGGGATTCGTCAACAAGTTCGTTTTGAAAACGGATATGATTCTGAATTAGAGACAGATCGATTGGCAATGATTGGCCAAAATAGAAAGTGAGAAGAAGAATGAAGTACGTAATTTTCAGTTTTGAATTAGGTGACTATATTTGTAATGGGGAGAATAAAGTTTTAGTTTTTGATACCTTGGGACTAGCTTTTCAGTATCTTCAAAAACATTACCGTAAACCACTTCCTGAACAAAGAAAAAAGAGATTGATTCACTATCCTAATGTGTATCAAGCTCCGTTTAGACTTTTAAAAGTTTGTTAGGAAGGAGAAAGGTCGATGTCAGAGTTATTCAAAATTATTAGAGGATACTACCTAACAGGGGTTGGTCAGGAACCATTGGCTTATTATTTTAAACTTTCATCGGATAATTTAAAATTTGAGTCTGTTTCTGCAGGGGATGTGGCTTTAACTTTTTATCAAAACGAGGAGAGTATTTCTAGCATTCCAGCGATCATTAGAGTAGATAGTGTTATCTCGAATGATAAAATGATTTCAGATTACCTGCAGGAGGAGTTGAGAGATCATTATCCAATGTTGCCAATTGTCCGTGTATTGGATTCCGAGGAATTTGATCCTTTACTCTTTCAAGAAGTGATGACAACGTTCACTAACTTGAAATTAGAAATAAAAGAATTGGCCAAGATTGATTATGTTCAAGGTTCCATATTTGATTTTATGGATGAGGAGGAGATAGGATGAGAGAGCTTTTTAGCAACATAAAGTTAGCTCTAGGGGCTCTTCTTGTCATTTTACTTGTGAGTCTCGCAGTTTTAGGAGGATATAGGCTGTATAAAGATTATTTTATCTTAGATTATGATCCTCACCTTACTCAGAAGGAATACCAGAATACTGTACTTGATCAAAATGTAAATCTAGTATTTTATAAAAAAGATTGTCCTTACTGTCAGGTTGGAAAAAGTGTAGTTGTAGATGCAGCAAATAAAGGTTCCTATCCTACATTTTACATTGACACTCAGACAGAAGAAGGTCAAAAGTTGGTAGAAAAATACCAGGTTGAAAAAGCTGCAACTATCATCAAGATTCGTAAGGGAAAAATAAAGAAATATCTATATGCTTCAAGAGATTCAGAGGAAAAGATTGTAGCAGATGAGAAAAGTATTCAGGAGGCCATAAATGACTAAAAGGGTAAAGCTAAGTAAATGGGCCGAGACAGCCTTTCAAAATGATTGTGAACTATGGCGTACTAGGACAAATGAAGGAATGGTTGTTTTAGGAAAATTATCAGATGGAACGTTTACCCTACATCGTTTTAATGATGAGGGAGGAAGACTAACACATATTTCTCAAGATGAGGCTCTTTGGCTAACATTGGATTTGGCACCTGAAAAGTTAGGTTGTATTTAAGGAGGCAGTATGTATCAAATTTTAAATGCTATTGCGCATGGCGTGGTTGGAACTATCTTGATTGCGATCTGGTTTGTACCGCTCTTCAGGATAACTATATGTGATAACTTTGGAAATGAAATCAAAACGAAAAGGCTGCCATTGGCGTTCTTAATGCTACTAAAAAGTGTTTGGCCGAAAAGTAAGGTTTCATTTATTTGGAAAGGATATAAGAAACATGAGAAGAACTAAATCATCTAGTTTGAAGCAGAAAAGAGCTAACAAACATTTGAGAGGTATAAAAAAATATATATTATCGAATGAACAATCGAGTGAACAAAAAAGTTTCGACGATGTATCAACTTTTGATATGTTGTTTGCAACAAATGTGAAGTATCGAGTTTTTGCAATTTTAGGAGGTGTATCTGGTTTTATTTCGCTAGTTTTAGTATCAGTAAATCTCTTTTTAGGATTTAATGCGTATGTAATTGTAAATTTAGTTAATATGAGTCCAACTTTTCTTAAATTAGTAGGAGTAAAAGAAGTTTCTTTTATGACAGTCTTTGAATCATTTTATTTTGGAAGTGTCGAGTTAATGAGAGATATGTTTGCAACTATTTGTGTAGCTATTATAGTTTTTTCTTTATCTTTATATGGAATGTGGGTTACTGAAAAAAAGACGAATATAACCTCTTTAACAAATCAGTTTTATGAAAAAATCAGGAAGGAGAAATAAAATGTCTACTTTAATTGAAATATTCAAACGCTGGATTGAAAAGATAAAATCTAGCCCAATTTTGAAGCCATTTATTAAGACTAAAGTTTGGTTTCAAGAGAATATTATTAAGAGAAAACTAGTCATTTTCTCAATGTTATTTTTGACCTGGTTAAGCCTTTTGATGGGAGCGATTTTCTCACCACAAAGACAAACATACACCTCAGAACAACTCAAAACAAAGCAGGTTTTTGCGAATGGTAGCGGTGAGATAAAACTGGTCAGCCAGGAATATTCACCAGATACTGGAATTATCGTTTTACAATTTGAGACAAAAGATGCTACGACTTCGATAGATCGGGGCATCGATGCCAAACGATTGAAATGGAAACTCTATGCGCAACATAAAGACTCAAAAATAGAGATGGATGTTGTGCCAATCATTGATAATAAAGTATCAGTTATTATTAAAGGAGTTCCGAAAAATTTTGGAGCATTTGCGATCGATGTGACGAATCAGACAGTCTCTTCTAGCTCAATTGATGTGAATATTTCATCGCCATCCAGTGATTCTAAAAAGGTTTCTCAGAAGAAATCTGGAGAAGAGGACACTGTACAATTCTTTGTAACTCCTCAAAATCCTCAGCTTGAAATCAAAGCTATTGAAGTTGTCTCCAGAGAAGAATTTACTCTTCAGGAAATCGAAAAAGAGATCAATTTCCAGAATGAACAGTCTCAAAAATTGACGACATCAATTTCTCAATTGAAGGAATCTATTGAAGATGATAACTCACGAAAAGTGAGTCTTCAAGCAGAAGCAAAATATCTAACAGGTGATGATCTCGAAGCCAATCAAAAGAATATTGCTACTCTGGATACAAACATCGAAACGAAGAATAGAACCATCGAAACAGCCTATAAAAACATTGAAAAGTTGAAGGCTAAATTGGAGTCTTTGGACAAGAAAAAACAGGCAGTCAAAGATGGAACATTTGAATTTTCAAACCCTATTGAAACTGTAGAAATGAATTAAAGTGAGGTAAAATAAAATGAAATCAAAGAAAAGTTTTAAAAAGCTTTACCATGTAATGTTTTTTATAATGATTGATTGTTGCTTCACTCTATATATTTTACTTACTGTGTCGGCCTTTCTTACTTATCAGTGGTTTGTAAATCTTAACTCTTCTACAATTCTTTATTATTACGATACCATGAGTGTACTATGGTTTAGTATTTTAATTTCTACAATTTTGACAAAGATATTATATCGTCCATTGTTAAGCTCTATTTGGTTCCAACCCTTGTGGGATAAGATAAACGATAGTGAATAAAGAGAATGAATCTCCTTAATTTTTGAATTAAGGGGGTTTATTTTTTATGATTGTCCCTTTAAAAAATTTTTTTCATTTATCTCTTATACTAGAATCAATCAAAAAAAGAAAGGCAGAAAAATGAAAGAACAACTTAAATTAGCACCAAAGGAAAATCAACCAGTTAGAAAGCATCGTACTGTATTCACAAGTACAAAAGGTTTGATTAGAAAACAGAAATGGGTTGTGCTGGATATTGATGAATATGGAATAACCTATCGTAGTAATCCAGGATATAAAGGAGAAATGTTTTCTTCAATGTACCTCGTTTTACAGGAAATTAAAATTAATGAACGTTCTTTCACACTAACTATCAAGAAAAATGATCATGAAGTTTATGTGATTGATTTGAAAAAATTAGATGGCGATTTGTGGAGCAACTTCCAAATTATAAAAGAAAAAATTGCCAGCTTTGCAGGAAATAAATTAAGGAATTAAGAAATACGAAATTAGAAAAAAGGAGAAGTAATAATGGCTAAAAATGATTTAAAAAAAATTGATAATCAACTAGAAGAGGCAAGGAAAAAAGTTGCCACTTTGGAACAGGAACGTAAAGAAGTAGAAGAGAATCTTCAAAAACAAATTGGTAAAATTTATGTTCAAATTCAATTGAAGAAAAATAAAAATCAGTCGTATGAATCAATTTTTGAAGAGTTAAAAATGGAATTAAACCTCATCAAAGAAGATGAAAAAGAACAACGTTTAGCAGCGAAGAAAAATCGTGAAGAAGGAAACTTTCCAGCTGAAGATCAGTCTTAATTTTTGAGTTTTGAACTTCTAAACGAAGTCAAAAACGGTGTAAGTAAAAGTATGTAAAGAAGAAATACAGTGTAAGTATAACACCTATAAAGTGTGTAAAGGTAAGTATAGCATGTGTGTGTAAGTAGGTGAAACCGAGAAAATTACCGGTACTGGAAACGTTGATACTATCAACTCCACACGCTTCGTGGGGACAGTTTCCCTTATGCTCTTTTCTACCACAACACACCTAAAAAGGACCTTAGTCCCTCTGTGTGTGTTAGTGTGTTGAAAAACCGCAAAAATAGAACCGTATCGGTTCGTGATGTTGCGAGGTTGAAGTTTTCTTTTTTGCTTCTTTTTGCTTTTGCTTCGACAAAAGAAAAAAGAAGGGCGCTGTTTTTTAGAAAGGAAAATTTAAAATAATGGCAAATATAAAACAAAATCGAATTGAGATTAGAGGGCTTACTGATGATGAAATTAATTATCTAAAATCTCTTGCTAAGAAAAATAAAGCCAAATCCTTTAATGATTTTCTGCTCTCAATCTGTCGTGAAAAAATTGAGTACGGAAAATTTAATCGTGCTCAAGATTTGTATGTGGCTCATTTAGAAAATATGAAATTAGCTTCTGACCATGTTCTGGAACAAATGAAAAAACAGACAGGGATACTCTCTGAATTTGAAAAAAAAATGGATCGCTATGGCAATCATATTTCACGTTGGTTAGAGTATGAAGGAGAGGTGGAAAGTGATGACTAAAGAAATCAAAATCAGAAATATACCTGATGATATGTTTGAACAACTTCGAGATATTTCAAAAAAATATAACTATCCAAGTTTCAATGAGTTTATGTTATCGCAAGTTCAAAATATCGTAATGAATGACGGATTGAATTTGTACAATAATCAATTTGCAGAAACATTATCTGATATCAAACAACAACAAAGTCAGATTTTAGAATTGATGTTGAAGAATGAAATTTCTCTTTCAGCTTTAAATGTTAAACAAGATATTGTAAACGAACTAACCACAAATTGGTTACATTTTATGGATGATGTATCAGCACTTGAAGCTGAACGACGGTCAGGTGGTGTTTGAAAATGAAGAAGAATAAATCACTGTTCATCATTCTCATTTTTCTTGCGATCTTTATCGTACAACCTAACAATTTTAATGCTATCAAATCTGGCTTGACACAAAATGATATCCCGAATCAATTGAATATAGCCGATTCAGCTGAAGAAAAAAATCCCAACTCAAATTTGAATTCTACTCTGAAAAATGATGATTTGAAATCGAAGGAGTATGACGGAAAAAATCAAGTGATTATCGTCAATGAAAAATCACAATTTACAAAAAGCGAATTGAGTTTAGAAAGTGGCAGCTGGGAAAAATATTCTGATCTAGATTTTTTAAATCGTGTAGGAATTGCTGAAGCGATGTTGGGAAAAGATTTGATGCCAACTGAAGATAGAGAATCTATTTCGTCTATTACACCAACAGGATGGAAAAATAAAAAAATAATTTTCAACGGAAAAGAAGATTATTTATATAATCGTTCTCACTTAATCGGTTTTCAATTAAGTGGAGAGAATGCGAATGCTAAAAATTTATTTACAGGTACACGTGCTTTAAATGCAAATTTTGAAGATGAACAATCATCAATGGTTTACTATGAAAATAAGATTGCTAACTACATAAAAAATACGAACCACCATGTCCGCTATCGAGTAACACCTATATTTAGAAATGTGGAATTAGTTGCTAGAGGAGTTCGTATGGAAGCACAGAGTATTGAAGATGATGAGATCTCATTTGATGTATATATCTTTAATATTCAACCAGGATACAAAATCAATTATTTGACAGGATCATCTCAGAAAAATTGAGGAGGGAAAAATGAATCCAAGACTTAGCTTATATTTTAGCGAAGAAACACATGAAAAATTTAAGGAAATAAAATCCTACTTGAAAGAATCGTCTGCTTTGCAGAAACAGTATCGAAATAATTCAGCAACGCTTGTCACTTTGATTGAAGTTTTTTATAAACTTTTTATTGAATTAGGAGAAGGAAAAAATTTCTATGAGCGACTGACTCAGCTGGAAAAAAATTTGGAGGATGCCTTTGATTCTGGAAATGATAACAAGGCAATTCATCGTCAACTTGATCAAATTCTCTATCTAACGCTAACCAACTTTCATGCTATTACGAAAGATGATTTTGATGTTCAAGAATTGGAATCTATTCATTCACGATTGGATCCTACACAGCATGAATTGATGGCAAGAATCAACGATGTCATTCAAGAAGATATTGCACGTGGTCAAACTATCAAACATTCTCATTGAGGTACAGTAAATGGTAGATATTGTTGAAATCTATTTAGAAACAGGAGATTTTCATGAAGCGGTGAAACAGTCAGGGTTGCCTACTCATATAGCTCATTTGAAATTAATAAAGAGTGGCTGCCTTAAAATTCAAGATAAAATTCAGTATGGTTCTAGGACAGCTAAGCTCGGGGGAATGGCCGAGGAGCTTTTTCAAAAATATGTTCCAGATGCAACGGATGCGAATAAGTATTTCAAGAAAAATAATCCAGTATATGATTTTTGGCTAGATGGTCTAACGATTGATGTAAAATACAGCTCATTGTATAAAAGGAAAAACGGGAACTCTCATCACTGGCAATTGAGGACAAAAGGAAATCAAGATTTTATTGTCGCCTTTTTAGAACGAGAAAGTGGTTCAGAGTTAGAAGAACCAAATATCTTATTGATTCCCATGCAATTTATTGAAGAGCAAAAAGAATTACACATTTCTCAATCAGGACGGTGGATCAATGATTTTCAAGTTGAACCTGAAGAATTACAACCGTTATTAAAAGACTATGCTCTTTTAAGAAAAAATGGACTATTTTAATTCAAAGAGAGGAAAATAATGAACGTATCTTCTAGTCCAAGTATTACCTTTATGCTGCAATATACAGAAGCAAATAGTGGGTTTGTAGACTACACCAATAGAGACGAAGCTGTCGAGGTTGATAATGAATTAAATTTAGAAACGCACAGACAAAATATTGAGTCTCTAACTGAAGATGAACTACAAAAAATCCAAGCTGAAGTTCCAGAAACAAAACTTAATTTCCAGGAGTACATCGATTATATGAATCGTTCTTATGCTACTGAAAACCAAAATGAAGAGATGACAGCGATTTTTACAAAAGAGGCCAATTACTTGCAGCGTAGCAAAGTAACTGAATTGAAAAGTAAGTTAGAACAGGCTTATCAAAATGGCTCTCTTCTATGGCAGGGTGTTATCTCTTTTGATAATGATTTTTTGGCCAAAGAAGGATTATATGATTTGGAAACTGGGAAAGTCGATCAGCAAGCTATCAAGTCTGTCATACGTGAAGCATTGCCAAGGTTGATTGAAAAAGAAGGCTTATCTGATTCATCATTTTGGTGGGCCAATATTCACTTGAACACGGACAATATTCATGTGCATTTTGGTTTATCTGAAGTTGAATCTGCAAGAGAAAAAATTTTCTATCGACCTCGTGGACGAATGGAATTTAGAGGAAACTTTTCCCAGAAAACTATTGAGCGTTTTAAAAGCGATGTTTTTCATGGTCTGTTGAATGAACAGACTAGAGGAATGATTGTTCGACGAGAACAAATCTTGGCGAATATCAGAAGTGAATTGATTAATTCTGTATTTAGAGATCAGAAGGTTCGTTCTTCGGCTGAAAAAAATTTTTTGGAGCAGGCTTACAACCATTTGCCAATGGATAAAAAATGGCGTTATGGATCAAATGCAAGAGATTTTGCAGTCAGTAAATTCTTCCTTGACCGCTATCTGGACTCCTATTTAGAAAATGATGGGAAAGAGCTCTATCAAGAATTTCTGAAAGAAACGAAGAACTTTCTAGAAACCTATAGAGGAGCTTATTCAGCTGAAAAAAAATCAACCTACGAGAAGATTCGGAAAGTTGATGGTCGTTTTGAGAAAACACAACAGGAGGCTGCAGGCTATCATCTGCAGCAATTAATAGCGAGTCGAGAGAAGGAATTGAGAGAACGACTAGTAAATAAGATCTTGCACCTATTTCGTGAGAATGCTCCTGAAATAGCTGACGTTCGGCTGGAAAAAAATTTGGCCAATTTCTCAGTAAAGAACCAACAAAGGATTTTAGAACAGGATCCAAATGCAAGTGTTATCAAAACACTAGATTCCTGGAAAAAACTGGGTTATGATTTGAAAGATGGGGCAAAACCCATTGAAATTACAAAACCAGTCTATGCTGCTTATGACAAACACGGAACAGGTTTGGGACGTCCTGAATATGTTACGGAATTAGTTTATGATGTGAGTCAGATGAAAGAAGACTTACTGAAGAAGCAACTTGGTTTACGAGACTTATCGCTATTTTCTTCGGCTGATTTGAAAGATCTTGTAGAAGCAGCTAAAAAGAAAAGTGATCGATCATTAAAAGAGCGCCAGGAGTTAGGAACATTTCGCTATGCTTTAAAATTGAGTTTATTGGAGGAAAAACAAAGTAGTTTATTAGTTCGTAAAACTCTTTTTGATCAAATTCAACCACTTGAAACGGATCAGCCATTTGTTGAATTGAAAAAGAAGGAGATTCTTCAAAGACTGAAGCTGACTGAATTGCAACTGACTCCAAATTATAAACTAGGTGAAGCAGACCAATCTTTAAAACAATCTCTTGCTAACCAATTTGAAGATAGTGTTTCTTTTTCAGTAGAAAAGGCTGATTCATTAACAATTCAAGCACCTATTAAACGTCTGAAGGGAGAATTAGCGGCAGTTCAACCTCTTCAAGATGAAGGAGTGCTGACTATTCTAAAGGGCTATCCTGTTACGAAAGATAGCTATATAGAAGAGCTACAGACCCATATCTCAATTTTTCAGCTGAAACATCAGATTTACAGTCGAAACAAGGAAATTTCACAAACGACTGATCAAACGACTATTCAAAAATTAAAACGGGAGAATGCGAAAGGATTTTCTGAACTCAAATCACTCTATCAAAAAATATTGCCAGAGGAAGAAAGCAATCAGAAAAGTCAGTTAGCTCAAGCTGTTTCACATAAAATGCAAGAAAGGAAGAACTTGCAAAGAAAAAACGTCCAACAATCCCAAGGCAAAGCAATCATCAATACAGATTTTATGAGAAATTTGACCAATTCTCTTCAAAGGGCCCAACGTGCAAATAAAAAAGCCCTTATGGAACGTGAGAGAAGTGATGAGAGGCAAGAACTTGAGGAAAAAGGACAAAGTATATAAGAGTCATTGTAAAAGCAATGACTTTTTTGTTGAAAATGGAAATCTATTGTCCCTTTAACTGTGATTCCTCAGTTATTACGTAGAATAAAAGGATAAAAGAGAAAGGAGTAGAAAAATGGAGCTAGTATTTCCAGATATTGCAGTTGAAGACTTTGATTTCTCAGCCGAATGGTTAATTACGGCAATGAATGCCGATAATAAGCAAGTGCATTTTGAGGGTCAAGGAAGAAATTCTGATTTAGAAATGGTTCTAGATTTTAAGGAAAATTCTGAGCTATTTGAATCTTTTTCAGTAGGGGAATTGGTTCACTTAGATCCAGAAACGTTTCTACAAGCAGAGAAAGAGCCGTACAAACCACAGTATGAAGGATTTTAAGGAGATTTTATATGACAGAACAAGAATCAAGACGTGGGAAAAGTCGTAGAGAACGTGTTGAATTTGCACGTTCTAGAGATATTTTGGATGTTGCAAACGAGCTCCAGATGGAGCTGGTTCAATCTGGACGAGACTATCGATGGAAAGAACATGATAGCCTAGTTATTTCACCTGATAAGAATTTATGGAAATGGTTTTCTAGAAATACAGGTGGAGATGCGATTTCTTTGGTTGAGACAATAAAGGAAGTAGATTTTAACCAATCGGTAGATTTTTTAAATGATGGAAATTTTAAAGAGTTTCAAATGGTTGAAAGGCCTCAAGAGGATTTTAAATACTATCTTGAGAAATACGAGCAGCCGTTATCAGCTGGACGAGACTACTTACGAAATCAACGTGGGCTATCCGATGAAACGATTGATTATTTTTTGGAACAGGGCGTTTTAGCCCAAGCTAATGCCAAACTTGACTACTTTGCGGAAGGTAATAGCGGAAATTCAACAAATGCGATTGAGCCAGTCATTGTATTCAAGTCCCTTTCTTCTTCAGGTGAAGTTGTTGGAGCCTCTTTACAAGGAATACAGGAAAATTGGGAGAAGTGGCCAAAACATGGATATGCTAAAGTGATTATGAAAAACTCCGATCCTATGACTGGTATTCATGTTGATATTGGCAGTCCAAAACGATTGATTTTCACTGAGAGTCCAATCGATTTAATGTCCTACTATGAATTGCACAAGGATAGTCTTCAGGACGTCAGATTAGTTTCTATGGATGGTTTGAAAGAATCGACTATTGGGCGTCATCTATCTCAAATTCAAGCTGAAATTTCAGGAAAACCACTAAGATGGACACCTGAACAAATGGCAGACGGGCTTCAAGTAGCTATTGATCATCACTTTTTTGAAGATGGGAAAAATGCGGATTTAATCACCCTAGCTTTAGATAATGATAAAGCAGGTAGAACATTCATTCAAGAATTGGAAGCAAAAGGAGCTGTTATCAATTCGGATCTACCAGAACTAAGATCAGGGCAAGATAAAACGGACTGGAATGATGTTCTAAAGAATCAGCAGGAAGAAAAATCTGATAGTCGAGAATCAGAATTTGAAGAAAAGGCTGAAGCAACTTTATCAGAATCAAGTCCCTTTCCTGATACCAGCCACCTTTCTCCTGAAGATGCAACATGGTTGAAGGAAAATTGGAATAATATCTCTTTTTCTGTTCAGTCGACTAGATCCTCTGAAACAGATCTGACTATGGAAGACAAACATATTCCAAGCAATCAAGAATCTATTGCCAATACAGAAAAGAATGCTGAAAGATTGATGAGCTACGAAGAGGTAAAGCAGGAAAACGAAGCATTAACTAAGAGATTAAATAATCGGATTCAATCTGGAGAATTATCAATCGAATTTGCACCAGATTTCTATCTGTATGATGTCTTTGCGAAGTTAGGAAATAGCCATCCTACTAAATACCTCAACGCTAAACGAATGGAAGTATTGTCTCCTATTCATTCACTTTTAGCCTCTATTGATGATCGAACGGTTGATTTATACAAGAAAAAAGGGACTTCTGAGCAGGATTCTTTGTATCAAGCATTGAAACCTCATCAGAGAGATTTGGGAGTAGATATTTCAACCCAGTTTATTGGTGAACTTGCAATAGCAGCCTACAATACTAACAAGCAGATAGAAAGCCTGTCAAGTGACAGTTTTGGTGTCTATTTTGGTGAAAGAACTCTTGATAATCTTTCACAATCGGTTGAGCGAATGCTGGAGTATCCATTGATTGAATCTGGAACAAGAGACTTTGCCTACGGTTTTGTGACAACACCAAATACATTGTTTCACTATTTGGATGAGCAAGAGGGAGAAGTGGTTTTAAATCGAGAATTATTGGATAACTTGATGTCACGTCTTGAGACTCATCCTTTTAAGATAATGGAGACTTCAGAAGAAAAAGCCCCTGAGAAATCTCAAGAGCTAGATGTGATTTTGGAGCAACAAAAAAATGAGAGGACCAGTGGTAGTCTGGGGTCTTTACAGCCCGAAGCTGAAGGCAGTCCCACACCCGTACCAAAAGTTGGCACCTTTGAACGCTCTGTTACCAGTCGTCCTACGACATCCTCTCATTTACTTTATTTTACCATAAATGAAGAGTTTCAGTCAAGTAATGATGGCTACTATCACTCTATTTCCTTGGATGAATTAACTAAATTAAATCGTCCAATCCGTAGACTAGCTTTGCAAAATGCAGCACAATATTATTTGGATGAGTTGGCAAACTCAAAGATTTATTATGTTACCCCTGATAAGACTGTACAAGTGCATTTTGAAGAAAAGCACTTCATGCACCTAACAGGAATTAAGCCAATTGCATTAGGGCAGACACCTGAGAAAACTTTACATGATTTTGCAGAAGGAAATGGGCATTTTGACAATATTTTATTGGCTAATAATGAAGCGGCTTTTGACAAACTAAAGGTCTTATCAGATCTTTCAGTCGCAACAGAAAGTACTTCTTTCTATTTTGATGATTTAACTAATCTTAGGCGATATGATGGACGTTTTGATAGTCTTATAAAGTCTGATGATAAAGATATTATCTTGCTATTCAAAGAGTTAGAGGAAGAAAACTATATTCCAATATCAGTTTTTAAGTCTCGGACAAAAATTACCAAGGAACTAGATACGGTAGATAAAACACCTATTCTTGGTGTGTTCCGTGAACGTGATGGCCAGATTGAACAACTATCGATTAATGATGAATATGTTAAAGATGGTGGCGAGGAAATGTTATCTATCTTAAAAAATAAGAAGTATGAGGAGGTTTCTGATGAACCTGAACTACCAGCTCCAGAGAACACACTGAATAAAACCTCACTTGATTCAGCTACCTTTACTCAAGTCTTAGATACTGTCTATAATTTAGGTGTGCCAGGTGACATCTCAAAAACTCCAGAAGAATTCCATCAAGCCTGGAATCAGTATCTTGACTATGCAAAACAGCACAATGATAATTTTGATCAGATTGTTGCTTTAGCTGGTGCAGATCATCTCCTAGATACAAATTCAGATTTTTATAAAGAATGGATACAAGATCATATCTATAAGGAAAACTACCATGTACGTCTCCAATGGTCTGAGGAGCGCCCAGATGGGCCGAAATTGCCCTTTAAAGAAACAGATCTGATATCTTATCAAGATTTTGCTAGAGAGCTTTACAAAGCCAATCAGGACTTTTATCCAATTCATCAAGAAGGAATGAAACAAGTAACTGCAGGCAATACTGAAGGCTATATCCCTCCTACTAAAATTAAGTTTGATGTCTATGCTCCAGGTGGTGAATTGATTAAGGAGGGAATTCGTTATGATATTGGAGATGAGACTACACCAATTTCACAAATGCTAGGATTAGGATATCGTCGACTCAACGGTCAATCTATACTAGCATCGATGGATGAAGAAATTCTTTCTCAGCTGGAAAATAGAGTGGTGAATAAGGAAATTTCCCAGGAAGCAAATGAATCGTCTCGATTGACGGAAGAGGGAGAAGGTCAAACTCCTGATACAAGAAAAACGGTAGCTTTTCAATCTTCTAAGCAAGAAACTAAAACTAATTTGCTTCAGCGTGTAGAGGAGATTCTGAAAGAGGAACCTATTTCGGATTTGGAGACCCCTGAAGTAAACTCAACTAGCATTGATTATGCTGCTTTAACGCCTCATGAGTTGAGTGAGGTTGCTTTTCAAAAAGTGAGAGAGTACACAGAAACACCAGAACGGTTAGAAGAGTATCTGAATTTTATGAGTAAGTTTCCAGAACTCTCACCTAGAAATGTAGCGTTGATTCAGGAACAGTGGTCAGGAGCGAATGCAGTCGCAACCTATAATCAATGGCAATCGATGGGGGAAGTTCTTGGGATTACTTCAGATCAGGTATTTGAAACTAGAAATACCTATACCAATAAAAAAACAGGTCGAACAAAAGAAGTTGTCCATAACAATCTTTCAGTTAAAACAGGAGAAAAATCACATATTACCTTGTTTAGACCTATGATGGTTGAAATGATTCCTGTATTGGATGAAAATGGGAACCAGGTAAAAAACGGAAAAGGCAATCCAAAATATAAAAGACTTTCTGAAGCGACACCTGAAGAAAAAGCTTTAAAGAAAGAAGGAAAGTTAAAATCTCGCTTCTTCCAGGAAAGAGACTCAAATACAGGCTTAGCTAAATTCGCTACGTATAAAGTATTTGAGTTGTCTCAAACAACCTTGAAGCCTGAATTTTATCCAAAAGCGATGCCAAATCGTCATTATGATTTTAATATGGATCATGTTCGTACTAAAGAAGTGCTAGAAGGACTTTCCGATTATGCAAATAGTATCGGTGTAACCATCTATCAAGACGATGCAAAAGAGTTGAGGAGTGCGAAGGGAGCTTTTTATCCAGATGAACAAAAAATACTTTTGAATCCAGATAATACTCCTGGAGAAGTCGTTGCAACCACAATTCACGAGTTGGCGCATGCTAGTCTACATAATCCTAAATTTGCTAACTCGTATAAGGAAGAAGTCTCAAAAGATCGTAGAGAACTGGAAGCTGAGATGACAAGTTATCTCGTTTCTAACCATTTTGGATTAGATACCTCTGAGAAAGCCATTCGCTATATGGCAATTTGGACTGATAATTTGACCTCTCTTGATGATCAACAACTAGCGCAATCTATGAAACGGATTCATGGAACAGTATCTAAGATTGTAAAAAGTGTTGAACAACATACAAAGCCTTATCAGTTGAATAGACAGGTGGGACAAAATCAAAATTTTATCCAAAGCCCAAAAAAGGGGCTTAAAGTCTAGAAAGAGTGCTCTTTATGAGCCTCTTTTTTGTATAAAAAGTTATATAACTTTTTGTGTTGTTCTTTGATATGAACTCGTTCTACTCTGTGTCAATGTCCCTTTACAAAATATTTTTTAATTATAGCTTACAATGACAGAAAATGAAGTAGAAGGAGAATGATATGGTTATAGTTATTCTGGCTGAAAAAGAGAAACAGGCAGAAGCTTACGCTACAGCTTTAGGACAATTTAGTAAAAAGAAAGGTGTCTATGTTATCAGGCAACCACTCTATTTTCCAGCTGAAGTTCATGTGGTGGCTGCTGAAGGGCACCTATTTGAATACAGTGAACCAGACAACTGGTCACTTGATAAATTACCTCTGACAAATGTTTCATTTAAGCAACATCTCAAAGAGGACAAAAATTCAAGAGAAAAATTCAAGAGAATTTATGATGAAGTGATAGTAGCGGATCAAGTGATTATTGGGACGGATGCTGATAGAGAAGGCGAGCGGATTGCGTACTCCATTTTATCGCACATACCAGGAGGCAAGGAGAAAATTTGGAAACGTCTTTGGGCAAGCTCCATGACGAAGAAAGCTCTTCAAAAAGCTTTTCAGGAATTGAAGGAACCTTCAGAAACCTATAATTACTATTTAGAAGCTGAAGCACGTGCACAAAGTGATTGGTTGGTAGGTATGAACTTATCTCCTCTTGCAACGATTGATCTTCAAGCAAGAGGACAACTCCCTCGAACAAAAGGTAGCCATCTATCGGTTGGCCGAGTTCAAACACCAGCGGTCAGACTAGTTTGTGAAAATGATTTAGCGATTCGTAACTTTACTCCAGAAAAATATTGGAAACTTCAGCTGGAGGATAAGAAAAATGGGATATTCTTCACCACAAAAAATAAATCTAAGGATAGTGAGGCCATTTTAGCTTCTTCAAGGGGGTTATCAACCACCTCTGTTGTTTCTTCAGTTGAGGCAGAAGAACATCAGAAATCCGCTCCACAGCTATTTACCTTGTCAGAATTACAAAGTTTCGCGGCAAGTGCCTGGAAATTTGACTCAAGCAAAACAGAGAGTATTGTTGAGGGACTATATTTGGAAGGTTTTCTCTCCTATCCACGACCGACCTCAAAATATATCAGTCGTTTTGAATTTGACGATTTAAAAGAAAATCTATCTGCCTATCAAAAGGCTATTAATTGTCATTTTCAGCCAGCGTTTTTGGAGCCTAGGGAAGATTATGTCAATGATGAAAAAGTATCTGGTACGAGCCACTCAGCCTTAATTCCGACTGAAAGAATTCCAAACCTTTCAAATTTAAAAACTGATCAACGACTGATTTATGAAGCAGTTGTGAAGCAGGCAATCTTGATGTTTGCGGATGATTGTTATTATTCAACCAAAACTATTGAAGTAGAAAATAATGGTCTTGTTTTTAAAACAAAGGGTAGAACGCTTCATAAATTAGGATGGGCTGAATGGAGTTCTCGAAAGGTACGAGGTTCTGTTGAAGTTCCTGATTATCAAGTGGGAGATGAAATTGATACGCAGGTTCAGATTGTAGGGGGTGAAACAAAACCACCTAAACGATTAACTGAGAGCCAATTGATTGGCCAAATATTTCCTAAATATGGCTTGGGAACACAGGCCACTAGAGGAGAAATCATTAAAAAAATTCAGAGCAAGGGCTATGTTGTCAAAGATAAAAAAACAGGCCAACTAACTCCTACCAACAAGGCCTATCTACTGATCAATTATCTCTATGACAACGAATTCTCCAACCCAGAGACAACAGGAGGCTGGGAAATGTTCCTATCTCAAATAGGAGAAGGGACAATCAATCCACGAGAATTTGTGGATGCAATAAAAGACAAGCTCACTCTTCAAATCAAGGAAGTAAAAGAAAGAGGTGATTAAGTGTGACTACTGAAGAAAAGAATAAAACACCCTATTTAGATCGTTATACAGATAATCTGACGGAAAAAGTTTCCAAAAAAGCAGAAGATTATCAGGTGTACGGACGTGTTAAAGAAGTAGAAGCTGTTCAAACCTCTCTTCTCAGGAGAACCAAGAACAATCCAATTTTGGTAGGAGAAGCTGGGGTTGGTAAAACAGCTATTGTTGAAGGATTTGCTTTAGCCATTTTACGAAGCCAGGTATCTCCAAAATTAAAAAACTTGACCGTACGTTCTCTGGAATTATCTAGTTTAATGTCAGATGAAGATGGAGGATTTATTGTTAAGTTTAAAAAAATTATTGAGGAGATGGTAGAAACCAAAGGAGAAAACCTTCTCTTTATTGATGAAATTCATACGATTGTTGGAGCTGGAGGTTCAGATAAAGGTGCTCTGGATGCTGGAAATATTATTAAGCCAGTTTTGTCACGTGGTGAGATTCAATTGATTGGCGCAACTACTTTAGATGAATTTCATGAATATATCGAAATGGACCGAGCGCTGGAGCGAAGGATGCAACCGATTATGGTTCCTGAACCAACAACTCCTCAAGCGATTGAAATTCTTGAACAAGCTAAAACTATTTACGAAAACTTTCACCAGGTTTCTATTAGTTCGGATGCTGTAAAACAAGCTGTACTGCTATCTGTCCGCTACATACCTGATCAATTTTTACCTGATAAAGCCTTTGACCTGATAGATGAAGCAGCGACTATTTGTTCTACAAATGGATTGGTTCATGTCGGGAAGCAAGAAATTGCAGAGGTGCTGAAAAATAAAACAGGTATTCCTGTTACGACGATTTTGAAAGGTGACAAGGAAAGATTAGATGGTTTAAAAGAAAAGCTGTCACGACGTGTGAAAGGCCAAGATGAGGCTGTAGAGGCTGTTGTGGATGCTATAACTGTTGCACAAGCTGGTTTACAGGATCAAAGAAAGCCCCTATCCTCCTTTATGTTTCTAGGAACTTCTGGGGTTGGTAAAACAGAGCTTGCTTTGGCACTAGCAGAGGGAATGTTTGATGATGAAGAGGCAATCATTCGCTTTGATATGTCTGAGTATAAACAAAAGGGAGATATCACAAAGCTGATTGGCGATCGTCAAACTAGAACGAAAGGACAATTGACTGAGAAGGTTAAACAAAAACCTTATAGCGTTATTCTGATCGACGAAGTGGAGAAAGCACATTCAGAAGTTGTAGATTTATTTTTGCAGGTGCTTGATGCAGGGCGCTTGACTGATTCAACTGGAAGGCAAGTGAGCTTTAAGAATACGATCGTCATTATTACTACGAATATTGGTTCTGAAAAAATTATTAAGCAATATGAATTGAAAGGGAATTTTAAAAAACTAACAGATAGGGATAAAGTTCAGTTTGAAAAGAGCATGACGTTGGAGTTGGAAACTAAATTCCGACCAGAATTTCTCAATCGAATTGAATATAAATTGATTTTTAACATGTTAGACGAGGAAGTGAATAAGGAAATTATTGTCAAACAACTATCAGAAATTCAAGAAAGAATGAAGAATCAACAGTTGACTCTCTCTTATGAAGAAAGTTTGGTTACTTATTTATTGGATGTAGGAACCAATATAAAGGATGGGGCACGGCCACTGGAAAGAGTGATTAAACATAAAGTTCTCCCTTTAATTTCTAAAGAGTTTCTGAACTTATCTGATCACAATCAAGAGTATCATTTTCATCTTTGGGTAGAGGGTGATGCGCCAGATGAGCATCACCGTGAAGATAAAAGAGAAATATTGTTCGACGTCGAAACTGAAAATAGGTCATTTGGTGAAGCATTATTTTCTTAAAATTCACCTTAAAAAAAATGATTGTCCCTTTAAAAAATTTTTTTCAATTATCTATTATACTAACGTTGTCAAAAAAACAAAGGAGGATTTCTATGAAAAACTATTTGACAAGACAACTTCAGCAAATAAAAACAAAATCACAGATGTTTTTATTGAGCCTTTCCCTATTCCTAACAGGATCTACAGTCTATGCGGACGATCCATTTGCTAAGTCGGATAACTTGGCGAAACAAGGAATTACAAAAGTTCAGCTAGTCAGTGTTGCGCTATTTGGTCTAGCTGCCGTTGTCACTTCGCTCATTTATGCGTTTGGTGGACGGGAGTTAAAAGCTTCAATGAAAAAAAATTGGGTGTCTATTGCAATTGCAATTATTGGTGTTTCAGCGGGACCAAGTATTATTGAATGGATTTTTGATTTCGTGAAAAGTTAAGGGGTGGTGATTTATGGCTTTTTCACTCTTTAATAAAGGTTGCTGTACGATTACAGATGATCTATTTTTAGAAATCTCCTGGGAAGATGGAAGAGGTCCAGAAGATGATAGTGAATTACTTGATATCATTGAGGGATTGGATCATCTTTCTGATTTTTCTCAGCCGATTTCAAAAAGTTTACCCTACCTAACATTTCAACAGGCCGAGTTGTTATTTAGAGAGTTGAAACAGATGTATGGTCAGTTTCAGCTGAAAAAAGTGGCAATCGCCCATCTGGAAGGGAAAAACGTGGTAACAGAAGGAGAGGTTTACGCTAGTCCATTTCTGATTACTGAAGACTATGAAAATCTCCTGCTTCCCCTCATTCAAGCGATACTTACTCGCTCTGAATTTGCGAATTACAGCTATCAAGAAAAAAGGGAGTATTTTGAGAACCAGATTTATCCTGTATATAAACAAAGTATGGGATTGTCCGATTCTTCTCTTCCTCTTTTCCCAGCTGAAGGTGAGCTGGCGGTTCTTTCACAGCCAAGTCGTCCATCACATGATCTAAAAGCAGGAGGTCAAACAACTGTTGCCCCTCCTATGGCTCAAAAGCAGTCAGTTTCTCTGAAGAAAATTTATCTATTTTTAGGTGTTTTGGGAGTGCTGTCAGTGATAAATATCGTTTGCGTATTTTTTGCTTTCGCTCAACTATCAAGTCAGTCCGAAAAAGTAAATTTCTTATATCAGGAACAAAAAAATACTCAACTTATCATTTCAACGAAAAATGAAGTTGATGTCTTTAGCCGTTATTTCTTACCTTCTTATTACTCGGGCAAAAAAGAAAACCTAGTAGATTTTCTTTCTGAAGGTGATGCAAAATTTACCAAACCAAAAGAAGGTATTTTACAGTCCGTTATTTTAGAGAAATTGAATTATGATTCAGAAACTCAAAGATATACGGTTTCCTATATCCTGTCTGTCAAAAGAGGGGATAAATCATCTAGCGTTAGATTAACTTTTGATGTAAAAACTTCTGATTCTTCAAAATATGGATTTGTTGTAGAAACAGAACCAAAAGAATCAAATTATCTTAAAAATTAGAAAAGGAAAAATTAAAATGAACAAGAAAAATGTATTAGCTGCACTAGCACTTTCAACTATCGCACTTGCACAAGCTGGTTATGTATCAGCAGACGAGCTTGCACCAATTGATTCTTCTGCTCCAGCGACAGAAGTCGTTACGCCAACAACACCTAGCGCTTCAACAGAAACAGAGGCACCAGCAACTCAGCCAACAGAGCCTTCAGTTACTCCAGTTGACCCAACAACACCATCAGATAAACCACAAGACAAAGACAACGCAGGAAGTCTTGACGGAGTGACAACTGATAAACCAGCACCTTCTGATAAGCCACAGGATAAGGATAATGCAGGTAGCCTCGATGGTGTACCAACACCATCAGATAAACCACAAGACAAAGACAACGCAGGAAGTCTTGACGGAGTGACAACTGATAAACCAGCACCTTCAGACAAGCCACAGGACAAGGATAATGCAGGTAGCCTTGATGGAGTCCCAGCTGAACAGCCAAAAACTACTGATCAAGCGAACCAACAAGGGAAGTCACAAATTGGAACTACTTCAACTTCAACAGGTCAAGTAGTGCATGACGTGACAAAAGAACCAGTTGAAACAAATACAGGAGCTTCAATTGTTAGCACGCAAAACGGAAACGTAGTCCTTTCAAATGGATCTGTAGTAGCTCCTGAAGAGATCGGTGGTACTGTTAACGAAGATAAGACTATCTCTGTTACTGACAAAGATGGCAAGCTCAAAACACTCCCAAATACAGGGACAGCAGAAAGCGTTCTGGGTGCAATCGGTGGAATGTTGTTGACAGCGGTTGGCTACTTCTACAAGAAGAAATTATTTTAATTAAGTGAAGGAGAAAGAAAAATGACAGAAAAAACACAAGGACACGGATATTTCCGTAAGAAAAAATGGGCTAAAGGCCTAGTATCAGGAATTGCAGTTGCAGGTATTGTAGCCTTCTCTGCAGGTTCAGCATTTGCGGATGAAGCAGTTCAGCCTGAAAGCAAAAACGACAATAACATTTATGCTACACAAGCTGGTAAAGCAACAGGAAGCCAGTCTGTAGCGATTGATAATGGAGCAGTTACAAAGGCTGCTGAAAAAGCAAAAGAAGCAGGGGTGAACGTTTCTGAAACTCAGATTGTTGATAAGGGAACAGATACCACTGCTCCAAAACTTGAACAGTCTAAGTCTGAGATTAAACAAGATCAGGACAAGCAAGTCAAGGAACTTGAAGAAGCGACTACAAAACAAGTTGAAAACAATACAGCCTTCAAGGAAGCGCAAAAAGCTATTCAAGCTAACAATCAATTTGTAGCTGATGAAAAAGCCAAGCATGAAGGGGAAACAACTGTCACAGTGACGAATGACAGTTCGACTGCTACAGATGGTTCAGCAGACAAAAACAAGAAAGCTACTCAAACAGCTAAACAGGTCTTGTCAGAGAACCAACAAGCCGTAACAAAATACCAAGATGAAAAATCTAAGTATGATGCTACTGTTGAGCAAGCTACTGCTCTGAACAAAGCGGTAGAAAGCGCATCTGAACAGCTGAAGAAAGAAAAGGTTGACGTTAAAGTCGTTACACGTACAGTATCTTCAGTTGCAGAAGTAGAAGCATTGAAGAAACAAAATGAGCAGGCTATTGCAGCAGCAAAAGGCAAAGTGGAGCTTAACAAAGCTATGATGGCTGCCTACACAGAGAAGAAGAATGCTAGTGATCAAGTCAATCAAGATGCTGAACGCAAATCAGCGGATTTGAAAAAATCTGGTGTACTTTTAACTTCTAAAACACAGGAAGTTTCTTCAGCTGATGAAGCTAAGCAAATTGGGAAACAAAACCAACAAGCTTATAACCAGGCTAAGAAAGCACAAGCGGACTGGCAGAAGAAATACAATGAACTTCAATCTAAAACAAGTACGGAAGGCTACACTAAAGAAGTAGTCTTGCAAGCCCTTAGTGTTGCGACAGCAAATCCTGAAGCAACAGTGAAGTCCTCTGCTTCAGGAGCGCATGTAACTACTAAAGATTACATCGCCTCATCAAATGGTACATCAGGCTATACTCGTGTTCTTGACTCAACTAAAGTCTTGAAATACAAGGATGTTGGCACTGGATGGAAAACAGAAGTTGACTACACTAAATTGAAAGGTTTGACCGTTTCAACTGCAGATGGTAAAAAGCATGATATTTCTCGTATCCATCGAAAATTCGAGATTCTTAATCAAGGGAAGACAGGATTGAATGATGTCTATGTCCTGAACGATCCAACAGAAGGATTTGTAGTAGCTCGTAATGATGGAGCTGGTGGAGCAGCAGACTACATGAATTTCTTGGTTACGGATACCTACTACTACAATGTGGATGGGAAAGAAGTAGCCTTCCAAGCAAGTGAAAAGACTCCTGCAACCCTGACCTATTCCTCACTCAACCATAATATTATTGGTTGGGAAGGTGCGAAAGCCATTAACGGAACTCATGTTGAAATTAACGGCTCAACTGTAACCTATAACAAGAATTATGGTTATGTTTACGCTGAAGACTACAACCGCCAAGAAGATGTAGGGCATCTTTGGGATACATCTGACTCACCTTACCAATACAAGGGCGCTGCACTTGGTGTTTTCAAGAAAGGGACAGCCTTCACAACCGAATTTATCCAATGGGATGGACCAGATAATCCAAATGGTCAAACTTACTGGTTCGCTTTGAATACGAAGGTTGTAACGCCAGTTGTTGAAGTTCCAGCTGCTGCAACTATCACAAAAACAACTGTGAAACCAGTTAAGCCAGAACCTGTATCAGCTGAATTGGTCAAAGCGAAGAATCCAGCAAAACCAACTTTGGCGCTTAAAACTCTTTCTGAAACCAAAAATCAGAAATTATCTGCAAGCTATCACGGCTACAAATTGCAGTATAAGCCAGTTGTCCGCAAATCTGTAGCAGATACAGATAAGACCAATACAAACGGTCAAACAGTAGCTAAAAATGCTACTCAGCTTTATACATTGCATCATGACAATATTTATGCGAACCTTAAAAAAGGTGACAAGATTACCATCATTGATCCACTCGAAGCTGGAGCAGTTCCTGATGTTGCCGTTACAAAGGCAGCTGCAGAGAAAGCAGGATGGGGCGTTGCTTACGATGCAGGAAAGAATACCTACACCTTTACTGCAACCTACGAAGGGAAGCGTCTAGCAGCTCCTGTGATTACCTGGAAGCCAATCTATGATAAAGGTTTTTATGACAACACTTATAAAGTGTTAGTGAATAAATACGAGGTGTACTCAAACACTGTTACCACCAAAACACCAAAACCACCAAAACCAGTCAAAGCTGTTTTGGATCGTTCTGGTAAGGATATCAACGGTGCAATAACATTTGATCGCAACGTGACCTTCCGATTGGTGACTGATTATAGTCCATACACCAAAACTCTTGCTTCAGCACAAGCACTTGGTAAGAAGTTTGCTATCCTGGATGATGTTCAAGATGGTGCATTCTCAGTTTATCAAGGTAATATCAAAATGACTGCTGCTGGGAACGACGTAAAAAGCTTGTTTGACATGCATCACGTGCTTTCAGACAAAGGACGTACCGATGCAATCAATAAAATCCTGAAGGAATTGAACCTGCAACCTAGAGGAGAGTTCTATCTCTGGGTAGCGAAGGATTCTAAGAGTTTTTACCAAAACTACGTGAAACAAAATAAAAACGTGACGATTGATCTCCCAGCTAAACTCCTGGTTAAAGCAGGGGAGAAAGTCAAGAATGACTTTAAACAAATTGACTTTGGTAATAGTTATCAGTCAAATCTTGTAACAGTTGAAGTTCCAAATGTTAAGCCAGAAAAACATGTACTTGATAGAACTGGCAAGAAAGTCCTTGATGGCAAAGAAGTTCAGCTAGGTGATTTTGTTCAGTACCTTCTTGATGGAGTAACTGTTCCAGAAAAACATGATACATTGTACCAATATGACGGTTTGGATAAGCTTGATACTAAGCATGACCGCTATACTGGTAATTGGAAGGGTATCATCAAGGGTACAGAATACACAGCAGAAAAAGAGCTAACGTTGCCATACGATGTTATCCTGAAGAATGGTAAAGTGATCAAGGCAGGAGATAAGATTGCTAAAGGTAGCTCTTATGCCTTTACCTTTGAGTTCAACCAAGATACCAATTCAGAGTTTATCAAGAAACTTGTGACTGTTAAGTGGGATGCCAAAGGTGGGCAATGGTCTTACGTTATCAATCAAGACTTCCTAAACTCTCTAGGAGTAAAAGGAACCTTTGATGCAGATTTCTACATCGAGGCGGAGCGTATTGAAACTGGTGATAAGATTGAGAATACTTTCATCAATATTGTCAATAAACAAGAAATGACTGCCAAGGTTATTACACGTACACCAGAGCCACCTAAACCAAAACACCCAGAAAAACATGCGCTTGATAAAACAGGTCAGAAAGTTCTTGATGGCAAAGAAGTCCAGCTAGGTGAATTGATTCAGTACCTTCTTGATGGTGTAACTATTCCAGAAAGACACCATACGTTGTACCAATATGACGGTGTGGACAAGCTTGATACTAAGCATGACCGATATACTGGTAATTGGAAGGGTATCGTTAAGGGAACAGAATATACTGCTGAAAAAGATCTAACGTTGCCTTACGATGTTATCCTTAAGGATGGTAAAGTGATTAAGGCAGGAGATAAGATTTCCAAAGGTAGCTCTTATGCCTTTACCTTTGAGTTCAACCAAGATACTAATTCAGAGTTCATCAAGAAACTTGTGACTGTTAAGTGGGATGCCAAAGGTGGTCAATGGTCTTACGTTATCAACCAGGACTTCCTAAACTCTTTAGGAGTCAAAGGTAGCTTCGATGCGGACTTCTACATCGAAGTAGAGCGTATTGCAGCTGGAGAAGTTGAGAATACTTTTGTCAATATTGTCAATGGACAAGAAATGACTGCCAAGGTAACAACCCACACTCCACCAAAACCTGAAGAACCTGGAAAACCAAATCCTCAACCATCACTTCCAAATACAGGATCAGCAGCAAGCATGCTTCCAGTTGTGGGAATGATTTTGGGATTATTGAGTCTTGCAGGTCTTCGTAAGTCGAAAGAAAACTAATTTGATGAATTAAAATGAAAGAATGACCACAAGCTGGGGTATAACTCTCTTGTGGTCTTTATTGAAAGGAGAAAAAATGCAAGTATTTATTGCTTCTGGACGTGTTGCATTTATTCCAAATGATGCAGTAGGTCAAACTCAAAATGGTCATGCCAGTTTCAAATTTGAGTTTGTTTGTGACTCTAGTATGACTGATGATACAAATAAACCAATTTCTAGTTTCTTCCATGTGCAAGTATACGGAAAACAAGCAGAATTGATGGCTCAGAGTCTATCAAAAGGCTCTCCAATTCTCTTAAAAGGAGAAATTATCCAACGACCATATAACGATGAACAAGGTCAACGTCGGACGTATCAGTTTATTTCACCAAACCAACAAGGAGGAATTACTTTCCTTGAAAATAGGGAAGCATCGAACCGACGTAAGCAGGAACAACAGGGATTTTCTCAGCCGACACCAAGTTCTATTCCTCCATCCTATCCTGAACCAATGGATGCGGATTCCCCATTCTAAAGGTATTGAAAGCATACAAGAACACTTGTGTGCTTTTTTTGTTGCTTATTTATTGTATAAAAAGTTATATAACTTATGGTACAACAATATCTTTTGTCCCTTTAACAAAGAATTTGATATTATCCTTTAGAATAGAGGGGAACTAAGAAATAATCAGAAAGGAGTGCAATGATGACAAGACAAAAATACAATTATCTGTCTGATGAATTGATTGCGGAATCTCTTCAGGTGACCAATTACTTAGAACAAAGTCGATCCAGTCGATTGAATGTTCTTCAGTTGGATGGAGAGAAATGGTTGGAAAACTATTTTAACCGTTATGAGAAAGCCTCTCCAAGGCTACAGTTTCACATATTTCTCTTTTCGAGCTTCTATACTCGAAAAATGGAATGGTTTTTGGAAGGTGTAAGGGGGTAGTAGTTTGTTTGAGTTATTTGAAGTAGTATTTTATACCCTTATCCAATTGATTCGAGCCAGTTGGATCAATACCTTACTTTTTTTAGGAGTCGCAGGTTATTACCTCTTCAGACTCTTTCAACCTTACTTCTTAAGGCAGTATCAGCGGTTACTAAAAAGCAAGAGTTTTCTTCAGCAGATTTTTAAAAGAGGTTGGAAAGGTCGCAAAGCGATTGATTGGGAACAGGTATGGAAGCAATCAGCCAGAGGGCTGTTCAAATGGGTAAAGTTATTGATTCCAAAAATCATTGCGCTTGTCTCCCTCATTCTTTGGAATATTCTCTTTCGAATTGTTTATATGATTCCCTTTGTAAAACAGGAACGAAAACGGTTTGATAAAGAAATGAAACCAATTCTTTATTTTAAAAGTTATCGTAGCTTCGTCTATATGGGATTAGGTTTTAGCTTTATTGCTTTTATCTTAACCAATTACCTGGTTACTGTTTTGAGGGCTACAATCCGCTTTCTCTACTTTAGTATTTGGTCGTTTAAAGATGCTAGTAAGGCCGTAAACTTTGACTTAAACAGCCTCTTGTTTCAAAGTTTATTGAATGTAAAAGTCTTTTGGATTGCCCCGATTTTAGCTTTTCCTCTCTTTCTGATGGGTCTAGTCCTTGCTTGGAAATCTGCTTGGATCAACTTTGAGCAGTTTCGTGACTACAACCATAATGAGGAGGGGGATGACCGTTTTGTGACGGTTGATGAAATTCGTCGTCAATACAAAAAGATTCCCAATAAAGCTCTAACTTATCCAGGTGAAGGTGGGGCTCCTGTATTTCATGAACTGACTCATGATTTGGCAGGACAAACACTCCGAACGCAAATGTTATGGCAAAATAAGACAATCAGTCGATACGTGACCAATGCGGAGCGCATTTTGGGCATGCAATCTTTTCCTTCGGGATATTATTACATTGAAGATAAGCCGACGAATCTGTTAGGGATTGGGATGACTCGCTCAGGTAAGGGGGAAGGTCAGATCACGACAGCGATTGATATCAACAGTCGTGCGGAGTTGCAGCCATCGCTAGTTCTGGCAGACCCGAAAGGAGAACACTACCAAGCCTCTTACAAAACGATGAGGCAACGTGGCTATGAAGTTGATGTGCTTTCTTTCCAAAATATGGATTGGTCTATGTCCTACAATCCTTTGGCTCTAGCTATTGCAGCTGCCAAGAAAGGTTACTATGAGAAAACGCAAACCTATGTCAATGCAGTTGCAGAATCCATTTTTCCCAAACAAAAAGGTGGTGAGAAGGGAAATGCGGAGTATTTTCGTAAGTCTTCTATATCCTTGTTTAACGCTCTTACAATGGCTTTGATGGATCGGGCTAATGAAACTTATCAAAATGGTGAAGACGATGCCTGGGATACCATTACGATCCCTAACGTTGCGAAATTCTTGGCGACAATGGGGTCTGAAGAAGTCTTTGTAGATGGTGCGGGTGAAATCGTTGAGAATCCAAGCCGAGAACAACAGGTATCCAAGAAGTCAAAAATCACAGTCTATTTTGATAATTTGAGACAAGTCAATCAAAAACAATTCTCGAAATTTAGACAAATGGCGGATATCGAATTTCGTGCTTCAGACTTTGGTGGTGATGAGACTAAAGGAAATGTCTACTCTAGCATGATGACAGGAATCAACCTGTTCTTGCAAGACAACGTGGCGAAGCTCACTTCCAAAAACTCGATTGATTTAGAGTCTTTTGCCTTCCCACGTCGATTGTCTGTTAAGTTGAGATCAAGCACCAACAGTCAATTAAAAAATGAGTTCAAGCATAAGACTGCTAGGGTAACCATTACAGGCTTGAAGAAATGGGGCAAAGTTGAAAAGCAAGTCGATTATGTGAAGCAAGCGACAGCTCTTATTGATGGAGAAGGCTATCTGACTTATGCCATCGAACCTAAACTTCCAGATCAGTTTACGGTTACGATTGATTTTAATCATAAGAAAAATGGTAAGTCTCCAGTTCGGGATCGGGTCTTCCAATTCTCAGCTGAAAAAGTCTATCGAAAAGATGGAGATAGGTTAGAACTAGATGAGTATACCAAGAAGCCAATTTTAGATCATATCGATGTAAGGGTTCTGAAGAGCAAAGAAGACACTCAAAATCTTCTCCAAGAGTCAGATATTGAGTTGATTTACTCCGATAAACCAAGAGTCGTCTATCTGGTAACACCACCAAACCGAACAGAGTACAATGGGATTGTCTCTTTGTTCTTGGATCAGTTGTACAATGCCAACTATGACCTTGCCTTAACGAATGGGCGGAAATGTATCAATCGGATTCTCCATATCTTGGATGAGTTTACAAATATTCCAGCTATTCCTCACATGGATACGAAAATTTCTATCGGATTGGGACAAAACATTCTTTATTATCTTTGGGTTCAAAACTTGGAACAATTGGTTAATGTCTATGGTGAAAATGTTGCACAAACGATTCTGGATAACTGTTCATTGAAAGTTTACGTCAAAACGACGTCTCCAGATACCAATAAGAGATTTAGTGGGGAGTTGGGTACACGTACCATCACCAGAAGACGGCGCTCCAGCAATATCCTGGACGAAGCCAATCCAAATGTAGCTGTCGAGAATCCAAAACAAGAGTTGTTGACACCAACACAATTGGCCAAGCTCCAGGAAGGAGAAGCGGTTATCTTACGTGGGGTCAAGGGACGGGATAATGTTGGACGTAAGGTCACAACGGATCCAATCTTCGCACATGATAAGAACAGCTTCCCTTACAAGTACATGTTCTTACAAGAGGAGTTTGATACATCGATGACTCTTGCAGATATTCCAGTCGAAAGTGCACACCGTGAGCTAGAGCTTCAGGAAATAGCAGTTGATGCTGGTACAGCCTTCAACAACATCATAGACTGGAGGCAACGTTTGACTATGCCTCTCCTCAGCAACAATGGAGAGACTCCCAAACTATCAGGCCGACACAGTAAAGGACAAAAGGTGCAATCCCAATCATTTACTTCCACAGATGAGCTATTTCAGGCAACTGTAGCTAGTGTCATTCAAGGTGACTATGATTATTATGATGATGAAGATGACTTCTTTGCGGATGAAGTTATCTAAAAAGATGTACAATAAGTTATATAAACACTTGCAAGAAAAAATGATGTTTGTTATAATGAAGTAAATAATAATCAGGAGAAAAAATGATGAAAGCAAAGCACTTTTTAAGAATTGTTTTAGTAGGGTTAGCCATGATTTTACTAGGAGCATGTGGTCAAAAATCACCTGAAAGTCTTGCTAAAAATGTGCTAAAAGATAGCTATACAGGCTTCTCACCAGAACATGGTTATGAGAGTAGTGATTTTAAGGGTGGAGTAGGAACTACCTTGAAATTTGATAAAGAAAAACGAACTATCTCAAATAACGACGGTGAAAGTATCAATTATAGTGTTCTTTCAGAGGAACAAGTGAAGGCAATCCCAGCTGATTTCAGAGGTACCCTAGTTAGTTTAGAAAGCCAGTTGAAAGGAAAGGATAACTTTACAATCGCTGTTGATTATAGGAACATAGATAAGCCCGAAGAGGCAGAAGCTTATTATCAAGTCGTCTTGACCGAGGGTGGTAAAAAAATCAGAATTATTGAACTCCGTCGTGGCTATAAAGAAGACAATGCTTTCTATGATTTCAACGGAACCGCAGATTAATTTACAAAAGTCTCAATTACTTGAGGCTTTTTTTGTTGTCAGAATTTCATTGTCCCTTTAAAAACGATTTTGCCATTATCGAATATGATAGGGGTATCTTAGAAAGAAAGAAGGTACCTTTAGTGCACTATCAAACCTTTTCAGATTTGATGAACGAGGTCAAGGATCTCAATGGTGAAATCACAGGCGAGAATGCAAAAAAGCTAGCGGAGTTCTATTCCTACTGGGGAAACTATTTAGAACCGACTCCTGCATTTATGGCATTTCTAGCCTATTTGCCAGGAGGGATTGCCAAGGCCCTTTATCAAATCACTTCCAGCTTAGAACATGTTTTTAATAATATGTTCAAGCTCTTTGGTCTCTTCGGTTATCTGGGAGACCAGAAGACGATTATAGGCCAGTTCTTTTACTGGTTTCAGATATTAGGAACGTCCTTGTTTACCCTGATTTTGGTTGTGTCGGCTGTCGCAGGAGTTTTTACAAAACCAGTCAAATACAAAGGGGTCATTACGAATTTCCTTTTGGTAACAGCTGTAACTGCAGTATTACCACTAGCTTTGACCACCATCTCAACAGCAGTGGCACAGGATGCCATGTCTATCCAGACAGTCTCCAGTGAAGCGCCATCCGGTAGCCAACCGATTTCTTCCTTGGCTCTTCAGCCCATGAAAAATAATGTAGTAGACTTAAAAGTCTTGATCTACAAAGATTTTTCTACGGAGTTGTTTCCAATGGATGATTATGGCTTCATCAAGCCTGTTCAGGAAGGCTCTACTCCTGTCAATAATATCACGGATGACCCTGCGCAGCGGGATACGACTGATTTTGCGACCAAGATTGATTTTGGGGCAAACTATGGTACAACGAATCCACAAATGATACAGGATATAGAAAAACATGATAAAATACCAGGAATTAAAGGCTTGTTCCTCCATAAATTAAATTCCAATAATACTGGAGTTGAAAGTATTACAGAACACCGAGTCATTAATCAATTGAGTGCTTTTGAATCAGTTTATATGCGCTATAAAGTCAACTGGATAGGGATGTTCCTTCAGTACATTATCCTGATTGTTCTATTGGTCAGCATGATCATCAAGCTCGTCAAATCAGTTTTTGATATTCTGATTGAAGCAATGATTTCTCCGATTCTCGGCTATAGTTCTCTATCAAACTCAAAGAAATACAAAGAGTTGTTAAGAACGATTGGCGGTGCCTTGGCAGGAATCTTCTTTGAAGTTATCATTATGCGTGTAACCCTTGAGATTTTCAGAGATTTACCAATCCTTTCTGTCTCAGCTGTATCGAAGCTTTCTGGCGGATTCTTTGACGGACTCAACATGTGGGAACAGTGCCTAGCAGCTGCCTTTGTTTATGTTGGAGTATTCTTCGCAGCTATGCAAGGAGTGGCCATGATTGAGCGCTGGCTTGGAGTTTCAACAGGTCATAGTGAAACAGCTCAACAACTGCTCGGAGCTATGATGATGGGCAATGCCTTTGCGGCTGGAGCAGGCGGTCTCTTTAATGGTGGTATGGCACTTGGTCAATTTGGTATGGATATGGCACAAAAAGCTCCAGATGCCTTGTCTAAAGGAAGTCAGATTCTAGGAAATAGCCTAGCCAGAACTGGAGGTGGTATTCAAGGTGCTTTGAACTCTATAAAAGATCAGGGCTTGATGAATGCGGCCAAAGGTGGTGTAAGTAATATGGTTGATTTGGCAGAATGGAAAGCATTTGAAGCCATGCAAAATGGGAAAGGGGCAGTTGGTAACGTTTTAGATAAGCTGGATGATAAGGCTGTCTCTGCTCAAAATGCGACCTATAACGCATTGAAAAACGATGCAGTTCCTGGTATTAATCAGCCTGGACCAGTTGATATTCCTGAGCCTCCAATTGACCCAGGAACAACGGACGCACCTATTGTCGATCCAACTTCTTCAGCTGAAGGAGTGGAGTCCCCAATTCAAGATCCACCACTTCAAACTGAAGGAGCGGAGCCACCAATTAAAGAGTCAACTCATCCAACTGGAGGAACGGAAGCTCCAATTCAAGATTCACCTCATCTAACTGGAGGAACGGAGCCACCAACCCAAGGTTCATCTCAATCAGTTGTAGAATCGACACAAGCACCGAAACAACCAGACTCTTCTCAACAAAAATTTCAACAGAGTATGAGTCAAATGAATTACATGAACCAACAGATGCAACAAGCAGGACAGCGTATGCAAGGAGGACGTCATATCACAGGTGCTGAAAGTCCTGAAGAGGAGGAATAGGATGAATTATGGATTTAACTGGGAAGAATATTGTTATCACAGGAAGCTTACGTCCTCTAACTCGAGAAGAGGCCATACGATTTTTAGAAAGTAAAGGGGCTGTCGTGCAAAACTATGTGTCTTCTAGGACAGATATATTGGTTGTAGGACACAAGCAGTTGAATCTTTTTGATCCAGATAAAAGTTCTAAGAAGCATGATGCAGCGCTTAGAAGACTATCAGAAGGCCAATTGATTACTTTTCTTTCTGAAGAATCATTCTTTGATTTAGTTAAGAAGTCTCAAGATTGAGGCTTCTTTTATTGTGCAAAAAAGTATATAACTTTTTGTGTATTTACTTCCTGAAAGATAATGGCAAAAATGCTATTGTCCCTTTAAAAGATATTTTCGATTATTCATTATAATGTGAGTGTCAAAACAAATATAAAGGAGAAATTCATGTACGGTGAAAAATACGGTGTACCTAGAGATATCTATGCCAAAATCAAGATTATAGGCCTTCTTATTCTAGATATTGCTTTTGTAGGAATTACTGGAGTAATCGCTTTGAGCGTTGGCTTAAAAATCTTTCCTAAAAGCCAGTGGATACAGATGTTCGCATTCATTTTTTTAACACCAGTTTTGAGTTTGTATCTGGTGTTACCAGCTAACGGTGGCAAAAAGAACTGGCACAGCATGTTTCTTTTCTTCAGACGAAGAAGAAAACGTTATATTAGCTTGAATTATATCAGAAGGAGAAAACCATAATGGCGATTAAACAAATTCAACCCTCAAAAAACGAGAAACGCCCTCTGGGACGTATCCAAGAAACAAAGAAACAAACGCAGGAATATTTTGATTTACATTCTTGCGTTGAGTTGTTAGATGTAAAATCAATCATTCCAAACAGCCAGGCTTATATCCAGTTAGTTGATTATGGCTACTTGCAGCTGATGGAGATACCAGGTAAAGATTTAGGATCGATGTCTTATAACGAGGTTATGAGAACTATTGAAAATTTTGAAACCTGGTTGACTCGATTTGGACCGAATATCCAAGTGGAGACGACAACTTTACCAACAAATACAGATACGCAAATTTCTGACTTGCGCCATCATTTGGATTTAGTGCGACAAGAAATGTCTAAGTTATCAGTAAATGATAGACGTTTTTTACAACTCAAGGATCGTGAAATTTGGCTTCAAAGCCAAATTAAAGTTGAAGAAAGCATCCGACAAGAAGTCTATAATACAGAGTTTATACTGTGGTTATTTGCGCCTACAACAACCGAATTGGACGAATTGGTTCGTAAGGCTAAAACTTATGGAAATAATGATTTTGTTCCACAAGATATCAGCTACAGGAAGAAAATTCAGATTATAAAGCAATACAACAATATGAATGAGAAAGTATAGGAGAGATAGCATGCCTGATTTATCAAAACGTAGACAAAGACAACTAAAAAATGAAGGATATGACCTTGCCTTTCTTAGCCAGATTCAACCGCAAGGAAATATTGATTTTCAAAAGGATGACCGCTCCTGGATAAGTGGAGATGGATACCATACGGTCTTACACTATTATGAATATCCAACTGAAGGAATGGATCGTTTTTGGCTTTCTGAATTGTTGTTGATTCCTGGAACACGTTCCTTCCTATCGCTGTACAAGGAGGATAACAGACAGCTTCAAAAAGAGATTGAGGACTCTATTGAAGAGAAGTCAACACGGATTACAAACAATAGCAAACTAACCAATAATCGGAAAGAATTAGATGAGATTGACAATCTTAATAAACTAAGCCGTGAAATTGATAAGCGGAATATAGCTATGTATGGGATGTATATTCGTGTCTTTGTGTTTGCATCAATCAAAGAAGAGTTATTCAAGAAGGTTGAAGAAGTCAAAGACAAAACGTCGAAATTCAAATCCACTATTCTGTCTGGAGAATTAGATTTTGAATACCATGCTCCATTTATTCCAGCCGAATATCAGATTGATTTGCCCAATCATCGAAGAGGGATACCGACTCCAGCTCACTCAATAGCTGGTGGATATTTCTTTAATCATACGAAGCTAGAAGATGAGAAAGGCTTCTATCTTGGATGGACTCCAACGAACGGAGCGGTAAATTTCAATTTTCTAGAACGTGACGAGAAAAGAACACGATCCTTTATGATCCTATCTGGAAATCCAAAGATGGGACAACGATCTTTTCTTATGAAACACACAGACGGTCTCTATGCGAAGGGACATTATATTCGTAACTTTGATGCTACTGGCCAGTTTCTTGATCAGACACGAAAACAACATGGATTGATTCTTGATTTATCAGGTGAGGCTAACCGTATCAATATCTTCCAGGTATTTCCAACAGTGACCAATGAAGCAGGAACTGAAATCGATAAGAAGAAATCCTACAACCTTCATATCGAGAAACTGAAGAGTATCTATAAACTCCTGAATAATGAAGTGACAGGAGACGATTTAATCACATTTGGAACTCTCCTGAATGAGTTTTATATTGAGGGAAATATGTGGGCTCGAAATCCTTCATTGAATCCAGAAAAACTGAAAGCGACGGATATTGTGAAGGAAGAGTATCCTATTCTGTCTGATTTTATTTTGTTTGTTGATGCCTACAAACGTCGACTGGAACAAACTAGTACGGATAAAGCCGAACACAAGGCTGTTAAGCGTATTTACAACACGTTTAACGAACTATTGACAACAAACGCAGAAATTTTCGAGGGGACAACCAAATTTCAAGATATTTCTTCAGAGCAAGTTGTGACATTTGACTTCTCAGGTTTGAAGAACGCCCCTCATTTGTTAAATGTTCAAATATTCTCTGTTCTTTCACTTGTCTCGGCTGATATTGTCAATAACGGAAAACGCTGTAAGCAATTACTGAAGAGACGTCCTGACTTAACGGAGATGGATATGCAGCACTATATTGTCAATATTAGTGGGGCACAGACACTCATTGACCCTAAGCATGAAAGTAGTGTCAACCTTCTGGCTGATATGATTGATACAATGGGCGAAAACTTTGCTGGTGTTGTATTGTCTGTTAATTCACTGCGAGGGATTCTGTTTGAGACGGGGATTGGCACTCATAAGGATCCGTACGTAACGGCAGTCCAGAGGATTTTTGGTCTGATGCAATATAGAGTTTTTGCTCAGACGGACGAAACCAGTGTTCCTCTACTAGCTAACGCCTTATCTGGATCAATGAACCAGTCTGAACTAGAGACTTTGCCTCGTCTGAAGAAAGGACAGTTATTCATGAATATTGCAGGGGTAGGAAATCTGGTCTTTAACCAACAGCTGTTAGCCCCTGAAGTTGAGCGCTATGGCGGTATTGAGTAAGAAAGGAAGGTAAACCAGAATGGCCAAAAATAAACTAGGAATGATTGCCAGGACTAAGCAGAGATTTGATCAATACGTATTGATTCGTAAATATCGCATGCAACAAGAAAGAGATTATTTCGCTTCAGAGGGAGAATCTGATCCAAAACGCCTGGAAGCACAAAAAGAACGAGATAAGGAGTTTTTGAACGGTCTCAAGAAGATTGGAATAGGATTTATTGTATTTTTAGTTTTTTATGGAATTTTGCGAACAATATTAGGATTGTGGTAAATAAGCGAGGTATCCATGAAAAAAATATTTAAACTGAAGATCCTCATTCCTTTTGTGGCTCTCCTATTAATTATCAATGTTGGGATAACCATGTTAGTTGGGATAATGGGAGCTGTAACCAATAATGGAAGAAATGATTGTGGTGCTGTAGAAACAACATCTTCAACTGGCGACTCCACAGTTTCTTCAGCTGATGGTTCCATCGATGACTTTGTAAAAAAGCATAAGGAAGCCTATATCCTGTCTTGGAAGGCAGGAGGTTTCCTACCTTCAGCTTCTATCACTCAAACAATGATAGAGAATGGCTTCAATTTTACGAACCCTAATGGTACTTCCTTCTGGAAAGCTCATAATATGGGAGGTGTTAAAACCTCTAGCAAAAGTAATTTTCCAGTTACTCTGGCGACGTATGGTGAAGATAGTGTTGATTTAACAGGAACAAAGCCTGGAGCGAATGTAGGAGACGGTACAGGAGGAGCTTATACTTGGTTCTCTAGCTACGATGCAGGGATCGTAGGAAAAGCTGAGTTTATGGCTCACCAGACACTCTATAAAGGGGCTATAAACAATACAAATGGTATTGCTAGCCTATCTGCTATAGCAGATGGTGGATGGGCTACAGATGGCACTTATAAGAGCAAGCTAACTGATATGTACCAAAAACTAGGTACGAAGTATCAGTGGCTTGATAAGGAAGCTATTGCTGCTCATGGTGAGAAACCTTATGAAGGATCCAGTACACAAGATGTCGGTTCTTCAGATAGTGCGGTGTCTTCTTCAGCTGAAAACAGTGGATGTGGAGAATCAGGTAGCAGTACCGATGGAACGGGAACTGTCCCTTCAGATGCGACTGCGTGGGGGTATAAACCAGAAGACTTACCAGATAGTTTGAAACCATTCATTATTGATCCTAAGAGCTTAGGCATGGATTATGCTAAGTCTACAGGATGGTATAATCCTGGAAGTGACGAGTATGCTGGACAATGTGTGAATCTTACAATTAGTATTGGAAATCACTTATGGGGCCATTCTGGATCCGTACAGGGCGATGGGAAAGATCAGGCGGCAGCGTGGGCTGCAATATTTGGAAACTCAGTTAAGACTACACCTAAAAAAGGCGCTATTTTTTCTACACAGGTAGGGGGCGGAGGATATGGCCATACTGGTATTGTATGTCATGTTTTTGAGAATGGCTCCATCTTGTTTGTAGAGCAAAATACACCTCTGAGTGGCTGGGATCAGTTCAAAACTCCATATACATGGAATTATCGTATTTGGACTAAATCTCAACAGCAAGAACAGGTAATCTCTTTTGCTTATCCAGATGACAGAGAAGCTAAATTAAGTTCAAATTAAAAGGAGGATATAAGATGATTGATTGGATAAAAGAGAATATGGTTGTATCGATTGTAGTAGGTATTCTATTGATTTTGGCAGGAATAGGGATTGTATCAAGTATCAGGCCATCTCAACAAACCAAAATAGAGGAAACGGCTCAGGTGAGTTCTTCAGGAACCACTCAAAACGAGCCGTCTTCCAAAGAGGAAACAGCAGACGAGAAGAATTATCGGACAGCTAAGCTAAAACTAGAACGCCCCTATGCAGAGGCAAGCTCAGAAGACAAAAAAGAAGTGTTAAAAGCCTTTGAAGAAGCAGTAGCAGATATAAAAAAGACGAAGTTTCTGCCAAATGTCAAGGGAACAATCGAGAATCATTTATCTATGACACAGAATGCGATGGTTCAAACCTTTGC
This sequence comes from Streptococcus infantis, assembly GCF_047464155.1. Classification (GTDB taxonomy): domain Bacteria; phylum Bacillota; class Bacilli; order Lactobacillales; family Streptococcaceae; genus Streptococcus; species Streptococcus infantis_U. The sequence continues at coordinate 80,311 of NZ_JASHCL010000004.1, forward strand.
GATGGCTCTTCTGACGAATCAGTATGATTTTCAACCTAAACAATTGGAAGTGATGCCAACTGAATCAGATGACGTGATTCAATTTTTAGTTGTTCTAACTAAAAATGGAGAAGAGAACAGCTATTTCGTTGGAAATTTCAATACTACGGTTCAACAAATCCAGCTAAAAGCCTATGTTGGCGGAAATATAGGTGGTACATACGGATAATAAGTTGCACAAAAAGTTATATAACTTTTTGTGCTTTTATATTGACAAACAAAGTTGTTTTAGATATAATTAAGTATATAAAAAGTTATATAACAAAATATACAATTATCCAAGGAGGGAATCATGAAGATTCAGACTACAAACTTAGGAAAAGGTGGCGGTGGGAAGACTACAGATACCTTTAATGAAGGAGATTGGTTGGCACGTGTTAAGGGACTTAGAACACTACTCATTGATGGCGCTTGGGAATGTAATTTAACAAGAACATTTGATGTAAAATGTGAGAAAACTGTCTATGATATATTTACAACTGGAGAGTATGAAATTGTTCCAATATCGGAAAATCTCAGTTTGATTTGTGGTGATGAGCGTTTGACAGATGAGCAGTTAGATCTTGCTAGTCGAAACAACAAGTATCTCCAGTTGTTTATGTGGTTTAGCGAACATTACGAAGAGTTAGAAGCGCAATTTGATGTCATTCTAATTGATACGCACAATGATGAGAGTTTAGTTACAGCAAATTTTATAGCTGTATCAGATATTGTCTTGGCTGTTTCTGATGCCTCTCTTAATGGTTTTCGTGCCTGGTTATCTTTGAAAAATTTTGTAGACTTCATTAAGAGCGAGGCTATCGAAGTTATTACTAAGAAAAGCTATGTTAAAGCAGAACCTTATCTTATTGGGAATAAGATTAAGTACGTTGGAAACAATGTAACAGACACCTGTAAACAATTTTTAGAAGTTGTTGAAGAAGATCAGGCTTACTTGGGATCTATCCAGGAGAAAGAGCTCATGGCCAAGAGCCTTGTGATTGGTCAGAGTGTCTTTAAGCAGCATGAAGAGATGACAGCTAACCAACAAGAGACACATCAGAAGTTTTATGATAATATAAACTACGTATATGAAAATATTTTGAGTGTGTTAGAAGGAGAGGTAGCATGACAGAGAATCGATTCGCACAAGTAAAACAAACATTCCAAAGTACACCAAAGAGAGAAAAGCCTCCTTTGTCGAGGAAACAAAATCAGGAGGCTAGAAAGTCTCCTGAAAGCTATAACAAAAAGCAAAGATATCCATTCTCTTTACATCATAATGTCCGATACGATATGCTAGATGCTTTAGTAGAGTATCACGGTGAAAAATCAGCTTCATCTTATCTCGAGAATCTGATTATAAGAGAATGGGAAAAGATGGAGCGAAAGAAAAAATAGCGTTCCATAAGAAAGGAAATGCAGCAATGAAATACTTATCAAATCTATCAGATATTCCTGAATTTTCTTCAGCAGCAATAGATTCAGGACAAATTGTCATCCCTCGTCCAATAGTAGACAACCCACAGTTCAATGATTTGAAGAGTAGTGGAATTTTTCTCTACATGCTTTTGTTAAATCGTTTAAGAGCTGCAGTTGACTTCGAATTAAAAGGATATGATGAAAATGGAAATACTTTTGTATGTTACCCTATAGAGGAGCTAATGGAGGCTCTTCAATCAGGTAAAAGTAAAGTGATTTCTTTGAAAAAGAAGCTAAAGAATCATGGTTTAATTGAAGAAGTCCGCCAAGGATCCAATCTACCCAATAGAATTTACCTAACAGATGAGATTTTAAAATATTACTGATGAAGTAGGAGGAATCTATGATGATTTTCATTGATATTAAAAGACTTGTTCAGCTGTTCTTTATTTTTATCGGAGCTATAGCAATCTATGTGTTCTATAAAACATTTGGACTTAGTACGGTGTTTATAATTGTTTTAGGTTTGGCCGTTTTGAAATTCGCTCCAGCTTTCCTTCCAGTTGTATTATTACTGTATTTGGGACTTCACTTTACAGGTGGTTTTTCCTTTATTGCAGATGGAATTGTGACGGTTTTATGGAGTATTATTTTGATTCCTATGGGGATAGCTACTATTGAAATGAGCAAATCCTATTTGAGTAAGAAAGAGAAACCCTGGTATGACAAGTAAGAGTTTATCTGAAAAGATAGGCTCTTTTTTTGTCAGAACAAAGGATTATTTGAACATTCAGGTCAAAATTTATTAAAATAAGCGTAATTTTAATAAGGGAGGATTCTGAATGGCTTTCTTTGATGAGAGAGAATTAAAAAATCAATTGCTGTTTCAAAATGCAAAAGAATTTTATAACTTTGTTTCTAGGTATGATGAGGAGATGATTCCAGTCATGAAAGCAAAGGGCTATACCTGTATTCATTCAATGGAGCGAACCGTCGCTTTTACATTTGGTGAGTTTACTTTCAGAAGAAGACGTTGGAAAAAGGGAGATCATTGGGTCATTCCAGTAGATGAAAAGTTAGGGCTTCAAAAGAACGTCCGCTTCTCATGGGAATTTATGTACCAGGTGGCCAAATTATCTACTTTGATGCCATATGATAAAGTAACTCAGGTGATCCAATTGACTTATCACATCTCTATCACAAAGCCAATTGTAGTAAAAGCTGTAAAAATCTGTGAGAAGTTATTGGAGGAAAGAGAAGGCTATCGATATTATGAAGAGAATAAAGAAGTTCGCAAAAGAAAAGCCCAGGTTATTTATATTGAGGGTGACGGTGTGATGGTCAAAGCACGAGACACACAGAAGGATAATAAACATTATGATTTATCCCATTTTGTAGTCCATACGGGAAGCCATAAAGTTGGCAGCAATCGATTTGAACTCCAGGACAAAAAGGAATTTATTGGCCTTGATAACCGCTTAGTGAGGGAGCAGGTGATCGATTATCTGTTCAATAATTACGAAATTACGAATCAGACTTTATTAATTACGAACTCTGATGGAGGTCATGGATATACACCCTATGTTTTCAAAGAGATTGCGAAGGTTTTGCGAATTAAACGCCACGAACATTTCTGGGATGAGTATCATGTAAATAAGGAGTTGAAGAATTATTTAAAATTTTACTCTGAAGATCTATTAGAGAGAGCTTTCCAGGCGATTAAGAAACATGATAAGCAGTTAATGAGAACTGTCCTAGATACGACCGAAAGTTATATCGATACAGAAGAAGAACAAGAGTTGTTTGAGAAGTTCAAGAGTAAAATATTGAGAAATTTCCAATATACTAAACCAGCCGAACAGAGAGGATTCAGTCATGCAGGAATCGGTATAATGGAGAGTCAGCATCGTAAGGTCACTTATAGAATGAAAAAAAGAGGAATGTATTGGACTCTTGCTGGAGCTGAAACGATGAGTCGGATAATTGTTTTGAATTATGAGGATTCCTTGAGGGAACTATTCTTTGGCAACTGGAGAGAGGATTATGAAAAATTTATTTCTTTAGAGGAAGTTTCTGCTTATACCATTAAAAAGAGAATGAGTAAAACTGATAAAGAAAACACATCTAGATATCAATGTTACCCTGATAGTAAAAGGTTATCCTACTTCCGAAAACAATAGAAGTACATAATAAAGTGTATAAAAAGTTATATAACAATAACCTTTGCAAAAAAAGGTCTTTTTGTGCTACAATCAAACATAAAATGCTTGCGCGGTATGTAAAAATGTGTTATAATCTACTTAAATTAATCGAATAAAAAAAGACGAAAAGTGCGCTAACACTTCTCGCCTTACCGAGTAAGAAACCGACCTTCTTACTCAGTCTTTAATTAATGATACCTGATAAGTGTATCAATGTCAAGACTGAGCAAGAAATTTGTTCAGTCTTTTTTTAAAACTCGGTGATGTTCTCCTAAAAATTGTATGAATTTAGGCGTTCTAAAAAAATCTACCGCATACAAAATAACAAAATTACTTGAAATAAAGCTCTAATTATGATAAAATGAAACTTGTCGTGTGAACGATAATACTCATTCTTGATGAATTGTGAAACTGTTGCCTTTGGGTTGTTTTGCAAGCTGAAATCGAGAAGAGGAAAAAACAAAAAAGGAGAAATACTCATGGCAGTAATTTCAATGAAACAACTTCTTGAGGCTGGTGTACACTTTGGTCACCAAACTCGTCGCTGGAACCCTAAGATGGCTAAGTACATCTTCACTGAACGTAACGGAATCCACGTTATCGACTTGCAACAAACTGTAAAATACGCTGACCAAGCATACGACTTCATGCGTGATGCTGCAGCTAACGATGCAGTTGTATTGTTCGTTGGTACTAAAAAACAAGCTGCTGACGCTGTTAAAGAAGAAGCAGAACGTTCAGGTCAATACTTCATCAACCACCGTTGGTTGGGTGGAACTCTTACTAACTGGGGAACAATCCAAAAACGTATCGCTCGTTTGAAAGAAATCAAACGTATGGAAGAAGAAGGAATCTTCGATGTTCTTCCTAAGAAAGAAGTTGCACTTCTTAACAAACAACGTGCACGTCTTGAAAAATTCTTGGGTGGTATCGAAGACATGCCTCGCATCCCAGATGTAATGTACGTAGTTGACCCACATAAAGAGCAAATCGCTGTTAAAGAAGCTAAAAAATTGGGTATCCCAGTTGTAGCGATGGTTGACACAAACACTGATCCAGATGATATCGATGTAATCATCCCAGCTAACGATGACGCTATCCGCGCAGTTAAGTTGATCACAGCTAAATTGGCAGACGCCATCATCGAAGGTCGCCAAGGTGAAGATGCTGTAGCAGAAGTTGAAGCAGAATTTGCAGCTTCAGAAGCTCAAGCAGACTCAATCGAAGAAATCGTTGAAGTTGTTGAAGGCGACAACGCTTAATTCGTATAAATAGTAATTACCTAGGAGGGCGGGGCTTAGCCCGGCTCTCCTATTTTTAAAAAATATAGGAGAATCAAAATGGCAGAAATTACAGCTAAACTTGTTAAAGAGTTGCGTGAAAAATCTGGTGCTGGTGTCATGGACGCTAAGAAAGCATTGGTTGAAGTTGAAGGTGATATCGAAAAAGCGATTGAATTGCTTCGCGAAAAAGGTATGGCTAAGGCAGCTAAAAAAGCTGACCGTGTTGCTGCAGAAGGTTTGACAGGTGTATTTGTTAACGGTAACGTTGCAGCAGTAGTTGAAGTAAATGCTGAAACTGACTTCGTTGCGAAAAACGCTCAATTCGTTGAGTTGGTAAATGCTACAGCTAAAGTAATCGCTGAAGGTAAACCAGCTAATAACGAAGAAGCACTTGCTTTGACAATGCCTTCAGGTGAAACTCTTGAAGCTGCATATGTATCTGCAACAGCTACAATCGGTGAAAAAATCTCATTCCGTCGTTTTGCTTTGCTTGAAAAAACAGATGCACAACACTTTGGAGCATACCAACACAATGGTGGACGTATCGGTGTTATCTCTGTAATCGAAGGTGGAGACGAAGCACTTGCTAAACAAATCTCAATGCACATCGCTGCGATGAAACCAACAGTTCTTTCATACAAAGAATTGGATGAGCAATTTGTTAAAGATGAGTTGGCACAATTGAACCACGTAATCGACCAAGATAACGAAAGTCGTGCAATGGTTAACAAACCAGCTCTTCCACACTTGAAGTATGGATCAAAAGCACAATTGACTGATGAAGTGATTGCTCAAGCTGAAGCTGACATTAAAGAAGAGTTGGCTGCAGAAGGTAAACCAGAAAAAATCTGGGATAAAATCATTCCAGGTAAAATGGATCGCTTCATGCTTGACAACACTAAAGTTGACCAAGCATACACACTTCTTGCACAAGTCTACATCATGGATGACAGCAAGACAGTTGAAGCATACCTTGAATCAGTTAACGCTTCAGTAGTTGAGTTCGCTCGCTTTGAAGTTGGTGAAGGTATCGAGAAAGCTGCAAATGACTTTGAAGCTGAAGTTGCAGCTACAATGGCAGCAGCCTTGAATAACTAATAATAAAAAGAGGAAGCAGATTTGCTTCCTTTTTCTTTTAGAAAAAATTAAAAAGCCCCTTTAACAAGGGCTTTGTGTATTTAGGAGACTAGACTTCAAACTCATAGAGTGCTGTAGATAGGTAACGTTCTCCGTTATCTGGTGCAAGCGCAAGGACTTTTTTACCTGCTCCAAGTTTTTTAGCGACTTCAATTGCTGCATAGATAGCTGCAGCAGAAGAAATACCTACTAAGAAACCTTCTTTTCCACCGATTTCACGACCAAGTGCAAGAGCATTGTCTGATGTTACGCGAACGATACCATCGTAAGCTTTTGTGTCAAGTGTTTCTGGGATGAATCCAGCAGAGATACCTTGAATTTTATGAGGTCCAGGTTTTTCACCAGATAAGATAGCTGATTCGTCTGCCTCAACTGCAAAAACTTGAATGTTTGAATTAGCAGCTTTAAGAGCATGAGAAACACCTGAAATAGTTCCTCCAGTACCAACACCAGCAACAAAGGCATCTAAACCGTCAGCTCCGAAATCAGCTAGAATCTCAGCTCCTGTTGTTCTTTCGTGAACTTCTGGGTTAGCTTGGTTATTAAACTGTAATGGTAGGAAACCATCACGCTCAGCAGCAATTTCCTGTGCTTTTGCAATCGCACCTTTCATTCCTTCGCTACCTGGAGTGAGGACTAGTTCAGCACCATAAGCTTGGATGATTTTACGGCGTTCAACACTCATTGTTTCAGGCATAACGATGACAACTTTGTAACCTTTAGCAGCACCAACCCATGAAAGACCGATACCAGTGTTCCCACTTGTTGCTTCCACAATAGTAGAACCAGGTTTAAGTTTGCCTTCTTGCTCTGCTTTTTCAATCATACTAAGAGCAATGCGGTCTTTAACGGATGACCCTGGGTTAAAAGCTTCTAATTTTACATAAACATCTGCTGCACCCTCAGGTACGATGTTGTTCAATTTAACAATCGGTGTTTTCCCGATAAGTTCGGTGATATTGTTATAAATAGCCATGTTAGCACCTCTTTATATAAGATGCTTCTAGTATAACGCTAACTTTGACTTTTGTAAAATATAGAAATCCTATCGAGGCGATAGGATTTTTTTATAACAATCAAAAAAAATAGTCAGTGTAAATCTAAAAATTAAGGGGGGATATAAAAAATAATTTACACAAGGTTTACAGGAACTTCAACTTCTCGTAAACCTTGATCTGTTAGGATAACTTTCCCATTAAAAAATTCTATGAGGGCAGCTTTGGTATCCTCTTTATCTTCTTTATCGACAAAGATAATTGTGTCAACTTGATCTGTAAAGTTGGTTTCGAGTTCCATAAGATTATGTTCTTTAAGAAAATTTCCATATTCTTGATATTGAGCATAGCTCATTTGAATTTGAATTCCTGCTTGTTCTTTAATTTCGACAATTCCAATTTCTTTGACAGCAAGAGCAACACTACCTGCATAAGCGCGAATGAGTCCCCCAGCACCTAGCTTAATACCACCGAAATAACGGGTAACAACTACACAGACATTGGTTAAATTGTGATTTTCCAAAACTCCTAGCATTGGCACACCAGCGGTACCACTTGGCTCTCCATCATCACTAGTTCGCTTAATTTCACTCCGCTCACCGATAATAAAAGCAGAGCAGTTATGGGTCGCTTTATAGTGCTCTTTTTTTATAGCAGTAATGAAAGCACGGGCTTCTTCCTCGCTATAGACACGCTTTGCATGGCAAATAAAGCGAGATTTTTTGATTTCTTCTTGGACTTGTCCGTCCTCTTTTATCGTTCTACATTCCATATTTTTATTGTACTAAAAAATAGGATAAAGTTCTAGATTTTACGAATAAAGAAGTATGAAAATAAATCCGAATTATCTTGGCCGCCTTTTTACAGAACAAGAATTAAGCTCAGAAGAACAACAACTAGCGGAGAAGCTACCAAGCATGAGAAAAGAAAAGGGGAAACTCTTCTGTCAACGATGTGATAGTATGATTCAAGATGAATGGTCTTTGCCTCTTGATACCTATTACTGTCGAGAATGTCTGTTGATGAAGCGAGTTAGGAGTGATCAGGCCTTATATTATTTCCCTCAGGAAAAATTTCCAAAACAAGAGGTTCTTAAATGGCAGGGACAATTGACTCCATTTCAAGAGAAAGTATCAAAGGGATTGCTTCAAGCGGTAGAAAGTCAGCAGCCAACTTTAGTTCATGCAGTGACCGGCGCTGGGAAGACAGAGATGATTTATCAAGTTGTTGCGAAAGTTATTAATGAAGGTGGCGCAGTTTGTCTAGCCAGTCCCCGAATAGATGTTTGTTTGGAATTGTATAAGCGATTGCAGAATGATTTTACCTGTGAGATAGCCTTGCTGCATGGAGAGTCCAAACCATATTTTCGAACCCCTCTGGTTGTTGCGACGACTCATCAATTATTAAAGTTTTATCATGCTTTTGATTTGCTAATAGTAGATGAAGTAGATGCTTTTCCATATGTTGATAACAGGATGCTTTACAAAGCTGTAAAGAATTGTGTAAAGGATGATGGACTAAGAATTTTCCTCACCGCTACTTCTACGGACGAGTTGGATAAGAAGGTTCGACTAGGGGAACTAAAACGACTAAGCCTACCAAGGCGGTTCCATGGGAATCCTTTAATTATTCCAAAACCCGTCTGGCTATCTGATCTGGATAAATGTTTGGATAAGTTTCGCCTACCACTAAAGTTAAAAAGATATGTTGAAAACCAGAGAAGGACTGGCTATCCCTTACTAATATTTGCATCAGAAATTACAAAGGGAGAGAAGTTGAAGGAAATCTTGCAGCTAGAGTTTCCGAATGAGAAAATTGGTTTCGTATCCTCAGTTACTGAAGATAGATTAGAGCAAGTTCAAGCTTTTAGGGACAGGGAATTGACCATATTAATAAGCACAACAATATTGGAGCGCGGAGTTACCTTCCCTTGTGTTGATGTCTGTGTCGTAGAAGCAAACCATCGTCTTTTTACAAAATCAAGCCTCATTCAAATTGGAGGACGTGTAGGTCGTAGCATGGATAGACCAACAGGAGATTTAATTTTCTTTCATAATGGCTTAAACCGTTCGATTAAGAATGCTATAAAGGAAATCAAGCTGATGAACAAGGAGGCAGGCTTATGATTTGTTTACTTTGTGGACAACATTTGAAGAAAAATCTAACCTTTGGAGAGCTTCTTTTTTTGAAAAAGGAGGAGGGCTCACTTTGTTTAGCTTGTTACTCAAGTTTTGAAATTATTGGGGAAGAACATTGCCCAAATTGTTATAAAAAAGGAGTGTCAACATCGTGTCAAGATTGTCAACTTTGGTGTAAAGAAGGGTTTGAAGTAAGTCATGAAGCGATTTTTACTTATAATCAAGCAATGAAAGACTTCTTTAATCGTTACAAATTTGATGGCGATTATATTCTCCGAAAAGTTTTTGCAATGATTTTAAAAGAGAATATAAAAAAATACAAGGATTATCATTTTATTTTAATACCGTTAAGCCCTGAGAGGTATGCAAAAAGAGGTTTTAATCAGGTTGCAGGCCTAATAGAAGCGGCAGGACTTTCCCATCTGGATGTATTAGGGAAAAGAGAAGAAAAAGCAAGTTCTTCTAAAAATCGTTCAGAGCGTTTGGCCACGGAACTTCCGTTTTTTATTAAAGAAGACAGCAGGATTCCAAAGAAGATTCTATTGATTGATGATATTTATACGACAGGTGCGACTGTTAATCGTGTCAAGAGTATGCTAGAGAATGCAGGAGCAGAAGAGGTTAGAACATTTTCCCTCGTAAGATGAGGAAAAAGATTGCAATAATTTTTTGAAAGCGTTATAATAAATATAGAAAAACAAATATGTTTAGAAAGAAGGTACTTATATGATTAAATATAGTATCCGTGGTGAAAACCTAGAAGTAACAGAAGCAATTCGTGATTATGTAGTTTCTAAACTCGAAAAGATCGAAAAATACTTCCAAGCAGATCAAGAACTAGATGCACGTGTAAATTTGAAAGTGTATCGTGAAAAGACTGCTAAGGTAGAAGTAACAATTCCACTTGGATCTATTACTCTTCGTGCAGAAGATGTTTCTCAAGATATGTATGGATCTATTGATTTGGTGACAGATAAGATTGAACGTCAAATCCGTAAAAACAAAACTAAAATTGAACGTAAGAACAGAAATAAAGTTTCTACTAGCCAATTATTTACAGATGCTTTGGTTGAAGAGACAGATGGGGCTCAACCTAAAGTTGTTCGTTCAAAACAAATTGATTTAAAACCAATGGACCTTGAAGAAGCACTTCTTCAGATGGACTTATTGGGACATGATTTCTTCATCTATATCGATGTTGAAGATGAAACAACAAATGTCATTTATCGACGCGAAGATGGAGATATTGGTCTTCTTGAAGTGAAAGAATCATAATACTTAATATGCTTAGATTAAAAAGGTGGTTTACACTAGTGTAAACCACCTTTTGTATTCATGATTACTACATTTGAGCACAAGTGCTATTCCTTCTTTAAAGGTCGCTTTTTCAGTGCAAATATGGTATAATATTGCGCAAGAGGTTTGTAATGAAAAAAAATGAAATGAATCCCTTTTTTATATACTTATTTGTTGGGATTGACTTTATAATCATGACTGTATTGGTTATTTTTCTTCAAAATAACCTAGTCACAATAGCATGCTTATTTTTCTTAATGGTGGCATTTCTTCTGCTATTTTATTTTCAGAAGAAATCTTATCAAAAAACAGAAATTGAACAAATCCAGTACGTAAACCATCAGGCGGAAGATAGTTTAAGTTCACTCTTAGAACAGATGCCGGTTGGAGTTGTCAAACTAAACATGGAAAGTAGTGAGATTGAGTGGTTCAATCCCTATGCAGAGTTAATGCTGACAACGGAGGATGGAGAAATCGACCTTCCTCAAGTTCAAGAAATTATAAAAACATCCATCTCTTCGCCGGGTATTTATGCCAATGTGGGAGAAAAACGTTACGCTGTGCACCTAGATAGAAATTCTGGTGTGCTCTACTTTTTTGATGTTTCTGGAGAGTACGAAGCCACTGTAGAGTTGGTTACGAGTCGCCCTGTTATCGGTGTTATTTCGGTAGATAACTATGATGATTTAGAGAATGAAACATCTGAATCAGACATCAGCCATATTAATAGTTTTGTTGCGAATTATGTCGCAGAGTTTACTGGAAAACATAAGATGTTCTCTCGCAGAGTGACCATGGATCGTTTTTACTTGTTTACCGACTATACGGTATTGGAGCAATTGATGCAGGATAAATTTTCTGTAATTGATACCTTCCGTGAAGAAGCTAAAAAGAGAGAGTTGCCGTTAACTATGAGTATAGGTATATCATACGGTGATGGAGACCATGAGAGCATTGGTAAAGTTGCTTTATCAAATCTCAACCTTGCAGAAGTTCGAGGTGGGGACCAAGTTGTCGTAAAAGAGAATGACGAAACGAAAAATCCAATTTATTTTGGTGGTGGTTCTGCAGCTTCTATTAAGCGAACAAGAACACGTACTAGAGCGATGATGACGGCAATCTCTGAAAAGTTGAGAAGTGTCGACCATGTATTCGTAGTTGGTCATAAAAACTTAGACATGGATGCTTTAGGCTCTGCTGTTGGTATGCAATTGTTCTCTAGTAACGTCTTGGATGAAAGTTATGTGGTTTATGATGCAGAACATATGTCTCCGGACATCCATCGTGCCATTCAATTTTTAGAGAATGAGGGAGTAACAAAACTCATCCCTCTAACTCAAGCTATGGAAATGGTCGCTAATCGTTCCTTGCTAGTGATGGTGGACCACTCTAAGACAGCTTTAACCTTGTCAAAAGAGTTTTATGATTTATTCACGCAAACGATTGTTATAGACCACCATAGACGAGATCAGGATTTCCCGGAAAATGCTGTTATCACCTATATCGAGAGTGGAGCAAGTAGCGCGAGCGAGCTTGTAACAGAGTTGATTCAATTCCAAAACTCTAAGAAAGCACGCTTAAGTCGTATTCAAGCTAGTGTTCTCATGGGCGGTATGATGCTAGATACTAAGAATTTCATCTCTCGTGTTACTAGCCGAACCTTTGACGTGGCAAGTTATCTAAGAACACGTGGAAGTGATAGTATTGTTATCCAGGAACTTGCAGCTACTGATTTCGAAGAGTATCGATTGGTTAATGAGCTAATCTTACAAGGACAGGCCGTACAACCTTCAATTCTTGTCGCTCAAGCCAAGGATACTAAGGAGTATGATACGGTAGTGATTAGTAAAGCAGCTGATACTATGTTAGCCATGTCAGGTATTGAGGCTAGCTTTGTCATTGCAAAAAACAGCCAAGGGGATATTTCCATCTCTGCACGAAGTCGAAGTAAGATCAATGTGCAACGGATTATGGAAGAATTGGGAGGTGGAGGCCACTTCAACCTGGCAGCTGCCCGACTGACAGATATGACTCTGCAAGAAGCAGGTGATAAACTAAAAACCGTTATTTCTAATGAAATTAGAGAAAAGGAGACAGAAGAATGAAAGTAATCTTTTTAGCAGATGTAAAAGGCAAAGGAAAAAAAGGCGAAATCAAGGAAGTGCCAACAGGTTATGCGCAAAACTTTTTGATTAAGAAAAACCTTGCTAAAGAAGCGACTTCTCAAGCAATTGGTGAGTTGCGTGGCAAGCAAAAATCGGAAGAAAAAGCACATGCTCAACTTCTCGCAGAAGCACAAGAAATCAAGGCGAAGCTTGAAGCTGAAGAAACAATTGTTGAGTTTGTTGAAAAAGTTGGTCCAGATGGAAGAACTTTTGGTTCAATTACTAGCAAGAAAATTGCGGAAGAGCTCCAAAAACAATTTGGAATTAAAATTGATAAACGTCATATTCAAGTTCAATCTCCAATTCGAGCAGTTGGCTTGATTGATGTTCCAGTAAAAATTTATCAAGATGTAACTAGCGTCATCAATCTTCGTGTAACAGAAGGCTAAGCTAGATTTGAGTAATGATTTTGTAAAAGGAAGGGAAATCTGATGGCAGAAGTAGAGGAACTACGAGTTCAGCCCCAGGATATCTTGGCAGAACAATCTGTATTGGGAGCTATATTTATCGATGAGAGTAAACTCGTGTTTGTTCGAGAATATATAGACTCTCGAGACTTCTTTAAGTATGCTCACCGTTTGATTTTTCAGGCTATGGTTGACTTGTCAGATCGTGGCGAAGCCATTGATGCAACGACTGTTCGCACGATCTTAGATAATCAAGGTGATTTGCAAAATATTGGTGGTTTGTCCTACCTTGTTGAGATTATCAACTCTGTACCAACCTCTGCAAACGCTGAATACTATGCAAAAATTGTAGCAGAGAAAGCCACTCTTCGTCGTCTGATTGCTAAGTTGACGGAGTCTGTAAACCAAGCTTATGAAGCCTCTAGCCCTGCAGATGAAATTATTGCTCAAGCAGAAAAAGGCTTGATAGATGTCAGTGAAAATGCAAATCGTAGTGGTTTTAGAAATATTCGAGACATTCTAAATCTTAACTTTGGAAACCTGGAAGTTCGATCGCAACAAACGTCGGATATTACAGGGATTGCAACTGGTTATCAAGATTTGGATCATATGACAACTGGTTTGCACGAGGAGGAATTGATTATTCTTGCTGCTCGACCTGCGGTTGGTAAAACTGCTTTTGCCTTGAATATTGCTCAAAATATTGGAACCAAGCTTGACAAGACCGTTGCAATTTTCTCTCTCGAGATGGGGGCAGAGAGTTTGGTCGACCGTATGTTGGCTGCCGAAGGACTAGTAGAGTCTCATTCTATCCGTACAGGACAACTGACTGAAGAAGAATGGCGCAAATATACGATTGCTCAAGGGAATCTTGCTAAAGCAAGCATCTATATTGACGATACACCTGGAATCCGAATTACAGAGATTCGATCACGCGCCAGAAAATTGGCTCAGGAAACAGGCAATCTTGGATTGATCTTGATTGACTACCTGCAGCTAATTACAGGGACTGGTCGTGAAAATCGTCAACAAGAGGTTTCAGAGATTTCACGTCAGTTGAAAATTCTGGCCAAAGAATTAAAGGTTCCTGTAATTGCGCTAAGTCAGCTGTCACGTAGTGTTGAACAACGTCAAGATAAAAGACCGGTGCTATCAGATATTCGTGAGTCGGGATCTATCGAGCAAGATGCGGATATCGTAGCCTTTCTTTATCGTGACGACTATTATGAGCGTGGTGGCGAAGAAGAGGAAGGTCTTCCGAATAACAAAGTAGAAGTTATTATTGAGAAGAACCGTAGCGGGGCACGTGGAACGGTAGAATTGATTTTCCAAAAAGAGTATAACAAGTTTTCAAGTATTTCGAAGAGAGAGGAACAAAGATGACAGATGCATTTACAGATGTAGCCAAGATGAAAAAAATCAAAGAAGAAATCAAGGCGCATGAAGGACAAGTAGTGGAAATGACCTTAGAAAATGGTCGTAAACGCCAAAAGAATCGCTTAGGAAAACTTATCGAAGTTTATCCATCACTCTTTATCGTTGAATTTGGAAATGTTGAAGGAGATAAACAAGCCAATGTCTATGTTGAATCCTTCACCTATTCTGATATTTTAACAGAAAAGAATTTGATTCACTATTTGGATTAAGGTTGAAAGTGGGAGTTTTCTCACTTTTTTCTTTTTCTTTCGAATGATATAAATGAGGTCAACCTCAAAAATTTATCTATTCGAAGGAGAATGAATGGCATTTAGTAAAAAGAGAACTTTGCTTAAGAGAACGACTGTGGGTACAGCTTCACTATTGTTAGCAGGAGCTTTTCTGTTTGGTGGTGGAACTGTTCATGCCAACCAGGCAAACAATGGATCGTTGGCACGTGGAGATGATTATCCTTATTATTATAAAAATGGAAGTCAAAATATTGATAAATGGCGCCTATACTCCAGACAGTGTACATCTTTTGCTGCTTTTCGATTAAGTAGTGTAAATGGATTCGAACTACCAGCTGCTTATGGGCATGCGAAAGAATGGGGCTATCGAGCTCAAAAAGAAGGCTATCGTGTGGATCAGAGACCAGCGATTGGGGCTATTGCTTGGAGCACGAGGGGAACTCATGGTCACGTAGCTTGGGTTTCTAACGTGATTGGAGATATGGTTGAAATCGAGGAGTACAATTACGATTATACAGAAACGTATCATCGTAGGACGGTTAAAGCAAGTACTATGACTGGGTTCATTCATTTTAAAGATGTGGGGAATGCTAGTGTAGGAAATAATCAATCTGTACTAGCTTCTAGTGGAACTCACTACTTTACAGAAAAAGCAGCTATTATGAATCAGCCATCATTGACATCTACTATTATCGATTACTATGAACCTGGAATGAGTGTTCATTATGATCAGACTCTTGAAAAGGATGGCTATAGATGGATTAGTTATATTTCACGAAGTGGGAACAGACGTTATATCCCCTTAATTAAAACGGGAACCTCGAAGAATGGATGGGAAAAACAGGGAACAATCTGGTACTACTATGAACATGGCAAAGTCGCACTTGGATGGAAAAAGATAAACGGAAGTTGGTATTATTTCCAAACAAATGGTGCCATGAGAACAGGATGGTTAAAAGACGGTTCTAAGTGGTACTACTTGAAATCATCTGGGGAAATGCAGACAGGATGGTTGAAGGATAAGGGCATTTGGTATTATCTCGAAAGCTCAGGTGCAATGAAGGCTAGTCAGTGGTTCCAGGTTTCAGGGAAATATTATTACGTGAACGCATCTGGAGAATTGGCAGTAGATACGATTATCGATGGTTTCCAAGTTGATAGCAATGGTGCGCGAGTTGAAAAAACATCCCAATAAGCCTTCTCCTTTAATCTAACTCTTAGCAATGGTATTTTTCCCTGCTTTCCTATATAATGGGTGTATGGACAAGAAAAAATTATTATTGATTGATGGTTCTTCAGTTGCTTTCAGAGCATTTTTTGCACTTTACCAGCAACTGGATCGTTTTAAAAATGACAATGGACTACATACCAATGCAATCTACGGATTTCATCTGATGCTAAATCACCTACTGGAGCGTGTCCAACCGAGTCATATTTTGGTTGCTTTTGATGCGGGGAAAACGACTTTCCGTACAGAGATGTATGCTGATTATAAGGGCGGTCGTGCTAAGACTCCAGATGAGTTTCGTGAGCAATTTCCCTTCATTCGTGAGTTGCTAGACCATCTTGGGATTCGTCACTATGAATTGGCTCAGTATGAGGCAGATGATATCATTGGAACTCTTGGCCGCTTGGCTGAGAAAGAGTCTTTTGATGTAACTATCGTCAGTGGAGACAAGGATTTAATTCAGTTGACGGATGAGCATACGGTGGTTGAGATTTCCAAGAAAGGTGTAGCTGAGTTTGAGGCATTTACACCGGATTATCTCATGGAAAAGATGGGCATCACACCAACTCAATTTATCGATCTTAAGGCTCTCATGGGAGATAAGTCGGATAATATCCCTGGCGTAACTAAGATTGGTGAAAAGACAGGTATTAAGCTTTTGCTAGAATATGGCTCGCTTGAAGGTATTTATGAAAATATTGATGAGATGAAGGCATCGAAGATGAAGGAAAATCTCATCAATGATAAGGAGCAAGCCTTTCTGTCTAAAATACTAGCGACCATCGACACGAAAGCGCCAATCGAGATAGGTCTGGATGATTTGGTTTATAGTGGGCCAAATGTGGAAAGCTTAGGTAAATTCTACGATGAGATGGGTTTTAAACAGCTCAAGCAAGCCTTGAATGCTTCTCAGACTAACCAAGCTGAGACTTTGAATTTCACTATGGTGGATAAAGTGAGTCAAGATATGCTGAGTGCCGACTCTATATTCCACTTTGAACTTTTTGGTGAAAACTACCATACAGATGATTTGGTTGGTTTTGCTTGGTCTTGTGGAGACAAGCTCTATGCTACAGATAAGCTGGAACTTCTGCAGGATCCGATTCTTAAGGATTTTCTAGAAAAAACACCTCTGAAAGTGTATGACTTTAAGAAAGCTAAAGTTCTCTTAAATCGCTTTGGTTTGGACTTGCAGGCTCCTGCTTTTGACAGTCGCTTGGCTAAGTATCTTCTCTCAACAGTAGAGAATAATGAAATTTCAACCATTGCTAGTCTATACGGTAAGACATATTTACCTGATGATGAGACCTTCTACGGCAAGGGTGTCAAGAAAGCTATCCCTGAGCGAGAGAAATTCTTGGAACACTTAGCTCGTAAGGTTGCTGTTTTATTTGAAACTGAACCTGTTTTACTTGACAAGTTAAGTGAAAACGGTCAATTAGACCTCCTCTATGAGATGGAGCAACCTCTGGCCCTTGTTCTAGCTAAGATGGAAATCGCTGGGATCAAGGTCAAAAAAGAAACCTTGCTTGAGATGCAAGCTGAAAATGAGCTCGTCATCGAAAAGCTGACGCAAGAGATTTATGAACTAGCTGGTGAGGAATTTAATATCAACTCGCCTAAACAGCTTGGCGAATTGCTTTTTGAAAAGCTAGGTCTCCCACTCGAATACACCAAGAAAACTAAGACCGGTTACTCGACAGCAGTAGATGTCTTGGAACGTCTAGCCCCAATTGCACCAATTGTCAAGAAAATTCTCGATTACCGTCAGATTGCTAAGATTCAATCCACTTATGTAATCGGTCTACAGGACTGGATTTTAGCGGATGGCAAGATTCACACGCGCTATGTACAGGATTTGACTCAGACCGGTCGTCTGTCTAGTGTGGATCCAAACTTGCAAAATATCCCTGTTCGATTGGAACAAGGTCGCCTCATTCGTAAGGCTTTTGTGCCAGAGTGGGAGGATAGTGTCCTTCTCAGCTCGGACTACTCACAGATTGAATTGCGCGTTTTGGCGCATATCTCTAAGGATGAACACTTAATTAAGGCCTTCCAAGAAGGAGCGGATATTCATACCTCGACAGCCATGCGTGTCTTTGGGATTGAACGTCCTGAGGATGTGACTCCGAATGACCGTCGCAATGCCAAGGCTGTCAACTTTGGAGTGGTTTACGGAATTTCAGACTTTGGTTTATCGAATAATCTCGGCATTAGCCGTAAAGAGGCGAAGGCCTATATCGATACCTACTTTGAACGCTTCCCAGGTATTAAAAACTACATGGATGAAGTGGTGCGTGAAGCGCGTGATAAGGGTTATGTAGAGACTCTCTTCAAACGTCGTCGTGAGTTGCCAGATATCAATTCGCGTAACTTTAACATTCGTGGTTTTGCGGAACGTACAGCTATCAACTCACCTATCCAAGGTTCGGCTGCAGATATTCTCAAAATCGCTATGATTCAGTTAGATAAAGCCTTGGTAGCAGGTGGTTATCAGACTAAGATGCTGTTACAAGTACACGATGAAATTGTACTTGAGGTGCCTAAGTCAGAATTAGCTGCTATTAAAAAACTTGTCAAACAAACCATGGAAGAAGCCATTCAACTCAGTGTGCCACTGATTGCTGACGAAAATGAAGGTGTAACTTGGTACGAAGCTAAGTAGAAAATAGATTATCAAACAAAAAGAAATCCCCTTGAACAATATGGTTCAAAGGGGATTTTTCTTTCAGGAAAAGACAAAAGCGAAACTATCTAGCTAATAGTAGAATTTATTTGCTTTGTTTCAGTTGTTCTTTTTTGGCAAGGATTGGTAGAATAACACCCAAACCAATCAGAATAATTGGGGTCAAGATATTTGTAAGAAGAGAGAATTGCCAAGCAGTTGGATTCTCAGCATAGCTAATTTTTGGAACCATACCAAGGATACAAGCAAAGGCAGTAAAGAGGAAGCACCAAGTACCGATAATAAAGCCAAGTTTAGGATTATTCACAAACTTGTATTCTGCATTTTTATATGTCTTCCAAGCACGGTTAAGCATCATGTAGGCAAGGAATACCCAGAGGTAACGCATTGGCATTACGATTGAATTGAGGTTGGTCATCCATTTTACAAGTCCATCAATTTCCTGAATACCAAAAATTGGGAGGATGATGATAAGGCTAACGAGGACGCCTGTAAGGAGATAACCATTAATGAGGACGCCTTTTTCAGTACGTTTACGAAGCCAACTTGGGATAAAGTTTTCATCAGCGTTATTGAGAAGGATTTGCAGTGGTGCATCAATAGAGAAGGCAAGTGCCGCAATTTGTCCGACCATGTTTGTAAGAGCGTAGATTACGACAAAGAGGTTTCCAACTCCCCAAGAATTTCCTAACATTTGGAAGGCTTGATAAGCACCATTACGCATGAGGTCTTCAGGGATGTTATTGCCATCAAATAGCATTCCCATGGCAACTGAACCAAGGATAGCAGAGAGTCCTACCATGATGGCCATGACAATCATACCTTTTGGAAATTCTTTTGCAGGATTGCGAGTTTGATTCACATAAGGGGAAATTTTTTCACAACCACCAACAGCAAAGACTAGTAGTGAAATCGTTGTAAAATAAGAAAAATCAAAGTTTGGAATATAGGTGCTCAGTTGATCCATGTGCGGAGTCGCAAACTGGATGTCTGGTTTGATGAAAGGCAGACCGACAGCCAAAAGCACAAAGAGTAGAGACATAATCAGCATAGCACTTCCTGCCAAGCTACCGATGACTTTTAGAGTCGCCAATCCTTTTGTAGAAAGGTAGAGGAAAAGTCCAAAGATAAGTAAGCAGAGAATAACAATCCAGTGGAAGTCAATTTGTTTTAGAAATTGACCGTTGCCTTGCAAGGCCCATCCAAGCGGAATCAGGATTCCTTGAGGTTTTTGTGCGAGGTAAGGGATATGCACAACCCAGTAGGTCCAAGCGGCAAAGTAGGCGAGACGTTTGGTTGATGTTTTTTCAACCCAGTCACTAACACCGCTTCCGCTTTCCTTAAAGGTAGAACCTAGTTGTCCGACAATGAGGGAATATGGGATAAAGTAGAGTGCGAGGATTAAAACCCAAGATACGACGACTGAAATTCCCTGTTGAGAATAGTTATTGACGACGTTTCCTAGCCCCCAAACCATGTTGAAGACAATCAGAGATACCATCAGCCAATTAAGTTGGTGTTGATCTTTTTTCATAATGTCTCCTTTTCTGATAATTTCAGTTTATCATGTTTTTTTGAAAGCGCCTAACAAAATTCAAAATTTACTATAAAAAAAGTAAAAGCTAGCTAACAGATAGGGACTAGGATTGCTTAGTTGAGAAAAACTTATCCACAGCCTGTGGATAACTCGATACTAGCCTATCAAAAATAATTTTATAGCTATCATTTGTAAAGGAGACAAGAAATTTAGGAATTATAAGAGAGGATAATCTGGGATAAAGCCTGATTGGACAAGGGTTCTAACAGCATTTCTATTGCAAATCATATATAATTTGGTTGGAGATTTGTTTTGGAAAATCTTGAAAATATTTTCCGAAGAAAAGTTGAAGGTTATTCACAGTTTGTGGATAATTTTATATGGATAAGAAAACCCCTTTATGTACGACAAAGGGGTTTGGTTATTAATGCTTCGGTAACCAGCCGAGTGTAAAGTTAAGGGTTTGAGCATTGAGCAATTCCTGATGGCTGATGCTTTGCTTTTCTTTCCCGTCCAGTCGACAGTCTTGTACAAAGTGGAAATGTTCATGATTTTGCTGAGTACGAATATCCAACCACTGCTCTTTTTCTGCAAGATAGACACGAAGGTGGTCAAAGAGTGGAATTCCAAGGTCATAGTTTGCTTTTCCTGGACAGGTTGGGTAAAGCCCAAGAGCAGACCAGACATACCAAGCTGATAGACTACCGTTATCCTCGTCTCCTGGATAAGCATCCCAGCCAGATCGAAAGGCTTTTTGACGAAGGGTCTTGATTAAGAGACTGGTATATTGAGAATAATTACTGTAGCGGAAAAGGTAAGGAATGTGGAAACTTGGTTGGTTTGAAATGGCTAGTTGACCAAATGGCGCTGTTGCCATTTCGCTCATTTCATGGATTTCATAACCATAGCCGGTCGTTTCAAAGAGAGGGAGACTTTGACAAGCTTTTAAGAGATAGTTGCTAAAGGCTTCTTTTCCACCCATAAGTTGACTAAGGCCAGAAATATCATGTAAAACACCCAGACTGGCTTGGATAGCTGAACACTCAGCGTAGTCACGGCCCCAACTATAAGGAGAAAAGTCAGGACGGAAATTGCCATCTACATCACGCGCCCTCATATATCCTGTTTCAGGATCAAATAGATTCTGATAGTTTTTAGAATAGTGAGCATAGGTTTTTGCTAGATCTTCTTGATCTAATTTTGCTGCACAAGTAGAGATGCAAAAATCACTGTAGGCATAGTCCAGTGTGTGACTGACACTTTCATGGAAGTCTGTGGATAGGTATCCTAGCTTTTGGTACTGGGCCAGGCCGTGTCGCCCGTTGATAGCTTTTGGGTCAGCCTTGGTCGCAGTTTCAAGCATAGCTTTGAGAAATTCATCCTCAAGCTCAGGCGCCATGCCTTTACAAGCACTATCAGCAATAAGGCCATCAATCAAGGTGCCAGGCATAATGCCTCGTTCGTCAGGAGCAAGCCACTTAGGGAGATAGCCAGTGTCGCGGTAGCTATTAAGGAAACCCTCAAGAAATTGGTGATAGTATTCCGGAATAATCAAGGCAAAGAGTGGGAATGAAGTGCGGAAGGTATCCCAAAAACCATTGTTGGTATAGAGTAGACCAGGCTTGATCGTTCCTGAAGCAAGGCCCATATGAATATTCTCGCCCTGCTCATTCACCTCATAAAATGTTTGCGGGAAGAGGAAAAGCCTGTAGAGGCAGTGGTCAAAAAATGTTCGGTCTACTGAGCCGGTTTCTACGACATCAAAACGGCCCAGAAGGTCTTCCCAACTTTCTTTGGCGTTTGTTTTCGCCTCTTCAAAATTCTGTTTAGGAAGATTAAAGAGGGCTTGCTCTTTGGAAATAAAGGAAGTTGCCAGTTGAACTTGAGCTTCTGCTCCAGCCAAGTCAATACGCCAGTCTTCCCCCTCTTGATTGATAGATTCAATATCCGTAGAGAATGCGAGGACAGTGAACATGACGAGGGGGTTTTTATTGGTTTCAGTTTCACCTTCTTGCCTCAGGGCCAGAGTTTTCTTATCCACTTGTTCTACTGTCAGTTCATCTGCGGCGTGAAGATAGAGGGACAGGGCTTTTCCTTGTGTTTGTCTTAGTTGAATAGAGGCTCCATAGCAAGTCGGTGTGAGCTGGGTTTCAATCTGGTAACGTTCAGAAAAAGTTCTGAGATAATGGGGATTGAAAATGGCACGCTCCAAGTTATAGGAAGACTGACGATGGAAGAGCGTGTCACCGCTGATTTCTCCTGTAACAGGAGTCAGTAGTAACCAAGAATAATCTCCAATCCAAGGACTAGGCTGGTGGGTTAGTCGAACACCCTGAAATATGGGAAGATGGGGATCAAAAAACCAAGATCCTTCCTGATCACTAGTTTGTGGAACAAAGTAATTCATCCCAAAAGGCACTCCAGTGTAGGGTAGGGTGTTTCCTCGTGAAAATGCATGTTTACTGGCTGTTCCAAAACGCGTATCAATGGTTTCAAGTATAGGTTTCATAGAATATCCTTTAGTCGTTTTCTACATTATATCAGAAAATTTAGCCTTTAGAAAAGGAGTTTTAAATATAACAATTTTGTAGAAAAATGACTATCATTTGTGTATATATTTTCTGGGCTAAAAGCTATATACTGAAAATGAAAATCTGTTTGAAAGAGGCAAAATAGTTTATGGTTTATTCTAAAGAAATCGTCAGAGAATGGTTGGACCAAGTAGCGGAGCGTGCCAAGGATCATCCTGAATGGGTGGATGTCTTTGAACGTTGCTACACAGACACTTTAGACAATACAGTTGAAATCTTAGAAGACGGCTCGACCTTTGTGCTAACCGGGGATATTCCAGCTATGTGGCTCCGTGATTCAACTGCACAGCTTAGACCATACCTTCATGTGGCAAAAAGAGACCCTCGTTTGCGCCAGACCATTGCTGGCTTGGTTAAACGCCAGATGACTTTGATTCTCAAGGATCCCTATGCCAACTCTTTCAATATTGAGGAGAACTGGAAGGGTCATCACGAGACAGACCATACAGACCTCAATGGCTGGATTTGGGAACGTAAGTATGAAGTGGATTCGCTTTGCTATCCCTTGCAATTGGCTTATCTCCTTTGGAAGGAAACTGGTGAGACTAGCCAGTTTGATGAGACTTTTGTTACAGCGGCCAAGGAAATCCTTCATCTTTGGACGGTGGAGCAAGATCACAATAATTCACCATACCGTTTCGTTCGTGACACTGATCGCAAGGAGGATACCTTGGTAAATGATGGATTTGGTCCTGACTTTGCCGTGACAGGAATGACCTGGTCAGCCTTCCGTCCAAGTGATGACTGCTGTCAGTATAGCTACTTGATTCCGTCGAATATGTTTGCAGTGGTTGTCTTGGGTTATGTCCAAGAAATCTTTGCAGAATTGACTCTAGCCGATAGTGAGAGTATCATTGCAGATGCCAAACGCCTCCAAACTGAGATTCAAGAAGGGATCGAAAATTACGCCTACATTACAAATAGTAAGGGTGAAAAGATTTATGCCTTTGAGGTAGACGGTCTAGGAAATGCTAGCATCATGGACGATCCTAACGTGCCAAGTTTGTTGGCTGCTCCATATCTTGGTTACTGTGATGTCAATGACGAAGTGTATCAAGCCACTCGTCGCACCATTCTCAGTCCTGAAAATCCATACTTCTACCAAGGAGAATACGCTAGTGGACTCGGAAGTTCACATACCTTCTACCGCTATATCTGGCCGATTGCTCTATCTATCCAAGGATTGACAACGACGGATAAGGCGGAGAAAAAACATTTGCTAGATCAACTCGTTGCCTGCGATGGTGGAACAGGTGTCATGCACGAAAGCTTCCACGTAGACGATCCGACTCTCTACTCTCGTGAATGGTTCTCATGGGCCAACATGATGTTCTGCGAATTGGTCTTGGATTACCTAGATATTCGCTAATAAGCCTTAGCTCAATAGATTCTTGTACAGAATCACAAATATATTTTTAAATTTAAGTTAGAATGAGGTTTCACTTCATGGAAAATGTTGTTGTACATATTATTTCTCACAGTCACTGGGATCGTGAGTGGTATCTACCTTTTGAAAGTCACCGGATGCAATTGGTGGAACTTTTTGACAATCTGTTTGATCTTTTTGAAAATGATCCTGAGTTCAAGAGTTTCCACCTGGATGGACAAACCATCGTCCTCGATGACTATTTAGAAATTCGTCCTGAAAACCGTGACAAGGTGCAGCGTTATATCGACGAAGGCAAGCTCAAGATTGGACCATTCTACATCTTGCAGGATGATTACCTGATTTCAAGTGAAGCCAATGTCCGCAATACCTTGATTGGCCAAGCTGAATGTGCTAAATGGGGCAAATCTACTCAAATTGGTTACTTCCCAGATACCTTTGGAAATATGGGGCAGGCTCCTCAAATCCTTCAAAAATCAGGGATTCACGTCGCAGCCTTTGGTCGTGGTGTCAAACCGATCGGCTTTGACAACCAAGTCCTCGAAGATGAGCAGTTTACCTCTCAATTTTCTGAGATGTACTGGCAGGGTGCTGATGGTAGCCGTGTACTCGGTATTCTCTTTGCTAACTGGTACAGTAACGGGAACGAAATTCCAGTTGATAAAGATGAAGCCTTGACCTTCTGGAAACAAAAATTGGCAGACGTTCGTGACTATGCTTCTACTAACCAATGGTTGATGATGAACGGCTGTGACCACCAACCAGTTCAACGGAACTTGAGTGAAGCCATTCGTGTGGCAAACGAACTTTTCCCTGACGTGACCTTTATTCATAGCTCATTTGACGAATATGTCCAAGCACTGGAAAGTGCCCTTCCTGAACAATTATCAACGGTCACAGGTGAGTTGACCAGTCAGGAAACGGATGGTTGGTATACTCTTGCCAATACTTCTTCTTCACGCGTTTACCTCAAACAAGCCTTCCAAGAAAATAGCAACTTGTTAGAGCAGGTGGTGGAACCTTTGACCATCATCACTGGTGGACATAACCACAAAGATCAATTGACCTATGCTTGGAAAGTACTTCTGCAAAATGCACCGCACGATAGTATCTGTGGTTGTAGTATTGACGAAGTTCACCGTGAAATGGAAACTCGTTTTGCCAAGGTCAATCAGGTTGGAAACTTTGTCAAGACCAACCTTCTCAATGAGTGGAAACATAAAATAGCAACTCAAGAAGCGCAAAGTGATCACCTCTTTACCGTTGTCAATACAACTTTACATGCCAAGGTTGATACAGTCAGTGTTGTAGTGGATGTTGTGACTTGTGATTTCAAAGAATTGCACCCAACAGAAGGTTACAAGAAGATGGCAGCTGTGACCTTGCCAGATTACCATGTTGAAGATTTGGATGACCATGTCCTTGAAGCCAAGATTGAAGATTTGGGAGCAAGTTTTGGTTATACCTTGCCTAAGGATAAATTCCGCCAACCATATATTGCACGCCAAGTTCGCGTGACAATCCCAGTCCACCTTGCTCCGCTTTCTTGGGCAAGCTTCCAATTGGTCGAAGGTCAAGTAGATCACCGTGATGGTATTTACCAAAATGGAGTCATTGATACACCATTCGTAACTGTGAGTGTAGACCAAGGAGTTACAGTCTACGACAAGACTACAAATGAAGCCTACGAGGATTTCATCCAATTCGAGGACCGTGGAGATATTGGTAACGAGTACATTTACTTCCAACCAAAAGGAACTGAGCCAATCTTTGCTCAACTGAAAGGTTATGAAGTTCTGGAAAACAATGCTCGCTATGCTAAGGTTTTGCTCAAACACGACTTGACTATTCCAGTTAGCGCAGATGAAAAATTGGACGCTGAACAAAGAGGTATCATCGAGTTCATGAAACGAGATGCAGGTCGTTCAGAAGAGTTGACAACCATTCCTCTTGAAACAGAAATGACTGTCTTTGTGGACAATCCACAGATTCGCTTCAAGACTCGCTTTACCAATACAGCCAAAGACCACCGCATTCGTCTCTTGGTCAAAACTCATAACACACGCCCAAGTAATGATTCTGAAAGTATCTATGAAGTTGTGACAAGACCAAATAAACCGGCAGCTTCTTGGGAAAATCCTGAAAATCCACAACACCAACAAGCCTTTGTCAGCTTGTATGATGATGTAAAAGGCGTGACCGTATCCAATAAAGGATTGCACGAATACGAAATCCTTGGAGACGACACCATGGCTGTAACCCTTCTCCGTGCTTCAGGGGAGCTAGGTGACTGGGGCTACTTCCCAACACCAGAAGCCCAGTGTTTGCGCGATATCGAAGTTGAGTTTGCAGTAGAATGCCATCAAGCAGGCGAACGTTTCTCAGCCTTCCGTCGCGCCAAAGCATTCCAGGTGCCATTTACAGCTCTTCAAGTTTTAAAACAAGAGGGTAGTGTTGCAGCAACAGGTAGTCTCTTAAACCATCCAGCCCTCAACTTGCCACAAGTCTGCCCAACAGCCTTTAAGGTAGCTGAAAATGAAGAAGGTTATGTTCTTCGTTACTACAACATGAGCCAAGAAAATGTTCGCGTGTCGGACAAACAACAAACCATTCTTGACTTATTGGAACGCCCATATCCAGTTCATTCAGGACTATTAGCGCCACAAGAAATTCGTACAGAATTGATCAAAAAAGAAGAAATCTAATTTCAAAAAGATAACATAAAAAGAAAGGAGGAGCGAAAAGAGTAAGAACCGACTGCTTTTCTCGCTCCTTTTTACAGGTAAAAGCAATGACCATTGCAACGATTGATATCGGAGGGACTGGGATTAAGTTTGCTAGTCTAACTCCTGATGGAAAGATTTTAGATAAGAACAGCACACCAACGCCAGAGACTCTAAAAGAGTTGCTTGCTTGGTTGGACCAACGTTTGTCAGAACAAGACTATCGTGGGATTGCTATGAGTGTGCCAGGTGCAGTTAACCAAGAAACAGGAGTGATTGAGGGAATTAGCGCCATTCCTTACATCCATGGTTTTTCTTGGTATGAGGCCCTTGCTCATCACAAACTACCTGTTCATTTAGAAAATGATGCCAACTGCGTTGGGCTGAGTGAATTGCTGGCGCATCCTGAGATTGAAAATGCAGCCTGTGTCGTGATTGGTACAGGAATCGGTGGAGCCATGATTATCAATGGGAAGCTACACCGTGGTCGTCATGGTTTGGGCGGTGAGTTTGGCTACATGACAACCATCGAGCCTGCAGAAAAGCTCAATAACTGGTCGTTACTAGCTTCTACGGGGAACATGGTTCGTTATGTGATTGAGAAATCAGGTCAGTCTGACTGGGATGGCCGTAAGATTTACCAAGAAGCTGCAGCCGGCAATGCTCTTTGCCAGGAAGCCATTGAGCGTATGAATCGTAATCTTGCTCAAGGCCTGCTCAATATCCAGTATCTCATTGATCCAGATGTGATTAGCCTAGGTGGCTCTATCAGTCAAAACCCAGATTTTATCAAAGGTGTGCAAAAAGCAGTAGATACCTTTGTGGAAAGATATGAAGAATATACAATCGCTCCAGTCATCCAAGCTTGCACCTATCACGCAGATGCCAATCTCTACGGTGCCCTTGTCAACTGGTTACAGGAGGAAAACCAATGGTAAGTTTTACAGGACTTAGTCCCAAACAAGCCCAATCTATCGAAGTATTAAAAAATCACATTTCTCTACCAGATGTAGAGGTGGCAGTCGCTCAGTCTGATCAGGCCTCCATCTCTATCAAGGGTGAGGGTGGCCACTATCAATTGACCTATCGAAAACCTCATCAACTCTATCGTGCCTTGTCTGTGCTAGCAACAGCTTTAGAAGAAGGTGATAAGGTAGAGATTGAAGAACAAGCAGCTTATGAAGATTTAGCCTACATGGCTGACTGTTCGCGCAATGCCGTGCTCAATGTCGCATCTGCCAAGCAGATGATTGAAGTCTTAGCTCTGATGGGTTATTCAACCTTTGAGCTCTACATGGAAGACACTTATCAAATTGAAGGACAACCTTACTTTGGTTATTTCCGTGGGGCTTATTCAGCTGAGGAATTACAGGAAATCGAAGCATACGCTCAGCAGTTTGACATGACCTTTGTCCCATGTATCCAAACCCTGGCCCACTTATCAGCCTTTGTCAAATGGGGTGTCAAAGAAGTCCAGCAACTCCGCGATGTAGAAGACATTCTTCTCATCGGTGAAGAAAAAGTCTACGACCTGATTGACGGTATGTTTGCGACGTTATCTAAACTACAAACTCGCAAGGTCAATATCGGAATGGACGAAGCTCACCTAGTTGGTTTGGGACGTTACCTTATCCTGAACGGTGTGGTTGATCGGAGTCTCCTCATGTGCCAACACTTGGAGCGCGTGCTGGATATTGCAGACAAGTATGGTTTCCACTGCCAGATGTGGAGCGATATGTTCTTCAAGCTTATGTCAGCAGATGGGCAGTATGACCGTGATGTGGAAATTCCAGAGGAAACGCGCGTTTATCTTGATCGTCTCAAAGACCGTGTGACCTTGGTTTACTGGGATTATTATCAGGATAGCGAAGAAAAATACAACCGTAACTTCCGTAATCACCACAAGATTAGCCAGGATATCGCTTTTGCAGGTGGTGCCTGGAAGTGGATTGGCTTTACACCACACAACCATTTCAGTCGTCTTATCGCTCTTGAAGCTAATAAAGCCTGTCGTGCTAATCAGATCAAGGAAGTCATCGTGACGGGTTGGGGGGACAATGGTGGGGAAACAGCCCAGTTCTCTATCTTTCCAAGCTTGCAAATCTGGGCAGAACTCAGCTACCGCAATGATTTAGACCGTTTGTCAGCTCATTTCAAGACCAATACAGGTTTATCGGTTGAAGACTTCATGCAACTTGACCTTGCTAACCTCTTGCCAGATCTACCAGATAATCTCAGTGGGATTAACCCTAACCGTTATGTCTTTTATCAGGATGTTCTCTGCCCAATTCTTGACAAGCACATGACACCTGAACAGGACAAGCCACACTTTGCCCAAGCAGCTGAGACTCTTACTACTATCAAAGAAAAAGCAGGCATTTACGCTTATCTTTTCGAAACTCAGGCACAGTTGAATGCCATTTTAAGTAGTAAAGTGGATGTGGGGCGACGTATCCGTCAAGTTTATCAAGCTGATGATAAAGACAGTTTGCAAGGAATAGCTAGAGGAGAATTGCCAAAACTCAGAAGCCAGATTGAAATCTTCCATGCTCTCTTTAGTCAACAATGGTTGAAAGAAAACAAGGTCTTTGGCTTGGATACAGTAGACATTCGTATGGGTGGGCTCTTGCAACGGATCAAGCGCGCAGAAAGTCGCATTGAAAACTATCTAGCAGGCGAAATCTCTCGTATCGACGAACTAGAAGTAGAGATCTTGCCATTCAACGATTTCTACGGGGATCAGGACTTCGCAGCCACAACGGCTAACCAGTGGCATACTATTGCGACAGCTTCGACCATTTATACAACCTAGGAAAACTCTATTCAGGAAGAAAGTTTCTCGTGAAACATCCTTCTTATATAAAAAAGCTCTCCACATAAAATAATTTGTGGAGTTTTTTCTATAATTTGTAGTTTAAACTGTCCTAAAAATAAGAGTATACTATTTTTGTAAACGTTATCAAATTTAAAAATGTGAGATTATGAAGTTTTAGAAAATAAAAAGGGAGGAAATTATGAACAAGTTTTCAAAAACTTTAAGAGATAATTGGATTTTTCTCTTAATGGTTCTACCAGGAACAATTTGGTTGATTTTATTCTTCTACATTCCAGTTTTTGGGAATGTGGTTGCCTTCAAAGACTACCATATGACTGGTGAAGGATTCGTCCACAGTATTATAAATAGTAAATGGGTCGGACTAGATAACTTTAAATTCTTGTTTAGTTCCAAGGATGCCTTTGTCATCACTCGAAACACTGTACTTTACAACCTTGGATTTATCTTTATCGGTTTAATTGTGTCAGTTGGTATCGCCATTATCCTTAGTGAACTTCGCTCTAAGCAAATGGTTAAAATCTACCAAACATCTATGTTGTTCCCTTACTTCCTATCTTGGGTTATCATCAGTTTCTTTACAGATGCTTTCCTAAACATCGATAAAGGGCTTATCAACCACACCTTAGAAGCTCTTGGAATGAAGGGTATTAACTTCTACGCTGATGTAAGTATTTGGCCTTACCTTCTCCTTTTCCTAGGTATCTGGAAAGGCTTTGGATATAGTAGTGTGATGTACTACGCAACTATCATGGGTATTGACCCAACTTACTACGAAGCAGCGACAGTGGACGGTGCTAGCAAATGGCAACGTATCCGTAACGTAACCATCCCTCAGTTGACACCGCTTGTGACAGTATTGACCATCCTTGCAGTCGGAAATATCTTCCGTGCAGACTTCGGTCTCTTCTACCAAATCCCTCACAACGCAGGTCAGCTCTATAGTGTAACAAATGTATTGGACGTCTATGTCTTTAACGGATTGACTCAGACAGCAGATATCGGTATGGCTTCAGCAGCCGGTCTCTACCAGTCAGTCGTCGGTTTGATTCTCGTTATCCTATCAAACTTACTTGCAAGACGTGTTGATCCTAACTCAGCACTATTCTAGAAAGGAGGAGCATATGGCAAAAAAAATTCAAAAAGAAAAAATTGATAATGTTGGCATACACTCCTTCAGCAAAAAGGCAGATATTTTCTTTAGTATCATATCTGGTTTGCTGGCCTTCTCTTGTATCTTGCCTTTCATCTTCGTAATCATTATTTCAGTTACAGACGAAAAAAGTATTGTTCAATATGGATATAGTTTCTTCCCTTCTAAGTTTGGTGTAGATGGATTCCAATTCTTGGCTCAGTTTAAAGACAAAATTTTACAAGCGCTCTTTATCTCAGCCTTTGTGACAGTTGTCGGTACATTGACAAACGTATTCATCACAACAACATACGCTTATGCCATCTCACGTTCAACATTTAAGTATCGCAAATTCTTTACAATCTTCGCTCTTCTTAGTATGTTGTTCAATGCTGGTTTGGTACCAGGCTATATCGTGGTAACTCAGCTACTTCACTTGGGTGATACTATTTGGGCCTTGATTGTTCCGATGCTTCTATCACCATTCAACATCATGTTGATGCGGTCTTTCTTCAAGAAAACCATTCCAGAAGCAATCCTCGAATCAGCTCGTATCGATGGTGCTAGCGAGGCGCGGATCTTCTTCCAAATCTGTTTACCACTCTCTCTTCCAGGGATTGCGACTATCACACTTTTGACAGCACTTGGATTCTGGAACGACTGGTTCAATGCCCTTCTTTACATCAAGAGTGACAACTTATATCCATTGCAATATTTGCTCATGCAAATTCAAAACAACATGGATTACATTGCTAAGTCAGTTGGGATGTCAGGACAACTTGCAGTTGCCCTACCAAAAGAAACAGGTCGTATGGCCATGGTCGTAGTTGCGACTGTTCCAATTGCGATTCTCTATCCTTTCTTCCAACGCTACTTTGTAAAAGGTTTAACTATCGGTGGTGTTAAAGAATAAGAGACGCTGAGAAACAAGCTTTCTCTACCCTATCTAACTTTTCTATGTTGAAAAGTAGATCACTAAAATTGTTTTAAATTTAAAAATAAAAAAAGGAGTTTTTATCATGAAAAACTGGAAAAAATATGCTTTTGCATCTGCTAGCCTTGTAGCTTTAGCTGCTAGCCTCGCTGCTTGTGGAAACCTTAAAGGTAACAACCAAAAAGCTGCTGACTCAGCTTCAGGTGACAAAACTGTTATCAAAATGTACCAAATCGGTGACAAACCAGATAACTTGGATGAGTTGCTAGAAAATGCAAACAAAATCATCGGAGAAAAAGTTGGTGCTAAATTAGATATCCAATACCTTGGTTGGGGTGACTACAGCAAGAAAATGTCAGTTATCACTTCATCAGGTGAAAACTATGATATCGCATTCGCAGATAACTACGTTGTAAATGCTCAAAAAGGTGCTTATGCTGACTTGACAGAATTGTACAAGAAAGAAGGAGCTGACCTTTACAAAGCACTTGACCCAGCTTACATCAAAGGTAACACTGTAAACGGTAAAATCTATGCAGTTCCAGTTGCAGCCAACGTTGCATCTTCACAAAACTTTGCTTTCAACGGCCCACTTCTTGAAAAATATGGAATCGATATCTCAGGTGTAACTTCATACGAAACACTTGAACCAGTATTGAAACAAATCAAAGAAAAAGCTCCAGATGTAATGCCATTCGCTGTTGGTAAAAACTTTATCCCATCAGAAAACTTTGACTACCCAGTTGCAAATGGTCTTCCATTCGTCATCGACCTTGAAGGCGACACTACTAAGATCGTAAACCGTTACGAAGTTCCTCGTTTCGTAGAACACTTGAAGACTCTTCACAAATACTATGAAGCAGGATACATTCCAAAAGACGTAGCAACAAGCGAAACTTCATATGACCTTACTCAAGATACTTGGCTTGTTCGTGAAGAAACAGTAGGACCAGCTGACTACGGTAGCAGCTTGCTTTCTCGTGTTGCTAACAGAGACATCCAAATCAAACCATTTACTAACTTCATCAAGAAAAACCAAACAACTCAAGTTGCTAACTTTGTAATCTCAAACAACTCTAAGAACAAAGAAAAAGCAATGGAAGTGTTGAACCTCTTGAACACTAACCCAGAACTCTTGAACGGTCTTGTTTACGGTCCAGAAGGCAAGAACTGGGAAAAAGTTGCAGGTAAAGAAAACCGTGTTAAAGTCCTTGATGGATACAAAGGAAACACTCACATGTCAGGATGGAACACTGGTAACAACTGGATCCTTTACATCAACGAAAACGTAACAGATGAGCAAATTGCACAATCTAAGAAAGACTTGGAAACTGCAAAAGAATCTCCAGCGCTTGGATTCATCTTCAACACTGACAACGTGAAATCTGAAATCTCAGCTATCACTAACACTATGCAACAATTCGATACAGCTATCAACACTGGTACTGTAGACCCAGAAAAAGCTATTCCAGAATTGATGGAAAAACTTAAATCTGAAGGTGCTTACCAAAAAGTATTGGATGAAATGCAAAAACAATACGACGAATTCTTGAAAAACAAAAAATCTTAAGATAGATTGATTTCGTGTATTCATTCCTAAAAGATGCGATCACTGCCTTGTCTGGATTTTTCCAGACGGGGTGGTGATTCTTTTTAGAATAAATACATATAATTATCTGTATTTTGAACCCAGGCATTTGCCTTACAAGCATCGTTGGTAATAAGTATATGAAAAAATACCATCTTATTTTCAAAACTAGTGCAATCTTATCCTACTTATTTTTCGTATATGGACTTTCTCAGCTAACACTTATAATCCAAAACTACTGGCAATTTTCTTCTCAAATTGGCAATTTTTTCTGGATTCGAAATCTTGTCAGTCTAGTCTTCATCGGACTGATGGTATGGATATTAGTCAAGACAGGTCATGGATATCTTTTTGTTATTCCAAAGAAAAAATGGCTTTGGTATACAGTTTTGACGATTCTCGTAGCTGTGCTTCATATAACGTTTAATTTCCAAACGGCTAGACATGTTCAGTCTACCTATGAAGGTTGGGCCGTGTTGATCGGTTATAGTGAGACAAATTTTGCCGAGTTGGGACTCTACTTGACCTTATTTTTCCTAGGGCCTCTGATGGAAGAGTTGATTTATAGAGGATTGCTCCAACATGCCTTCTTTAAAGATTCGAAATTTGGGCTTGACCTGATTCTTCCTTCGGTTTTATTTGCTCTTCCTCACTTTACAAGTTTTCCCAGTGTACTAGATATTCTTGTTTTTGCGACATTTGGAATCTTTTATGCGGGTCTAACTCGCTATACCAAGAGTATCTATCCTGGTTATATCGTTCATGTTATCAATAATATTGTCGCAACCTTACCATTTTTGTTAACATTTCTTCATCGAATATTCAGCTAAAACAAGACCTGTTTTCAGGTCTTGTTTTCAATTTTCGGTCAAATAAATTGCGTTCGCTTTCTTGAGGGAGTATACTGGTATAGTTGAATGAAAAATTCTGATAATTTAATCTTAGAAAAGAGAATCTTATGGCAAAACCTATTCGTGTTTTACTTTACTATAAATATGTTCCAATCGAAAACGCAGAACAATTTGCGGCTGACCACTTGGCTTTCTGTAAGTCTATTGGCCTCAAGGGCCGTATCCTAGTGGCTGACGAAGGGATCAACGGAACTGTTTCTGGTGACTACGAAACAACGCAAAAATACATGGACTACGTTCACAGCCTTCCAGGGATGGAAGACCTCTGGTTCAAGATTGATGAAGAAGAAGAGCAAGCTTTCAAGAAGATGTTTGTTCGCTACAAAAAGGAAATCGTCCACCTTGGTTTAGAGGATGATAACTTTGATAACGACATCAATCCTCTTGAAACAACAGGTGCTTACTTGTCACCAAAAGAATTTAAAGAAGCCCTCTTAGATGAAGATACAGTGGTCCTTGATACTCGTAATGACTATGAGTACGACCTTGGACACTTCCGTGGGGCTATCCGTCCAGACATCCGCAACTTCCGTGAATTGCCACAATGGGTTCGTGATAACAAGGAAAAATTCATGGATAAACGTGTCGTAGTATACTGTACAGGTGGCGTCCGCTGTGAGAAATTCTCAGGTTGGATGGTCCGTGAAGGCTACAAAGATGTCGGTCAATTGCATGGAGGAATTGCGACTTATGGGAAAGATCCAGAAGTTCAAGGGGAACTTTGGGATGGGAAAATGTATGTCTTTGATGAACGTATTGCAGTCGATGTCAACCATGTCAATCCAACCATTGTAGGGAAAGATTGGTTTGATGGAACACCATGTGAACGATATGTCAACTGTGGAAATCCATTCTGTAACCGCCGTATCTTGGCATCAGAAGACAACGAAGATAAATATCTCCGTGGCTGCTCGCACGAGTGCCGTGTTCACCCACGTAATCGCTATGTTTTAGAACATGAATTGACGCAAGACCAAGTCATCGAGCGTTTAGCAGCGATTGGTGAGAACTTGGATCATTCTGAAGTTGTATAAAAGTCAGACAGTCCTTAGGGACTGTTTTTCTATGCTTTTGACCAAAAAATCTTAAATTTGTTTCTGCATCTTTCAGGAAAATGGTGTATACTATATGTAAACGATTTCAAAGGAGACCATTATGGTGAAGACATTTTTTATTCCAAATAAACAAAGTATTTTAGGACAACAGGAGATTCTTACGGCCAAATCAATTTTAGGCTTAGTAGAAGGCCTAGAGTCGCATAGTTATGATGCTGTCTACCTCCGTCAACCTCTCAATCGCCTTGAGTATATCGAGTGTGGAATCGTAGGTAAGTCTCAATTTCTCTTTAAAGTTCGATATCTAGATGCTCAAAAAGGCTATCAAGTCATCATTCCTGACTTGATTACAAGAGCTGATTGGGAGATTGTAGAAGGGCTCTTGCGGGCTTTGTCTAGCAAGGTTGGTGAAGCAGTTGAAGGCTTGGCAGACTTTGACTTGGAAAACTATTTCCAAGAAACTGTCAAGAGCTATCTAGCGGATAAGGCTGCTCGTATGGCCTTCTGCCAAGGGATTCTTTCACCTGTTTACTTTGATAAGAAGGATTTAGAGAGTTTCCTAGAAGAAGATGGATTGACACGTTTTGAAGAGTTAGTCAAGAAGGTTCAAGGTTCAGATGCTTACCCTGCCAGCGCAAAATTTTATCCAGATGGAGAAGGTAAGGTTCATGGTATCTACCACCTAGCTCAGGGAGTAAAAACTATCTTACCAAAAGAACCTGTGATTCCAGCACCTTACGTTGAACAGTTAGTAGGCAAGGAGCTTGTATGGGAGATTGACCTAGTGAAAATCTCTGGAGATGGTTCAAAACCAGAAGACTATGAAGCAGTAGCTAGACTGGATTATCAAGCGTTTTTAGAAGCTTTGCCAAAAGAACTTTATCAGGACTTAGATGCTAACCAAGTAGAAGTAGGCCCTGTTTTAGGGAAAGATTTTGAGAACTTAGTAAAAGGTAACTAGAGGCATAAATGAAAGATATTGGTTTTAAATAATGTGAAAAGGCAGATCGTTTGGTCTGCTTTTTGTGTACAAAAAATCCTGTCAAGAGCTGACAGGATTTTATATTACATAAAGGCTAGAATTCGGAGATAATCAAAAACCAGTGCCATTTCTGCTAGGAAAAAGAGAAATAGGATGCTTCCGTTGACTAGGAAGGCCAAGAGAAGGCGATAGAAGGGGTCGCTTTGACTATCTTTACTAGATTTTGAGATGATGTAGAGGTTGGCAAGAAGTACCAGACCAATGCTAATGAGGCAAAGTAGAGCTGCAAAACGTAGACTATTAAAGAAGGCAAAGAAACTCGCAATACCCGTGAGCAGGATAGGAAGGGCGAAGAGTCTGCTATACTCTTGCAAGGCTTTTTCCAGTGTCCAGTTACGGTCTTGGTCGACAAAGCGTTTGACTACGAATCCGCCCATGAGGATAGAAAAGAAGAAGAGACTTGTAGCTACCAAAATTGAGAAGATAGAAAAGAGATTTAGTGAAGGGAAATGTTGGAGAGCTTTAGAGTCGATGGCTGCCATATGGCCGTAGTAGGCTTGCTTGGCGTGATAAACTGTAAAGAGGAAACTTGTGGCAGAAAAGATAGTTAGGAGCGCAAAGGCGTTATAACTATGTTTTTTATCTGTATCAATGCTTGCTGTTGGCTCTTTAAGAGCACCTAGTAGCCAAGTCCAAAAATCAGCCAATTCTTCTTTGAAGATTGCAGTTTTTGTAGGTGTAGGGTCTGGTAAAAATGGGCTTTCCAAAGATTTGCTGGTTAAAGGTTTGCTTGTCTGAGAAACTTCTTTAACAGGTTCTTCTGACTTGTCTGTCTTTGTTACCAGTTCTTCTTCAGCTTCTTCAGTTTCTTCTTCTTCTTCAGCCTCTACTTTTTCTAGGTCAGTTTCCTGATTTTCAGGATTGGCTTGAGGATTTTCCTCAACTACTGGCGCCTCTTCTCCTGCCTCTGAATCTTCTTCAAGGAGAACTGAGTCGGATGGGCTATCTTTTTTATCATTGTTGGCTGTTTTTTCGAAATCAGCACTTTCAAACCATTCTTGAGTCATAATAGACCTCCCTTTTTTGATTAATTTTTGAGTAGTAACTACTAGTTGTTTTTATTCATGATTTCTATAAGAAAGCAAGCGATCTCATTTTGGGAAATAGATACGTTGATTCGCTTTTGCGACGAGGAGATCTTGCGTATCTTTTTTTTCTGTTTTGTATGGGTTAGCTAAAGTTTCACCTTTACTACCTCCCCTAGGACTGTCATGTCCGTCTCGGTGCCAACGATAGATTTCACCATGTTCAGTAGAAAAATCTACATTGATTCGGTCAAGTTCCTTTTGGGATAACTCGAGCGAGATAGTTGTTTTGGCCTCAAATTCCACCCTACCATGTACTTGGATATCGTCTGCCATGATATGTTCATGCTCTGCTTTGATGAGACTATCTGTTAGATTTGTTTCAAATACATTGACGATTCCAGCTGTGGTTAATTGGCTATTTTTGATGTCGCTACTAGTGATACGAAGATAGCCATTTGACTGAATCTTGGCATTACTAAGTTTTGCATTAGTGATCGAAAGATCTCCATGTTCGATCTGGGTGGTTAGATTTTTTAATTCTTTTCCTCTTGGTAATGAGAGCACGACTTCATCATTGCGGCTTGAGACTCTGCTTGCGATAAATAGGATACCCTCAATACTAGAACCTATAGAGCGACGCTTAGTTGACTCGGTGTCTGAAATATCAAGAGTTTTTTCTTTGATAGAATTTTGAAGATTTTCTTTTTCAGAGAAGGTTGGATGATACTGGATGTGAATCTTGTCATCGCTTGATTCAGTGATAACGAGCGAATGTTCTTTTAGAGAGATGTTTAGATTTTCAATGTCTTGGTCAAATACAAGTTCTTCCTTACGGCTTTCAAATACTGGTTTTTGAGACATTGCAAGGAGGCTTCTGACACCATCTGTTTGGATGCCGATGATCATCATGGAAAAACCAATGATACTAGTAACAACACCAAAGATAAGAAATCCTTTTGTCCATTTACGCATGTCTTTCACCTCTCTTTCCTCTATTAAGAATCCATTGGATAAGTCGAAGGACTAGTAATCCAAAGAAACGGGTCACATAAGAAGTTGCTAGTAAGACTAGAGACGAAGCCCCAATCGCTAATAAACCTCCTCCAAAAATCAGCACAAAAGCAGATGTCGATTCAGCCAGAACGTAGAAGCTTTCAAATAGGAGAACGCCTCCTAGGATTAGTCCAGCCACTGATACAGCAAAGAAGGCCATAAGTACGCTGACAGCAGCGATAAAAATCCCGATGATAGCCATGAGAAGACCAATCCCGACTGGAATCCCGATAGGTGCAGCCAGAAGTGCGATGATTGCGATTTGTAAAACCTGACGGTTGTTCTTATTGGAATTTTCTTCGTTGATTTTTTTATCAAGAAGTGTAGTCAGGACATCATGGGCAGCTTCTTTTGGACTTCCCAGGCTAGCGATAAGGTCCTCCTCACCTTCTGGACCAGCATCATCAAAGAGTTCTTTGAAGTAATCCATGGCTTCGATGCGATCAGCTTGAGGAAGCTTCATCAGATAGGCTTCAAGCTGATTCAAATATTCAGTTCTTGTCATGGCGAATGCTCCCTTCTATGATGCCGTTGATAGTGTCAGTGTAGAGTGTCCATTCTTCTCGAAGGACAAATAGTTGCTCCTCTCCAATTTCTGTCAAGGAGTAGTATTTGCGCATCCGACCTTGGTATTCGCGAGAGTATGTAGTCAGATAGCGGTTGGTCTCCAGTTTTTTCAAGATGGGGTAGAGAGTAGATTCCTTGATTTTGGCGATGAGTTTAATGGTTTGGCTAATTTCATAACCATAGGAATCCCCTTGTTCTAGAATGGCCAAGATGAGAAATTCAATCAAGGCCGATGATGTTGGAAAATACATGGGGCACCTCCTTTTTTAGTATGTAAAAATTTTATATATAATTATTCTACACATACATCATACATCTAAATGAAAGCCCTGTCAAGTAATATGTGTAAAATTTTTATATATAAAAATCTCCTAGTAAAAACTAGAAGATTGGAGGCTGTTTTGCATTACTTTGAGGCAATGCTTATCTGTAATCCTCATCATAAATGGGCGGAAGATAAAAATACTTGTCTTCAATCTTGATTCTAGCACAGAGGATGCCGTTTTGATAGACATATCCGTTAAATGGAGGATAGCTATCCAAGTTTTTTAGGATATTCTCAGGCAAAGAACTAAAATTGTAATCCCTCAGAGCCCCAGAACCAATCAATCTTTCAGTCCGATAAGCCTTGATTTCTTTTTCATATTTTTTGAGAAATGCTTCTCGTTTGCTTTCAAAGAGAGCCAAATCTCCATCATCTAACTGGTAATAGCGTTCATAACCAGCAATCCAAGAAATATAAACACACAGTAAAGATTTTTCTATCTCAGGAGAGTAGCCAATTGTAAAGTAATTTTCTTTGTCGACCTGCCGATTTTCGACTGTGATAGTTTGTATAAAGTTAGTCATGATAATCTCCGTTTCAGGAATGAACTAGAAAGGCTTCTCATTTAAAAATCCTTTAGCTCATCAAAGATTTCTATAAATTTTTCTTTGTCCATTCCTAAATCTTCAGGTAGTAAATCTAAGATCTCGACCAGGGCATCATAGATATCCTCTCTCTCGATTGTTTCAATAAAACAGTTACGCTTGTCCATTTTATTGAAACCTTGAGTATATTCTCTTATGAGAACTTCTACGTTTGTCATAGTGTTCTCATTGGGGTTTTCTAGAAGCTTTATAAGGCTTGCTCTAGTCTTTCTATATAGAGAGGCTGCTTTTTTTGCGTTTGCGGTTGAAATATTTTCTTGTCCATCCCATGAGCGAAATGGATTATCTAGGTTTTGGGCTAGCCATTCAGCTTTCCTCGGTTTTGTTATCCAAAGATTCAGTCCCTTGTCCTGCAGTTTTTTATAATATTTTTTGGCTACTTTAGCTGCATCTTCTGGTAAGCTACTCATCCAAAACATGCTTAATTGAGGTAAATCTTCTGGTTTTGGGATATCCTCTGCAGTAAAGCCAAACAAATCAACAGTTGAAAAATTGACTAACTCTTTGAACTCTGATAATTTATGGAAATTGAGAATATGACCAGGTTTCCCCCACAATCTTAATTCCCTAAGCCTTGGATAGTTATTCAAGATTTGTGCAAAGTCTATTTCAAGGATGTTCGAACAATGGATGGCTCCTAAATCTTTTAATCCCAGTACCTTAGGTAGAGAACGATCAAGTTGTAATCGTAAGCTGGCTCCATGGTCCTTTACAAGTATCTGACAATTGTCGCTCATGTCTCCTAATAAGACTAGCTCCTCCAAATCATCATTCAATCTAAGTTCCTCTACGCCTGTCAAATCAATGGAAAGTCGATGTATGGATGTCTTAGAAAAATCCAGTTTTGTTTGTCCATGATTTTCAAGAACTAGTTCAGTAATAAAAGGAGTCGACTGCAAATACTCATATATATTTTTGTGCCATTTAGTTAATGCTAACTTAGATAAGCAAGGAAAGACTTTTAATTCTAATGCGTCTTCAAAAGGCGTCCACTCGTCATTGATATTGTGTTTAGAAATACGATACTCATTTCCTGCAAATGAAACCTTTTCCTTGCTTTTATCTGCTTTCTTAAATAAATCTCTTTTTTCTTTTGGGATTTCTTGCCATTTCAGTTGCCTATAAATATCGTAACCATTCCCCCAAAACATAGCATATGTGTTTGTGCTTTCTGTGGTTAATGGTCTTGTATTCCCAATAAAAATATAATTTGATGGTACATGAATATCAACATTACACAGATGAAAGCCTCTATCCCAGTACATAAAATCAATGTACAGTGGCTTTAAGAAAGATAGTTCTTCTTCTGTAAGAGGTTGTTCTCCTGACCAGTCTAATGACAGTAGGACAGCCTGAGGCTTTTTCTCCCCCTCTTCGATCTTGGTTATCTGACAAGCGATGTATTTTTTTAGATGGGTATTGTAAACACAATAGACGTCCCCTGCTTTTGCTAGCATAAAAATTTCTCCTTAAATGTTACTACATTTTCAATAGTCTTTTTAGACTTTTAAACAAATACTTGTTTGTAATTGAGTTAAAACAAGTAAAGCTCTTTAAGATTTTATTTTAGATAGATTTCTGGTTTCTCAATGACTGAGCCATCCTTCAATTTTGGGAATTGAAGGATTTTATGATGCAAAAGGTTAACCTCCTTGGAAGGTTTGATTGTTAGATATTCTAGCTTTATCAGATTAATGATTGAAGTTGCGTCCTTACTTTTTAGGATACCAGTAAAAAAGTTGAAATAGCGTAACTATGGTATATCATTTAAAAAGATAGAGGAATCTACATGGATGTTTTTAGGGGCAAAACAATCCCCTTCAATTGAGAGAGTTTCGACTTCTTTGAGAGATAAATTGTATAGTTATTTCCATCATGGTCTTCTTTATCAAATTTAAACGATAAATCTTCCTAGGTATATTATAGCATGTTTTAGCTTAACGAAAGTCTTGTGAGGAGGCCTTTCAAACCTTTTTAAAAGAAAAAAACCAGACTCAGTCTGGCTTGAAAAGTGTATTTATTTGTGGCCAATTCTAAAATTTTTTAAAGGATTTTATCCGCTCGATCCACCATAAAGAGGGCGATTGTCATGATAATATCAATTACTAGAAGAATCAGTACCGCTGGAACCCAAGACTGGAACATGTTAAAACTGTAACCAAAGAGAGTTGGTCCAAAGGCCGCTAGAATGTAACCACCGGTCTGGGCAAGTCCAGATAATTGAGCCGTTTTTTCAGGCGAGCTTGTTTTAATAGAAAAGCAAACCATGAGATAGGGGAAAAGTGCGCTACAGGCCGTGCCAATTAAGAGGTGAGCCATCAGCCAATAAAAGAAATTACTACTTGGGTATAAAAGCATAGCAATTCCTAACATACCAGCCAGAGAGATGACTGATAACATGATTTGACGGTAGCGATTTGATAAACGCGTCGTTAAACTTGGAATGGTCATGGAGAAGGGAATGCTAATTAGTGAAAAGATAGAAGCCAGAAGTCCGGCATCTGTATGAGCTAGCCCTGCACTGATGGCCATGGTTGGTAACCAGGTCATGCTGGTATAGAAGAGTAGGGACTGAAGTCCACCGAAGACAATAATAGCCCAAACTTGCTTGCTTTTTAGGATATTCTCTTTTTCTTTTTTCTCTTCATGCCCTTCTAGAAAATGATTGTGGCCATGGTTGGGGAACCAGACCAATAAGGTTAGCAGGCAGACCATGGACAGGCAGAGAATCAGCCCCTTCCAAGATGTTGCCTGAGTAATGGGTACAGAGAGGTAGGAAGCTAGTGCTGTCGCGATTCCCATAGTCGTCACATAAACCGTTGTTAGGAAGCTAATCTTTTGTGGGTAGTTTGCCTGAATCATACTAGGAAGAAGTACGTTAAAAATAGCGACACTTGCTCCGATGAGTAAGGTTCCTAGATAGAGAAGGGGAAGATTGAAGATACGAATCACTGAACCGACAGTTAAGACGAGGAGACTATAGGTGAAAAGATGCTCAAGTCCAATCTTTTGAGCCAAATGGGTCGCAAAAGAGGAGAAGAGGGCGAACATCAAGAGAGGGAGACTGGTCAAAACACCAAGTGAGCTAACTTCCACTCCTAAACCTTGGGCAATATCTCCCAAAACAGTTGGCAAAGCTGTGAAAGGAGCTCTTAAGACCGCTCCAATTAAGATAA
Organism: Streptococcus infantis; assembly: GCF_047464155.1. Lineage (GTDB taxonomy): Bacteria > Bacillota > Bacilli > Lactobacillales > Streptococcaceae > Streptococcus > Streptococcus infantis_U. Next base: position 123,441 of record NZ_JASHCL010000004.1, read on the forward strand.
TTCCTAGAATAAAAAAGAGTGATCGTTTTTTCATGTGGACCTCAATAAGCTGATTTTGATAACAGCTTATTTTAAGGCTTTTTCCAATAGATGTCAAGATAGGGTGAGGGAATCCGCTAACTAGCTGATTGAAATCATGGGTAAAAAAGTTTGATAGATTTACTAGTTTTTTTCTTGTATTCAAATAAAAATAGGAAAGTCAGGAAATTTGTGATAAAATAGTGAAAGAAAATCTATAAATTGGAGAAGTACTGTGTCTGAAAATCGTAAATTTAGCGTATTGATGTCAGTCTATGTTAAAGAAAATCCAGCCTTTCTAGAAGAGGCAGTAGAGAGTATCTTACATCAAACGCTCAAACCTAGCGAAGTGGTAATCGTCGAAGATGGTCCACTGACACCTGAACTGTATCAAGTTTTGGAAAAATTGGAAGCACAGTCAAGTATTCCAATCAAACGTTGTCCGCTTGTTCAAAATCGTGGTCTAGGGTTGGCGCTTCAGTTTGGTGTCTTACAGTGCCAATATGACGTTATTGCCCGTATGGATACAGATGACATTGCTGTCGAAGACCGTTTCGAACAACAGTTTGAATTGATGGAAAAAGAAAACTTGGACCTGCTAGGTGGTCATATCGCAGAGTTTATCGACCAACCAGATGAGATTGTGTCTTACCGTCGTGTGCCGATTAAGCATGAGGATATCGTTGCCTACCAACGTATGAGAAGTGCCTTTAATCATATGACTGTTATGTTCAAAAGAAATATGGTTCTAAAGGCTGGCAACTACGAAGACGGTCTCTATATGGAAGATGATCTCCTTTGGCTCAATATGATTAGTGCAGGAGCTCGAACTGGGAATGTGGATCAGATTCTATGTAAGGTTCGAGTGGGAGCAGGGATGTTTGAACGTCGTGGCGGCCTTCGCTATCTCAAATTCTATCGCCAAGCACGAAAGAGAATGCACGAGCGTGGACAGATTTCTTATGGTGAATATCTGAAAAGTGTCTTAATCCAAGTTGTTGTTGCACTCTGCCCAGGCTTTATACGACAGTTTATATTTTTAAAACTTCTAAGAAAAAGCAAGTAATTGTAGCCAATTGGATTTTAAAAATTTATCTGAAGATTACTAGAAAATGTGATTTTGTGTAGGAGGATACCATTCACATGAATAAAAAATTAACAGATTACGTAATTGATCTGGTTGAAGTATTAAATAAACAACAGAAACAAATATTTTGGGGATTTTTTGATATTGCCAGTATGGTCTTATCAATTATTGTTTCCTATATTCTATTTTATGGCTTGATTAATCCAGCCCCGGTAGACTATGTCATTTACACAGGCCTAACCTTCCTTTTCTACCAGCTTATGATTGGATTTTGGGGGCTGAATGCTAGTATTAGTAGATATAGCAAAATCACAGATTTTATGAAGATTTTCTTCGGAGTGACTATCAGTAGTATCTTCTCTTATGTGATCTGCTATGCTTTCTTGCCACTCTTTTCTGTCCGCTTTATCGTACTCTTTATCCTATTAACAACTTTCTTGATTCTACTTCCTCGTATCACTTGGCAGTTGATTTACTCAAGACGTAGAAAGGGAAATGGCGAAGGAGAACACCGTCGTACCTTCTTGATTGGTGCAGGCGATGGTGGTGCGCTCTTTATGGACAGCTACCAACATCCTACTAGTGACCTTGAACTGGTTGGGATTTTGGATAATGATGAAAAGAAAAAAGGACAAAAGCTTGGGAAAATCCCAGTTTTGGGTTCTTATGATGATCTACCAGAATTGGCTAAACGCTATAGAGTTGAAAAAGTTATCGTTGCGATTCCGTCACTAGATCCATCTGAATATGAGCGAATCCTGCAAATGTGTAACCATATCGGTGTAAAATGCTATAAGATGCCGATGATTGAGTCAGTTGTGCAAGGCATCCAACCTCAAGCAGGTAGTTTCCAGAAGATTGATATCACAGACCTTTTAGGACGTAAGGAGATTCAGCTTGATGAATCACGTCTGGGTTCTGAAATCACTGGCAAAACCATCTTGGTGACCGGTGCCGGAGGATCAATCGGTTCAGAAATCTGTCGTCAGGTTAGTCGTTTCAATCCTGAACGTGTCATTCTGCTCGGTCATGGAGAAAACTCTATTTATCTTATTTACCATGAATTGATTCGCAAGTTCCAGGAAATTGATTTTGTTCCTGTCATTGCTGATATTCAAGATTACGATCGTTTGCTTCAAGTTTTTGAGCAGTACGAACCAGCTATTGTTTACCATGCTGCAGCCCATAAACATGTTCCGATGATGGAGCGTAATCCAAAAGAAGCCTTCAAGAATAACATCCTTGGAACTTATAATGTTGCTAAGGCAGTTGACGCTGCTCGAGTTCCAAAAATGGTCATGATTTCGACAGATAAGGCCGTTAATCCACCAAACGTAATGGGAGCAACTAAACGTGTGGCTGAGTTGATTGTTACAGGTTTTAACCAACGTAGCCAATCAACCTATTGTGCGGTGCGTTTCGGTAACGTACTCGGTAGTCGTGGTAGTGTGATTCCTGTTTTTGAACGTCAGATTGCTGAAGGTGGGCCTGTAACGGTGACGGACTTCCGGATGACTCGTTACTTTATGACTATTCCAGAAGCTAGTCGTTTGGTGATTCATGCAGGAGCTTATGCCAAGGATGGAGAAGTCTTTATCCTTGATATGGGTAAACCAGTACGCATTTACGACTTGGCTAAGAAAATGGTTCTACTCAGTGGCCATACTGAAAATGAAATTCCAATCGTAGAAGTAGGTATTCGCCCAGGTGAAAAACTATATGAAGAGTTACTTGTATCAACTGAATTAGTTGACAATCAAGTAATGGACAAAATCTTTGTTGGTAAGGTAAATGTGATGCCTCTTGAAATAATCAATCAGAAGATTGAAGAGTTCCGTACTATGCAGGGTTCTGAGTTGAAGAGAGCTATTATTAGCTTTGCTAACGAAACAACACATGTTGACTAAATATAGATGAGATATTATCCGCGACTTCTTTTATAGAAGGAGCAGATAATATCTTTTTTCTAGATTTCGAGAGACTTTCAGAGTTTTTTTGAACAAACTTGTTATTATTGAACAGATATGGTAAACTATAGTAAATAAAAAATTAGGGAGTAACTTATGATTAACGCTTATAAGAATTTTTTTAAAGGATATGTAGATTTTGCAGGTCGTTCAACACGTTCCGACTATTGGTGGGTTTGGCTTGGAAATATTATTCTTTATATTCCTTTCTTCTTAACATACGGAAATGCTCTGGCTAATTCGCGAAACGAGGGTGCTCTTATATCTTTGGGCTTTATCGCTATTATCTATTTTATTTTTGGCCTAGCACTTTTATTGCCGTCACTTGCTTTGATGGTCCGTCGCCTTCGTGATGCTGGTTTCCACTGGGCATTGATCTTTATTTTATTCGTTCCACTAGGTAGTATTGTTCTTCTAGTACTTTTCGCTATGCCAACAAAGGAAACACTATAAGATTAACTATCTGAAGAATGCTACAAGGACTAAGAAGTTTCAATCTTGCATAGGACTTCTTGAATATTATTGAACAATTTGCTAACACTCCCAGGTCTTTTACTAGATTTGGGAGTGTTCTATAACTGTACAGTATCTACTAGTAAAATAAAAAATGGGAGTATCCTATGATTAACGCGTATAAAAAATTTTTTAAGAATTATGCAGAGTTCACTGGGCGTTCGACGCGTCCAGATTTCTGGTGGGTTTGGTTAGGAAACTTCATCCTTTCTATTCCTTTCTGGATAATATATTTCTACGTTCTATATTTTAGTACTGTGATGGTTTCAGTGAGCGATTCAGCCAGTGAAGCTGCTTTCATGGTTTTAGGTTTAGTTGTCATTATTTATGCAGTTTTCTACCTGGCAATTTTAGTGCCAACAATAGCTTTGTCAGTTCGCCGTTTGCGTGATGCTGGTTTTCACTGGGCATTTATTTTCCTTCGCTTCGTCCCAATGGGGGGTCTTGCTTTGTTGATTCTACTCGCTATGCCAACAAAAGAGATTGAAGTGGTAAACTACAGTGAACCTCAGGCAGTTAATGTCGAAGAAGTCATCGAGGTGACACCATTCGAAGAATCAGATAAGAACTAAGAGATTCTTGTTTTACGATTGAGTCTTGTTTGGTAGTACTTTTCCTTGTTTAAGATCTAATACGGAGTATCCTATGATTAACGCTTATAAAAATTTTTTTAAAGGATTTGCAGATTTTTCAGGGCGTTCAACACGTCCAGATTTTTGGTGGGTTTGGTTAATGAACAGTATCTTATCCATTCCTCTTTACATTACCTATTTTCAGGCTGTTTTCACTGAAGAAGAAGTAGCAGACCCTGTCGCAAGTATTGGACTTCTGAGTTTTTATATCATTTTTTATTTAGTGATATTCATACCGAGTATCGCTCTAAGAGTTCGTCGTTTACGCGACGCTGGCTTTCATTGGGCCTTCATTTTTCTCGCTTTCGCTCCAATGGGAGGCTTTATTCTTTTAGCCCTGTTTGCAATGCCAACTAAGGAAGTGTCTGGCTAATAAATGACGGGCCGAAGTAATCACAAGTTAAAAACACTCCAATAAAATTGGAGTGTTTTTTTAAAATCTTCTATTGTAGTTGACGTAAAATATCTCTTGGTTGATGAGCAACCCATTCAGGTTGATAGGTCATGAGCTCCTTTTCGTCGCCAAATCCCCAAGTAACCGCTAGTTTTTTAATACCAGTTTCTTGGGCACCAATCATATCAAACTTAGTATCGCCGATAAGGACCACTTTTTCTGGATCCAGGTTATGAGTTGCCAAAGCTTGACGAATGACATCTGCCTTGTGCATTGCTTGAGGGCTTGAACCATAGATGCCATCAAAGAAATGATCGATTTCAAAGTTTCTTGTCATATGGACTGCTGTCGGGGTATTTTTTGTGGTCGTGATATAGAGAGGATATTGTTGAGCTAGTTCAGCGAGTAGGTCCTTGATTTGTGGAAAGAGCTGGGCTTCATAAACTCCTTTTTCCTTATAGTAAGAACGATAAAGCTGGATAGCTGACTCAATCTGATCTTCTGGGAGGCAACTAGCGAAACTAGTTTCCAAAGGAGGTCCCATAAAACCACGGATGGTTTTTGCGTCTGGACTAGGGACTCCCAGCTGTTCAAAAGTATAGGTGAAGCCATTGTGAATACCGATATAGCTGTCCACAAGGGTTCCATCTAAGTCGAAAAAGATGGCTGATAGGGATGACATTGATTCTCCTAGTAATCTTGAAATTATTCGCCGAAGATTTCTTTTTGAAGGCGACGGCCTGTCGGTGTGGCAGCGAGACCACCTTCGGCAGTTTCACGAAAGGCAGTTGGGAGGCTAGAGCCTACTTGGTACATGGCATCAATGACTTCATCAACTGGGATTTTTGATTCGATACCAGCTAAAGCCATATCAGCTGCGATGAAGGCGAAGCTTGCTCCCATAGCATTACGCTTAACACAAGGAACTTCAACCAAGCCTGCAACGGGGTCACAGATAAGACCGAGCATGTTTTTGATAACGAAGGCGATAGCCTGACTCGCTTGATAAGGAGTTCCACCTGCAGCTAGAGTTAGGGCGGCGGCACTCATGGCAGAAGCTGACCCCACTTCCGCTTGGCAACCTCCTTCGGCTCCCGAGATAGAAGCGTTATTAGCAATGACGAGCCCAAAAGCACCAGCAGCAAAGAGAAAATCTAGTTGTTGTTCATGCGTTAAATCTAACTTTTGAATAGCAGATGTGAGAACTGCAGGAAGACAGCCTGCGCTACCTGCGGTTGGTGTCGCACACACAAGGCCCATTTTGGCATTGTGCTCATTAACGGCAATGGCGTTACGGGCAGCAGATAAGACAGTGAAGTCTGACAGCGTCTTTCCTTTTTTGATGTAGTGGTCGAGCTTGGCAGCATCACCACCTGTCAAACCGCTACGAGATTTATTCTCATTAAGCCCGAGCTCGACAGAAGCCTTCATGACTTCAAGATTGCGTTCCATGAGGAGGAGAACTTCTTCGCGCTCGCGACCAGTTAGCTCATATTCAGTAGTAATCATGAGCTCAGCAACATTACCTTGAAAATCTAGTTCAGCTTGTTCAACTAATTCTTTGATAGAGTAAAACATATTTTCTCCTATTGAAAGAAATTGACATTGTGTAAATGAGGAATTTTACGAATCTCTTCGATAGATTCTTCACAGTTTCGACTATCAACTTCTATAATCATGATGGCTTTCTCCCCGGCCTTTTCTCGGGTCACATTCATTTGGGCGATGTTAATGTCAAAGCGAGAAAGTGCTTCTGTCACATGAGCAATCATACCTGGGACATCTTGATGAACGATGATAATAGTAGGGGTGTTCATGTTGAGAGATACGGCAAAACCATTGAGTTCTGTCACCTGGATATTTCCACCACCGATTGAAATTCCTGTTACGCTGATAGTCTTACGATTGTTCTTAACAGTGATTTTCGTAGTATTTGGGTGGGGAGCATTACTATCCTTTTGGATGGTCCATACGATTTTAATGCCACGCTTATGAGCAATTTCCAGACTGTTAGGAATTTCTGGATCATCTGTATCCATGCCCAAAATCCCAGCGACGAGGGCAAGGTCTGTCCCGTGTCCACGATAGGTTTTTGCAAAAGAATTAAAAAGCTGGAATTCTACTTCGGTTGGAGTATCATCAAAGATAGATGAAACGATTTTACCGATACGAACAGCTCCTGCCGTGTGACTACTAGATGGCCCAATCATAACTGGTCCAATGATATCAAAGACAGATTGAAAACGAAGTGATTGCATCTGTTTCCCCTTAAAAAGATTCTTACTTCTATTATAGCAAAGATTAGATGTAAGTGCTTAATTACTTTCTGAAATATACAAAAAGATTAAAATGCTTTTATAACAAGGGTTTTGTAACAAAAAAAGCTGTTTTTAAGTAAATAAATCACAGTTTTGTAACATTTCTACACAAATTCGTTAACAAATAGTAACATTAGAAAGGTATCATGGTAGTATAAGAAAAAAGGAGAACTTTTTTAAATGAAATTAAACATTAAGACTAAACTTGCAGGATTTGCAGTTGTACTTGCTTTCCTTGCACCATCACTTACTTTTGCACAAGAAACAAAAACTTATACAGTTAAACCTGGAGATACTCTTTCAGAAATTGCTGAAACTTACAACACAACAGTTGAAAAACTAGCTAAATTGAACAACATTAAAAATGTTGACCTTATCTTTATTGACCAAGTATTGGTTATCGATGGGGCAGCTCCAGTTGCTGAAACTACAACAACAGAAGCTCCTGTAGCAGAAGTTGAAGAAACTCCAGCAGTTGCTGAAACTGTTGTAGAAGAAACTACATATGAAGCTACTTACGAAGCTCCAGCACCTGCAGCGACAGAAAGCTACTCAGCCCCAGCTGCTACTGTGAGCGGATCAGAAGCAGAAGCTAAAGAGTGGATTGCTCAAAAAGAATCAGGCGGTAGCTACACAGCTACAAACGGACGTTACATCGGTCGTTACCAATTGACAGATTCTTACTTGAACGGTGACTACTCAGCTGAAAACCAAGAACGTGTGGCGGACGCTTATGTTGCAGGACGTTACGGTTCATGGACAGCTGCTAAGAACTTCTGGCTTAACAACGGTTGGTATTAAGAACTAACTAGCAGAATAAAAGATAAAAACCGAGGTTATCCTCGGTTTTTTGTATGTCCATTCAAATACTTCCTGTCGTCTTCCTTGTCTTCTCTAACCAAGCATGTTATAATGAAAACTGCTCAAGCGACCTTCAATCGTTGAAGCACACACGACCTTCAATCGTGAATAAACGAATAGATGGGAGACTTACCATGAGTGATAACTCTAAAACACGTGTTGTCGTGGGGATGAGTGGTGGTGTTGATTCGTCGGTGACGGCTCTCTTGCTCAAGGAGCAGGGCTACGATGTGATCGGCATCTTCATGAAGAACTGGGATGACACAGATGAAAACGGCGTCTGTACAGCGACCGAGGATTACAAGGATGTGGCTGCGGTGGCAGATCAACTTGGCATTCCTTACTACTCTGTCAATTTTGAAAAAGAGTACTGGGACCGCGTTTTTGAGTATTTCCTAGCGGAATACCGTGCAGGACGCACGCCAAATCCAGACGTTATGTGTAACAAGGAAATTAAGTTCAAGGCCTTTTTGGACTATGCCATGACCTTGGGTGCAGACTATGTAGCGACGGGGCATTATGCTCGAGTAGCGCGTGATGAGGATGGCACTGTTCACATGCTTCGTGGCGTGGACAATGGCAAGGACCAGACCTATTTCCTCAGCCAACTTTCGCAAGAACAACTCCAAAAAACCATGTTCCCACTGGGACATTTGGAAAAATCTGAAGTACGAAAAATAGCTGAAGAAGCAGGACTTGCGACTGCTAAGAAGAAAGACTCGACAGGGATTTGCTTTATCGGAGAAAAGAACTTTAAAGAATTTCTCAGCAACTACCTACCAGCCCAGCCTGGTCGCATGATGACTGTAGATGGTCGCGATATGGGCGAGCATGCAGGACTGATGTATTATACGATCGGTCAGCGTGGAGGACTTGGTATCGGTGGTCAACACGGTGGGGATAATGCCCCTTGGTTCGTTGTTGGAAAGGACTTGAGCCAAAATATCCTCTATGTAGGACAAGGTTTCTATCATGAAGCGCTCATGTCAACCAGTTTAGAGGCTAGTCAAGTCCACTTTACTCGTGACATGCCAGAGGAATTTACGCTCGAATGTACGGCTAAATTCCGCTACCGTCAGCCAGACTCGAAGGTGACTGTACATGTCAAAGGAGACAAGGCAGAGGTCATTTTTGCAGAACCACAACGCGCCATTACACCAGGACAGGCAGTTGTCTTTTACGATGGTGAAGAATGTCTCGGTGGTGGTTTGATTGACAATGCCTACCGTGATGGCAAGGTTTGTCAGTACATTTAGATTGACAAATTTTCTCAATTTGCTACAATAATAAAAGCAATAGAAATGATGGTCAAAGCTCATGGATGTTGCAGGCTTTTTTGTCCTGCACTTCTTACGAGTTTTGACTGTTTTTGTGTCGTTTAAAGGAAAGGACAAAAATGACTCAACAAGACTTTCGGACAAAGGTGGGAAACACTGTTTTTGGTGTTCGGGCAACAGCCTTGATTCTCCAAAATCATAAGCTCCTAGTCACCAAAGATAAGGACCAGTATTACACCATCGGCGGTGCTATTCAAGTCAACGAAAGAACGGAAGATGCGGTAGTCCGTGAGGTGAGGGAAGAACTGGGTGTCAAAGCTCAAGCTGGACAACTAGCTTTCGTGGTTGAAAATCGTTTTGAGGAAGACGGTGTTCACTATCACAATATCGAGTTTCATTATTTAGTAGACTTGCTTGAAGATGCTCCATTGACTATGCAGGAAGACGAAAAAACGCAGCCTTGTGAGTGGATTGACTTGGACAAGCTTGAGGATATTCGGCTGGTTCCAGCCTTTTTAAAGACAGCCCTGCCTGATTGGAACGGACAACTAAGACACATTCATCTTGAGGAATAGGAGAGAAAATGACTTATAATTTTACAGAAGAATACGATATTATTGTAATTGGTGCGGGACATGCTGGGGTAGAAGCCTCTCTAGCTGCTAGCCGTATGGGTTGTAAGGTCTTGCTTGCGACTATCAACATCGAAATGTTGGCTTTCATGCCTTGTAATCCTTCTATCGGTGGCTCTGCCAAGGGAATTGTTGTGCGTGAGGTAGATGCCCTGGGCGGCGAAATGGCCAAGACTATTGATAAAAGCTATATCCAGATGAAGATGCTCAACACTGGGAAAGGACCTGCTGTTCGTGCTCTTCGTGCGCAGGCTGACAAGGAACTTTACTCTAAGGAAATGCGCAAAACGGTTGAAAATCAAGAAAATCTCACCCTTCGTCAAACCATGATTGATGAGATTTTGGTGGAAGATGGTAAGGTTGTCGGTGTTCGTACAGCGACCCATCAAGAGTATGCTGCAAAGGCTGTTATTGTGACTACAGGGACAGCCCTCCGTGGGGAAATCATCATCGGAGACCTCAAGTACTCGTCAGGTCCAAACCACAGCTTAGCTTCGATTAACCTAGCTGACAATCTCAAGGAATTGGGCCTCGAGATCGGTCGTTTCAAGACAGGAACACCTCCACGTGTCAAGGCTTCCTCTATCAACTATGATGTGACAGAAATCCAGCCAGGAGATGAAACACCAAATCACTTTTCTTATACTTCACGTGATGAGGATTATGTTAAAGACCAAGTACCGTGCTGGTTGACCTATACCAATGGTACCAGTCATGAGATTATCCAAAACAATCTCCATCGTGCGCCTATGTTTACAGGTGTGGTTAAGGGAGTGGGGCCTCGTTACTGTCCGTCGATTGAGGATAAAATTGTACGTTTTGCGGACAAGGAACGTCACCAGCTTTTCCTTGAACCAGAAGGACGCAATACAGAAGAAGTCTATGTTCAAGGGCTTTCAACCAGCCTTCCTGAGGATGTGCAACGTGACTTGGTACATTCCATCAAAGGTTTGGAAAATGCAGAGATGATGCGAACGGGTTATGCTATCGAGTATGATATGGTCTTGCCTCACCAATTGCGTGCAACTCTTGAAACCAAGAAAATATCAGGTCTCTTCACTGCTGGTCAGACAAATGGAACGTCAGGTTACGAAGAAGCTGCTGGACAAGGGATCATAGCGGGTATCAATGCGGCTCTGAAAATCCAAGGCAAGCCTGAGTTGATTTTGAAGCGCAGTGACGGTTATATCGGTGTGATGATTGACGACTTGGTAACTAAGGGAACTGTTGAACCCTACCGTCTCTTGACCAGTCGTGCGGAATATCGTCTCATTCTTCGCCATGACAATGCTGATATGCGTTTGACTGAGATGGGGCGTGAGGTTGGTCTAGTTGATGATGAACGTTGGGCTCGCTTTGAGATCAAGAAAAATCAATTTGAAAATGAAATGAAGCGTTTAGACAGCATCAAACTCAAGCCAGTCAAGGAAACAAACGCTAAGGTTGAAGCAATGGGCTTCAAACCATTGACTGATGCAGTCACTGCCAAGGAGTTTCTCCGTCGTCCAGAAGTCTCTTACCAAGACGTGGTGGCCTTTATTGGACCTGCTGCCGAAGAATTGGATGACAAGATTATCGAATTGATTGAAACAGAAATCAAGTACGAAGGTTACATCTCAAAAGCTATGGATCAGGTTGCCAAGATGAAACGCATGGAAGAAAAACGTATTCCAGCCAATATTGATTGGGATGATATTGATTCTATCGCGACAGAAGCCCGTCAGAAGTTTAAACTCATCAATCCAGAAACCATCGGCCAAGCCAGCCGTATTTCTGGAGTAAACCCAGCAGATATTTCTATTTTGATGGTGTATCTGGAAGGTAAAAATCGAAGCATTTCAAAAAATTTAGAAAAAAAAGTTGATTAAAAACAAAATGCTGAATCCTCTATTTGGGGATTCAGCATTTTTAGATTTTTCCTCTTTTTTCGAATTAAGAGAAAAGGAGGAGAGATGATAACAGTAGAAGAAAAAATTTTTTTAGAAGCCTATAAAAAAGCGTCTTATCATCGTTTTTATGAGATTGAATACTTCGCTAATCTCTGTAAAAAGCTGAACAAATGCCCTCGGCAGGCTGACAAGAATTAGACTTTTTGATATACTAGAACAAATTGAAATATAGGAGAGAGCGAATGAACGTATATGGCAGATTAGAAGACGAACCAATCCCAACTTGGACTGGAAATCAAGATAATTCAGGTGGGGGAGAGGTGCGAGAAGAGTTTGAAACACGACAATCTGCTCGCTTACCATTATTCAAAATCCTAATTTGGAGCACTTTAGCGGTACTTGTGTCTGTAGTTCTTCCTTTTGTGCTAGGATTGACTAGTCCAGAGCAGGCTCAAGATTTCTATATTGGATGGGCTATGCATCAGAGTGGGGATGTCTACGCAGATTATTTTGGGACTAGTGGCCTCCTCTATTACTTTTTACAGTATTTAACCAAGGGCAGTATTTTGTTTGCCGTCTTTAATTGGTTAGCCTTAGTAGGTGCCGGATTCTTTCTTTTCCGTTCTGCTTTCAATCTGACTGGACAAGATAAGCAATCGCAACAAGTATTGACAGTCTTTTATGTCCTGGCTAGTGCTCTTAGTTTTGGTGGAGGCTATGCAACTATTCTTGCACTCCCATTCTTGTTTTATGCCTTAAGTTTAGTAACATCTTATTTGGCAGAACCAAGCCTTGACAAAGGATTTATCCGTATTGGAGCTAGCTTAGCTCTAGCATTTTTCTTTGCACCTTTGGTCACAACTTTGTACGCCTTTGTCTTGTTTTTTGCTGTAACAGCTTTTAATGTTGGTCGCAATAATTTAGCTCATGGTGTTTATCATTTTTTTGCAGCGGGCCTTGGTTTTTCAATCTTCTTTTATCCAATCGGATATTATACAGCTTATAAAGGCAGTTTCGGAAATGCCATTAGTCAAATCCTCTATCCATTAGATAGTTTAAACTTTACGTCTAACTCAGGATTATTCGACAATATCCTCTTCTATGGATTGTTGTCGATAGGTCTCGGAGTATTGACATTGGCATTGACAGGTCTCTTCAAATATAAACCATTGAAGCAATCGGTCTTATCAATCTCTGCTGCAATAGCTGTCATTTTAGTATTAGTTTTAGAAATTTTTTCTACAGATCTTATCAATGGTAGTCGTATGGTTGAGTTCCTTCCTTTCTTGTCGCTTCTTTTGCTGACACGAATTTCAACAGAGAAGCCAGAAGGAGCGAATCGCCGTAGACGATCTAGAGAAGAAACTTCGGTATGGGGAGCTTTTCTAAAAGGAAATGCCTATCTGCCAATTTTAGCTCTGGCTTACCTATTTTTAGCACCTGTAGTATCACGATATTTGCTCCATGCGGAACAATATCAAGAACGTACAAGCATTGAATCTAAGGTCAAAGGGGAAACTCAAGCTACAGATCGTATCTATGTTTGGGATAATCTGACAAGTAGCTATAAAGCTAGCGAACGCTTGTCAGCTAGTCAGTTGCTATCGCCTAGATTGCATACAGGACTTGATGCAAATCGTACTAAGCTTGTAAATGATCTACGAGATAATCAACCAAAGATGATTGTAGTAAATACAAAAACAACTCTTTGGACAGAAGTTGAGCAGCTTTTAGCTGAAAATTATCAAGCGGTTCAAAGTGAATTCAAAGATTTTAAACTCTATAAATTAAAATAAAAACTATCAATATCTTGTGTAATTTTAAAAAAATTTTATTTTTTGACACAAGATATTGATTTTTATTTTTTTAGTGATATAATACTTTTTAGAATCAATATTATATTTAAGAAAAGGGTATGGATATGATTGTATTGGAAGAGAAGGCTGTCCCTGATCCGACTTTATTCGTCGAAAAGCGTGACGGCAGACGTGTAATTTTTGATGTAGACAAGATTGACAAAGCGCTTCATAAGGCTGCTGAAAAGGTTATGGATGTAACCCCTTTGGTTGAAAAACGACTTAGTACTCTAGTTGAACGTATCGTCGAAGAGATTCATAGCCGTTTCCCACAAGGTGTAAAAATCTATGAAATCCAAAATATCGTAGAACACGAGTTGTTGGAAGCAAAAGAATACGCCTTGGCTGAGGAGTATATCACCTATCGGACTCAAAGGGATTTTGAGCGCTCAAAAGCGACAGATATCAACTTTAGTATTCATAAACTTCTCAGTAAAGATCAGGCAGTTGTCAATGAAAATGCCAATAAGGATAGCGATGTTTTTAATACCCAGCGTGATTTGACTGCAGGGATTGTTGGAAAATCCATCGGACTTCAAATGCTTCCTAAACATGTGGCTAATGCCCATCAAAAAGGTGAGATTCATTATCATGATTTGGATTATAGCCCCTACACACCAATGACCAACTGTTGTTTGATTGATTTCAAGGGCATGTTGGAAAATGGTTTTAAGATTGGAAATGCGGAGGTAGAGAGCCCCAAATCTATCCAAACTGCGACAGCACAGATTTCACAAATCATCGCAAACGTTGCTTCTAGCCAGTATGGAGGCTGTTCAGCTGACCGTATCGATGAAGTCTTGGCTCCTTATGCAGAGAAAAATTACCAAAAGCACCTCAAGGATGCGGAGGAATGGGTTCTGCCTGACAAGCGCCAAGAATATGCCTGGAAGAAAACCCAAAAAGACATCTACGATGCCATGCAATCTCTAGAGTACGAGATTAATACCCTCTTTACATCAAATGGGCAAACGCCATTTACCTCTCTTGGTTTCGGTTTAGGGACCAGTCGTTTTGAACGTGAAATTCAAAAGGCAATCCTGAACATTCGTATCAAGGGGCTTGGTTCAGAACATCGTACAGCCATCTTCCCTAAACTCATCTTTACTCTTAAAAGAGGTCTTAACTTAGAGGAAGGCTCACCTAACTACGACATCAAGCAGTTGGCTCTTGAGTGTGCAACTAAGCGCATGTACCCAGATGTCTTGTCTTATGATAAGATTGTCGAGTTGACAGGTTCTTTCAAGGTTCCGATGGGATGCCGTTCTTTCCTCCAAGGTTGGAAGGATGAAAATGGAGTAGAAGTCAATTCTGGTCGTATGAACCTAGGTGTGGTAACAGTCAATCTTCCTCGTATCGCCCTCGAGTCTGAAGGCGACATGAACAAGTTCTGGGAAATCTTTAATGAGCGGATGAATATCGCAGAAGATGCACTGGTCTATCGTGTAGAGCGGACCAAGGAAGCCACTCCAGCTAATGCACCAATTCTTTATCAATACGGAGCCTTCGGACGCCGCCTTGGTAAGGAAGAAAGTGTTGACGAACTCTTTAAGAATCGCCGTGCTACTGTTTCGCTTGGCTATATCGGGCTCTATGAAGTGGCGACAGTCTTCTTTGGCAACAATTGGGAAACCAATCCAGAAGCTAAAGAATTCACCCTTGATATCATTCGAGACATGAAACATCGAGTAGAAGAGTGGTCAGACCAATATGGCTATCACTTCTCTATCTACTCTACACCGTCTGAAAGTTTGACGGACCGATTCTGTCGTTTGGATACAGAGAAATTTGGCTCTATTCCAGACATTACTGATAAAGAATACTACACAAATTCCTTCCATTATGATGTCCGCAAAAATCCAACACCTTTTGAAAAATTGGACTTTGAGAAAGTCTACCCAGAAGCGGGTGCATCTGGTGGCTTTATCCACTACTGCGAGTACCCAGTTCTCCAACAAAATCCAAAGGCCTTGGAAGCTGTGTGGGACTATGCATATGACCGTGTAGGTTATCTCGGAACTAATACTCCGATCGACCGCTGTTACAAGTGTGATTTTGAAGGAGATTTTGAACCAACTGAGAGAGGATTTGCTTGTCCTAACTGTGGCAATAGTGACCCTAAAACAGTAGATGTTGTTAAACGAACTTGTGGTTATTTAGGGAATCCTCAAGCACGTCCGATGGTGAATGGTCGTCACAAGGAAATTGCTGCGCGTGTCAAACACATGAACGGTTCTACTATCAAAACAGCAGGGCATGAAGTAAGAAATTAGAAAGAGATAGCATGGGAAAATATCAATTAGACGATAAGGGTAAGGCCTTGGTTCAACGATTCCACGAAAAGCATTCAAAGGGTGGAGTCAATAAAAAAGATCGAGTAGCCAGCCTTAGAGAACAATTTTTGAATAAGAACAAGAAAAAGTGAGAGTCCCCTCTCACTTTTCTCATAGCGGGAGGAATACATGGAATTACGCAGACCAACATTAGCAGATAAAGAAACCATTCTAAACATGATGGCAGAGTTTGAACAGACTCAATCAGCCCACGATGGTGGATTTTGGGATGCTGAGAACTTTGATTATGAGGAGTGGCTAGAAACTAACCTTAATAAAGAAATGGGAATAAAATTGCCTAAAAATCGTGTTCCATCAATTCAGTTCGTATTGTTTGATAAATCAGATCATGCTTTAGGTTTTTTAAATTTACGGCTGAGACTAAATGAGGGATTGCTGAATCATGCTGGCCATATTGGCTACTCCATCCGTCCCTCTGAAAGGGGCAAAGGCTACGCCAAAGAATCCCTCCGACAAGGTCTACAAATTGCCAAGGAAAAGAATATCAAACGAGCGCTTGTGACATGTAGCACGGAAAATCAGGCCAGCAGAGCTGTTATCTTAGCCAATGGAGGCCAATTGGAGGATGTTCGAAATGGAACGGAGCGCTATTGGATAGACTTGGAGTAGAAAGTATGACATGGAATACACCAAAACCAGGCGAGTGGAAGAGTGAGGAGCTGAGCCAAGGTCGAATCATCGATTATAAGGCTTTTAACTTTGTGGATGGCGAGGGGGTGCGCAATTCGCTTTATGTAGCAGGATGTATGTTTCACTGTGAAGGTTGCTACAATGTAGCGACCTGGTCATTTAATGCCGGGATTCCTTATACACTAGAGTTGGAAGAACAGATTATGGCAGATCTTGCCCAGCCTTATGTTCAAGGTTTGACCCTACTCGGTGGAGAGCCATTCCTGAATACTGGAATTCTTTTGCCTCTCATTAAACGCATTCGGAAAGAGTTACCAGAAAAAGATATCTGGTCTTGGACGGGCTACACTTGGGAAGAGATGATGTTGGAGACACCTGATAAACGGGAGCTCTTGTCAATGATTGATATCTTGGTTGATGGACGGTATGATAAAAGCAAGCGTAATCTCATGCTTCAATTCCGTGGCTCTTCCAATCAACGAATTATCGATGTACAAAAATCCCTCAAAAGTGGGCAAGTGGTGATTTGGGACAAGCTTAACGATGGAAAAGAAAGCTATGAACAGGTGAAGAGAGAATGAAGAAAAAAGACTTAATAGAACAACTGGTCTCAGAGATAGAAACTGGAAAAGTAAGAACACTGGGTATCTACGGCCACGGCGCTTCAGGAAAATCAACTTTTGCTCAAGAATTGTACCAATCATTGGATGCTGAAAAGGTAAATTTACTAGAGACAGATCCCTATATTACTTCGGGACGACATTTGGTAGTGCCTAAAGAGACACCGAACCAAAAGGTGACAGCATGTTTACCAGTGGCACATGAATTGGCGAGTTTACAGAGAGATATTCTAGCCTTGCAAGCGGGTATGGATGTCTTGACTATCGAAGAACCTTGGAAGGCTAGTGAGGTCTTATCGGGAGCAAAACCAATTCTGATAGTCGAAGGGATGTCTGTGGGATTTCTACCAAAGGAACTCTTTGACAAAACCATTTGTTTCTACACGGATGAAGAGACAGAATTAAAGAGGCGTCTAGCTCGAGATATGGCTGTGAGAAATGGCGACGCATCCTTTATATTGGCTAGTCAGCAAATGAGACGAGAACAGTATCTGCAATATTATAAAGAAACCGAGTCAAAAACAGATATCTTGATAAATCAATCGAATGATAAATTTCAGATCGAAACGAATATTATGAATATTATATAGAAGAAAAAATAAAAATTTGCTCTTCATTTATGCCTTTTTGAGATAAGGGACAATAAGAAAACAGTTTCATCTAAAAAATTTAAAAAATCCTGTCAAATCCCTTGCAATCGCAGGGGCTTTGTGTTATTCTATTATGGTGCTGTAAATTACAGCCTTAGCTTTGATGCAAGAGGTTGCGACACGCTCGGTTGCATTGCCACGCAACGCGCGTCGGTTTTCTTGTGGAGCTAGCCTATTATCTTAAATAGACGAAAAGGAGAAAAAGATGGCAAACAAAAAAATCCGTATCCGTTTGAAAGCTTACGAACACCGTACGCTTGACACAGCGGCTGCAAAAATCGTAGAATCAGCTACTCGTACAGGTGCACAAGTTGCGGGTCCAATCCCACTTCCAACTGAGCGTAGCCTCTACACAATCATTCGTGCGACTCACAAATATAAAGATTCTCGCGAACAATTCGAAATGCGTACACACAAACGTTTGATCGATATCATCAACCCAACTCAAAAAACAGTTGACGCTTTGATGAAATTGGATCTTCCAAGTGGTGTAAACGTAGAAATCAAACTTTAATTTAAAGCTTGATACCTTGAGCATAAAAAACGCTCGTTAAAAACTTTTTGAATAAAAAATATAGAAAAGGAACTATTTTCTCATGACAAAAGGAATCTTAGGGAAAAAAGTGGGAATGACTCAAATCTTCACTGAAGCTGGCGAATTGATCCCTGTAACAGTTATCGAAGCAACTCCAAACGTTGTTCTTCAAGTTAAAACTGTTGAAACAGATGGTTACAACGCTATCCAAGTTGGTTTCGATGACAAACGCGAAGTATTGAGCAACAAACCTGCTAAAGGACATGTAGCAAAAGCTAACACGGCTCCTAAGCGCTTCATTCGTGAATTCAAAAACGTTGAAGGCTTGGAAGTTGGTGCTGAAATCACAGTTGAAACTTTCGCAGCTGGAGACATTGTTGATGTAACTGGTACATCTAAAGGTAAAGGTTTCCAAGGTGTTATCAAACGCCACGGGCAATCACGTGGACCTATGGCTCACGGTTCTCGTTACCACCGTCGTCCAGGTTCTATGGGACCTGTTGCACCTAACCGCGTATTCAAAGGTAAAAACCTTGCAGGACGTATGGGTGGCGACCGCGTAACAATTCAAAACCTTGAAGTTGTACAAGTTGTTCCAGAAAAGAACGTTATCCTTATCAAAGGTAACGTACCAGGTGCTAAGAAATCTCTTATCACTATCAAGTCAGCAGTTAAAGCTGGTAAATAATAAGGAAAGGGGAATACAGTCAAAATGGCAAATGTAACATTATTCGACCAAACTGGTAAACAAGCGGGCGAAGTTGTTCTTAACGATGCAATCTTTGGTATCGAACCAAACCAATCTGTTGTGTTTGATGTGATCATCAGCCAACGTGCTAGCCTTCGTCAAGGGACTCACGCAGTTAAAAACCGCTCAGCTGTTTCAGGTGGCGGACGCAAACCATGGCGTCAAAAAGGAACTGGACGTGCTCGTCAAGGTTCTATCCGCTCTCCACAATGGCGTGGTGGTGGAATCGTCTTCGGACCAACTCCACGTAGCTATGCGTACAAACTTCCTCAAAAAGTTCGTCGCCTTGCGCTTAAATCTGTTTACTCAGAAAAAGTTGCTGAAAACAAATTTGTAGCCGTTGATTCTCTTGAATTTACAGCTCCAAAAACTGCTGAATTTGCAAAAGTTCTTGCAGCTTTGAGCATCGATTCTAAAGTCCTTGTTATTCTTGAAGAAGGAAACGAATTCGCAGCTCTCTCAGCTCGTAACCTTCCAAACGTGAAAGTTGCGACTGCTACAACTGCAAGTGTTCTTGACATCGCAAATAGTGACAAACTTCTTGTTACTCAAGCAGCTATCTCTAAAATCGAGGAGGTTCTTGCATAATGAATTTGTATGATGTTATCAAAAAACCTGTAATCACTGAAAGCTCAATGGCTCAACTTGAAGCAGGGAAATATGTATTTGAAGTTGACACTCGCGCACACAAACTTTTGATTAAGCAAGCTGTTGAAGCTGCTTTCGAAGGTGTTAAAGTTGCAAATGTTAACACAATCAACGTAAAACCAAAAGCTAAACGCGTTGGACGTTACACTGGTTTTACAAACAAAACTAAAAAAGCTATCATCACTCTTACAGCTGATTCAAAAGCAATCGAGTTGTTTGCAGCTGAAGCTGAATAATCTAAGGAGGAAATATCGTGGGAATTCGTGTTTATAAACCAACAACAAACGGTCGCCGTAATATGACTTCTTTGGATTTCGCTGAAATCACAACAAGCACACCAGAAAAAACTTTGCTTGTTGCTTTGAAGAACAAGGCTGGTCGTAACAACAACGGTCGTATCACTGTTCGTCACCAAGGTGGTGGACACAAACGTTTCTACCGTTTGGTTGACTTCAAACGTAACAAAGACAACGTTGAAGCAGTTGTTAAAACTATCGAGTACGATCCAAACCGTTCTGCAAACATCGCTTTGGTACACTACACTGACGGTGTGAAAGCTTACATCATTGCTCCAAAAGGTCTTGAAGTTGGTCAACGTATCGTTTCAGGTCCTGAAGCAGATATCAAAGTCGGAAACGCACTTCCGCTTGCTAACATCCCAGTTGGTACTTTGATTCACAACATCGAATTGAAACCAGGTCGTGGTGGAGAATTGGTACGTGCTGCTGGAGCTTCTGCTCAAGTTTTGGGTCAAGAAGGTAAATACGTTCTTGTTCGTCTTCAATCAGGTGAAGTTCGTATGATTCTTGGAACTTGTCGTGCAACAGTTGGTGTTGTCGGAAACGAACAACATGGACTTGTAAACCTTGGTAAAGCAGGACGTAGCCGTTGGAAAGGTATCCGCCCAACAGTTCGTGGTTCTGTAATGAACCCTAACGATCACCCACACGGTGGTGGTGAAGGTAAAGCACCAGTTGGTCGTAAAGCGCCATCTACTCCATGGGGCAAACCTGCTCTTGGTCTTAAAACTCGTAACAAAAAAGCGAAATCTGACAAACTTATCGTTCGTCGTCGCAACGAGAAATAATTTTAAACTAGTCGCTTAAGTGCTAGATAATCCGCCAGCTCGGTAGCGCTCCTCGTGAGCGCAAGCCGCTGTGGTACTATATTTAAAGGAGAAAATATTAAAATGGGACGCAGTCTTAAAAAAGGACCTTTCGTCGATGAGCATTTGATGAAAAAAGTTGAAGCTCAAGCTAACGACGAAAAGAAAAAAGTTATCAAAACTTGGTCACGTCGTTCAACGATTTTCCCAAGTTTCATTGGTTACACTATCGCAGTTTATGATGGACGTAAACACGTACCTGTTTACATCCAAGAAGACATGGTAGGTCACAAGCTTGGTGAATTTGCACCAACTCGTACTTACAAAGGTCACGCCGCAGACGACAAGAAGACACGTAGAAAATAAGGAGAACATAAATGGCAGAAATTACTTCAGCTAAAGCAATGGCTCGCACAGTACGTGTTTCACCTCGTAAATCACGTCTTGTTCTTGACAACATCCGTGGTAAAAGCGTAGCCGATGCAATCGCAATTTTGACATTCACTCCAAACAAAGCTGCTGAAATCATCTTGAAAGTTTTGAACTCAGCTGTAGCTAACGCTGAAAACAACTTTGGTTTGGATAAAGCTAACTTGGTAGTATCTGAAGCATTCGCAAACGAAGGACCAACTATGAAACGTTTCCGTCCACGTGCGAAAGGTTCAGCTTCACCAATCAACAAACGTACAGCTCACATCACTGTAGCTGTTGCAGAAAAATAAGGAGGTAAAATCGTGGGTCAAAAAGTACATCCAATTGGTATGCGTGTCGGCATCATCCGTGATTGGGATGCCAAATGGTATGCTGAAAAAGAATACGCGGATTACCTTCATGAAGATCTTGCAATCCGTAAATTCGTTCAAAAAGAACTTGCTGACGCAGCGGTTTCAACTATCGAAATCGAACGCGCAGTAAACAAAGTTAACGTTTCACTTCACACTGCTAAACCAGGTATGGTTATCGGTAAAGGTGGTGCTAACGTTGATGCACTCCGTGCAAAACTTAACAAATTGACTGGTAAACAAGTACACATCAACATCATCGAAATCAAACAACCTGATTTGGATGCTCACCTTGTTGGTGAAGGAATTGCTCGTCAATTGGAGCAACGTGTTGCTTTCCGTCGTGCACAAAAACAAGCAATCCAACGTGCAATGCGTGCTGGAGCTAAAGGAATTAAAACTCAAGTATCAGGTCGTTTGAACGGTGCAGATATTGCCCGTGCTGAAGGATACTCTGAAGGAACAGTTCCGCTTCACACACTTCGCGCAGATATCGATTACGCTTGGGAAGAAGCAGATACTACATACGGTAAACTTGGTGTTAAAGTATGGATCTACCGTGGTGAAGTTCTTCCAGCTCGTAAAAACACTAAAGGAGGTAAATAACCAATGTTAGTACCTAAACGTGTTAAACACCGTCGTGAATTCCGTGGTAAAATGCGCGGTGAAGCTAAAGGTGGGAAAGAAGTAGCATTCGGTGAATACGGTCTTCAAGCTACAACTAGCCACTGGATCACTAACCGCCAAATCGAAGCTGCTCGTATCGCCATGACTCGTTACATGAAACGTGGTGGTAAAGTTTGGATTAAAATCTTCCCACACAAATCTTACACAGCTAAAGCTATCGGGGTTCGTATGGGATCTGGTAAAGGGGCACCTGAAGGTTGGGTAGCACCAGTTAAACGTGGTAAAGTAATGTTTGAAGTTGCTGGTGTATCTGAAGAGGTCGCTCGCGAAGCGCTTCGTCTTGCAAGCCACAAATTGCCAGTTAAATGTAAATTCGTAAAACGTGAAGCAGAATAAGGAGAAGGCATGAAACTTAATGAAGTAAAAGAATTTGTTAAAGAACTTCGTGGTCTTTCTCAAGAAGAACTCGCGAAGCGCGAAAACGAATTGAAAAAAGAATTGTTTGAACTTCGCTTCCAAGCTGCTACTGGTCAATTAGAACAAACAGCTCGCTTGAAAGAAGTTAAAAAACAAATCGCTCGTATCAAAACAGTTCAATCTGAAGCGAAATAATAGACTAGGGAAGGAGAAATTTCAATGGAACGCAATAATCGTAAAGTTCTTGTTGGACGTGTTGTATCTGACAAAATGGACAAGACAATCACAGTTGTAGTTGAAACAAAACGTAACCACCCAGTCTATGGTAAACGTATTAACTACTCTAAAAAATACAAAGCACATGATGAAAACAATGTTGCCAAAGAAGGCGATATCGTACGTATCATGGAAACTCGCCCGCTTTCAGCTACAAAACGTTTCCGTCTTGTAGAAGTTGTTGAAGAAGCGGTTATCATCTAATCAAGCCTGAAAGGAGAAAACTGAAATGATTCAAACAGAAACTCGTTTGAAAGTCGCAGACAACAGCGGTGCACGCGAAATCTTGACTATCAAAGTTCTTGGTGGTTCTAAACGTAAATTTGCAAACATCGGTGATGTTATTGTGGCATCTGTAAAACAAGCTACTCCTGGTGGTGCGGTTAAAAAAGGTGACGTTGTTAAAGCAGTTATCGTTCGTACTAAATCAGGTGCTCGTCGTGCTGATGGTTCATACATCAAATTTGACGAAAACGCAGCAGTTATCATCCGTGACGACAAAACTCCTCGCGGAACACGTATCTTTGGCCCAGTTGCACGTGAATTGCGTGAAGGTGGCTTCATGAAGATCGTGTCACTTGCTCCAGAAGTACTTTAATCAATAAAAACAAACACAGTCCCCTGGCTTAGCCAGGGTGCCCGTTGGGCGTAAGAATAAAAGGAGAAAAAAATGTTTGTAAAAAAAGGCGACAAAGTTCGCGTAATCGCTGGTAAAGATAAGGGAACAGAAGCTGTTGTCCTTACTGCCCTTCCAAAAGTAAACAAAGTTATCGTTGAAGGTGTTAACATCGTTAAGAAACACCAACGTCCAACTAACGAACTTCCTCAAGGTGGTATCATCGAGAAGGAAGCAGCTATCCACGTATCAAACGTTCAAGTTTTGGACAAAAATGGTGTAGCTGGTCGTGTTGGTTACAAATTTGTAGACGGTAAAAAAGTTCGTTACAACAAAAAATCAGGCGAAGTGCTTGATTAATCACGAAGGAAAGGAGAAGTATAATGGCAAATCGTTTAAAAGAAAAATATCTTAATGAAGTAGTTCCTGCTTTGACAGAACAATTTAACTACTCATCAGTGATGGCTGTTCCTAAAGTGGATAAGATCGTTTTGAACATGGGTGTTGGTGAAGCTGTATCAAACGCTAAAAGCCTTGAAAAAGCTGCTGAAGAATTAGCACTTATCTCAGGTCAAAAACCACTTATCACTAAAGCTAAAAAATCTATCGCCGGCTTCCGTCTTCGTGAAGGTGTTGCGATCGGTGCAAAAGTTACCCTTCGTGGTGAACGTATGTACGAATTCTTGGATAAATTGGTTTCAGTATCACTTCCACGTGTACGTGACTTCCACGGTGTTCCAACAAAATCATTTGACGGACGCGGAAACTACACACTTGGTGTGAAAGAGCAATTGATCTTCCCAGAAATCAACTTTGATGACGTTGACAAAACTCGTGGTCTTGACATCGTTATCGTAACTACTGCTAACACAGACGAAGAGTCACGTGCATTGCTTACAGGCCTTGGAATGCCTTTTGCAAAATAATATAGGAGGTATAACTAATGGCTAAAAAATCTATGATTGCTAAGAACAAACGCCCAGCGAAGTTCTCTACTCAAGCATACACTCGCTGTGAACGTTGTGGACGTCCACACTCAGTTTACCGCAAGTTTAAACTTTGCCGTGTTTGCTTCCGTGAATTGGCATATAAAGGTCAAATCCCTGGTGTAACAAAAGCATCTTGGTAATAACATGATACAAAGAGCGTAACAACCCCAGCAAAAATAGGAGATTTGGTGCAGGAGCAATGCTCCAAGACAAATCTATCTTTTTTGCCCAGGTTGTAGCTCGTGTTCAAATGAGATTATCTTGTTTGAATGTGTCAATACTATCTGAGCACAGCTCAATCATTAACTAGCAAGTGCAACTTGCAAACTACTAGTAAGAGGAGAAAAATAAAATGGTTATGACTGACCCAATCGCAGACTTCCTAACTCGTATTCGTAACGCTAACCAAGCAAAACACGAAGTACTTGAAGTACCTGCATCAAACATCAAAAAAGGGATTGCTGAAATCCTTAAACGCGAAGGTTTTGTTAAGAACGTAGAAATCATCGAAGATGACAAACAAGGCATCATCCGTGTATTCCTTAAATACGGAGCAAACGGTGAACGAGTTATCACTAACTTGAAACGTGTTTCTAAACCAGGACTTCGTGTCTACAAAAAACGTGAAGATCTTCCAAAAGTACTTAACGGTCTTGGAATTGCTATCCTTTCAACTTCTGAAGGTTTGCTTACTGATAAAGAAGCTCGCCAAAAGAATGTTGGTGGAGAAGTTATCGCTTACGTTTGGTAAAATCAAGATACAAAGCTCGTAAAGAACAAAGCAAAATTAGGAAGTTGGAGCAGGTTGTTTACAAACAAGCCAACTTATCTATTTTGCACAGTTCTTAGAGTGTGTTCAGTTCAGATCTTGAACTAAATAAGTATCTTTAACCCCGTGAAAACTGGCCGTCATGGCCTGACAATTTAACAGGAGAATAAAAACATGTCACGTATTGGTAATAAAGTTATCGTGTTGCCTGCTGGTGTTGAACTCACTAACAATGACAACGTTGTAACTGTAAAAGGACCTAAAGGAGAACTTACTCGTGAGTTCTCAAAAGATATTGAAATCCGTGTGGAAGGTACTGAAGTAACTCTTCACCGTCCAAACGATTCAAAAGAAATGAAAACTATCCACGGAACTACTCGTGCACTTTTGAACAACATGGTTATTGGTGTTTCAGAAGGATTCAAGAAAGAACTTGAAATGCGTGGGGTTGGTTACCGTGCACAACTTCAAGGAAACAAACTTGTTTTGGCTGTTGGTAAATCACATCCAGACGAAGTTGAAGCTCCAGAAGGAATTACTTTTGAACTTCCAAACCCAACAACAATCGTTGTTAGCGGAATTTCAAAAGAAGTAGTTGGTCAAACAGCTGCTTACGTACGTAGCCTTCGTTCACCAGAACCATACAAAGGTAAAGGTATCCGTTACGTTGGCGAATATGTTCGTCTTAAAGAAGGTAAAACTGGTAAATAATGTTGAGTGGTTGATTTTCAACCACCAACCCCATTACCAACTTTGTGCATAGCACACGATTTAAAATTAAAGAGGTGAAAACTGTGATTTCTAAACCAGATAAAAACAAACTCCGCCAAAAACGCCACCGTCGCGTACGCGGAAAACTCTCTGGAACTGCTGATCGCCCACGTTTGAACGTATTCCGTTCTAATACAGGCATCTACGCTCAAGTGATTGATGACGTAGCGGGTGTAACGCTCGCAAGTGCTTCAACTCTTGACAAAGAAGTTTCAAAAGGAACTAAAACTGAACAAGCCGTTGCTGTCGGTAAACTCGTTGCAGAACGTGCAAGTGCTAAAGGTATTTCAGAAGTGGTGTTCGACCGCGGTGGATATCTATATCACGGACGTGTGAAAGCTTTGGCTGATGCAGCTCGTGAAAACGGATTGAAATTCTAATAGGAGGACACTAGAAAATGGCATTTAAAGACAATGCAGTAGAACTTGAAGAACGCGTAGTTGCTGTTAACCGTGTTACAAAAGTTGTTAAAGGTGGACGTCGTCTTCGTTTCGCAGCTCTTGTAGTTGTTGGTGACCGCAATGGTCGTGTAGGATTTGGTACTGGTAAAGCTCAAGAAGTTCCAGAAGCAATCCGCAAAGCAGTAGAAGATGCTAAGAAAAACTTGATTGAAGTTCCTATGGTCGGAACAACAATTCCACATGAAGTTCTTTCAGAATTCGGTGGAGCTAAAGTATTGTTGAAACCTGCTGTAGAAGGTTCTGGAGTTGCCGCAGGTGGTGCAGTTCGTGCCGTTGTGGAATTGGCAGGTGTGGCAGATATTACATCTAAATCACTTGGTTCTAACACTCCAATCAACATTGTTCGCGCAACTGTTGAAGGTTTGAAACAATTGAAACGCGCTGAAGAAGTTGCTGCCCTTCGTGGTATTTCAGTTTCTGATTTGGCATAAGAAAGGGGATAAAATGGCTCAAATTAAAATTACTTTGACTAAGTCTCCAATCGGACGCATTCCATCACAACGTAAAACTGTTGTAGCACTTGGACTTGGCAAATTGAACAGCTCTGTTATTAAAGAAGATAACGCTGCAATCCGTGGTATGATCACTGCAGTATCTCACTTGGTAACAGTTGAAGAAGTAAACTAATGATTATTTAGGGGATGTGCATATGACCATCCCCTAAAACTAGATATAGTCATCTTAGATGACACAGTATAGGCGAGTTGATAAAGGAGACAACCTTTTCTCCTTTATCGGCGCTAGCATTTTACAAAAGAGGAGAAAAATAAATGAAACTTCATGAATTGAAACCTGCAGAAGGTTCTCGTAAGTCACGTAACCGTGTTGGACGTGGTACTTCATCAGGTAACGGTAAGACATCAGGCCGTGGTCAAAAAGGTCAAAAAGCTCGTAGCGGAGGCGGTGTACGTCTTGGTTTTGAAGGTGGACAAACTCCATTGTTCCGTCGTCTTCCAAAACGTGGATTTACTAACATCAACGCTAAAGAATATGCTATTGTAAACCTTGATCAATTGAACGCCTTTGATGACGGTGCTGAAGTAACTCCAGTGGTACTTGTAGAATCAGGAATTGTTAAATCTGAAAAATCAGGTATCAAAGTTCTTGGTAACGGTGAGTTGACTAAGAAATTGACTGTTAAAGCAGCTAAATTCTCTAAATCAGCTGAAGAAGCTATCACTGCTAAAGGTGGTTCTGTTGAAGTCATCTAAGTGAGGTGACCTATGTTTTTTAAATTATTGAGAGAAGCATTCAAAGTTAAACAAGTTCGATCAAAAATTCTATTTACAATTTTTATCGTATTTGTATTCCGTATCGGTACAAGCATTACTGTACCATGGGTAAATGCAAATAGCTTGAACGCTTTGAGTGGACTATCCTTCTTGAATATGTTGAGCTTGGTGTCAGGGAATGCCATGAAAAACTTCTCAGTTTTTGCACTTGGTGTTAGTCCTTACATCACAGCCTCAATCGTCGTCCAACTCTTGCAAATGGATTTATTGCCAAAATTTGTAGAGTGGGGCAAACAAGGGGAAGTAGGTCGTAGAAAGTTAAATCAAGCGACTCGATACATTGCCCTTGTGCTTGCATTTGTTCAATCAGTCGGGATTACTGCTGGTTTTAACGCTCTGTCTGGAGCTAAACTTTTGACTGTACCACTTACACCACAAGTATTCCTTGTAATTGGTGGAATTTTAACCGCAGGAAGCATGATTGTAACCTGGTTGGGAGAGCAAATCACAGATAAGGGATATGGAAATGGTGTTTCAATGATTATCTTTGCAGGGATTGTTGCTTCAATTCCTGATATGATTAAGGGCATCTATGTAGATTACTTTGTCAATGTACCAAGCAGTCGTTTGACATCGTCTCTCATTTTCGTTGCCATCTTAATCATTGCTGTTTTGTTAATTGTTTACTTTACAACTTACGTTGAACAAGCTAAATACAAGATTCCAATTCAGTATACAAAGGTAGCTCAAGGTGCGCCGTCAAGCTCCTATCTTCCATTGAAGATTAACCCTGCTGGGGTTATCCCGGTTATCTTTGCTAGCTCTATTACAGCAGCACCGGCAGCAATTTTACAATTCGTAAGTGCGTCTGGTCTTAATTGGGAATGGGTAAAAACAGCTCAAGAGTTGGTATCTACTTCAACCCCAACAGGTGTTGCTTTGTATGCTCTGTTGATTATTCTCTTTACATTCTTCTATACATTTGTACAGATCAATCCAGAGAAAGCAGCAGAAAATTTACAAAAGAGTGGAGCTTATATCCATGGTGTCCGTCCTGGTAAAGGGACAGAAGAATATATGTCAAAACTTCTTCGTCGTCTCGCAACAGTCGGATCAATCTTCCTAGGTGTGATTTCTATCCTACCTATTGTAGCTAAAGATTTATTTGGTCTTTCAGAAGTTGTCGCTTTTGGGGGAACAAGTTTGCTAATCATTATCTCTACAGGTATCGAAGGAATTAAACAATTGGAAGGTTATCTATTGAAACGTAAGTATGTTGGTTTCTTAGATACAACAGAATAATTGTAATAGAAAATAAAATTCACTATTGCTCAGAGAGTGGAGTGTAAAAATCAAAGACATTGTCAGATTTTTATCTCCTCTCTTCTATTTTGTTTTTAAATAGGAGTTGAAATGAATTTTTGCTTCTATTTAAATACAAAAAAGGAGTTTGAATCATGAATCTTTTGATTATGGGTTTACCTGGTGCAGGTAAAGGGACACAAGCAGCGAAAATTGTTGAACAGTTTCACGTTGCCCACATCTCAACAGGTGACATGTTCCGTGCAGCAATGGCTAACCAAACTGAAATGGGTGTATTAGCTAAGTCTTATATTGATAAAGGCGAATTGGTTCCAGATGAAGTTACAAATGGAATTGTTAAAGAACGTCTTTCTCAAGATGATATTAAAGAAACTGGTTTCTTGTTGGATGGATATCCACGTACAATTGAGCAAGCTCATGCCTTAGACAAAACATTGGCTGAACTTGGAATTGAACTTGAAGGTGTTATTAACATCGAAGTAGATCCATCATGCCTACTTGAACGTTTGAGTGGTCGTATCATTCACCGTGAAACTGGTGAAACTTTCCATAAAGTATTCAACCCACCAGTTGATTACAAAGAGGAAGATTACTACCAACGTGAGGATGATAAACCTGAGACAGTTAAACGTCGTTTGGATGTCAATATTGCTCAAGGTGAGCCAATCATTGCTCACTATCGTGCTAAAGGTCTAGTACATGATATCGAAGGCAACCAAGATATCAATGATGTCTTTAAAGATATCGAAAAGGTATTGACAAATTTGAAATAAAAGCGTTTTTCAGGCTTGCAAAATGTCTTGACAAATGTTATACTGAGTTAGTCTGACTTATAATTGTTGTCTCTGTGTCTAGAGGCATCAAATCGAAATTTAGGGAGGTACTTTTGCGTGGCAAAAGACGATGTGATTGAAGTTGAAGGCAAAGTAGTCGATACGATGCCGAATGCAATGTTTACGGTTGAACTTGAAAATGGACATCAGATTTTAGCAACAGTTTCTGGTAAAATTCGTAAAAACTATATTCGTATTTTAGCGGGAGATCGTGTTACTGTTGAAATGAGTCCATATGACTTGACACGTGGACGTATCACTTACCGCTTTAAATAATCGAAAAACTTGGAGGGATAAGAAATGAAAGTAAGACCATCGGTCAAACCAATTTGCGAATACTGTAAAGTAATTCGTCGTAATGGTCGTGTTATGGTAATTTGCCCAGCAAATCCAAAACACAAACAACGTCAAGGATAAGATAGAAAGGAGAAAACATGGCTCGTATTGCTGGAGTTGATATTCCAAATGACAAACGCGTAGTTATCTCATTGACTTATGTCTACGGTATCGGACTTGCAACATCTCAAAAGATTTTGGCAGCTGCTGGAGTTTCAGAAGATATTCGTGTTCGTGACCTTACATCAGATCAAGAAGATGCTATCCGTCGTGAAGTGGATGCAATTAAAGTTGAAGGTGACCTTCGTCGTGAAGTGAACTTGAACATCAAACGTTTGATGGAAATCGGTTCATACCGTGGTATCCGTCACCGTCGTGGACTTCCTGTCCGTGGACAAAACACTAAAAACAACGCTCGCACTCGTAAAGGTAAAGCTGTTGCGATTGCTGGTAAGAAAAAATAATATAGGAGGTAAAAGTCTTGGCTAAACCAACACGTAAACGTCGTGTGAAAAAGAATATCGAATCTGGTATTGCTCATATTCACGCTACATTTAATAACACTATTGTTATGATTACTGATGTGCATGGTAATGCAATCGCTTGGTCATCAGCTGGTGCTCTTGGTTTCAAAGGTTCTCGTAAATCTACACCATTTGCTGCTCAAATGGCTTCAGAAGCTGCTGCTAAATCTGCACAAGAACACGGTCTTAAATCAGTTGAAGTTACTGTAAAAGGTCCAGGTTCTGGTCGTGAGTCAGCTATTCGTGCTCTTGCTGCCGCTGGTCTTGAAGTAACAGCAATTCGTGATGTGACTCCAGTGCCACACAATGGTGCTCGTCCTCCAAAACGTCGCCGTGTATAATCATTACCTTTACACTGCTTTTCGTTTAAGAGGGAGTAACTAAATGATCGAGTTTGAAAAACCAAATATAACAAAAATTGATGAAAATAAAGATTATGGCAAGTTTGTAATCGAACCACTAGAACGTGGATACGGTACAACACTTGGTAACTCTCTTCGTCGTGTACTTCTTGCTTCTCTTCCAGGAGCAGCTGTTACATCTATCGATATCGATGGAGTATTACATGAATTTGATACAATTCCTGGTGTTCGCGAAGACGTGATGCAAATCATTCTGAACATTAAAGGTATTGCAGTTAAATCATATGTAAAAGACGAAAAGACTATTGAACTTGATGTTGAAGGTCCTGCTGAAGTGACAGCCGGAGATATTTTAACTGATAGTGATATTGAAATCGTAAATCCAGATCATTATCTTTTCACAATCGGAGAAGGTGCTTCATTCAAAGCAACTATGACTGTAAACACTGGTCGCGGCTATGTACCTGCAGATGAAAATAAAAAAGATAATGCCCCAGTTGGAACACTTGCTGTAGATTCTATTTATACACCAGTTACAAAAGTTAACTATCAAGTTGAACCTGCTCGTGTAGGAAGCAATGATGGTTTCGACAAATTAACCCTTGAAATCTTGACAAATGGAACTATTATTCCAGAAGATGCTTTAGGGCTTTCAGCACGTATTTTGACAGAACATCTTGATTTGTTTACAAATCTTACAGAGATTGCAAAATCTGCAGAAGTGATGAAAGAAGCTGATACTGAATCGGACGACCGTATTTTGGAACGTACGATTGAGGAACTTGACTTGTCTGTACGCTCATATAACTGTTTGAAACGTGCTGGTATCAATACTGTGCATGATTTGACAGAAAAATCTGAAGCAGAGATGATGAAAGTAAGAAATCTTGGACGCAAGAGTTTGGAAGAAGTGAAACTCAAACTCATTGATTTGGGTCTTGGATTAAAAGATAAATAAAGGAGGAATACATGGCTTACCGTAAACTAGGACGCACTAGCTCACAACGTAAAGCAATGCTTCGCGATTTGACAACTGACCTTTTGATCAACGAATCAATCGTGACAACTGAAGCTCGTGCTAAAGAAATCCGTAAAACTGTTGAAAAAATGATTACTCTAGGTAAACGTGGTGATTTGCATGCACGTCGTCAAGCTGCTGCTTTCGTACGTAATGAAATCGCATCTGAAAACTATGATGAAGCAACTGATAAGTACACTTCTACTACAGCACTTCAAAAATTGTTCTCAGAAATCGCACCTCGTTACGCAGACCGTAACGGTGGATACACTCGTATCCTTAAAACTGAACCACGTCGTGGTGATGCAGCGCCAATGGCGATCATCGAATTAGTATAAAATCATCAATTTTGTTGAGTGTTATGATGATGGAGCCCTGTGCTCTTAGTCTAGCTCTGGTCTACCGCTAGGACTTTTGTCCTAGCGGGAACACTCATCATAAGATGGTAGGGTAGACGCTTGTTTACGAAATTGTTTTTCTTTTAAGAACAATTTCGTAAGCAGGCGTTTTTTAGTTTTT
Organism: Streptococcus infantis; assembly: GCF_047464155.1. Taxonomy (GTDB): domain Bacteria; phylum Bacillota; class Bacilli; order Lactobacillales; family Streptococcaceae; genus Streptococcus; species Streptococcus infantis_U. Next base: position 156,030 of record NZ_JASHCL010000004.1, read on the forward strand.
TTGAAATAAATGTGCTATACTGAGAAAAAAGAAAAATTTAGATATGGTTATTTTTCTATGATTTCAAAGATGGAGGACCGATATGAAAGCTATTATAACTGTGGTTGGAAAAGATAAGGGTGGTATTGTTGCAGGTGTTGCGACTAAGATTGCTGAATTAGGATTAAATATTGATGATATTTCACAAACTGTCTTGGATGAGTTCTTTACCATGATGGCTGTAGTATCCAGTGATGAAAAACAAGATTTTACTCAACTAAGAAATGAGTTTGAAGCTTTTGGACAGACTTTGAATGTCAAAATCAATATTCAGAGCGCGGCTATTTTCGATGCTATGTACAATATCTAGGAGGTGCTTATGGATATTAGACAAGTTACCGAAACTATTGCAATGATTGAAGAGCAGAATTTTGATATTCGTACCATTACCATGGGAATTTCTCTTCTTGATTGTATTGATCCAGATATTGATAAGGCTGCAGATAAAATATATGAAAAAGTTACGACCAAAGCGGCAAATTTAGTCGCTGTTGGTGATGAAATTGCTGCTGAGTTAGGTATACCTATTGTCAATAAACGTGTATCAGTAACACCGATTTCTCTAATTGGTGCTGCTACAGATTCAACGGACTATGTACCATTAGCCAAAGCTTTAGATAGAGCAGCAAAAGAAATCGGTGTAGATTTTATTGGGGGTTTTTCTGCCTTAGTTCAGAAAGGCTACCAAAAAGGAGACGAAATACTCATCAACTCGATTCCGCGTGCCTTAGCTGAAACTGATAAAGTTTGCTCTTCTGTCAATATCGGTTCAACCAAGTCAGGAATCAACATGACTGCTGTAGCTGATATGGGTCGAATTATCAAGGAAACTGCTAGTCTTTCTGATATGGGAGCTGCTAAATTAGTTGTATTTGCCAATGCAGTTGAAGACAATCCTTTTATGGCCGGAGCCTTTCATGGTGTTGGCGAAGCTGATGTTATTATTAATGTTGGTGTTTCAGGTCCTGGTGTAGTCAAACGTGCCTTAGAAAAAGTTCGCGGCCAAAGCTTTGATGTAGTTGCTGAAACTGTTAAAAAGACAGCCTTCAAGATTACTCGGATTGGTCAATTAGTTGGCCAGATGGCTAGTGAAAGACTAGGAGTTGATTTTGGGATTGTTGATTTGAGTTTAGCACCTACTCCTGCAGTGGGGGATTCTGTAGCTCGGGTTCTCGAGGAAATGGGTCTTGAAACAGTTGGGACTCATGGGACGACTGCCGCATTAGCTCTTTTAAATGACCAAGTAAAAAAAGGTGGTGTAATGGCTTGCAACCAAGTCGGTGGATTGTCAGGTGCTTTCATCCCAGTCTCAGAAGATGAGGGTATGATAGCAGCAGTGCAAAATGGCTCCCTAAATCTTGAGAAATTAGAAGCAATGACAGCTATCTGTTCAGTTGGTTTGGATATGATTGCCATTCCAGAAGATACTCCTGCAGAGACGATTGCAGCTATGATTGCGGATGAGGCAGCAATTGGTGTCATTAACATGAAGACAACGGCTGTTCGTATTATTCCAAAGGGTAAAGAAGGCGATATGATTGAGTTTGGAGGCCTATTGGGGACGGCGCCAGTAATGAAGGTCAACGGTGCTTCTTCAGTTGATTTCATTGCTCGTGGAGGTCAAATTCCAGCTCCAATCCATAGTTTTAAAAATTAATAAAAAAATAAAATGGTTTAAGGTCAATTTAAGGATGAGTGTGTATACTATAATCATTAAATGAAGACCTCCTAACTTTATTTAATAGAAATCCTAAACTTTTTCATAATAATCTCCTACAAAAGTCGCTCGTAAGAGTGGCTTTTGTTTTGTATTCTCAAAAAAACTAGTAAAATATCATTGATTCTGGTCAAATTTTTTAAGAATGGCTACTTTTTTCGAAGCCAAACCAGCCTAAAACCTTGCCATGATTGGCTTTTTGAAATTTTATGGTATAATAGTAGTAGTTTTATTAGATGGAGTATGATTTTTGAGAAAAAGCTTTCGTGTAAAAAAAGAGAAAGATTTCGACGCCATATTTAAAAAGGGAGCAAGTGTAGCTAATCGAAAATTTGTTATTTATCGATTAGAAAACAATGAAACACATTTTCGAGTAGGTTTATCAGTCAGTAAGAAGTTAGGAAATGCTGTGACAAGAAACCAAATCAAGAGAAGAATCCGGCATGTTCTCATTCAAAATAGCAATCAAATTGTTGATAATGTCGATTTTGTTGTGATTGCTCGAAAAGGCGTTGAACTACTAGAATATGCAGAAATTGAAAAAAATTTACTTCATGTTTTGAGATTAGCAAAGATTTACCAGGAAGGAAATAAGAGTGAAGAAGAAATTACAATTGACTAGTTTGTTAGGTTTGTCCTTGTTGGTAATGACTGCTTGTGCAACTAGTGAAGTGTCTGCTGATTCGGCAGACTTTTGGAGTAAACTTGTTTATTTTTTTGCTGAAACCATTCGATTTTTGTCATTTGATGTCAGCATTGGTTTAGGGATTATTCTTTTCACGGTTTTGATTAGAACAATACTGTTACCAGTATTTCAAACACAAATGGTGGCTTCCAGAAAAATGCAAGAGGCGCAACCTCTTATCAAAGAATTGCGCGAACGTTATCCAGGTCGTGACATGGAAAGTCGTACTAAGCTAGATCAGGAAACACGTAAATTATTTAAAGAATTAGGCATTAAACAATCCGCATCCTTCTGGCCGCTTTTGATTCAAATGCCAATTCTATTGGCTCTTTTCCAAGCTTTATCAAACGTAGATTTTTTGAAGACAGGCCACTTCTTATGGTTCAATCTAGGTGGAGCTGATACCACTTTCGTACTACCTATTTTAGCTGCCCTATTCACCTTCCTCAGTAGCTGGCTTTCAAATAAAGCTTTGCCTGAGAAAAATGGTGCAATGACAGGTATGATGTATGGCATGCCTGTTGTAATCTTCTTTTTTGCAATATCTGCTCCAAGTGGTGTCGCTCTTTACTGGGCGGTTTCAAATGCTTATCAAGTATTGCAAACTTACCTTTTGAACAACCCCTTCAAAATTATTGCAGAGCGTGAAGCAGATGTGCAAGCTAAGAAGGATTTAGAAGTTAAGAAAAGAAAAGCTCAAAAGAAAGCACAGAAAAAGAAAAAGTAAGGAGAAATCTGATAATGGTATTATTTACAGGTTCAACAGTTGAAGAAGCAATCCAAAAGGGATTGAATGAATTAAATATTCCGAGAATGAAAGCTCATATCAAAGTTGTTTCGAGAGAGAAAAAAGGACTTTTTGGACTTTTTGGGAAAAAACCAGCTCAAGTTGATATCGAAGCAATCAGTGAGACAACCGTTGTAAAAGCAAATCAGCAGGCTATCAAAGGCGTTCCAAAAGAAATTAATGATCAAAATGACCCAGTTAAAACAGTCAGTGAAGCGACAGTTGATTTAGGGCATGTAGTTGCAGCTATCAAGAAAATTGAAGAAGAAGGTCAAGAAATTTCTGAAGAAGTCAAGGCTGAAATTCTTAAAAACGATAAAGAAGCAAGTACGATTTTAGAGGAAACAGGGCATATTGCTGTTTTAAAAGAATTGGAACCTGAAGAAACTCAAGATAATGATGACGAAGAGCAAAGTAGTGATTTAGAAAACCTTGGTTTGAAAGTCGAACCAACTTATGACACTGAAAAGGTTGTTGAAGAAGTAACCAATTATGTTCAAGCGATTATCGATGATATGGATGTTGAGGGAACTATTTCTAGCACCTCTAACCGTCGCTCTATCAACATGCAAATTGATACGAATGAGCCAGGCCGTATTATTGGTTATCATGGTAAAGTTTTGAAATCTCTTCAACTTTTGGCACAAAATTACCTTTATAACCGTTATTCAAAAACTTTCTACATCACTATTAACGTGAATGACTATGTGGAACATCGTGCAGAAGTGTTGCAGAGCTATGCGCAAAAATTGGCTACACGTGTCTTGGAAGAAGGACGTAGTCAGATGACAGATCCAATGTCAAGTAGCGAACGTAAAATTATTCATCGCATCATCTCACGAATGGAAGGTGTAACGAGTTACTCGGAAGGTGATGAACCAAACCGTTACGTTGTAGTTGATACAGAATAAGATAAATAAAAGATCAGGTTTTTCCTGATTTTTTTTCTAACTAAAGAAGGAATCAAATGAAAGAAATCAAGGACTATCTTGCTTATCAAGGAGAACAGTACCGGAATCCTGACAAAGCAGGAGCTGAAAAGGATAAAATGCTAGACTTGCGTCAAAAAGGGCAGGAGGCACGAAAGTCATTTACTCACCTAGCTGAATGTTTTCAAGCTAGGCACACCGGTTGGAATTTACACCCAACCAGTCAATGGATGAATCAAGCGCAGAGACTACGCCCCCATTTCTGGGCTTATTTACAGAGAGAGGGTCATGTAACAGAGCCCATGATGGCCCTTCGTTTGTATGGAAATCCGAATAATTGGGGAATCTCTATAGAGGTCAGCTTTGTAGAGAGAAAGAAAGATGAGACTACCTTGTCAAAACAGGCTAAAATCTTGGATATCCCAGTGGTTGATGGAATCTATTATTGGGTTCAGAAAAACGATGAAAGCTATAGAGTACAAGCTACTGAAGAGAACAGACAACTTTTAAGACAACAATTATTCAATCAGGAGATTCGTAAGGTTTTAGTAAAAGTTGATATTCCAGTAGCCAATGAAGATACCCTAGATAAGGTTCTAGATGGACTTGATAGAGCTTTTGAAAAATTATTGCCTTACTATCAAGCGACCAGAAATTAATCTAATCGGCTGAGTCATTTTATAGTAAATTGTTTTATTGCTATTCTAGGTATTTTTTCATATAATAGTAAAATAGTATGAGTGGTATACTTATCACCTCAAAGAGAAAGGAAATTCTATGTCAAATCTATCTGTTAATGCGATTCGTTTTCTAGGTATTGACGCTATCAATAAAGCGAACTCAGGTCACCCAGGGGTGGTTATGGGAGTTGCACCTATGGCTTACAGCCTTTTCACTAAAGAACTTCGTATCAACCCAGCTCAACCAAACTGGATCAACCGCGACCGTTTTATTCTTTCAGCAGGTCATGGTTCAATGCTACTTTACGCCCTTCTTCATCTCTCTGGGTTTGAAGATGTAAGTATGGATGAGGTGAAGAACTTCCGTCAATGGGGTTCTAAAACTCCAGGTCACCCAGAATTTGGTCATACAGTAGGGGTTGATGCAACAACAGGTCCTCTAGGACAAGGGATTGCAACTGCGACTGGTTTTGCACAAGCAGAACGTTTCCTTGCAGCTAAGTATAACCGCGAAGGTTATAACATCTTTGACCACTACACATATGTTATTTGTGGAGATGGTGACTTGATGGAAGGTGTCTCAAGTGAAGCTGCATCTTATGCAGGTTTGCAAAAACTTGACAAGTTGGTTGTTCTTTATGACTCAAATGATATCAACTTGGATGGTGAGACAAAAGATTCCTTCACAGAAAGTGTTCGTGACCGTTACAATGCCTACGGTTGGCATACAGCATTGGTAGAAGATGGGACAGACTTAGAAGCTATTCATGCTGCTATTGAAGAAGCTAAGGCTTCTGGTAAACCATCTTTGATCGAAGTGAAAACTGTTATTGGTTATGGTTCTCCAAACAAACAAGGGACTAATGCCGTACACGGTGCTCCTCTTGGTGCAGACGAAACTGCAGCAACTCGCCAAGCACTTGGTTGGAACTATAAACCATTTGAAATTCCAGCGGAAGTTTATGCTGATTTCAAAGAAAATGTTGCAGACCGTGGTGCATCAGCATACGAAGCATGGACAAAACTAGTCGCAGATTATAAAGAAGCTCACCCAGAACTTGCTGCAGAAGTGGAAGCAATCATCGAAGGGCGTGATCCAGTTGAGGTGACTCCAGAAGACTTCCCGGCTTTAGAGAATGGCTTCTCTCAAGCAACTCGTAACTCAAGTCAAGATGCTTTGAATGTAGTGGCTGCTAAATTGCCAACTTTCCTTGGTGGATCAGCAGACCTTGCTCATTCAAATATGACTTATATCAAAACAGATGGACTCCAAGATGATGCAAATCGCTTGAATCGTAATATCCAATTTGGTGTTCGTGAATTTGCAATGGGTACCGTTTTGAACGGAATGGCTCTTCACGGTGGACTTCGAGTTTACGGTGGAACTTTCTTCGTATTCTCAGACTATCTTAAGGCGGCGGTTCGATTGTCAGCTCTACAAGGTCTTCCTGTAACATATGTCTTTACCCACGATTCAATCGCAGTTGGTGAAGATGGACCAACTCATGAACCAGTTGAGCACTTGGCAGGTCTTCGTGCAATTCCAAACCTCAATGTTTTCCGTCCAGCAGATGCGCGTGAAACTCAAGCCGCTTGGTATCTTGCAGTGAAGAGTGAGAAAACACCAACTGCCCTTGTCTTGACTCGTCAAAACTTGACTGTTGAGGAAGGAACAGACTTTGAAAAGGTTGCGAAAGGTGCTTACGTTGTATATGAAAATGCAGCAGACTTTGACACTATCTTGATTGCGACTGGTTCAGAAGTGAACTTAGCAGTAGCAGCTGCTAAGGAATTGGCAAGCCAAGGTGGAAAAGTTCGCGTAGTCAGCATGCCATCTACAGATGTTTTTGACGCACAAGATGCAGCCTATAAAGAAGAAATCTTACCAAATGCAGTTCGTCGCCGTGTAGCAGTCGAAATGGGAGCAACTCAAAACTGGTACAAATACGTGGGTCTTGACGGTGCCGTTCTTGGCATTGATAGCTTCGGCGCTTCTGCACCAGCACCAAAAGTTTTAGAAGAATATGGCTTTACAGTAGAAAATCTTGTAAAAGTCGTTCAAAATTTGAAATAAGCTTAAAAATCAGAGTGTAAACTCTGGTTTTTTATTGACCTAAAATCAAGGTGCAATCTTGTAAAAACAAGTGAAATTTGATATAGTAGTTTTATCTGAATTACAAAGGAGTAAAAAATAATGGGTGGGAATTTAACATTCTTGATTATGCTTGTTTTGATGTTCGGCTTGATGTTCTTCATGCAACGTTCTCAAAAGAAACAAGCTGAAAAACGTATGGAGAGCCTCAACAAACTTCAAAAAGGCTACGAAGTAATCACTATCGGTGGTCTCTACGGTACAGTCGACGAAGTTGATACTGAAAACAAAACGATTGTACTTGATGTAGACGGAGTATACTTGACTTTCGAATTAGGTGCAATTAGAACAGTTTTGCCAGTCAAAGAAGCTGTCACACCTGAAGGTGCAGTTATCGATGAAGGCAGTGCTATTGAAGAATAAAACGGGGTGGATCTCATACCCCTTTTTCTATGAAGATGAGGAACAACAATGAAGAAAGTTGTTTTTGTATGTCTTGGTAATATTTGCCGTAGTCCTATGGCAGAATTTGTTATGAAATCTTTAACCGATAAATATGAGATTCAAAGTAGAGCAACTTCTTCTTGGGAACATGGTAACCCAATTCACAAAGGAACTCAGAAAATTTTTAAATCTCACGAGATTCCTTACGATTCATCAAAAACATCACAGCAAATTTCTAAGGATGATTTTGAATATTTTGATTATGTCATTGGAATGGACGAGTCCAATCTTCTAGATTTGACTCGGATGTGTCCTCAAGATCAACTACATAAGCTAGAGGCATTTGCTTCTGAGGATGTTCCTGATCCATGGTATACAGGTGATTTTGATGAAACTTATGATCGAGTTTTAACTGGTTGCCAAGCTTGGCTAACACGTTTAGAAAATGAGGCAAAAAATGGATAATTTAAAGAAATTCTATGATAAATACAGTGTCTATATAACGCGTCCTCGTTTGGAAATTGCAACGGTAGTAGTCATAGCTCTTTGTGCTATATTTGTATTTGTGGGGAATATGCCTAAGCAAGGAGTTTTAAAATTGGATGGCGATTCACTAGTATATGACGGAAGTATTGTTCGTGGGAAGATGAACGGCCAAGGAACAATGACCTTCTCTAATGGAGATACCTACACCGGACAGTTTAAAAATGGCGCATTTAATGGGAAAGGAACCTACCAAGCTAAGGATGGATGGGTTTATGAAGGTGATTTTGTGAATGGCCAAGCTGAAGGAAAAGGGAAACTAACTACCGAGCAAGAAGTTGTCTATGAAGGCGACTTTAAACAAGGGCTCTTCCAACAAGCACAATAACCTCCTGAACTAAGAGGTCTTTTCTCAAGATTTCAAGAAAACGCTTCCTTGGTTTAAGAGTGGAAAAATAAATTAAAAACAAGTTTGTGAAAATAAAAAAATATAATAAGATTTTCACAAACCTCGGGGAAAGAATGCATTATAACGCGAATTTGAGAAAAAAATCACAAAAATATGAAAATTCTTTGTGAAATATCTATGAAACTGTTTACAAAGTAAAAAAAAAGAGTTATAATATACTTGTGAAAAATTTAACAAAGGTTTAAACCTTTAAGGCTATGGAGGAAAATATGGCTGATAAAAAAACTTTGACACCTGAGCAAAAACAACTCGCTGCTGAAAAGCATGTAGATGGATTAGTACAAAAAGCTTTGGTTGCACTTGACGAAATGCGCAAGTTGAACCAAGAGCAAGTTGACTACATCGTAGCAAAAGCATCTGTTGCTGCTCTTGATGCACACGGAATTCTTGCACAACATGCAGTTGAAGAAACTGGGCGTGGTGTATTCGAAGACAAGGCAACAAAAAACCTTTTTGCCTGTGAACACGTAGTAAACAATATGCGTGGCGTTAAAACAGTTGGAGTTATTGAAGAGGACCCAATTACAGGTCTGACTAAAATTGCAGAACCTGTAGGTGTAATCTGCGGTGTCACTCCAACAACAAACCCAACTTCAACAGCTATTTTCAAATCATTGATTGCTTTGAAAACGCGTAATCCAATCGTTTTCGCTTTCCACCCATCAGCTCAAGAATCATCAGCTCACGCAGCACAAATCGTTCGTGATGCAGCAATCGCAGCTGGTGCTCCTGAAAACTGTGTTCAATGGATTACAGAACCATCAATGGAAGCAACTGGAGCACTTATGAACCACGAAGGCGTTGCGACTATCCTCGCAACTGGTGGTAATGCCATGGTTAAAGCTGCTTACTCATGCGGTAAGCCAGCACTTGGGGTAGGTGCCGGGAATGTTCCTGCTTATGTAGAAAAATCTGCTGACCTCCGTCAAGCTGCTCATGATATCGTTATGTCTAAATCATTTGATAATGGTATGGTCTGTGCGTCAGAACAAGCAGTTATCATTGATAAAGAAGTTTATGATGAATTTGTAGAAGAATTCAAGTCATATCACACTTACTTTGTAAACAAGAAAGAAAAAGCTCTTCTTGAAGAATTCTGTTTCGGTGTGAAAGCTAACAGCAAAAACTGTGCTGGTGCTAAACTAAACGCAAACATCGTTGGTAAGCCAGCTGCATGGATTGCTGAACAAGCTGGATTCTCTGTTCCAGAAGGAACAAATATCTTGGCTGCAGAATGTGCAGAAGTAGGACCAAAAGAACCATTAACTCGTGAAAAATTATCACCAGTTATTGCAGTTCTTAAAGCTGAAGATACTGAAGATGGTCTTAAAAAAGCTCGTCAAATGGTTGAGTTCAATGGACTTGGTCACTCAGCAGCTATCCATACAAAAGACGAAGAACTTGCTAAACGTTTTGGTACAGAAATCAAAGCAATGCGTATTATCTGGAACTCTCCATCTACTTTCGGTGGTATCGGTGACGTATACAATGCCTTCATTCCATCATTGACACTTGGATGTGGTTCTTATGGACACAACTCAGTCGGTGATAACGTGAGTGCAATCAACCTTCTAAACATCAAGAAAGTAGGGAAACGTAGAAATAATATGCAATGGTTTAAAGTTCCTTCAAAAATTTACTTCGAACGCAATTCTATCCAATACCTTCAAACATGTGAAGATATCGAACGCGTTTTGATCGTTACAGATAAATCTATCGAGCGCCTTGGATTTGTTCAACGTGTTATTGACCAATTGAACAAACGTAGCAACCGTGTAACTGTCCAAGTCTTCTCAGATGTTGAACCAGATCCAGATATCACAACTGTAGAACGTGGTGCTGAAGTGATGAAAGCTTTCGAACCAGATACAATCATCGCACTTGGTGGTGGTTCTCCAATGGATGCAGCTAAAGTAATGTGGCTCTTCTACGAACAACCACAAATCGACTTCCGTGACTTGGTTCAAAAATTCATGGATATCCGTAAACGTGCCTTCCGCTTCCCATCTCTTGGTAAGAAAGCGAAATACATCGGGATTCCAACAACTTCAGGTACAGGTTCAGAAGTAACACCATTTGCCGTTATCTCTGATAAGAAAAACAACCGTAAATATCCTTTGGCTGACTACTCATTGACACCAACTATTGCGATTGTTGACCCTGCTTTGGTTGAAACAGTTCCTGACTTCATCGCTGCAGACACTGGTATGGACGTCTTGACCCACGCGACTGAAGCATATACTTCAAACTTTGCCAACGATTATACAGACGGTATCGCCCTTCAAACAATCAAACTTGTCTTTGAATGGTTGGAAAAATCTGTTAAAACAGCTGACCCAGAAGCTCGTGAAAAAATGCATAATGCTTCTACAATGGCTGGTATGGCCTTCGCCAATGCCTTCCTTGGCATGAGCCACTCAATGGCTCACAAGATCGGTGGGGTTCACCACACTGTTCACGGACGTACAAACGCAATCTTGCTTCCATACGTTATCCGTTACAACGGTACTCGCCCATCTAAGACTACTACATGGCCTAAATACAACTACTGGAAAGCTGATGAGAAATTCCAAGACATTGCTAGAATGCTTGGCTTGCCTCACTCAACTCCAGAAGAAGCAGTTGAAGCATACGCTAAAGCTGTTTACGACCTTGGTGTTGCAGTAGGTATCAAGATGAACTTCAAGGATCAAGGAATTGATGAAAAAGCTTGGAAAGACAGCTTGCATGAAATTGCCTTGCTCGCATATGAAGACCAATGTTCACCTGCAAACCCACGCTTGCCAATGGTAGCTGACATGGAAGAAATCATGGCAGATGCTTACTATGGTTATGCAGAACGTCCAGGACGTCGTAAATAATAGATTATCAGCCTAGAGGCAGGAGTTATCCTGTCTCTTTTTTGATTTTTCATGAAACCAAAATTTTATAAGGAATCATGATGTGGTAGAGTGAAGGCTTTTACTAAGGTGTCTTAGTAAAATAAGAGGAATTGAAAAGTATAAAACTAAAGTGAAAATCAACGCCCGCACTTGCAATAAAACTAAAATAGTTATATAATAGGTTTGTTGAAAGGTGATTTGTAGTGATTCAAGTTACTCTTTTCACAATAAAATTTTCATGATTTTCATAAGGAGGAAATCACTAATGGTAGTTAAAGTTGGTATTAACGGTTTCGGTCGTATCGGTCGTCTTGCTTTCCGTCGTATCCAAAACGTAGAAGGTGTTGAAGTTACTCGCATCAACGACCTTACAGATCCAGTTATGCTTGCACACTTGTTGAAATATGACACAACTCAAGGTCGTTTCGACGGTACTGTGGAAGTTAAAGAAGGTGGATTCGAAGTTAACGGTAAATTCGTTAAAGTTTCTGCTGAACGCGATCCAGAACAAATCGACTGGGCTAACGACGGTGTAGAAATCGTTCTTGAAGCAACTGGTTTCTTTGCTACTAAAGCGGCTGCTGAAAAACACTTGCATGCTGGTGGTGCTAAGAAAGTTGTTATCACTGCTCCTGGTGGATCAGATGTTAAAACAGTCGTATTTAACACTAACCACGATATTCTTGATGGTACTGAAACAGTTATCTCAGGTGCTTCATGTACTACAAACTGCTTGGCTCCAATGGCTAAAGCTCTTCAAGATAACTTCGGTGTTGTTGAAGGATTGATGACTACTATCCACGCTTACACTGGTGACCAAATGATTCTTGACGGTCCACACCGTAAAGGTGACCTTCGTCGTGCTCGTGCTGGTGCTGCTAACATCGTTCCTAACTCAACTGGTGCTGCTAAAGCAATCGGTTTGGTTATCCCTGAATTGAACGGTAAATTGGACGGAGCTGCACAACGCGTTCCTACTCCAACTGGATCAGTTACTGAATTGGTAGTTGTTCTCGAAAAGAACGTTACTGTTGATGAAGTAAATGCAGCTATGAAAGCAGTAGCTAACGAATCATACGGTTACACTGAAGATCCAATCGTTTCTTCAGACGTTGTAGGTATGTCTTACGGATCATTGTTTGACGCAACTCAAACTAAAGTTCTTGACGTTGACGGTAAACAATTGGTTAAAGTTGTTTCATGGTATGACAACGAAATGTCTTATACTGCACAACTTGTTCGTACTCTTGAATACTTCGCAAAAATTGCTAAATAATTTCTGAGTCGAAAAAGCAAGACCTATTGGTCTTGCTTTTTTAGTATTAGTGAAGAAAAATGGATGATTTTATCATCCATTTTGTTTTAATTCTCTTTCAAATGTATCTGAAAGTGCAGTAAAGCTTAATTTGTTTAAAGTTAGAGGGTGGATAAAGGATAGTTTAAATGCGTGCAGCATCAGTCTGCTAACTTTTGAATGTGAGTTGTAGAGAGGGTCTCCAAGAATTGGATGTCCGTGGTGAGATAGGTGAACTCGGATCTGATGGGTTCGTCCCGTTTTTAATTTGCAACGAATAAGACTAGTTTTGTTCGTTGCAAATTGTTTCAAACGAGTTACTTGGGTTTCAGCGTATTGGCCATTTTTTTGATCCACTACCCGTTTCCTACGGTCGTGACGATTGCGACCAATTTTATCTCGGAAGACAAGCTCTTTAGCCTCTATTTTTCCGTCAACTAGAGCCCAGTATTCTCGGGAAATCTCTTTCTTTTCTAATAAGCGATTAAGGATAGGAAGAATGAATGGATTCTTAGCAAACAATACGAGACCACTTGTTTCCATATCTAGTCTATGGACAACATAGCAAGTTTGACCAACATAGGCGCTGACATGATTAAGAAGAGCAATCTCATCGGGCTGATTCCCATGTGTTTTCATGCCCTCGGGTTTATTTACGATAATTAAATGTTGGTCTTGATAGATTTCATTTACAAGTTTGGGGTTGCCCAAAGCAATTTCTTTTGTAGGATAATCTTCCTCATCGAAAATCAATTGACATTCATCCCCAGACTTGATCGTTTGATGCCAATGCACCTCTTCTTGATTAATGAGGATGTGTTTCTTGGTTCTCAAAAAGTGCCTTATTTTTCGAGGGATTAACAGCTGTTCTTCCAGAAAAAGTTTAACTGTCATTTCAGGTAGAGACTCAGGGATAGTAAAGGTAAATTTCATACTGATATTGTAACAAAAATCAGTTTATTTGGACAGGGGAACTAGCAAAATTCTTGTCTTCCTATGGGGAAGATGATAAAATATACGCATGAAATTAGATACCTTATTTGAAAAATTTCTTTCCTTATTTAAGAAAGAAGAATCTGAAATTGAAGAAACAGAAATGAATGAAGTCGAACAAGAAGAAAATGTGTCGAGCAACTTACGACGTTCAAGAGCAGGGCGAAAGAAATCTGGGACAGTTGGTCCTATTCGAAAATTCTGGCGTCGTTATCATTTGACAAAGATCTTTCTGATTATAGGACTAAGTGCTAGCCTTTTTGTTGGGGTCTATCTATTTGCGCTAGCAAAATCGACGAATGTTACAGACTTACAAAATGCTTTAAAAACACGTACTCTGATTTTTGACAGAGAAGAAAAAGAAGCAGGCGCCCTGTCAGGTCAAAAAGGCACCTATGTCGAACTTTCGGATATTAGTGAAGATTTGCAGAATGCTGTTATTGCGACAGAAGATAGAAGTTTCTATAAAAATAGTGGAATTAACTATGCTCGTTTTTTTCTAGCGATAGTGACGGCTGGACGCTCAGGTGGTGGTTCTACAATAACTCAGCAGTTGGCGAAAAATGCCTATCTTTCTCAAGACCAAACTGTACAGAGAAAGGCAAAAGAATTCTTTCTAGCTTTAGAGCTAACTAAAAAGTATAGTAAGAAAGAGATCCTGGCTATGTACTTGAACAATGCCTACTTCGGGAATGGGGTTTGGGGTGTTGAAGATGCAAGTAAAAAATACTTTGGGGTTTCAGCTTCTCAACTGACGCTTGATGAAGCTGCGACTTTAGCAGGAATGCTGAAAGGACCGGAATTATACAACCCTTTGAATTCTATTGAAGATTCTACTAACCGTAGAGACACCGTCTTACAAAACATGGTCGCTGCTGGCTATATTGATAAGGACAAAGAAGCGGAAGCTTCGGGTGTTGACATGGCATCTCAACTGCAGGATGCTTATAAAGGTAAAGTTTCAGACTACCGATATCCATCCTATTTTGATGCTGTTGTTAATGAAGCAATTGAAAAGTATAATTTAACTGAAGAAGAAATTGTGAACAACGGCTATCGTATATATACGGAATTAGATCAGAATTACCAGGCTAATATGCAGGTCATTTATGAAAACACAGATCTCTTTCCAACCGCAGAAGATGGAACTCATGCTGAGTCAGGCAGTGTCGCTCTAGAACCAAAAACAGGAGGAGTTCGCGGAGTTGTTGGTCGTGTAGCAGGAGATGATAAAGCGGGCTTCCGAAATTTCAACTATGCAACTCAATCAAAAAGAAGCCCAGGTTCAACTATTAAGCCCTTAGTTGTCTATACCCCAGCAGTCGAAGCTGGTTGGGCTCTAAATAAAGAGTTGGATAATCATACTATGGAGTATGGTGATTACAAGGTAGATAACTACGCAGGTATCAAAACATCTCCTGAAGTTCCAATGTACCAAGCTTTAGCTGAGTCCCTAAACCTCCCTGCCGTAGCAACAGTTAAACAACTTGGCATCGACAAGGCTTTTGAATCAGGTGAAAAATTTGGACTTGATTTAACGAATGTGGATCGTGTGTTGGGTGTTGCCCTGGGTGGTGGTGTGGAAACTAGTCCACTACAAATGGCACAAGCTTATGCAGCATTTGCAAACGAAGGTTTGATGCCTGAAGCACATTTTATTACTCGCATTGAAAATGCAAGTGGGCAAGTCATTGCTACGCATAAGAATTCTCAAAAACGAGTGATAGACAAGTCCGTAGCGGATAAAATGACTAGCATGATGCTAGGAACCTTCACAAATGGTACAGGAATAAGTTCTTCACCTGATGGTTATGTTATGGCTGGGAAAACTGGAACGACAGAGACTGCTTTTAACCCAGAATATACGAGTGACCAATGGGTTGTTGGGTATACACCTGATGTAGTCATTAGTCACTGGCTTGGTTTCCCGACTACCGATGAAAACCATTATCTAGCAGGTTCGACATCAAATGGCGCCGCTCATATTTTTAGAAGTATGGCAGAAACAATTCTTCCTTATACGCCAGGAAGCACCTTTACTGTTGAGAATGCTTATGAACTAAACGGTATAGCTCCTAGAAATTCTCAAAATCAAGCAACTGACAATGGTGGTGCGCAATCAAGTGATTCTATAACTGATATCCGAGATCGAGCCCAGAATCTTATTGATGAAGCAGAAAAAGCTATTTCAGATGCAAAAATTAAAGAAAAGGCAAAAACTGTCTGGGATACAATTGTAGATTTGTTCCAATAAATTTTTAAAAGACAAGAGCAAAACTCTTGTCTTTTTTATATCCTAAAAAGCCCCAAAACACTTCCCAATGAAATATCAAACATTCAAAAAAATAAAATCAGGTAAGATAAGTAACAAAATAGAAGAAATGTCATAAATTATCTCTACCTCTGCTATACTAATGGCAGAAAAGGAGAATGATTATGTTAGAAATGAATTACCAAGAAGTGAAAGCTATTGTACACAAATGTAGAAAAGAATACTACCTTCATTTATGGGAAAAAGAAGATTGGGATCAAGAAGGAATGATTTGCCTTCATGAACTATTAGAAAATTACCCAGAATTTGAAGAGAAAAAAGATAAACAATTCTATATTTACTTTAAAACAAAATTTCGGAATCGAATTCTAGATGCAGTCCGAAAGCAAGAAAGCTATAAAAGAAAATTGGATCGTCAAACCTATGAGGAAGTGAGCGAAATTAGTCACAGATTACGTGAAGGAGGTCTGTGCTTAGATGATTCCTATGCTCTCCAAGAAATGCTTAAGAAATACGAATCTGGATTAGGAAAGGAGAAGCGAGAACATTTCGAGCGATTATTAGCAGATGAACGATTCAAAGGTAGAAAAGCAATGCTTAAAGAATTACAACTGGTTTTAAAAGATTTCGCTCCAAAATAATAAAAATAATTCAAACCAGTTGACAAGCGTCAAAAAGTAGGTATAATAGAAAGAGTTGACAAGCTCAGGGTCCGTTGGTCAAGGGGTTAAGACACCGCCTTTTCACGGCGGTAACACGGGTTCGAATCCCGTACGGACTATGTGTGTATCGCGGTTGAAGGAAACAGGTTATAAAAAAAGTTAAAAAAACCTGTTGACAGAGAAAAATGACTGTGATATACTAATATAGTTGTCGCAAGCGCGACAAAGACCTTTGAAAACTGAACAAGACGAACCAATGTGCAGGGCA
>NZ_JASHCL010000005.1:0-49377 GCF_047464155.1 Streptococcus infantis
GAATTTCATTTCCGTCTTTATCCTTGTGACTAGTCTTCACTTTTTCGTAGACATGTTCTGTGTCGCCGTTTGGAAGTTTCTTAGTCTCTACGAAGCGGTATCCTGGAATATCTTTCTTAGGATTTTCACCATCTTCTGTTGGATATCCTGGAATTGCTTTACCTTCTTTATCTACAAACGTAGTAACTGGTGTTACTGTTGGTGTGTATGTTGCAGAAGCTTTTGTTCCGTTCATATCTTCACGAACAACTGTTACAGATGGAGCTGTTCCTGTAAATTCAGGTTCTGGTTTGAAGGTTACTGTTCCGTCTGGTGCTACTGTGTAAGTACCAACACCTGGAATTGTCTTAGTTGTTGAACCATCGTCAAATGTAGCTGGAACATCATCGTTCATTGGAACACGTCTATCGCCTTCCTTGAATGTTGGTTTACCAGACTGTTCTTTACCTTTTGGTCCAATAGTTGTAGCTGGTTCTGCTGTTGGTGTTACTGGTGTAACAGTTGGTGTGTACTTAGCTGTTACTGGTGTACCGTTCTTATCTACACGTTTCACAGTCACGCCTGTTCCTGTTCCTGTGAATGATTTTTCTGGTACGAATGTTACAGTTCCATCTGGCGCTACTGTGTATGTTCCTTCACCTGGAATTACCTTAGTTGTTGAACCATCTTCGAAGGTTGCAGGTGTATCATCATCCATCGGTACGTCTGAGTTACCTGGTGTGAATGTTGGTTTACCTGTTTGTGTTTGACCTTGAATATCTGTTGATGTTACTGGTTCTGCTGTTGGTGTGATAGGTGTAACAGTTGGTGTGTACTTAGCTGTTACTGGTGTACCGTTCTTATCTACACGTTTCACAGTCACGCCTGTTCCTGTTCCTGTGAATGATTTTTCTGGTACGAATGTTACAGTTCCATCTGGCGCTACTGTGTATGTTCCTTCACCTGGGATAGTCTTAGTTGTTGAACCATCTTCAAATGTTGCTGGAACATCGTCATCCATTGGTACACTTGGATCACCTTCTGTAAACTTAGGTTTACCTGTTTGTGTCTTACCTTGGATATCTGTTGAAGTTGCTGGTTCTGCTGTTGGAACTACTGGAGTAATCTTAGGTGTGTAAGTTGTTTCTACAGCAGTACCGTTAGCATCTTTAGCTTGAACCTTAACTGGAACAACATCACCTGAGTATGACTTGTCAATTGGTGTAAATGTTACAACACCTGTTTCTTTATCAACTGTGAAAGTACCGATTTCTTTACCTTCTGGTGACTTAGCAACTACTGATGTAGCTGGTTGACCACTTTCGTCAAGAAGAGTAATCGTATCCTTGTCGATTGGTGCAACTGGGTCACCTTCTGTGAATGTAACAGTACCAGTTTGAACCACACCTTGAGGTGCAACTGATTCAGCTGGTGTTGCAGTTGGTGTTACTGGTGTTACTGTTGGTGTGTACTTAGCTGTTACTGGTGTACCATTCTTATCTACACGTTTAACAGTCACGCCTGTTCCTGTTCCTGTGAATGATTTTTCTGGTACGAAGGTTACAGTTCCATCTGGCGCTACTGTGTATGTTCCTTCACCTGGGATAGTCTTAGTTGTTGAACCATCTTCGAAGGTTGCAGGAACATCATCATCCATTGGTACGCTTGAGTTACCTGGTGTAAATGTTGGTTTACCTGATTGTGTTTGACCTTGTTTATCAGTTGAAGTAGCATCTTCAGCTGTTGGTGTTACCGGAGTTACTGTTGGTGTGTACTTAGCTGTTACTGGTGTACCATTCTTATCTACACGTTTAACAGTTACGCCTGTTCCTGTTCCTGTGAATGATTTTTCTGGTACGAATGTTACAGTTCCATCTGGGGCTACTGTGTATGTTCCTTCACCTGGGATAGTCTTAGTTGTTGAACCATCTTCGAAGGTTGCTGGAACATCGTCATCCATTGGTACACTTGGATCACCTTCTGTAAACTTAGGTTTACCTGTTTGTGTCTTACCTTGGATATCTGTTGAAGTTGCTGGTTCTGCTGTTGGAACTACTGGAGTAATCTTAGGTGTGTAAGTTGTTTCTACTGCAGTACCGTTAGCATCTTTAGCTTGAACCTTAACTGGAACAACATCACCTGAGTATGACTTGTCAGTTGGTGTGAATGTTACAACACCTGTTTCTTTATCAACTGTGAAAGTACCGATTTCTTTACCTTCTGGTGACTTAGCAACTACTGATGTAGCTGGTTGACCATTTTCGTCAAGAAGAGTAATGGTATCCTTGTCGATTGGTGCAACTGGGTCACCTTCTTTGAATGTAACAGTACCAGTTTGAACCACACCTTGAGGTGCAACTGATTCAGCTGGTGTTGCAGTTGGTGTTACTGGAGTTACAGTTGGTGTGTACTTAGCTGTTACTGGTGTACCGTTCTTATCTACACGTTTAACAGTCACGCCTGTTCCTGTTCCTGTGAATGATTTTTCTGGTACGAATGTTACAGTTCCATCTGGGGCTACTGTGTATGTTCCTTCACCTGGGATAGTCTTAGTTGTTGAACCATCTTCAAATGTTGCTGGAACATCTTCGTTGATTGGTACACGGCTATCACCCTCAGTAAATTCAGGTTTACCTGTTTGTGTCTTACCTTGGATATCTGTTGAAGTCACATCTTCAGCTGTTGGTGTTACCGGTGTTACTGTTGGTGTATATGTTGCAGAAGCTTTTGTTCCGTTCATATCTTCACGAACAACTGTTACAGCAGGAGCCTTACCAACAAATGATTTTTCAGGAACAAATGTTACTGTTCCATCAGCTGTTACTGTGTATGTACCAACTCCTTCAACTGTCTTAGTTGTTGAGCCATCGTCAAATGTTGCTGGAACAGCTTCGTTGATTGGAACAGTTTTTTCTACTCCATCAACAGTCACAGTTCCACCCTTGAACTCAGGTTTCCCTGTTTGAGTTGCACCTTGAATATCTGTTGTTTCAGCTGGAGTCGCAGTTGGAGTTACTGGAACAATCTCAGGAGTGTAAGTTGTATCAACCTTGATTCCGTTTGAGCTTTCAGCTTGAACCTTAACAGGAGTTACTTTACCTGTATAAGATTTATCTGTTGGTGTGAAGGTTACAGTACCAGTTGCTGGGTCGATTGTGAAAGTACCGATTGGTGTTGTTCCATCTTCAGCATAAGCAGTTGTAGTTGTAACTTCATTGCCATCTTTATCCAAAAGCGTGTAGCTGTTGTCTTTAATAGTGATTTCTTTGTCTTCACCGTTAACAGAAACAGTTGTACCTGCAAAGGTTGGTGTACCTGTTTGAGTTGCACCTTGGATGTCTTTAGAAGTAGCTGGTTGAGCTGTCGGAACAGCTGCTTTTACAGTTGGTGTGTAGCTTGCTTCAGCAGTAATAGTTGAAGTTTCGCCTTTAGCATTTGTAATAGTTGCAGTTGCTTGAACCTTAACTCCTTTAGCGGTTCCAACAAAGTCTTTTTCAGGTGTGAAGGTTACTGCTCCTGTGGTAGGATCGATTGTGTAGCTTCCTTCTCCTGGAACTGTCACAGTAGTTTCATCAGTAGGTTGACCAGTAGCTGGGTCTACCAATTTCTTGCTTGTGATTTTTGCAGTTTTGTCATTGCTCAACTCAAATGTAGGAGTTTGAGTTTGTGGAACGTTTTGGATATCCTCAGAGACCTTATCTGTTGGAGTGATTGTAATTGGAGTTACTGTTGGTGTGTACTTAGCTGTAGCAGTCTTGAGGTATTCATCACGAACAGTACCATCTTTATCTCTTCCGACAGGTGCAGTCAATGACACAGTAACACCTTTTGCAGTACCAGTAAATCCTGGTTCTGGAACAAAGGTAACTTCTCCTGTAGCATCATTGATTGAGTATGTTCCTTCTCCCGCTACTGTTACAGAAGTTGCGTTGGTGACTTGTCCAGTTGCTGGGTCCACTAATTTAGCAGGATACTCTAAGCTTGGAGTGACAGCAATCTTATCCCCATTAGCATTTGTAAGAGTTGTGTTAAAGGTTGGTGTACCTGTTTGAGTTGCTCCTTGGACATCAGTTGACGTCTTATCAACACCTTCAATATCACTTGGAGTTACTGTTGGGATGTAAAGACCATCCATTGTGTTTAATACTGTATCAACGTTTGCTTCCTTATCTGGGAATTTAGTTGACCAACCAGTATCGTAACCATTACTATCTGTACGACGGATAGAGATTCCATCAGCTGTGCCTAGGAAGTGATCTTCTGGGATGAATTCCACATCTACGTCTTTACCATTACCAGTAACTTTGTATTTACCTTGACCTGGTACGACATAGTAGCCTTCAGCATCCAAAGTAGCCTTGTTCCCATTTGCATCGACAATGTATGGTGCTACTGTTTCATCAATTTTTGCTGACTCAGTTAGACTATAGCCTTGCAAACCTCGAGCAGTAAAGGCTACAGTTGCTGTTTGTTTAGCACCTTGAGGACCAGTTGTTTCTTTGAATTCTCCTTTTGGTGGATGGGTGATTTGAGTCTTGAAGTCCTCAACCTCCCCTGAAAAGGCCATTCCTGTCGGACTCTCAATTTGAGCAGCATCCTTAGCAATTCGTAACCGTACTCCTAGTTCGTTGACACTAGGATCGATATAGGTTTTGCTCTTGGTGAATCTTAGGGTAACGGCTCCATCCTTAGTAATGGTTGCTAAATCAGAGCGTTCGTCTTCATCAAAGGTACCGTTTTGGTTAAAGTCAACCCAACCATAAATATTGGCTTGAGGCGCCCCGTCTGTATGAGCTTCAACAGTAATCGTGTAATTCCCTGGTTTTGTACGATCCATCTTGATCAACTCATTGGTTTTTCCTTTGAGGTCATTCGGAAGCAATTGGTCGATTCCTTCATCAGCCGTTGTCGCTTTATCGTCACCAGTCCAATCAAGGGTATTGTTTTCATCCATATCAGGACTCAAGTGGCCGAGATAAGGTTGGTTTACTTTCTTACCTGTAAGCCCATCAACCGTTGCGATAGAATGAATAGCCTTACCATATGATTCAGGGGCATCTCCTTCATCAAGCGGGAAGAAACCAAGCATTGCTGATTGTTTACCTGAAGATGCGATATATAATCCAATTTCAGAAGCCCCACGCGTCATAACGAGTGGTACTGAAACATTAGCTGCGGATATGTTAGGACCAAATACTCCTGTTCCTAAACCACCTGTCTTCAAGTCTGCGCTTCCATAGTATTTCCATGCTACAGTTTTACCTTCTTCACCCACACCAGTTGCTCTACGTAAAAGGTTTAAGTTAAGTCCAGTAATGTTAACTCCATCAATATTTACAACGTTATTAGGTTTTGTAGGATCGAATAAGTTATTTGTATCTTGAGGAACATAGGTTTTCGTATTTTTATTATTATTTTTAAACCATTCCCCGATATGTTGCCAACCTGAACCGTTTGTAGTGAAGAGTACTAACTCACCTGGGTTAGCTGACTCACCATCGGCCATAACAATAGCAGGTTTGACCATTTTTCCGCGGAAGGTCGCAGAAATTTCAAACTGAGCACCGATATTTCCACCGTTGAATTCTGAAGAAATCGTAGTTTGTTTATTACCAGTGTCGATCCCTTCTTTACGGATTTCAGTCCATTTATTTTGTGGATCCGCAATTACTTTTGCTTCTTCTTTATTATTAAAAGCAGCTCTTGTTGTTGCATCACCAATAGAGTTGATATATCCATTTTTTGCATTTGGATCATAGGTAGCTTTTTCAGCTTCTGTAGCTCCTCGTTCTTCTAACCGCTTTTTGTAGATTTCTGTCGCTTGGAAGGGTTTCAAAGACTTAACCTTGATGGTTACCACATAGCCCGGCATAATTTCTTTAGTATATGTAGCACCAACTTGAAGTGCAAGTTTGCCATCTGATGTAGTCGTTGTACCTGTCCAGTTAGCCTTATCTCCAAAGTCCAACCAAGAGATTTGGCTGGCTATGTCTTTAGCATTGATATTTGTTGTAAAGCCAGGTTTTTCTACCTTTGGAGTTGAAGTTGCGTCTTCAACGTCTGCACCAATTCCAGTAGCTGTTGCAGTATCTGCACGGAAGGCAGTATTCTTATCAATCTCTTTACCATTACGAGGGTCGTTTTTACCTGTATTCGCAATTGAGTTTGTACCTTCAGCTGGTTTTGTATTTTCTGCAGGTTTTCCAGTTGTTGCTTCTGTCTTATCAGCAGTTGCTACTTTTTCTTCAGCTACAACTTTTTCTTTATTTTTTAGTTTAGCATTGACAGTTGTTACAAGCGATTGATAAGCTGCATCTAGTTCAGCTTGACTTGTAGCAGAAGTAAGTGCGTTTTTAGCATTAGCAAGAGCTACTTTAAGAATCTCAACACTCTCGTCTGTCTTGTTGCTGTATTTACCATTTGCCACGTTTGCTTCAATTTCAGCAACATAAGCTGACAACTTTTCAGTCTTAAGCTCAGGTTTCACTTCAGTAGAAACTGCAGGGGCTGCTTCTGCTTGATACGTTACTTCTTTAGCAGGAGCTGCTTCTGTAGTAAGAGGAGCTTCTGCTTTATCTACTTCTGTTGTAGTTGCAACTCCGTTAGCTTGTTTTTCTTCTGTTACTTCATCAGCTCCGACACCTGTAGCTGTTCCAAGCATTACTAACGTTCCGAGTAAGACCGAGCAAACTCCTACATGAAGCTTACGGATCGAGAATCGACTAATTCGGTCGTTAAACAGATCATTTTTCATGATTTACCTCCATTACCCTTTAGGGAGTGTATATATTGTTATATTTTATGCATTGTTTTTCAAAAAAACCTAAACATGCAACGTCTTATTTTAGCACTATTATACTTAAAATCAAAACATAATGCTCATCATTTTGAGACATAAAAATAAGTTAACTTAATTTCAATTTATTGCCATTTTTCAGAAAAATTACATATAATTTTCAGTGCCTAAACATGCCAAAAGAGGGGTGAGCCCCTCTTTTAACTATATAAGATTATTCAACAGTTTCGCTAGTCCCTACTAGAGTATCAGCTTGTTCCTCTTCTTGCGAATCTGCAAGGAGGGATTCTTCGTTGACTGCTTGTGGTTCAAGGTTACGGTAGCGAGCCATACCAGTACCAGCTGGGATGATCTTACCGATGATAACATTTTCCTTGAGACCAAGGAGATGGTCTTTCTTACCACGGATAGCCGCATCTGTAAGGACACGAGTTGTTTCCTGGAAGGAAGCAGCTGACAAGAAACTGTTTGTTTCGAGTGAGGCTTTGGTAATTCCCATAAGGACTGGACGACCAGTTGCTGGAACACCACCTGCGATAAGAACATCTTTGTTGGCATCTGTAAAGTCATTGATGTCCATGAGAGTTCCCATGAGAAGGTCTGTATCACCTGGATCCATGACACGGACTTTACGGATCATTTGACGAACCATTACCTCGATGTGTTTGTCTCCGATTTCTACCCCTTGGCTACGGTAAACTTTTTGGACTTCACCGAGGAGGTAGGTTTCAACTGACAAGACATCACGTACAGCAAGGAGACGTTTTGGTTGGATAGAACCTTCTGTCAATGCTGCACCACGAGAAATTTGATCGCCAACTTCTACACGCATACGTGCTGTGAATGGTACCACGTATTCGCCTTCGCCAGTTTCACCTTTAACGAAGACTTTCTTAGTACGAGTTGAAGCATCTTCTTCAATAGCAGTAACCTGTCCTTTGACTTCTGTGATGACCGCTTCCCCTTTAGGATTGCGGGCTTCAAAGATTTCTTGGACACGAGGAAGACCCTGAGTGATATCGGTATTTGAGGCAACCCCACCCGTGTGGAAGGTACGCATTGTAAGCTGTGTACCAGGTTCCCCGATAGATTGGGCAGCGATTGTACCAACTGCTTCACCGACTTCAACAGCATCACCAGTCGCCAAGTTGATACCGTAACAGTGACGGCAGACACCATGACGAGTGTTACATGTAAATACGGAACGGATAGTTACTTCTTCGACACCAGCATTGACAATTTCACGTGCTTTGTCTTCTGTAATTAATTCATTTGGACCAATGATAACCGCCCCAGTTTCTGGGTGTTTAACAGTTTTCTTAGTGTAACGACCATTGAGACGTTCTTCAAGAGACTCAATCATCTCTTTACCTTCAGTGATAGAACGGATCAAGAGACCACGGTCTGTTCCACAGTCATCTTCACGAATAATCACATCTTGGGCAACGTCAACCAAACGACGAGTCAAGTAACCTGAGTCGGCTGTTTTAAGGGCCGTATCGGTCATACCTTTACGAGCACCGTGAGTTGAGAAGAACATTTCGAGTACTGACAAACCTTCGCGGAAGTTTGAAAGGATTGGCAATTCCATGATACGTCCGTTCGGAGCAGCCATCAGACCACGCATACCGGCAAGCTGTGAGAAGTTTGAGATGTTACCACGGGCTCCAGAGTCCATCATCATAACGATTGGGTTCTTAGGATCTTGGTTAGCAACCAAACGTTTCTCCAATTTTTCACGGGCAGCACGCCATTCAGCTGTAACAGCGTTATAGCGCTCGTCATCTGTGATCATACCACGACGGAATTGTTTTGTGATTTGTTCTACACGTTTGTGTGATTCTTCGATGATTTCAGCCTTGTCTTCAACGACTGGAATATCGGCGATACCCACTGTCAAACCTGCAAGAGTTGAATGGTGATAGCCGAGGTTCTTCATACGGTCAAGTAGGGCAGATGTTTCTGTCGTACGGAAACGTTTGAAGATTTCAGCGATGATATTTCCAAGGTTTTTCTTCTTGAATGGTGGGTTGAGTTCAAGCCCATCGATAGCTTCCTTGATATTTCCACCTAATGGCAAGAAGTACTTAGCCGGAACACCTTCTGTCAAGTTAGCGTTTGTTGGCTCTTGCAAGTAAGGTAGTCCTTCTGGCATGATATCGTTGAAGAGGATTTTACCAACAGTTGTAAGCAAGATTTTGTGTTTCTGCTCTTCTGTCCATGGTTTGTTAAGGCTATCTGTTGCGATACCTACACGTGAGTGGAGGTGAACATAACCATTGCGGTAAGCCATGACAGCTTCGTCACGGTCTTTAAAGACCATACCTTCGCCTTCACGACCAGCTTCTTCCATGGTCAAGTAGTAGTTACCCAAAACCATGTCCTGAGATGGAGTAACAACTGGTTTACCATCTTTAGGGTTCAAGATGTGCTCAGCAGCAAGCATCAAGATACGAGCTTCTGCTTGGGCTTCTTCTGAGAGCGGTACGTGGATGGCCATTTGGTCACCGTCAAAGTCGGCATTGTAGGCTTCACAGACAAGTGGGTGCAAGCGAAGGGCTTTACCGTCAATCAAGACAGGCTCAAAGGCTTGGATACCCAAACGGTGAAGGGTAGGTGCGCGGTTCAAAAGTACTGGGTGTTCTTTGATAACTTCTTCGAGGATATCCCAGATACGTTCATCCCCACGTTCTACCAAGCGTTTAGCCGCTTTAACGTTTTGCACGATATCGCGAGCTACGATTTCACGCATCACGAATGGTTTAAAGAGCTCGATTGCCATTTCACGTGGCACACCACATTGGTACATCTTAAGAGTTGGACCAACGGCGATAACGGAACGTCCTGAGAAGTCAACACGTTTACCGAGCAAGTTTTGACGGAAGCGTCCTTGTTTCCCTTTGAGC
The DNA here is from genome assembly GCF_047464155.1 of Streptococcus infantis. Lineage (GTDB taxonomy): Bacteria > Bacillota > Bacilli > Lactobacillales > Streptococcaceae > Streptococcus > Streptococcus infantis_U. The sequence continues at coordinate 9,682 of NZ_JASHCL010000005.1, forward strand.
ATGTGACTCAATGATTTAAGCGGACGGCTACCTGGCCCTGTGATCGGACGACCACGACGACCATTGTCAATCAAAGCGTCGACCGCTTCTTGAAGCATACGCTTCTCATTTTGAACGATGATACCTGGTGCATTCAACTCAAGCAAACGAGCCAAACGGTTATTACGGTTGATAACACGGCGGTAAAGGTCGTTCAAGTCAGATGAGGCAAAACGGCCACCATCCAACTGCAACATTGGACGAAGATCTGGTGGAATAACTGGAAGGATGTTGAGAATCATCCATTCAGGCTTGTTGCCAGACTTGTGAAAAGCGTCTAAAACATCCAAACGACGGATAGCTTTGACACGTTTTTGTCCAGTAGCTGTTTTTAACTCTTCTTTGAGTTCAGCAATTTCTTTTTCAAGATCTACTTGTTTCAAGAGGTCTTGGATAGCTTCGGCACCCATTTTGGCAACGAATGAACCATGACCAAACTCACGCAAGCGTTCACGGTATTCACGCTCTGTCATGATAGACTTGTGCTCAAGTGGTGTATCTTTTGGATCGATCACCACGTAAGCAGCAAAGTAGATAACTTCCTCGAGGGCACGAGGACTCATATCAAGGGTCAAGCCCATACGGCTTGGAATCCCCTTGAAATACCAGATATGAGATACAGGAGCTTTCAACTCGATGTGTCCCATACGTTCACGACGAACTTTTGTACGCGTTACTTCGACACCACAACGGTCACAAACAATCCCTCTGTAACGAATGCGTTTGTATTTACCACAAGCACACTCCCAGTCTTTTGTAGGACCAAAGATCACTTCATCAAAGAGTCCTTCACGTTCTGGTTTCAACGTACGGTAATTGATTGTTTCAGGTTTTTTGACTTCTCCATAAGACCATGAACGGACTTTGCTTGGAGAAGCTAGTGTGATTTGCATACTTTTAAAACGATTTACATCAACCACTATTTCTTCCCTTTCTATTATAAGTGAACTGCTTATTCTTGTTCAGCAGCTTCTTCTGTTGCTTCCGCTTTTGCATTTTCTTCAGCTTCAAAGGCTGCTTTAGCCTCTTGAGCTGCTCTTTCGCGGGCTTTTTCAAGGTCATCTACGTGGATGACATCTTCGTCCATTCCTTCATCAAGGTCACGAAGTTCCACTTCTTGATCATCTTCGTCAAGGACACGCATGTCAAGACCAAGAGATTGCAATTCTTTTACAAGAACTCGGAATGATTCTGGAACACCTGGTTTTGGAATTGGTTTTCCTTTAGTAATAGCTTCATAAGCTTTCAAACGTCCGTTGATATCGTCAGACTTGTAAGTCAAGATTTCTTGAAGGACATTTGATGCACCATAGGCTTCAAGCGCCCAAACCTCCATCTCACCGAAACGTTGTCCACCAAACTGAGCTTTACCTCCGAGTGGTTGTTGTGTAACGGTTGAGTATGGTCCGACTGAACGAGCGTGCAATTTATCATCAACCATATGGTGAAGTTTGATCATGTACATGACACCAACTGACACACGGTTATCAAATGGTTCACCAGTACGCCCGTCGTATAGGATAGTCTTAGCGTCGCTATCCATACCTGCTTCTTTGACAGTGTCCCAAAGATCTTCAGAACTTGCTCCGTCAAAGACTGGCGTTGCGATGTGGATGCCAAGAGTACGAGCCGCCATACCAAGGTGAAGTTCCATAACCTGACCGATATTCATACGTGATGGTACCCCAAGTGGGTTCAACATGATATCAACTGGAGTTCCATCTGGAAGATAAGGCATATCTTCTACAGGAACGATACGAGAAACAACCCCTTTGTTCCCGTGACGTCCGGCCATCTTATCTCCGACCTTGATCTTACGTTTTTGAGCGATGTAGACGCGAACTAGCATGTTGACACCAGATTGCAATTCATCACCATTTGCACGTGTAAAGATTTTAACATCACGAACGACACCGTCGGCACCGTGTGGTACACGAAGAGAAGTGTCACGAACTTCACGAGATTTGTCTCCGAAGATAGCGTGCAAGAGGCGTTCTTCAGCAGAAAGGTCTTTTTCACCCTTAGGTGTTACTTTACCTACAAGGATATCCCCTTCTTTAACCTCAGCACCGATACGGATGATACCCATTTCGTCAAGGTCCTTAAGGGCATCTTCACCAACGTTTGGAATTTCACGAGTGATTTCTTCAGGCCCAAGCTTTGTATCGCGAGTTTCTGATTCGTATTCTTCGAGGTGAACAGATGTGTAAACATCGTCTTTGACCAAGCGTTCGCTCATGATAACGGCATCCTCGAAGTTGTAACCTTCCCATGTCATGTAGGCAACGATTGGGTTTTGTCCAAGCGCCATTTCACCTTTTTCCATAGAAGGTCCATCAGCGATAAAGTCGCCTTTTTCAACGACATCACCAACTTTTACAAGGGTGCGTTGGTTGTAGGCAGTACCTGAGTTTGAACGACGGAATTTTTGGATATGGTAAACATCAAGCGAACCGTCTTCACGACGAACTTCTACCTTATCTGCATCTGCATAGGTAACTTTACCATCGTATTGAGCGATAACAGCCGCTCCAGAGTCATGGGCTGCTTGATATTCCATACCAGTACCAACGAATGGTGCTTTTGGATCAATCAATGGTACAGCCTGACGTTGCATGTTGGCACCCATGAGGGCACGGTTGGAGTCATCGTTTTCCAAGAAAGGAATACATGCTGTCGCAACAGCAACTACCTGTTTAGGAGAAACGTCCATGTAATCAACACTTGACGCCGGATATTCTTGGTTAACCCCTTGGTGACGTCCCATGACAACTTTTTCTGCAAAAGTTCCATCTGCGTTCAATTTAGAATTAGCCTGTGCTACTGTGTATTCATCTTCTTCATCGGCAGTCAACCAAACGATTTCGTTGGTTACTTTACCAGTCGCACGGTCAACTTTACGGTATGGTGTTTGAATGAAACCATACTTGTTGAGGTGCCCGTATGAAGACAAGTTGTTGATCAAACCGATGTTTGGTCCTTCAGGTGTTTCAATCGGACACATACGACCATAGTGAGTGTAGTGCACGTCACGCACTTCATATCCAGCGCGGTCACGTGTCAAACCACCAGGCCCTAAGGCAGACAAACGACGTTTGTGAGACAACTCAGAAAGTGGGTTGTGTTGGTCCATGAACTGTGACAATTGTGAAGAGCCAAAGAATTCTTTAATCGCCGCAGTCACTGGACGGATGTTAATGATTTGTTGAGGTGTTAATACTTCGTTATCTTGAACAGACATACGTTCACGAACGTTACGTTCCATACGTGAAAGTCCAAGACGTACTTGGTTGGCAAGCAATTCACCAACAGCACGGATACGACGATTTCCAAGGTGGTCAATATCATCAACACGACCGATACCTTCAGCCAAGTTGAGGAAGTAGCTCATCTCAGCCAGGATGTCTGCTGGAGTGATTGTGCGAACTTTATCATCTGGATTTGCATTACCGATGATTGTTACAACACGATCTGGATCAGTTGGTGCTACAACCTTGAATTTTTGGAGTACGACTGGTTCTGTCAATACTGCTGAGTCATTTGGAGTGTAGACAATCTTATTCAAGTCACCATCCAAGTGGCCTTCGATACTTTCAATGACATCGCGAGTCATGACAGTACCCTTTTCAACCAAGATTTCACCAGTTTCTGGGTCTACCAATGGTTCAGCGATTGTTTGGTTAAGCAAACGAGTTTTAATATTTAATTTCTTGTTAATCTTGTAACGTCCAACGGCTGCCAAGTCATAACGACGTGGGTCGAAGAAACGAGCCACAAGTAAGGTACGTGAACTCTCAGCAGTTTTTGGTTCACCTGGACGAAGACGCTCATAAATTTCTTTCAAAGCTTCGTCTGTACGAGAGTCCATTGGGTTTTTATGGATATCTTTTTCAACAGTGTTGCGAACCAACTCGCTGTCACCAAAGATATCAAAGATTTCGTCATCACCTGAGAAACCAAGCGCACGAACCAAGGTCGTAAATGGGATTTTACGAGTACGGTCGATACGAGTGTAGGCGATGTCTTTTGAGTCGCTTTCCAGTTCCAACCAAGCTCCACGGTTAGGGATAACAGTTGAACCGTAGCCCACTTTACCGTTTTTGTCTACTTTATCATTAAAGTAAACACCTGGAGAACGCACCAACTGTGATACAATAATACGTTCACCACCGTTGATGATGAAAGTACCCATCTCAGTCATGATTGGGAAATCACCAAAGAAGACTTCTTGAGTTTTGATTTCGCCAGTTTCTTTGTTAATCAAGCGGAAAGTTACAAAGATTGGTGCTGAATAACTAGCATCATGGATGCGAGCTTCTTCAAGCGTATATTTAGGTTCTTTGATTTCGTAGCCAACAAATTCCAACTCCATTGTTTCTGTGAAGTTTGAAATTGGCAATACATCTTCAAACACTTCCTTCAGACCATGGTCTAGGAAATCTTTAAATGAATCAGTTTGAATTTCAATCAAATTTGGTAAGTCAAGAACTTCTTTGATTCTTGAAAAACTACGACGGGTACGATGTTTCCCGTATTGAACGTCATGTCCTGCCAAGATGATTCTCCTTTGTAAATAAAGTTCCAAGCTTAGTCGCCTAAGCTAATAATTATCGTTTAATGGTTCTAAAACCCCTATCAACTTATCCCCCTTGACTAATTTTTCAGAATCTTTAAATCTCTGTTACAGATGCAAAAAATACCGAAAAAAAGCACAAAAAGAGCAGTTAAATCCGACTTTTTTGAGGAGATTTAACTGCTGTGAGCCTTGTCCGGACAATATTTCAGACAAAACCTACGACAAATGATTACTCATATTATACCTGATTTTCTCTGATTTTTCAAGACCTTTGAAGGATTTTTCTTGCTTTAGTATAGTTGTAGCTTGTTTTCAGAAAAGGTAATTTTCTAGACAAGTAGTTGTTGAATAAATAAGACAGGTTCTATTCATTAACCTATCAACCAACTCTTTAGTTTGTAAGTTGGCATCTTGTATACTGAAAAAGAAACAATACTAATCAATTCAACTTACTTGACAAAAGCGTTGCTTAGTGGTTTAATATACCCCATAAGGGTATATCGGAGGTGCCTATGTTTCATTTATTTACAAAAATTGATAGTATTTCTACCAGCGAATTGGAAGCTAAACTCAAGGAACCAATTCAGCTACTGGATGTGCGGACGCCTACGGAATTCCGTAGAGGCCATATCAAAAACGCCAAGAATGTTCCTCTAACCGAAATCGGAGCTTACACACCTGCGACAAATGAAACACTTTATGTCATTTGCCATTCCGGTGTTCGAAGCAAGATGGCTGCAAAAAAGCTAAAGAAAAAAGGCTATGATGTTATCAACGTCCGAGGTGGTATGAGCGCTTGGACAGGCAAGATCATATAGAACAAGAGGGAGAAAATTAATGAAAATTATCATTATTGGAGGAGTTGCAGGCGGTATGTCTGCAGCAACCCGTCTCAGACGTCTCTTAGAAGACGCTGAAATCACTATTTTTGAGAAAGGTCCCTTTGTTTCCTTTGCAAACTGCGGACTTCCTTACTATGTTTCAGGAGAAATTTCTAAACGGGAAGCTTTGTTAGTCCAAACCCCTGAAAGTCTCAAGGCACGCTTTAATCTGGATGTGCGACCTTTCCATGAGGTCATCAGCATTTGCCCAGCAGAGCATACTGTGACTGTCCGCCATGATGGACAAGAATTCACACAAAGCTATGACAAACTCATCCTCTCTCCAGGAGCTAAACCATTTGTTCCTGCCATTGAAGGCTTGGCAGAAGCTAAGAATACCTACACGCTGCGCAATGTTCCCGATCTCGATGAAATTATGGCAGCCTTGGATAATCAACCAAAAGAAGCTGTCGTTATCGGTGCAGGCTTTATCGGGCTTGAAATGGCTGAAAACCTGGCAAAACGTGGATTACAGGTTACTATCGTGGAGAAAGCACCTCATGTCTTGCCACCATTAGATAAAGAAATGGCAGCCTTTATCCAAGCAGAATTACTGGCAAACGGTGTTCGTGTTATCACTTCCCAGTCTGCGACTCGATTTGAAGATCAAGGAAAAATCATCGTTATCGAAAACGGTCAAAAAATCACATCTGACCTCACCATCCTTTCTGTCGGTGTTGAACCTGAAAATGGACTGGCTAAAGCTGCGGGAATTGAACTGGGACTTCGCGGTGGGATCCTGGTCGATGAACGTTACGAAACCAGTCAAAAAGATATTTTTGCAGTTGGAGATGCCATCGTCGTTAAGCAAGAAATCACAGGCCAAGACGCCCTCATCTCTCTTGCTTCTCCTGCCAATCGGCAAGGACGCCAAGTAGCGGACGTCATCGCAGGACTCGTTCGTACAAACAAGGGTAGTATCGGCACTGCTATCGTTCGTGCCTTTGATATGACAGCTGCTTCGACTGGTCTCAGCGAACGTATCCTTAGCATGAATCAACTTCCTTACAAGGCACTTCATGTAAGTGGGAAAGACCACGCTGGTTATTATCCTGGTGCTACTGATATCACCTTGAAGCTCCTCTTTGACCCAAATACTGGAAAAATCTATGGTGCACAAGGAGTTGGGAAGAAAGGTGTTGACAAGCGAATCGATATCCTAGCAACTGCTATCAAAGGGAATCTCACTGTATTTGACTTACCAGAGTTAGAGTTCACCTATGCGCCACCATTTGGCTCTGCCAAAGATCCAGTAAATATGCTGGGCTACGCAGCCTTGAACCTTATCGAAGGTCTCAGCGACAATGTTCAATGGTACCAGCTCGAAGGCGAACTAGCTAAAGGAAAGAAATTCATTGATGTACGGACAAGTGGCGAATTTCAGAGTGGTCGACTCAAAGTCGATACCATTCATATCCCCCTAAACGAACTGCGAGAACGCTTGGGTGAACTAGACAAGAACCAAGCCTACATCGTTAGCTGCCATAGTGGTTTGCGCAGCTATATCGCAGAGCGTATCCTCAAGCAAGCAGGATTTATCGTCCAAAACCTTGATGGCGCTTATTCACTATACAAAATGGCGAATCCAGAAGGAGTAGAATATGCTAACTAATATCAGCATGGCTGACTTTTATGAAAAATATCAAAATGAAAATCTAGATCTTATCGATGTCCGTGAAGTACATGAATTCCAAGCAGGACATGCACCAGGTGCCAAAAATCTTCCGTTAAGTACCTTGGAGCAAGGCTACAAAGAACTCAATCCTAACCGTACATACCATATCATCTGTCAAGGAGGAGTGCGTTCTGCCTCTGCCTGTCAATTTCTCAGCGCCCAAGGGCTCAACGTTACCAATGTAGAAGGTGGCATGAATGCCTGGCCAGGTGATATTTAATAAATAAAATTCAAAAAGAGCAATTGGTCTAATTTCAAGAAAACCAACTGCTCTTTTAATCATTTATTCACTATTTAAGAGAAACGTATGTTTTTTATTACTTGCGTTTAATCAAGTATTTAACCGCCTTTTCCAATCTTTCCTTCTGTGCTTGAGGATCCTCTAAAGGGTCGTTAATACAAGATGTTAAATTCTCCGTTATCATCAGTTCAATAATACGATCAACACTGGATCGCACTGCTGTTAATTGAGTAATGATATCGACACAATCACGCTCTTCCTCCATCATCTTTTGAATACCTCGCAATTGACCCTCTGAGCGTTTGAGGCGTGTAATGTATTTTGAATTTGTCATGTCTTTATCCTTAAACGATTTTTCTACATTATATCTCTAATACAGACCTTTGTCAAAAAGAGCACTTATCTTAAAGGTAAAGACTTCTAGTTCCCCACTCTAACTCGCGTAACGATACCGTCTTTGTCAGTCATGCTTAATTCTGAGAATGAAAACCACTGAGTTATCGCCTTGCCAGTTTGAGATTGAGCAAATACTTTTAATAATTCCTCTTTGTTCTCAACTTCAACGACATAGTAGGCTAGGCCTGCCATTCCTTGCTCACGAGGAGCTAAGTTTTTACCTCCCCATTCATTGACAGCCAAATGATGATGATAGTCACCTGATGCTATCCAACTGGCATGTGGAATCGTGAATTTATCCTTAAGACCTAGAGAACCTTGGTAAAAGGCAGACGCTTCTCGACTGTTTTTAACGGATAGATGAACATGTCCCATTCTAGTACCACTTGCAATTACAAAGGGATCTAGTTCTTGTCCCAGTTCATAGATATCTTGGGCAGACAGTTCTTCTGTCACACCAATAATACGGCCATCCTCACGAATATCCCAGACTGTCACAGGTTTATCTCTGTAGAGTTCAATCCCGTTGCCCTCTAAGTCTTCCAAATAGATAGCCTCACTATAACCATGGTCCGCTCCACCCACTAGCGGTATCTTTAAATCGAGCAAGTGTTTAAAAACGTTGGCCAAATCTTCTCGAGTCGGTAAAAGCAAAGCCATATGGTAAAGACCGTAGCTCTGCTTAGGATTGCCTGTATTTTCTGTTTGGATAAGCTTCACCAGCGGTTTTCCTCCGGCACCTAGAAGAATTTCTTTTTCCGATTGATTCAATATCTCCAAACCAAGTAATTGATGATAAAATGCAGTTTGACTAGCCAAATCTCTAACATTTAAAGCCACCTCTGCCAAATGAATGCGACTATTATATTCGTAAACCATAGAAAAGCTCCTTTGTTGTAACTTTTATTATTACAGCTATTATACTCTCTTCTCAACCAATGTCAATCCAGATGCTTAGATATGATAAATGAAAGAACAATCCTCCCCATGTAGGAAGGATTGTTTCGCTTTAATGAGCCAACATTTCTTGGGCGATTTCTTGACCAGATAAATTCTCTGGATAGTAGGTTGGCCAGTTGTCCATCTCTTCAAAGAGGGCTTCTTGGCTAGTGCCTCCAAAGAAAATATGGAAATGCTCTGCCTTGACTGGAGCAATATTATGGTCGCTAAACTGAACATACTTAAATTGTCCAGCATCCGCATCTGTCGCTTCAAAGAGGAAGCGTACTCCACGATTGCCTTTCTTATAAGTCAAGATTTTCTTGCCGACATACTTGTAAGTATATTTCTTACTTTGACCACCTTGGATGAATTCCATAGTATTATCCGTGATGTTAATCTTGGTCACATCTGTTTGGTAACCCTTTTGATAGTAGGCCTTATACTCATCCTTGGTCATCTTACCAGTCAATTTAGCCTTGTAGTCAAAAACTTGGTCAAGAGTCCCATCCTCAAGGAAAGGATAGACAGACTGCCAGTTGCCAGCATAGTCACTCAAAGTACGGTCCTTAACATCTGCATCCTCAAAGTAGCCATTTTGAACGGTTTTAGTTTCCTCGGCCTTTTCTGGTTCAATCTCTGCTCCTGCCTGATCAGTTGTCTGCTTGAGAGACTTGAGATTTTTCTCCATGACAGAGATATAGTTTTCTCCAGCCTTCATGTCCTCTTCGGTCAAGCTTTCAAGAGGATTCAGAACATCTAACTTCACTCCTGTTTCTTTTGAGAGGGTATTCGCTAGGGCTTGAGAAGCATTTTCTTCAAAGTAGATATAAGAGATTTTATTTTTCTTGATGTACTCAGTCAATTCTGCTAAACGGCTTGCTGAAGGCTCCGCATCTGGTGAAAGACCTGAAATAGAAACTTGATTGAGTCCGTAATCCAAGGCTAGATAACGGAAGGCAGCGTGTTGGGTCACAAAACTCTTTTGTTTAGCATTAGAAAGCCCTTCAGTATAGGCCTTGTCCAAGGCTTGTAGTTTTTCGATATAGGCTGCTGCATTTTGCTCAAAAGTCGCCTTCTTATCTGGATAGTCATCTGAAAGACTATCACGGATATGTTCTACAAGTTTGATTGCACGCGCAGGAGACAACCATACATGAGGGTCATACTCGTGATGATGGCCTTCTTCGCCATGATCATGGTCTTCCTCTTCTTCACTACCTGGAAGAAGCAACATATCTCCAGTAGCCTTGATTGTTTTTACTTTTTTCGCATCTAGTGAATCTAAAAGCTTGGGAACCCATGTTTCCATGTTCTCATTTTCATAAACAAAGGCATCAGCGTCTTGGATTTTAGCAACTGCCTTAGGCGATGGTTCATAATCATGTGGTTCTGTCCCTGCCCCAATCAAGAGCTCGACATTGGCTGTATCTCCTGCTACTTGCTTGGTAAATTCGTAGACAGGATAGAAAGTTGTGACAATATTTAATTTTCCGTCTGCTTGTTTTTGATTAGAACAAGCGACTAAGAACAAGGTCACAAGACTTGCCAAAAGTAGGCCTAGTTTTTTCATTTACTTCTCCTATTTTATAAAACGTTTAAGTAAGCTGACTAACAAAAAGACAACTACAAAGATAATGGTAATACTTGCACTTGGTGGTGTCTCTGCATAATAGGAAATATAAAGCCCCGCAACCATGCCAAGAAAACCAATGGCACTAGCAAGTATCATCACTGAACTAAAGTTCTTCCCTAGACGCAAAGCAATACTTGCTGGTAAGACCATGATAGTCGATACCAAAAGTGCTCCCGCAGCTGGTATCATGAGGGCAATAGCCACACCAGTTACCATGTTAAAGAGAATAGACATGGTACGCACTGGAAGTCCATCGACAAAAGCTGTATCCTCGTCAAAGGTTAGGATATACATGGGTCTTAAAAAGAGGAAGGTCAGGATTAAAACAACCGCTGCAATGACAAAGAGTCCAATTACCTGCTCTTGACTAATAGTCACAATAGAACCAAAAAGGTATTGGTCCAAGCTCATAGAACTTGAGCTCTTACCTTTACTCATAACAATGAGTGAAACTGCAAGTCCTGTAGACATGAGAATGGCTGTCCCAATCTCCATAAAGCTCTTATAAACCGTACGGAGATATTCAAGAAAGACCGCTGCAATCAAGACAATGGCAATGGTTGAGATGGTCGGAGAAATTCCTAAAACCAAGCCAAAGGCAACACCCGAAAGCGAAACGTGACTCAGAGTATCACTCATGAGACTTTGACGACGCAAGATGAGGAAGGTCCCAAGAACTGGTGAAAAGAGACTCATGGCAATAACTGCCAAAAAGGCTCGCTGCATGAAATCATAAGACAATAGATTAAACATGGTCCACCTCCTGATCATTTTCATGGACATTGAAGCAACGCCATGGGGAATCTTGGTCTCGAACCAGGTGAATGTTACGATCTGCGTAATCCTTGACTTCTTCAGGATCGTGGGTAATCATCAAGACAGCCTTACCATGATGGTGGGCACTATGGTGCATGAGCTCATAGAATTCATTTTTAGTACCTGCATCCATCCCTGTCGTTGGTTCATCCAAGATAAAGATATCTGGATCCGAAGCAAACATACGTGCAATAACCGCTCTTTGCTTTTGTCCGCCAGAGAGAGAGCCAATCCGTTTATCCCGATGTTCCCACATACCGACAGAGTTCAAACTCGCCTTAATGTGTTCTTCATCGTGAGCATTCAAACGACGGAACCAGCCCTTTCTTGGGTAGCGACCTGATTTGACAAACTCATAAACAGTACTTGGAAAGCCCGCATTAAAACTGGCGATCTGCTGGGGAAGATAGGCAATTCTTAATTTTTTCCCATGAATATTTGTCTTTGAGATGGTTACTTTGCCAATTCGTGGTTGAAGAATTCCAAGACTAGCCTTGATAAGCGTTGTCTTGGCTGCTCCATTTTCCCCAGTAAGGGTGACAAATTCCCCACTATCAACACTGTAATTGATATGCTCAAGCACAGGTTCCTTGTCATAATAGAAGGACAAATCCTCTACTGTGATGTATCTCATTACTTGATTTCTCCTACTAAAGCAGTTAAAAACCGCTGGATAATTTTTTGTTCGTTTGGCGTAAACTGAGTGGCAACCTGCTCATAAGTCGAGAGGGTATGTTCATGATGATGGTGGTGTTCCTCAGCAATAGGTCGAGCCAAGTCTGTCAATTGATAGAAGACAACGCGAGCATCCTTAGGATCCTTAGATGTCTCCAACATCCCCTCCTTAATCAGGGATTTGATAGCCTTGGTAACGGCAGCTTGACTAACATTGAGACGACGCGCCAACTCAGAGTTGGTGAGCGACTCCTCTGATAAAAGCATGAGAATATGCTCCTGGGTATTGGTCAAGGCTACATCACTGGTACAATGACCAATGAGAATTTCATGCTGATTTTCCGCCTTGAGAATAATCTCATTTAAAAATTGATCGATATCTTTTGCCAACTGTCTCATGATTTGCTCCTTTCTCAGAACAGAATTTCTATAAATACAAGGTTCTCACACCATTCCTTTACTAGTTAAGTATATCACATCCAAGCAAGGAGTCAAGAAAAAAGATGAAAACAATTTTTTATGTTTTCATTTTCTCGATCTCTTTTTACTTACCTTTGTTCAAATGAAGAGGCCACTACCACAATGTCCATTACCAAAAATCATCTATTACAAAGAGCCCAAACCAAGGTTCAGGCTCTATTGCTATTTATTGAAAATCTTTGATATTACCATCGTAATCCGCCCAATCCTGACTGAAGAATCGATCATTCATTTGGTAATTAGGAGCTGTTGTTGGATTACTCAAAAAAGGATTTACAACCTTATCAAACGCCAACCAGCCTAACCAACCGATATGAATCGTATCCTTGACAAAATAAGGTTCATCACCGTTTTTTGAAAAATCAGCAATATTGGTGAAACCTTGACTCTCCAATTGGTAACGAATTTTTTCGACAGAGTGTTGATACATTTCTTCACTCAAACCTGTATAATCCATCCATTTTTTATTGACAGGTTGAAACACGAAGAGCACATTGACCTTAGACTTGGCAAACTGATCAAGCACTAACTGCAAATCATTATACTCCCTTGACTGGAGAAAGTTGTAATTTTTTTGATACCCTTCCCACTTTTTTAAATCTTTCTTTAGTTGAGTATTGTAAAAGTGGTTATCCATCCCCAAATCATTATTGGTCGTATTTTCTTCTGCATCCTTACGTGCAATATTTTCCAATTCTTCATAAGAAAATTGATCCGGGAGGCTGTTCAAATATTTTTCAATATGATCTTTATACTTTAATTGGCCTCGAATGGAGAATTGACCAAAAAGGGCAGCTTGTCTCTCATTGAACTCGGCAGAGAGATTAACCATCGTTTGATCAAAGTCTGACAATTTTTCATTCTTAGCCAGTTTCTCAACAATCCCCTTCATCGGAACTCTTGGATTTTGCTTTAAGAGTCTATTAGCCGCATATTGAGAGGCTAAATCCCCAGATTGATTCTCCAAAAAGGCAGTCAACTGATCGTTATTAAAGTAAGTTTGGAAAATAGTCGGATCATGATCCTCTTTTGTAAACCACTGTGGAGAGATTACAAATACAGCTTGTTTATTTTTAAGCTCAGGTGTGATTTGTTGCATCCCAAAATACTGACTAAGAGAAGCCGCTCCTGCCTGCCCCATAAAATAAGGACGATAGGGGCGATTATACTTTTCAGCTAATACTCCTGGATGCATGCTATCAAAACGAATCCATTCACTTGATCCAAAGAAAGGGATAAACCGCATGTCAGGGTCTGTAAGAGCTCTCACTTTTTGGCTTCTCTCCTTAAAGCTTTCTGCACTTATTGAGGCCGCAGAGTATTTTTCCTCCATAAGATTGTGACTTTTACTGCTAGGATAGAAAAAGATAAGTAGAAGAACCAATAAACCCGCTACAAGGAGTGGTCCAAAAATCAACCACAAGCGTTTAATCATTCTTTAACTCCGTAATCCCTGCTACGATTTTATTGGCTGTATTCCAGTCATCACGACCAAATTCTGTAACCGGGACACGAATATCAAAGCGATTCTCAATTTCCACAATTAATTCAACTGTTCCCATACTGTCCAAGACACCTGCATCAAAAAGATCCTCATCCATCATGTCAGAAACATCTTCCATAAACAATTCATCAATAATTTCAATAACTTCTGATTTGATATCCATTTTTTAATTCCTTCTATTTTTTAAACCATAAATCATTCAAGAATCCGGAGAAGATTAAGAATGAAATCATCACGACATGGAAGGTTATCACCATGCCAAGTAACTGAACCCAACGGTTCTCAGGCAAGGGAGCTCGCCCTGCTTTCTTACGTTCTTTATTGAGCGTTTTTTTCTTCCGAACCCAGGCATCATTCATCACTAAGCCTAGTCCATGAAAGAGTCCGTAAGCGATATAAAACCATGTTATCCCATGCCAGAAGCCCATAAGGAGCATATTCAGGATATAGGCGACACTTGAAGTCACATTTCGATTCTTAAAAAGCTTCTTTCTCGTCATTAACATGACCATGCGCATAAAGACAAAATCACGGAACCAGAAAGATAAACTCATATGCCAACGATTCCAAAACTCCTTCAAATCCCTTGATAAAAAAGGTTTGTTGAAGTTGATCGGACTACGAATTCCCATCAGATTTGAAATCGCCAAAGCAAACATAGAATAGCCCGCAAAATCAAAGAAAAGATCCAAACCAAATGTATACATGACTGCTACTACATAATAGTTAAAGAATCCACCTGCCTGAAGAGCTAGATTTTTTAGGGGCGTTAACATAATTTCGCCTAAAATATGAGCCAGGATAAATTTATACAGAAACCCCATCATGATATATCGAACTGACTCAGCTAGCATGTCCATCAACTCATCACGTTCTGGAATCGTCTTATAATTTTCATTAAAACGCTTGAAACGATCAATAGGACCACTTGAAAATGTCGGCATAAAGAGGAGAAAACGTAAATACTCCCACAACTTCAATTCCTTAATGACTCCATCTCTGAGTTCAATAATGATTCCCACCGAACGAAAAGTCAAATAGGAAATACCAATAAATCCTAATAAAGACTGTGTGCCGTTAATAGCCGGTTGCACTTTCACAAAAATGATGGGAAGTAACGATAATAAACTCACCAAGTAGAAAATCCATTTGCCATCTCGGACTTTTCGATACTGCTTGTAAAAAAGTACCAGTAATATTTGCCATATCAGATAAATACCTAAGGCAGCTATCTGATTAGTCTTGCCCCCCGTCAACATAGTTACGATAAAGAACAAACTAACCAATATTTCATACCAGGCAAAACGTTTTTTGAAAAAAAGTCCGATAAAGATTGGCAAGGTAGCAGTAATCACGTACAAAAAGTACTGCGGATTCCCATACGGCTCAATATGAGGCAGCTGTTTCAGGAAATCCATCATCAATTATTCACCTCGTTAATCAATCCTTTGATATCAATCTTGCCATTTGGAGTCAGTGGCAATTCCTCTCTGTAAAGAAACTTAGATGGCATCATGTAAGACATCATAATATCTTCCAAGTCTTCCTTGATAGCTTTCGTGATATCAATTTCGCGCTCAAATTGTTCTTTGACGCCATCTTTTAAGATAACATAGGCCAAGAGATTTTGGACCTTGTGATCCTTGTTGTAACGAGGAACTGCAACAGCAGATTCAACGTACTTGGATTTGTTCAAGTTTTGAGAGACATCCTCTAGTTCAATACGATAGCCATTAAACTTGATCTGGAAGTCCATCCGTCCACCGTAAAGAAGAAGACCTTCATCTGTCATAGTTCCAACATCTCCAGTGTGGTAGGCTGGCAAACCTTCAAATTCGAAGAAAGCTTCAGCTGTTTTTTCAGGATTGTTCATGTAGCCTTTTGAAACAGCTGGACCAGATACGATGATCTCCCCTTGCTCACCATTTGGCAATTTGTTTCCTGCATCATCAATGATGAAGGTTGGAGAATCTTCTTTGGTATAGCCAATTGGCAAGCGTTTAAGAGTCGCTAACATCTCATCTGTAATAGCGACTGCCGACAAAGCAACAGTCGCTTCCGTTGGACCGTAGGCATTGATGATGCGTGCATTTGGGAAACGCTCGCGCAATTTCTGAGCGGTTTTAACGGTCAACTCTTCCCCATCAAAGTAGAAATGGGTGATCCCTGGCATCTTTTCAGCATTGAAATCTTCAGACAACATGGCCATATCTGCAAAAGATGGTGTTGAAGTCCAGATCGCAATCGGAAGAGAAAAGATGGTTGCAAAGAGTTGTTTGAAATCTTGAGTGATGGCTGACGGAAGGGCAAAAAGCGTTCCTCCAAGAGCCAAGGTCGGTGCCCAGTACATGACAGATAAGTCAAAAGAATAGGGCGGTTGCGCCAACATTTGCGGACGCTCTGGCGTTGCAAATTCCTTGTCCGTAATCATCCAGTTGGTAAAGCTGAGCAAGTTGCCGTGCGAAATTTGCACCCCTTTTGGTTTCCCAGTAGTCCCTGAGGTAAAGATGATATAGTAGTTATCATCTCCCTTGACCGGATGTTGCAAGTCATAGACATTCTGAGCCGCATAAGCTTCACGTACTTGCTCCAAGGACATGATTGGAGCAGCTAGGTTTCCCAATGGAAATTCATTGATGGCTATGATTAAGCTTGGTTCTGCTACTTCAAGAATGGCAGACACACGCTCCAAGGCAGAATGGCTATCAATTGGGATATAGGCATGGCCAGATTTTGTCAAGGCCACAAAAGTAGCCAACATCTCATACTCTTGACCACCAAAAACCACTACAGGAGATTTCTCAGGTAGGTCTAGTCGATCAATAGCTGCAGCCAAGCTATCTGAATCAGCCTTCAATTGACCATAGGTGTGCTCTTCTCCAAGGACATTATATACTGGAAAAGCAGGCTGAGTTTGAGCAAAATACTCAATTCTTTCAATCATATCTCTAATTGGCTTATTAGACACGATTCGTTCTCTCCTTAAACTAAAATTCATTGTAAATAAAGCTTCCCTGACTTTGCCCTAAATAACTAAAGAAATAAAGTAAACCCAGTAAAACAATAAAATACAGGACAGTTTGCCCTAAAAAAACATAGTATGGTTTCTTTTTATTCATGATTGATTTCTTTTCTGTAAATTTTCATCAATTTTTTGCAAACATACAATTACTATTTAATCTCGTTCCCATTTTACCATTTTACCACTTTATTCTCTTTATTTTCAACTGTTTACCATTTTTTAGAAGTTGATTTTAGCTTATTTTAAGACAAGCCAAGCTAGGAATAAAAACATCATCCCTTTGTTATCTAGCGCAAACAATTTTAAATCATGCAATTTGAAAGACTAGCAAACACACAGCTCCCGCTTTGGGCATTTTTATGCTAAAATAGTAGCTATGGATAAAATTATTAAAACAATATCAGAAAGTGGATCTTTTCGTGCTTATGTACTAGACAGCACTGAAACTGTCCGCACTGCTCAAGAAAAACATCAAACTCAAGCTAGCTCAACTGTAGCACTTGGTCGTACTTTGATTGCCAGTCAAATTCTCGCCGCAAATGAAAAGGGAGATACTAAAATTACGGTCAAAGTCCTCGGAACTAGCTCACTCGGAGCCATCATCACCGTTGCAGATACCAAGGGGAATGTCAAAGGCTATGTACAAAACCCTGGTGTGGATATTAAAAAAACTGCAACTGGTGAAGTACTGGTGGGACCTTTTGTCGGCAATGGACAATTTCTAGTTATTACTGATTACGGTACTGGAAACCCATATCATTCCATGACGCCTCTTATTTCTGGAGAAATTGGCGAAGACCTAGCTTTCTACCTGACAGAAAGCCAACAAACTCCGTCAGCAGTTGGACTTAAT
The DNA here is from genome assembly GCF_047464155.1 of Streptococcus infantis. Classification (GTDB taxonomy): domain Bacteria; phylum Bacillota; class Bacilli; order Lactobacillales; family Streptococcaceae; genus Streptococcus; species Streptococcus infantis_U. The sequence continues at coordinate 27,415 of NZ_JASHCL010000005.1, forward strand.
GTTCTTTTAGATGAAGACGATAAGGTCAAGGTTGCTGGTGGCTTTTTGCTCCAAGTATTGCCAAATGCCAAAGAGGAAGAAATCGCACGCTTTGAAAAACGTATCCAAGAGATGCCTGCCATTTCGACTCTTCTAGAAAGCGACGACCATATCGAAGCCCTTCTCAAAGCTATCTACGGCGACGAATCATACAAACGTCTGTCTGAAGAAGAAATTCGTTTCCAATGCGACTGTAGCAAAGAACGCTTTATGGGTGCTCTTGCCAGCCTTCCAAGTTCAGATTTGCAGGAAATGAAAGACGAAGATCACGGGGCAGAGATTACTTGTCAATTCTGCCAAACTACTTATAACTTTGATGAAAACGACCTGGAGGAACTCATTCGTGACAAATCTTAATACACCTTTTATGATTGGGAACGTCGAGATCCCAAACCGGACGGTCCTCGCACCTATGGCAGGCGTAACTAACTCTGCCTTTCGTACCATTGCAAAAGAGCTCGGAGCTGGCCTTGTGGTCATGGAAATGGTCTCTGACAAAGGTATCCAATACAATAACGAAAAGACTCTTCACATGCTTCATATCGATGAAGGAGAGAACCCAGTTTCTATCCAGCTCTTTGGTAGTGACGAAGATAGCCTAGCACGCGCAGCAGAATTCATCCAAGAAAACACCAAGACCGATATCGTCGATATCAACATGGGCTGCCCAGTTAATAAAATCGTAAAAAACGAGGCTGGTGCTATGTGGCTCAAGGATCCAGACAAGATCTATTCTATCATTAACAAGGTTCAATCAGTCCTTGATATCCCTCTCACTGTCAAAATGCGTACAGGCTGGTCTGACCCATCCCTAGCAGTAGAAAATGCCCTTGCCGCTGAAGCTGCAGGTGTTTCTGCCCTTGCTATGCATGGTCGTACCCGTGAGCAAATGTATACTGGTCACGCTGACCTCGAAACTCTTCACAAGGTTGCACAAGCTCTGACTAAGATTCCATTTATTGCTAATGGTGACATCCGCACTGTCCAAGATGCCAAACAACGCATTGAAGAAGTCGGTGCTGATGCCATTATGATTGGACGCGCAGCTATGGGAAATCCTTACCTCTTCAATCAAATCAATCACTACTTTGAAACAGGGGAAATTCTTCCCGATTTAACCTTCGAAGACAAGATGAAAATCGCTTACGAGCACTTGAAACGCTTGATTGATCTCAAGGGAGAAAAGGTTGCGGTCCGTGAATTCCGTGGACTAGCTCCTCACTATCTCCGTGGAACATCTGGAGCCGCTAAACTTCGTGGCGCTATTTCACAAGCAAGTACTCTAGCAGAGATTGAAGCACTATTGCAGTTAGATAAAGCATAATCTTCTATCTCACAAAAAAGGCAAAGCTCAAAAAGAGCCTTGCCTTTTTATATATTTTCATCTTGCAAATCTAGTTGCTTCACTCTAGCTATATAGTAGGACATAATCAAAAACAAATTGAAGCTGACAATCCAAATAGACCATTCATGGAAAAAATGCATCGATACAGCCAAACTAATTGCCCCCACTACGAAACTACCGACAACGATCCCATAGTTCAAAGCTTGGCGACGATATTCTTGAACATCTCCTTCTCCTCTAACGATGCGATACAAAGCAGTCAACATCTTTCGGTAATTTCCAGAGGTCATAAAAATGACATAGGGATGATCTTCAATCAAACTACCCGTAAATGTTAGCATCATCATGCCTGTTCCAAAAGCAATAAAAGGTACTTCTAATAGAGGAAAGCGAGAAAAGAAGGGAAGAACAAGGGTCCCGATAAATAAGGGAAGCAGCATCTTAACCCGCCAATAGGCTGTTTTACGATATTCCTTCATGTGCAAGGCAAAAACAAATCCTAGGGAAAAGAAAATAATGGAGCAGAATCGCAACATGGTATTGATGACATTCGAGTCATGCCAATCTGATATCAGTAGGAGAATATTTCCTGTCTGTGTAGCCACCAAACTATGGTACTGAATGTGACAGAATACATCCAAAGAACCACCTATAAAGCCAAGAAACACTCCCATGAGTCGTGTATTTTGAGGTAAAATTAATTTATCCGCCATTGCTTTGTCACTCATTCCCTTTCGATTCATTTATTATACCACTTCTATTAGAGAAATTAAGTGAAAAACAGTTGAACTACTCTTTTCTATATTTAGAATAGACTTGAGGTACCTTTCTATGGTTGAATCAAGACAACACTAGAAACTGTACCATCCGCTCCTGTTGTAATTTGGATGACTTTTCCACCACCTACTTCAGCATTGTATTTCCCATCATCAAGAGTATAAGAATAGCTTTGGATAGAATAGTTTTCTTTCTTACCATCAGCAGATTCTACTGTAAACTGACCACTTGATGAGACAGTGATCGTTTCGCCATTAGCACCCTTCCAATTTCCAGCTGCAGCCGAAAAATCTTTGTCAACCATGGTCAAGACACCTTTATAACGTTTGTTATGTTTTGCCTGCTTGTCTTGAAGTTTGCGATCAGTTGTTGGATCATAAGTTGACTGATTCGGTTTTGCTTGTGTTCCTTGTTGATTGGATGGGGATTGAGAAGGGGCTTGCTTAGCAGAAGATTCTTGGTTCTGCTTTGTTTCTGGTGCCGTTGTTGCTTGCGATTGATTAGGAGTAGACGTCGACTGATCAGAAGATGACGACTTAGTGTTTTCTGATGAAGTCGATGACTTCTGAGTCTTGTTATCTTTACTTGAAGAACTTGCCTTAGAACTAGAAGATGCTTGTGTTGTCTTACTAGAACTATCACTCGCAGTGTTCTCTTTCTTATTACCACAAGCTCCTAATAACAAGGTTGAAGCGAGTACAGTTGCGGCCATCAATTTGATAGAAGTTTTATTTTTCATTTTACACTCCTTATGTAATGATTTTGAAATGTTTAGAAATATTTTTGTAACAATGTTGTAATATTTGGTTTTGAATCTGTCAACTATTTATATATGGTTTTGGTTTTTATTTATACTTGTTTCTTTTTTCGCCTCCTATCTCTACTATTCGTAAAGAATTTAAAAAAACAGAAAAATTCTTCCTACTGAAATGCTATGTTTTAAAAGTGTAATCGCTTGCATTTTTTTCTTGAAGGGCTATAATAAAATTGAAATAGGATGTTGGAGGTGTAGGTTTATGTCAAGCAAATATTACAAATATCTTCCTTGGATGATTATTGGTGCATTCTCTTCTTATGGAATTGCTACTCATTACGCTCAAACAACATTTGATTTGTTCTATTTAACTGCCATTTTCATGATTGTCTATGTGTCTCTAATGTACTTACACGAACATTATTTAAAATATAAATACAAAGATTTATTCATTCGAATCATGAGCAATTCTAATAAAGATAAACATCCTTAAACAAAAAATAACAACAAAAAGAGGCCGGGAAGAATCTCGACCTCACTTTTTTATTTTAATCGATAAATGGTAATGACTTCCTTCTGAGGAATCCGTTTAAAACCAACTTCCTCTAAGCTATCTCCATATTTCTCTAAGAAACTATCACTTGTACAGGATTTCTCTGGACATAGAGTCTCAATGAGAGCTAGGCCGTCATCCACTGTAAACTCATCCTCTAGTAGGTAAAGGAAACGAGGGTCATAGTCGATAGCTTTTTGAATTTTCCTGATAGATTCTTGAATAATGGATAAGTGGTCAAATGCAAAGTCCTTCTCTTCCAGTTCTCTTCCATCCAAACAACACTTACCTGTGTGAAAATTAACATCTACAAGAACGACTTCTTTTGCATCGTCTCCAGCCTTAGCTAGATCAATTGCTCGGCTAGGTAGGTAAACCAAGTGGGCAATGGTAACTGTCCAACCCCTGGGATCACGACCAGGAGTAGATACTGTCACTAGCTGCTCAATCTTTTCTAGTGGAAGTTCAAGATTGATTTCTTCTTTCACTTCACGCTGACAAGCATGGGCAGCATCTTCACCCTTATCCATAAATCCGCCAACTAGCGCTAAACAATTTTGAAAAGGATGTGCCTTACGACGAATCAGAAAGAGTTTCATTTTCCCTTCTACAAAGCAATAGGCTACCATGTCCACAGTCACACTTGGCTTTTCATACTGAGGGAGTTCTTGCTGGTGATACCACTCAAGAAACTCCTCCTGGCTTGCATGAACTTCAAAATACTCTTTTTCTGTCATCCCGGTTGGAATTTTCTGATTCATCATCTTCTACTTCCTTTCTGCAATTGATGGCAATGAAGAGGTCGTATCTACAAATTATAGATTCTTAGTTCTTGTTTTATACAATATCAAATTTCAATTGACCAGCTTTGACACCAATCTTCAGTGTCTTGCCTTCTTTCAGTTCACCTGTAAGAAGAAGTTCAGCTAGTTTGTCTTCTACTTCTGTTTGCAAAGTTCTGCGTAGTGGACGAGCTCCCATCGCTGGATCATATCCCTTCTGAGCCAGAAGCTTAAGGGCAGATGCTTGAAGTTTCAAGTCAATCCCTTTTTCTGCCAAACTTGCAATCAATGGTTTGACCATAATCTTAACCACGTCCTGCATATCTTGACTTGACAAGCTATGGAAGACTACCTTCTCATCAATACGGTTGATAAACTCTGGACGATAAGCTTTTTTCAACTCTTCAAACATACGTTTTTCCATACTCTCTTGATCAAAACGAATATCTCGAGCTCCAAAACCGACTGTCTTATCATCACGAAGGGCTGTCGCACCAAGGTTTGATGTCATGATAATAATGGTATTTGAGAAATCAACCCTGCGACCCTTACTATCCGTTAAGACACCATCATCCAAGACCTGCAAGAGCACATTAAAGATGTCTGGGTGAGCCTTTTCTACCTCATCAAAAAGCAAGACTGAGTAAGGTTTGTTACGAACCTTCTCGGTCAACTCTCCGCCCTCTTCGTAGCCTACATAACCTGGAGGAGCTCCGTTGAGACGGCTGGCTGCAAATTTCTCCATGTATTCACTCATGTCAAAGCGGATAAGGGCTGACTCGTCATCAAAGAGAACTTCTGCCAAGGCCTTGGCCAATTCAGTCTTACCAACACCTGTTGGTCCTAGGAACATAAAGGATCCAATTGGTCGTTTGTTATTGCGGATTCCCGATTGATTTCGGCGAATAGCACGACTGATACTAGATACAGCCTGTTCCTGCCCAATCACACGCTTGTGGAGTTCAGCTTCAAGATTGAGATACTTCTTAGCATCCGTCTGTGTCAATTTTTGAACCGGAATACCTGATAAGCGACTCAAGGTTGTCAAAATATCAGACTCTTTTACCAGATCTTTATAGACTGGAACTTCCTGCTCTTTTGCAATGAGCTGAGTTGCTTGTTTCCATTTGCCATCCATCAAGGCCTTGTCAGCAGCTGTTAAACCTGACTCATCTTTTTTAGCGTGTTTTGATTTATTTTGGACAGTTGCTGCTGCTTCATCCAAAAGATCAATTGCTGAGTCTGGCAAGTGACGACTTGTCAAATAACGATGGGCCATTTTGACAGCTGTTTCGACTGCATCGTCAGTAATCTGGACATGGTGGTGCTTCTCATAAGTTGCTTTTAATCCTTGTAAGATAGCCATACTATCAGCCACGCTCGGCTCCTCAATCATCACTTTAGCAAAGCGACGAGAAAGGGCTGCATCTTTTTCGATATGTTTTTGGTATTCTTCCTGAGTAGTTGCTCCGACAGTTCTCAGAGTTCCACGTGCCAAGGCAGGTTTCAGGATATTGGCCGCATCTAAGGTCGAGTCAATCCCGCTTCCTGACCCCATAATGGTATGAAGCTCATCGATAAAGAGAATGACCTTACCATCTTCCTCGATATCTTTGATGATATTGTTCATACGTTCTTCAAAATCCCCACGAAAACGAGTTCCTGCAACCACATTCATCAAGTCAAGTTCTAGGACACGCATTTTAGCCATTTCATCTGGCACATCTCCATTGGCAATACGTTGTGCAAGGCCAAGTGCCAGTGCTGTTTTACCAACACCTGCATCTCCAACTAGAACGGGATTATTTTTGGTCTTACGGCTCAAGATTTGAATCATACGAGAGATTTCTTGGTCACGGCCAATAACTGGTTCCAACTTGCCAGAACGAGCTTGCTCTGTGAGGTCATGAGTGTAATCTTCCAAACCACCACTTGGAGTTTGAGGCATGCCCATCATATTGGCCATCGAATTTTGCTTGTCTGCTGCGGAGCGGTGACGCTGACGCAGAGCCTTCAAATCTTCCTTTGTCCACCCAGCACGCGCTTCAAGGCTACGACGAAGTCCAGCAATTTTGACTTGGTCCTTCTGGTCTTCATAAGAAAAACCTGCTTTTTCCAAAATGCGAGTAGCTAAAGCATTGCCGTCATGCAAGATTGCGTAGAGAAGGTGCTCAGTTCCCAATGCTTTTGCATGTACAACGGAGGCAACATGTTCCGCCTCCAACATCAAGACGTTTAAACGATAGGAAAAAGGGAGTTCCTTGTAATCTTCCTTGTGGTTAAAGTTTGCCTCTGTTAATTCAACAGCTACCTCCTCTAAACGATCAATTTCATATGGAAACTCGTTCAAAGTTGCTCCAGCAACACTGTAGCTATGATTAGCCATAGCAATCAGTAGGTGCCAAGACTCCAGGTAGTCTGCTCCAAAGCGACTCGCCACTAGAAAGGCACTGTCTATACATTCTCTCAATGCTTTTGAATATTTCATGTAATTTTATTTTCCTTTTCTATCTACTTCATGCAATATCTGACGAAGCATATTCGCACGAATATAATCAGCTTCCTCGCCCAAAACACGATCTGAGGCCGTTGCAACTAACAGATTCATCTCCTGACGAGTCAAGAGTTCTTGTTCAAGTAAAAGTTTTAAAACATCTTCAAAGATAACTTGGCTGACTTCTTCACCCACTGAATACAACAAATCGCGGAGCATATCATGATGGTTAGAAAATTCAATTCGACCAATGCGAATATAACCCCCACCACCACGTTTACTCTCAACTAGATATCCTCTACTCTCTGTAAAACGAGTTTTAATCACATAGTTAATCTGGCTAGGTACCACTTGAAAGGTATCCGCTAGCTGGCTTCGTTGCAATTCTACGATACCAGATTGTTCTAAAATTGCCTTGATATAGGCTTCAATATGATCCGATGTATTTTTAAATTTCATAGCTTGCTACCTCCTTCTTAAACTTTGACTATCTTTGACTATACTATCATTTACGACTCTATAAGTCAAACTTTTAGGGCTTAATCCTTGAAAATACTGAGTTTTTTAAAAAACACTTTAGCATTAATTCGCCTTAGTTTTTCTTGAAAGTTCCTAAAAAAGTCTAAAAAAAAGCCCTAAAAGGGCGTATTTTGACGAGTTCAGCAGGCAAGAAATTAGCTCAATTAGATAGCCTTTTTATTTTACTTCTAAACCATCCATAATTGCTATTCATGTTGTCTCATCAACTTCTAGAGAAATTAGCTCATCAAATGACGTTGCCTGATATTCCTTTTCCCCAATCACTACTATAATGTCATTAACAGATTTTGGGAAAACCCAACATTGTTGACCATTATAATCAAAAGAGGCTTCCCAACCGTTACTATATAATTCCATTAAGTCGTCTATTATGGCCATATACATCCTTTTTCATATTGTTTTCTACCAAATAAGGCAGGCAAAGGTACCCCGATTGCCCTTAGCACTACGAAATTACTTTAATTGATATAATATCACTTTCAGGGAGAGAGAGCTCTGAAGGTTCATTAGACCTTGGATTATCAATGAGAATCGTAATTTCATCCTGTTCATCATTGTCCATTTCATCAACAAAATCTATGACAAGCCCCTTGATAATTTTACCATTATTAGTGACTACCTGAACTCTTAATCGGAGATAAGTCCATAGCCTTTTACTCATTTTCTACATCCTTTCTAGCCTAATTGCTAGTTTTACTTGAGCCATTTATGTAAGAATTCTAATCTCCTTAATACTACCTACTATCAAACCAGCAGCAAACTCTTCGTCTTCTCCAAGTTTAGGTGTCAGCTTAAGAAAAAAATCATAGTAATCAACAACATCGCCATCTACTCCTCTTTTTAGCATATCTAATATTTGTTGACTGTATTTCATCGCCCGCTCCTACTGATAAAAGAAATATAGTATATCTTACTTAAAAATAACAAGTCCCCTGATAAACTAACCTGCTATTTTTCTTTTCTTAAAAAATATTAAATACTCAAGCAAATAAAGGAACTGGTTTGACAATCAATAACCTATTTTATGCTATAATTTATGTAATGAGAGTTACTACCTCCTACATTAAAGGCTTCGGCTGTGGGAGGTGTGTGCTCTCTATTTTTTATGCTTATTATCTTCAGCTAATTCTTATAAAAGATACCTCTTTGAGTTATAATTTAGATAAGAAAGAAGTATGGCTTTCCCGCCCAAAAAGCTTTATAGCCGTGGGAGAGTCATGCTTCTTTTCTTTTAAAAACGTAACTGGATTTCTCTAGGTGCTTATTCATATTCAATTATTTCACCGATATAATTCTCATCAGAATCACTTTCAAAAGCGATCATATACTTAGAATCGAAGGAAGGAACAGTTTCGTATTCAAAACCTTTTAGCCTTACTTTCCGACAGATAATAGTTCCATTAAGTCCCTTATCTAATTCTGGATCTAAGTACAGAATTAAATAGTTTCCAAGTCTATTTTGACCGATAACTCTATTAACTTTCATGGTATACCTTCCTTTTTTATTATATTATATCATATCATATCTAAAAGACTTTATCATTCATTAGTAATATTAACTAGATTAAAGTATAATGATACTATAACTCTTGCAGAAGCTAAGAAAGCCTATCTCAGTAAAGTATAGAAAGATAAGAAATTTAAAAATATAAAGTATTTAGCTCTAGCCAATTAATATTTCTGGTTTCACTATTTTAAAACGATAATTAGGAGTAAGTAATTATGAATAAGACTGATAGAGAAAACTTAGTAATGATTAATGATGAAGAATATGTACATTGTCCAGTTTGCGGAACATTGACCGCCGTTTATGACATTTGTGAACATTGTAATTGGCAAAACACAGGGGAGACCAATATTGATGGCGGACCTAATAAGATGACTTTAGTAGAAGCTAAGGAAGCTTACCTTAAGGGAATTCCAATAATATAACAAACTATAGTACTATAAAAGCAGGAAAATAAAAATGGAACTTAGAAAGTTTAACAATAAAGTTGTAACGATTACAGACGTTGATAACCAGACCTTTGAGGGAATTTGTCTTTTTGAAGATAAGGATACTTTTGATGAAGAGTATGATGCTTTATCTGTTAAAACAGGTTTACGATGGATGAGATTATTTGAAAATGAAATTTTAAAAGTTGAAATTGCTGATAAAATCGACCAGTCAAAAAGCCCTTAGATTTGTTTCTAAGGGCTGATTTATTTGCAAGGATAGGCAGGACTGTCGAGGCTCCTGCATTTCTCGACCCACTAGCTAAATGGCGCGTTGGTGACAGATTCTCAACATCTATCCTTCGTATCTTAATTATTTCACAGTATCCATCAAAAACAAATTATGAGAGAGGCGACTGAACATCAAAAATAGTCTATTATATTTAAGCATGTTTACTATTGTATATAATCTTTATCAGTCATATTATTCAATGCTTATAAATAAATGCAGAATTTATGACTTTCTATCCGAGAAAAAATCTCTCCAGTAAGGATTTTCTCTATCAAAAATTCTAACTTCTTCTTCAGTCATATTGTGAGGATAATCACGAAAAAGGTTATAAATTTTTTTCTGGTCAAAGCTGAATAATATTTCTCCTCTAACATCTATCTTATCAATCCACCAAACTTTTGACTCTTCACTATCTTTGTAAAAATCACTGTACCCTTCAAGATTAGACTCCGAAAAAATGGGTTCATCTATTTCATCTGTTTCATCTATTTCATCGAATGGGTCTTGTTTGCTGTAGTCATTTAGTTCATTATTTAACATCATTTAATCACTTTTTGTTATCTCTTAAAATCAGCACCAGGTAAAAGATTTCTCGCTTGGTAATTCGCCTCTATCCCACATCTGCTTCACTGCTCCACGAGCCTTGTTTGCATAATAGGGTGCCCCAAGTTCTTTATCATAATTTGACTCGATAGCAACTGTAACTTCACCAGTGCGCTCATCAATCTCAATCAAACCTGGGTCACGATTTTCTGGAATATACCAATATCCTAAAATACTAGAATTGAAAATTTTAATTAGTTTCAACATTGCTTTTTCCTACATACTATATTTTCCAAAGAAGTTCAAGTCATTTAGTACCACACAACTTGCCCTGATTCTTTCAAGCTACCATCTTCATTTTTTAGATTTATAATACATTTTGACACATTGAACGGATTGATTGCTATAGTTTCTATGCAAAACGCTATGATTGACTATCCGATAGCGTATATACTGCCACTTTATTCATCAATTCATCCTCTGTGTAGTCAATTGCAAATGTATTCATTTCAAAAAAAGATTTTGGTGGAGTTGAATCCACAAAAGGGAGACTATTTATCCTATACTCTTTGTCTCCAATTTTTACAAATTGATTAACTCTTAATTCAGAAAAGTCTGGATTTTCAACTGTAATAGAGACCAAACGATTTGGAATTCTGTAAACAGCAATGATTCTATTTCTCATATAATTACCTACTACACAAATACTTGATTTAAAGTAAGTACCTCGGCCATTAACATTTAATTCAAGATCTGCGCCTATATATTTTTAATTTCTTCTTTTTTCATACAATACCATTCCACCTATAAACTCAAAGAACAAGATAAGCCCAAATTTAGCTATCTACTAGTTGTTTTGCTTTTTCATAGTAAGTCTTTAAAAAATTTTGGCACAATTCTCTGTTCTCTGTATCTTCTTCGACATAGAAATAATACATTGGTTCATCATTAATAACATCAAAAAGAGGTTCATTCTCTGCTATCAAACTGTCAGCAAAAGCCTCATCTTCGCCTAATTTAGCAGTGAGCTCAAGAAAAAAGTCATAGTAATCATCAACATCACCACTTACACCTCTTTTTAGCATGTCTAATACTTGTTGACTGTATCTCATAACAACTCCTCTTTCTAATTATAAGACAACACTTCACCTACACTGAATCATCATTTTTCAATCATCCTGATGATTTCTTTTAAGGTTGGCTTGGTCTTTCTAATTCTATCCCATGCTCTCATTTTTAAAAAAGTTGGTAAAGGAATGCCATTTATTTTAGGCATTTCTTTAGATAATTTATATTTTTGTCTAATTTTATCTTTATTATCCATTACATACTGATTACGAGGTAAACAATAAAAAATACCCTCGCCAAAATAACTTAGCTCTTCATCGGATATTTCAATAAGTTCTTCCGGTTTTACAAAAATAGACCTATTTACTCTATCTTCTCCACTAGAAAAAATATTTTCCACAAAATCTTTATCAAATCCCATTTTTATACCATGTTTTATTTTTCTTCATTATAGCGCTTTTAGCACCTTCTCGCAAGTCAGTTTCTCTTTGTAAAAGACAAAAAGGGACTGGTAAATATTAAACTTCACCAACTCCCTTCATTTCTAATTATTTAAGCCCAACTCCTCTAATATCTGTCGTTTATAGGCAATTTTTTGAACTTCCTTATCTTCAGTTTCAGACCAATCAAGTTTGATTTCAGCAACAATCTGTCCCGGTCGATTTTTCAAGATATAAATCCGATCACTAAGGTTAAGGGCCTCCTCGATACTATGCGTAATGATGAGTGTCGTCAGGCCTAGCTGTTTATGAATATCAAGATACCAGGCATGAAGTTCCATTTTGGTCATCTCATCCAAGGCGCTAAAGGCCTCATCTAGAAGAAAGAGCTTGTGTCCGAAAAGATAGGTCCGAAGTAAGGCTACACGCTGGCGCATCCCACCGCTGAGTTCATGAGGATACTTGTCCCGTACGGCCGTCAACTGAAAGGTAGCAAGGATTTCATCCGCTTTGGCAATAGCTTCTGCCTTATCCACCTTTTGAATTAAGAGGGGCAAGATGATATTTCCTAGCACCGTCTTATGTTCCAAAAGCAGATCCTTTTGTAACATATAGCTCACGCGCCCCTTGGGATTTTCCTCTCCGTCAAGAATGATTCGTCCTGACTGGACTTCTAAAATGCCTGCAATCAGGTTAAAGAGGGTTGTCTTTCCTACACCACTGGGTCCTAGGATAGAGACCACTTCACCTGAAGTCACTTGCAGGTTAATATCCTCTAAAATCTTTTCATCATCGTAGGCATAGCTTACGTGTTCTAGTCTAATTTCTGTCATTATTTCACAAATTCGTTAGTGAACCCTTTATCAGTCAAGTCTTCCTTAAGGATACCATTTTCTTTATCCCATTTGTAGAAGGCATTCCAGCGATCCGCATCAAATTGTCCCCATTTTTCCTTGTCGCTAGCATACTCTTTTGACAAGTATTTTTGAGATTCAATGACGAAGTCACGTTTATCCTTGAGTTCAGGTGCATTCTTGATGAGGATATCGGCTGCTTCTTCTGGGTGCTCCATGGCATATTGGTAGCCTTTTTTGATGGCTTGGATTACTTTGCGAGCTTCTTCTTTGTTGTCTTTCAGATAATCGTTGTTAGCGATGATAACTGGTGAGTAGTAGTCAAACTCTTTAACATAGTCCTTCAAGTACATAAAGTTGGCATCCACACCTTGAGATTTAGCAAGAATACCATCCCAACCGTAGTAAATCCATGCAGCATCAAAAACGCCATTGGCAATCGGAGTGATCGAGTTTGAATCGTTGTTTGGTACTTTTTCAACCTTGTCAAAGTCTCCACCTTGAGATTCTACCAAGGTTTTCAACATAGCAAGCTCAGTTGGGTCATTCCAAGTTCCGTATTTCTTCCCAACCAAGTCTTTAGGGCTATTGATATTGTCAGACTTACGAGAGATAATTCCTGATGTATTGTGCTCAACGATTGCTGCAACTGCAGTAATGCCTGCCCCTTTTTCCAATTTCTTAGCCATGTAATCTTGGAAATAGATAGCAAATGGCGCCTTACCATTGATCACCAAGTCAGATGAACTTTCTTCTGGTGGCAATTTCAAATCAACATCCACTCCAGCTTCTTTGAAATAACCTTTTTCTTTAGCTACATAAAGCCCTGTGTGGTTGGTATTTGGTGTCCAGTCTAGGATAAAGTCAATTTTTTTGAGTTCTGCTTCTTTGTTATCCTTAGAAGCTGTTCCTTGGTCACAAGCCACAAGCACGACAGCTAGAAGAGCTGTTACAATCGTTAAAAACACTTTCCATGTTTTCTTCATTTTTATTTCCTCTTTTCTTTTTACAAAACACTTCTTTTAAGTACGTTTCCATTTAATCACATATTTTTCACTGATATCAACTAGCTTCATACCCAGAAGACTGATCAGCGATACCAGAATAATAATCGCGAACATGGTATCATACTGAAACAGTTTTTTGGACTGAATCATGTAGACACCTAGTCCTTCAAAGCCTCCCAACCACTCAGATACCACTGTTGTGATAAAGGCGTAGGAGACACTGACCCTCAATCCTGCATAAAAGTAGGGCAGGCTGACAGGGATTTTAAAATGCCACAGGATTTGCCAAGGATTTGCTCGCATCAAACTAAACAAGGTCAGCATGTCCTTGTCACAATGCCTAAATCCATCTAGAATACTGACGATAATCGGGAAGGTTGTCGTCAAGATAATCAAGACAATCTTGGGCAAGATTCCATAACCAAGCCACAAAACCAGAATAGGCGCTATGGCAATGGTCGGTATGGTCTGGACAACCACCATCATTGGGTAAATCAGGTCATTTAACCAGCCCAGACTATCCATAAGGACGGCCATGATACAGGCTATCAAGACACCCAAGACCAAACCTAACAAGGCTACTCTCAAGGTTGCCCAGCTGTGGTACCAGAGAAATTCTCTGTCACGAACAAAAGACTGAAGGATTTCAAGTGGTGTCGGCAAGATAAACTTTGGTAAGAGTTTTAACAAACCCGCTACCTGCCAAAGAGATAAGACACCCAAAAATCCTAGCAGACTAATGTGCCGTCTCATTATATTTTTCAAGTTTATCATCGATGCTTAAAATCTCTCCTACATTTATTTTCACATTGGCAAAAACATTGTCTGCCCCTTGACCTGCCACTTCTAATGCTTCTTTGAGAATGCGCATGAGTTGATCAAAGTCTCCCTCTAAGACCGTTTCAAAGGGTGTCACTACCATAGTCACTCCTTGAGCTTGCAGATAAGCAATGACTTGATCAATAACAGCTATGCGGTCAATCCCTTGTGACAGGGGTAGGACTTGTAAAGCAATGCTTGCTTTCATTAAAACCTCCTTCTAAGTTACAGTTTTTCTTTGAAAAAAAGAAAAACCTCTTTCATATATGAAAAAGGTGCAAAATTAGGCCAAGTATCGTTCCCTACGCTGGCATTACCCAGATCAGGTGCGGTCGAAGTTTAACACTTCCTCTCAGACTGTACACAGACTCCCATATATTATATGGACATATGATAACGAAAAATAAATAAGATGTCAAGGAAACTGCTTACAGAAAAAGAGACGGTAAACCGTCTCTTTCAATTAAAGCATAGGTGCAAATAACTGTGTTACTTCTTTAATCATCATTTGATACCATGTAGGATTTATGGTGTCCGAGAAGATTTCTTGAGATTGTTCAAAAATTTCTTCAAAATCTTTTCGAATATCCGCGATTGACTCTGTTTTGTAGAGTAGTACTGCATTTTCATAGTGATGAACCAAGCTACGATAATCCAAGTTAATCGTACCTACAGCCGCGAATCGATCATCAACAATCATTTGCTTACTATGGATAAAACCAGGTGTGTATTCAAAAATGCGAACACCCGCAGATAAAAGATCTGGATAAGCTCCCCGTGTTACAAGTTGAATGAGTTTCTTATCTGGTATGTGGGGTGTGACTATTCTCACATCTACACCTCGCATCGCCGCATTCTTTATATCCTCTGTTAAATCATAATCGATAATGAGATAAGGCGTTGTGATATAAACAAAATCCTCTGCTTGATTAATCAGATTTTGATAGACAATTTTACCCACCTTCATCTGGTAGATTGGTTTCGGCCCACTGCCGTATGGGATACAAAGACCGTTACCAGATCGTGTCTGATTTTCCAAATGATACTGATCAAAGTCACTGATTTCCCCACGGTTGATGTACCAGTTCATGAGAAATAGTCTTGTAAAGGCTTGAGTCGCCGGACCATCTATCCGAATTCCACTATCTTTCCAGTGTCCAAAACGTTCAATATGATTAATATATTCGTCTGCAAGGTTGATCCCGCCAGTGTAGGAAATCTGCCCATCAATAACCAAGATTTTACGGTGGTCACGGTTGTTATAGGCCACTGTCATACGAGGAATCACCTTATTAAATTTATGAGCATCAATCCCTTTAGAACGCAAATAAACAGTATAATCCCCAGGCAAAGTCACCATACAACCGATGTCGTCATAGAGCATCTTGACTTCGACTCCCTGAGCTGCCTTTTCTTCCAGAACTTCGAGTATGCTATCCCACATCAAACCCTCTTCGACAATGTAGTATTCAAGAAAAATAAACTTTTCAGCTCTTTTAAGATCCTCCAGCATCTGTTGCCACATTTCCTCGCCACTTGCGAAAAATTGTGAATCTGTCTGGTCATAGACTTCTGCATTACTATCCATATGTAGCAAGGCATTGATAATTCCGTAAGCTGATTTATCTGTCTCCTGTAGTTGCAGATGGAGTTGGCGCCCATTATTCTCATGAAATGCAATAGAATTCAATTCCTGGAGTTGTTTCAGTTCTTTTTTTGATAGCCTTCTTTCACCGAACATGAGATAAAGCAGTGGACCAAACACCGGCACAAAGGTCACAATCAACCAAGTCACCTTGCTCTCAGGAGACATGGAGCGATTGACAATCGCTATAACAGTTGCCACGCTAACCAGAAATACAAGGGAAACCCAAACAAGCGGAGCAATCTGACTCATGTAAAGAATAATGCCAAAAATAACAAATAATTCTATCAGAATTATCGCAATACTAAAGCCATACTTGGACATCAATAATCGAAATTTTCTTGTCCCCATATCTCCCTCTCAATTTCTAAGTCTACTCCCTAATTCAACGTCTGAAAACGCTTGTCACCTTCTAGTATACTTAGTTTCATAAAACTTATCAAGCTTTTTCTGTATAGGCCGATAGTTCTACGTTTAAAATTAATTTAAAAAGCAGGCTACTTATAAGTGCCTGCTCTTATTTTACAATTTCAAAGCCAACATATTGACCGTCATACCAGCTGCAGTTCCCATCAAGAAGATGGTATCTCCTTCCTTCACATAGCCATGATCGAGTGCATAGGCCAAGCCAAAAGGTACCGCAACGGAAACCATATTCCCATACTCACTGACAATATTGAGATACTTGTCTTTGCTAACTCCTAATTTATCCATGACAAGTGGTAATGCTCGACTAGCTTGGTGTGGAATAATATAGTCTACAGCATCTTTAGAAATACCAGATTTCTCTTGGAATTCTTGGAACATTTCTGGAATGACACGAGCAGAAAGCAAGAGGATTTTCTTCCCTTTCATATCAAACATGAAATTGGTCTTCGTCTCTTCAGAGTACTCTTTTGGTTGATATGAAGTCAAACCTCCACGGATTTCAGTATCGTGAGCTCCCTCCGACCAAGTCCGTTGAAGGCTTGCTATTACTCCCTTATCCTTGTTACTTGCTTGGAAAATAAAGGCTGCGGCCCCATCACCAAAGAGTTCATAACTTTCTTTTTGCTTCGGATTGAGACCCAAGCTACCAACTTCACTAGATACAATCAAAACGCGATGATATTCTCCTGCTTCAATCAAATGTGACATAGTCGAAAGAGCTGAAATAAAACTTGTACAAGTCGTGTTGATATCCATAGCTGGTATAGAGAGCCCTTTTGCCACGCGCTCATGAATCAAAGCAGCTGTACATGGAATAGGCTGAACACCCACCGCACTAGCTGATACAAGGCAATCAATATCTTTCATACTTAAGTTTGCATTTTCAAGTGCACATTGGATAGCCGCTTCTGCCAAATCTAGCTGTGTTTCTTCATTTTCAACCACACGATGACGGGTTTGGTCTTTAAATTGCACTGTATTTTTTGGAAGGTAAACTCCATAGCCTGCAATTTCTACATGTCTTTTCACTTCTGTCATAATCTTTTGTCCTTTCATAAACGTTGGATACGTTTGAGCTTACGACTTGTATCCCAATGATAATCTGAAAATCGTATTTCAGGTGCTTTAAACTCTTTTTGTTGAGCTAAGAGTCTGAATTGCTCTGTGATTGCTGTTTCTACTTGCTCGTCCCTTCGACTCAGACAAACTTCCACTAACTTCTCAGAATGTTGTTTGACTTGGTAATCTCCGACATTCTCCACAAAGAGAATGCAACGTCTGATAAAGTCAGGATAAATCGTGACCTGACCTCCATCTTGTCCATCAAAATAGAAGATGTCGTCAGAACGCCCTTCAACCTTGTCAATCCTTGTATAATGAGATCCACAAGGACAAGGTTCAGGATTTTCAACCAAGATATCGTTGAGCTGATAGCGATAAACAGGCTGACTACTCCGCTTAAAATCAGTAATGACTGGATAAAAACGACGGTCATCCAAATAGTGTTTTTCCACAAAAATGATATCTTCGTTGAGATGAAGATTCCCAGCCGAGCACGTACAAGCTAAGAAACCTTCCGTTGCTTGATAAACCTGATCAATAATCGGTAACTCAAAAGCGTTCGAAATTCGCTCCTTATCACTATCTTCCAAGATTTCAGCCACCGAAACGATCTTTTGTGGGTGAATGACTAACTCCCCAGCTTTTAGACGTTTGCTCAATTCAATCAACATAGAAGCAGGTGCCACCACAATGGTCGGTTGATAATTGTTGAGACGCTCGATATGCTCATCTGTATTCTTGAAAATATCAAAGTACTCTAAACGAATAAGCGCCGTATTGATGGTCTGATACAATTCATTATCCGCTCTGAGGAAAAAGGCTATGCGGTGCCCAAAAAGGTGACCTTTAGGCAACATCTTTGCCAAGATAGCTGCTGCCCACATACTTCTCTCTTTTTCAGTTGTGATAAAGAGTCCCCGGTGTCCAGATGTCCCAGAAGACAACCCAACAGCTATTTCACCTTTGAGTTCTGTAAAATTTCGAGTCTTCTCACTTTCGATAGCCAATGCCAAGGCCTCGTCTCGATCCACACCTTGAGTATTAAGCTCATTGAAATGCGTCATCATAAATGCTTTATCCATATGGTCAAAGTCGTTAGGTACACCATTTTTAAAATAAGGCGATTCACGTTTGAGAAAGTCCATATAGGCAGCCAACTGCTTTTTCTGATAGTTTTCTAAGGCTTTTCGAGATTTAAAATTATGTAGCCAACGAGTTTGGATAAAGGTTTTAAGAAAGGTTATTTTTTTCATACAAGATCCGCTCAATCCTTTCTACAGGGTCATGGCTAACTAGCACTTCTATTCCATCCTTTAAAACCTCTTCCAAGAGCTCTGTTCCTTTGATATAGTCATCCTTACTATCTTGCACCAAGGAAGGAACCAGATGCATCTGTTTGGTGTAAGGTAAAAGGTCAATTCCCCAACAAAGATCTGCTGCGATAAAGAGATGATAATCTGGAATAAAGAGACAGGCTTGGCCCTTAGCATGCCCATCGATAGAAGCAACGAAGATACTACCATCTCCAAACAAATCATAGGTAGGACGGTAATTAAAGTTGGAGTTTTGCTGATTTGCCTTGATGACTGTCAATCTTTCATCGAAATCACTCGGCAAAAATTCTTTAAAAATTAAATCTTTTAGTTTGGGTTTCTTGTAAACATCATACACTTCCTGGGTCAGGATAAAGTTTGCATTCGGAAAGAAGCTAGCCCCTCCTAAATGATCTGGATGTAGATGAGACAGCAGGACAAACTTGATTTCTTCTGGTTTAATTCCTTTAGCCTTCAGCAAATGCGAAATCTGATCCTGCTCTGTCATTTGAACGGGCGTCCCCAAGCGATATAAAGCATATCTTAGTTTTGTCTTAATATTGTAGTGATAGCCAGTATCATATAGCAGATAACCTTTATCCCTGTGCTTAATCAAAAAGACACCTGCTGGGAAAATCATCTTTCTATTCTTGACACCTTTAAAGAGCAAACCAGCATAACTAGTACAGTATCCCGCTGGGAAATACTCAATGCTTTCGATAATCTTGGACATATTGTTCAATCCCTTCTGAAATACTAATTTTCGGACGATACCCCAATTCCCTCTCAGCCTTGCTAATATCTAGAGTTTGACTATAACGAAGTAGATAATAGGTATATCGTGTTAAAGGCGGTTCCCCTTTCAGATTCAAGGACTTGTAAAGAAACTCTAAACTACTTGCAATCCCTGCTAATAGAGATGCTGGAATTTTTCTATATTTGATTGGATAACCCAGACCTGTCAAACTTTCCTCTAACAAATCTCTAAAAGCCCTCGGTTCACCATTAGTAATGTTATAAACCTCACCTTTGGCTTCTGGAGCTTCTATGGCCAAACGGATTGCCAGAGCAACATTTTCCACGCAAGTCATGTCCATGAGCTGACGCCCATCCCCAATCAAAGGAATGCCAATTTTTTGACTCAGATTAATCACTCGTGGCAAAATGCTGGTATCTCCAATTCCAAACAGCCCCCGAGGTCTCAAGATAATACTCGGAACATCTGGATAATCTTTAAAGAGCTTCTCTGAAGCCAATTTGCTACGGATATAATTATTGAGATTATTTTCTTCTGGAGCATCACTTTCTTTGATAGCCAACTGATCCTTAGGAGCAGCATAGATGCTTGGTGAGGATACATAGACTAAACGTTGAAT
Organism: Streptococcus infantis; assembly: GCF_047464155.1. Taxonomy (GTDB): domain Bacteria; phylum Bacillota; class Bacilli; order Lactobacillales; family Streptococcaceae; genus Streptococcus; species Streptococcus infantis_U. The sequence continues at coordinate 47,482 of NZ_JASHCL010000005.1, forward strand.
ACCTGTTTGGCGACATGCCTCGAGAACATATTTTGTTCCTAAAACATTAGCCTGATAAAAATCTTCCCAAGGCCCCCAAACTGTTGACAGTGCTCCCGCATGAACGACCAGATCCATCCCCTTGCAAGCCTCTAGCACATCATCAGCTTTGGTCAAATCACCCTGAAAATAGCTAACCGAAGAATTCTCTAAAGAGCGACCAACCTTACTGTTTCTACCAAAAGCTCGAACCTGATAGCCATGCTCGACTAATTCTTTTACGACATATTTACCCAAGAAACCTGTCGCTCCAGTTACTAAAACTGTTTTCATTTTTCTTTCTCCTTATCCGCTAGCAGACGATGGATTTCACTCTCTAAAATTTCCGTCGGATGGTAAGAATGTGCAGCTTGGCGTAAAATCTCTAATTCGGACCAATCCTCTTTAGCTAATAAACTATCAAAGGCTTGTCCAATTACCTTGCTATTATCTCTTTTAGCTGTAAAAGCAACACCCGCTTCCACCCCACGAACGGCATAATCAAATTGGTCATAATCATGAGGCAAAATCAAAGCTGGTTTGCCATAAATGATACATTGATAAAAAATCCCAGCCCCCCCGTGATGAATCACGTAATCCATCTGGGGAATGTACTCCTTATAGGGGAGATAAGAAACTACGGAAAGGTTCTCCATGAGATTTTCACATTGGAAGGACTCTCCACCTACACCACGAGTTACAAAAAAGTGACAATCAGGATGAGCTTTTGCAAGTTGCGTAGCTTGATAAATAAGATTTTCTTTGGCCCAAGCTAGTTGTGTCCCACAAGTCATCAAAACTTTCTTTCGCTCCATAAAAGGAGACAAATCTAAAGGATAATCCTCTCCTGCCTCAACTGAAGCACCAGAGGGCCCTAGCCACTTGTAGTGTTCTGGGAATCCCTTTTTTAACTCTACCTCTTTCATTCCAATACCTAGAATAGAATAGGGAGAATAAATGGTCTCATGACCTAGTTGATTATACAATTTAAAATTATATCTTTTTAAGCGATCACGAAACGAAAAAGATACAATCCGTTTCACTAACCGAGTTGCTTTTCTACCTAAAAATTGTACTGAAACTTGCCAACGATTCTTGGGACTTCCCAGTCCACCAAAGAAACAAGGAGGACCATCTGTCGTTTCAATCGCAAACTGGGTCGCCATAGTTGATATCCACGGAATGCCAAGTTGATTAGCTACTAAACCTCCAGACAAGGTTATAAAATCAGCAATGACGATATCAGGGCGATTTTTTTGCCACTCTTCCAATAATTGATCTGAAACTAGATTAATTAAATCAATACTTGCTGAAAGTTGATGATAGGCTGATATAATTCCTAATTGCTGATCATTATTTGCGGCACGTTCAAAATCCTCTATGTGATTTTCTAATATTGGAACTACATTAAAACCTGCAGCATCAGCAACGGCTTTTTTTTGAAGACCAGTGAATAAACGAATCTCATATCGAGGGTTATTAAGTAAAGGTATTAATAAATTCATTGTTGGATACAAATGTCCACTTAAAGGGACAACTACAACATCAATTTTAATTCTTTTCATATGTCTAGGATATCAAATTTTAAAAAAAAGAACTATCGATAAGATAATTCTTTACTTATTTATTAGTTTTGACATAAAAAGGTAACGAAACATTTAAGAAAGTGCAATATGAATTTACAGATAATAATGATAAAAATCAAATATAAAAATAAAAAAAAGGCAACTGCCTCAATTTAAGTATTGACTAATCGGGAAGACAGGATTCGAACCTGCGACACCTTGGTCCCAAACCAAGTACTCTACCAAGCTGAGCTACTTCCCGAGTTAAATGTTTAATGCACCCTAGAGGAGTCGAACCTCTAACCGCCTGATT
>NZ_JASHCL010000006.1:0-12058 GCF_047464155.1 Streptococcus infantis
AACAGGTTTTTTTAACTTTTTTTATAACCTGTTCCCATCAACCGCGATACACCCATAGTCCGTACGGGATTCGAACCCGTGTTACCGCCGTGAAAAGGCGGTGTCTTAACCCCTTGACCAACGGACCTTGAGCTTTTCAACTCTTTCTATTATACCTACTTTTTTCTCCTTGTCAAGAACTTGAGATTATTTTTTCTGATATTTTTTATTAAATCTTAATCTTTAACTTTAAATAGTAGTCTTCCTAGACCGAAAAGCACTATAAGGGGAGTAAAAAGGGGAACAAACCCAGAGGCCAACATTTTAAGATAAAGCAAAAAGCCTACTGTTGTAGGCTTTCTGTAAGAAATATCTTAAAATTAAAGCATCTTGTTGTAGAATTCAACGATAAGTGCTTCGTTGATTTCTGGGTTGATTTCATCGCGTTCTGGCAAACGAGTCAATGAACCTTCCAATTTTTCAGCATCGAATGATACGAATGCTGGACGTCCAAGAGTAGCTTCAACTGCTTCAAGGATAGCTGGAACTTTCAATGATTTTTCACGAACTGAGATTACTTGACCTGGAGTCACGCGGTATGATGGGATATCAACGCGTTTTCCGTCAACAAGGATGTGACCGTGGTTTACGAATTGACGAGCTTGACGACGAGTAGTCGCAAGACCAAGACGGTAAACTACGTTATCCAAACGACGTTCCAAAAGAAGCATGAAGTTGAAACCAAGGATTCCGCCTTTGATTTTTGTAGCTTGTACGAACAAGTTACGGAATTGTTTTTCACCTACTCCGTAAGTGAAACGAAGTTTTTGCTTTTCAGCCAATTGCAAACCGTATTCTGACAATTTAGAACGGTTGTTTGGTCCGTGTTGTCCTGGTACGTAGTTACGACGTGCCAATTCTTTACCTGTACCTGTAAGTGAAAGGCCAAGGCGACGAGCTTGTTTCCAAGATGGTCCTGTATAACGTGACATATGTATGTCCTCCTAATATAAATATAATTTCGGCGGAAATAGTCACTTAGAAAGCCCTGATTCGTGCAGATGCCCTTCGCCTAAACAGCCAAGGTTACTTGTTATAAGACACCTGTTGACGAGCTTCATGCTTTCCTGCTGCTATTTCACACAAAGGCTATTGTATCATGAATCTGTCGATTTGTAAAGAGATTTTACGCCTTTATTTCAAATTAAGGCAGAATGTGAACTTGCTTCCTAAGCCATATTGACTTTCTGCTGTGATTTTACCACCAAGCTGATGGGCCAGTTCTTGTGCAATCGCAAGACCTAATCCATGCCCACCTGTTTTCATATTACGCGACGTTTCTACACGATAAAGTCGGTTAAAAATTTTTTCCAAATCTTCAGGAAGAATACCTTGACCCTCGTCTTTCACACTGATTATCAGTTCTTCTTCTGTTAACTGAGCAAGAACTTCAATCCTAGTTCCAGGTTCTGAATATTTAAATGCATTGTTTAACAAATTGACTAGAATACGAGAGAGTTTGTCATAATAGCTCTTGACTTTCGCAGACTCAGGCTTTACTTGAATGTAGACATCTCGCTCCTCTTGTTCAATCTGAAGTTGAAATTCACTCATCGACTCAATCAACAACTGATCTAAAAACACATCTTCGACTTCTTCGTCAGCTATATCTTGGGGCTGAGCGTTCAGAGTCAAAACATCCAACTCCTCGACTAGCTTGTTTAAACGCTCGGTTTGGCGACCAATCGTGGTTAAGTAATGGAGTCGTTCCTCTTCCTTGATTACTCCATCCAAAATTCCTTCCACAGTAACCTGAATGGAGGTAATGGGAGTTTTAATATCGTGAGAGAGCTGAGCAATCATCATTCTTTTTTCTTGCTCACTCTCATCAAGTGATTGAAAGGTATCTTGTAAATTGCGGGACATGTCATTAAAAGCCTGGCCCAACTCTTGAAATTCTATCGGCCCTTTGGTTTCAATTTCTGTGCTGAAATCTTTGCCAGCTATATTCTGAGCTTGTTTTTTCAAATGTTTCAGAGAAGAAAAAACAGGTGACAAAAGAAAGATGCTCACTGCAGCGCCAATGAAACTTGCAATCAAGGTCATTCCAACCAGAAAGTAAACTTCACTTTTCTCAATCAACATTCGTTGGATTGCCCAGAAAACGACCAAAATCGTTAGTAGAGTCGAAACTAGATACCCCACTAAAATATAGCTTTTTAATTTCATTTTTTACCTCTCGGTCTTTCCATCTTATAGCCCAATCCCCAAACCGTTTTGATAGCAGGAGTGTTTAAATTCGTGAACTTACTCAATTCTTGTCTCAAAGCATGGATATGAACATTGAGTGTATTGGTATCATCCACATAGTCCTCTTGCCATACCTTCTCGTAAAGTTCAGTTTTTGAAAAGACTCTCTCAGGATTGCTGGCTAATATCCATAGAAGTTCAAAAGATTTCACTGTCAATTCCAAAGGCTGTTCCCCAATGCGAACTTCATGAGTCCCATGGTTGATCACTAAGTCACCAAACTCAATCTGCTCGGTCTCTCCGCCACGACTAAGACGGCGCAAGATATTATTCACTCTCAAAACCAATTCCCGTGGGCTAAACGGTTTAGCTATAAAATCATCTGCTCCCAAACTTAATCCATAAATCTTATCCTGTTCGCTTGTCTTAGCAGTTGTAAAGAGAAAGGGTTGATCAGGAGCAATATACTGAACTTCACTGATGAAATCATAACCGTCCATATTAGGCATCATGATATCTGTGATAATGAGGTCGATAGATTTTTTTCTAAAAAGTTCTAATCCTTCCTTACCATCATGGGCAACTAAAACATCATAACCCGCCTGTAAAAGATAGCGATTTTGAATATCTAGAATATCTATCTCATCATCAACCAACAAAATTGTCTTTTTCATCTGACACTCCTTTGACAAAAACAGTGTTATACTTGCTTTAGTATAACACTATTTTCCGTAATGTTTAAATGATTTGAACCTTAATCTTCTCTTTTGGTTTTCCAACCCAAAAATCCAACAAGACCTGCCAAGACTAGGCCAAGGGCTCCAAGTCCAGCTGTAGTCGTTTGAGCTTCACCAGTATTTGGTAGCATCGGTTGCCCATCATTTTTCCTAGTTTCAGCCATGGAATCACCCATTCTCATCTCTGAAGCTTGGGCTTCCTTCGTCATATCCTTCATTTTGTTCATTGAATCTGACGTAGAAGAAGGCATTGCCATCTGATCTTCTTGAGGAGTTTTGAACATCATTTCTGAACCATGAAGTCGAATCGTTACTTGACGAGTAGCAACCAGATTGCTTAAATCAGGTTTGCCATCTTTAGAGCCATAGACTTTAATAGTAGCTAGATATGTATAGGTTCCGTTAGCTCGAAGTTGCTCAAGTAAGGCCTGACCATCTTTACCAACCGTATTACCATTCAAATCTACTTCGTAGAAATATTGGCCTTTAGCCAAGCCTTCAAGTGCCAATAAAGCAGGATTTTTATCCATTCCGTTGTCTGACCATGGGGCCTTGTCTGAAGCTTTCAAGATAAGGCGAGTCAACATTCCATCACCACCAAAAGCTTCATATGGGATGACTTGGTTTACGCCGGCCAAGAATGGTCCAGGAACATTAGCCTTGTCAAGGTAGCTAGCCGGAACATCAATCATGTCTTTGACATTGTTAACAACAGACTCTTTAACCTGAGTTGGTGTGGTTGAAGCGTTCAAATTAACAGTCAAATCTTTAGTCGCTACGAGATTTGTTAAGTCAGGTTTTCCATCTTTAGCTCCGTACACTTTAATAGTAGCTTTATAACTTTGCGTTCCATTTTGTTTTAAAAGGTCAAGAAGCTCTTTATCTGATTTACCTTGAGTGCCAGCCAAATCCACTTCATAGAAGTAGAGACCTTTGCCTAATTTTTCTACTGGTGGGAGGGCAGGATTTTTAGCTGAACCGTTGTCTGACCATGGAGCCTTGTCTGATGCCTTCAGAATCAAACGAGTCAACATACCGTCACCGGCGAAGAATTCATATGGGATAACTTGGTTAACACCGGCTGTGAATGGGCCTGGGTAATTGGCCTTGCCCAAGTAAGAAGCTGGAACATCTACTGTGTCTTTGGTATTGTCAGCCACACCTTTTTGCACTTCAGCTGGAGTGGTTGCTGGTTGAGCTTCACTTGCCTCACAGTCTTGTCCAGAGACTACAGGAGCAGAATTTGTTGCAGGTTTAACCGTATCTTCTGTTTGCTTCTTAGATTCTGGTTTTGCTTGCACTTCTTCTTTGGGAACTACTACTTGGTCTTTATCAGCTACATCCGCTTTTTCTGGAGAGCTTGTAGAATCCAAGCTTACTTTAGGTACTGAATCTGCCTGTTCTGAAGGAAGAGCTACATCGACTGCTTTTTTTAGAGCCTCTGCTGGTAAGTCGCTCTTTTCACGCACCGAATCTGCACCTGGCACGACTTGAGCAGTGGTCGGATTGACCACATCAGCACGCGCAGAACTTGGTTGTCCGACCAGAACAAAGAAGCCACTAGCTACAACAACTGAAGCAACACCGACACTGAGACGGCGAATAGACCAACGAGTATATCTCTGATTTGGATTGAATTTCATAGGATTCTCCTTAGAGTTTTCTTTTTTTGATGACTCTAGTATAATCTCCTAAAATTAAAAAGGATTAAGAAAAAGTTAAAATTTTTCTTAAATCCCTCTTATAAAATACTTATATTGACTCAATAATCTTTTTCTTCTACTCATTGAGGTTTGCAAGATTATCTAAGTATTGGTTATTAATGATAGCCATGATATAGGTATCAGACTGTAAAAGGTCTTCCGGTCCGAATTGAACATCTAGTGGAGCATTCTCGTATTTACGAAAACCGAGTATATTGAGATTATAGCGTCCTCTAAGATTTAATTGGCTAAGACTCTGACCTACCCAAGATGCAGGGATTTTCATCTCAACAATGGAGACATTCTTGTCCAACTGAAAGACGTCTACGCTATTATGAAAGAGAATCGTTTGCGCTAATGAACGACCCATTTCATACTCTGGTGAAATAACAGAGTCTGCACCGATTTTTTCAAGTACTTTTTTTGCTGTATGACTTTTGACCTTAGCAATAACAGTTGGTACTCCCAAATCCTTGCAATGCATAACCGCAAGAACACTAGACTCCAAGTTTTCACCAGTTGCGACCACAACCGTATCACAGGTATCAATCCCGGCTGATAACAAGAGTTCTTCATCTGTGATATCTCCAACAACACCGCGAACTAAAACAGGTTCAAATTGATTGATAAGTTCCTCATGGTCGTCAATAGCTATGATATTGATATCATGCTTGGCAAGCGCTGCGAGAACACTACTCCCAAAAATTCCTAAACCTAAAATTCCGATTGTCCGATCTGACATAGTTTATCCTTTCCTATCCTATAGTAATATCTGCTTTCATATAGTGGATCATATCTTTCTTGTCTGGACGATACTCAGCCAAGCTAACTAATAGCGTCAACGGCCCGATTCGTCCTATAAACATCAATAACATGACAACGCTAAGTGCTATCTTACCTAACTCTGGTGTCAAGTTCGCTGTTACTCCAACGGTAGCAAGCGCAGAAATAGTTTCAAACATCAAGTAGATAAATTTCGGATTCCCTTCTGCTGTTATTCCAAGTAAAATCAAACCCACCAAAAAAGTTATCAAGAAAACAATGAAGACACTGAAGGATTTTTGCACTGTCCGAGGTTCAATCGTTCTCCGAGCTACATTGGCATGGGGCAATCCTAAAAGTTCACTGCGCGCAAATACTAACAATACAAAGAAGGTTGTGATTTTAAGTCCCCCGGCTGTTCCACCAGGTGCCCCTCCGAGAAACATTTGTAAGATATAAATCAGCAAAGTGACCGGTCGAGCTTGAGTATAATCAATAGAAGCAAAACCTGCTGTCCTCATACTAACAGTCTGGAAAAAGCTAACCAGCAATTTCTCAGGGATACTGAGATTTCCAATGGTCCCTGGATTGTTCCACTCAATCAAGAGGGTTGAAACTGTTCCGGTAAATAAAATACCTGCTGTTAAGAAGAGGACTAACTTTGTATGAAAGCGAAGACGACGCTTTTTCTTCTTTCCTAATTGGGTAGCTAAATCAAACCAGACCATGAAACCTAGACCACCCGTAATAATTAATCCTGCAATCACTAGATTAATCAACGGGTCTGTCTGAAAGTCTGTCAAACTCGTACTACCAAAATTATCAAATCCAGCATTACAAAAAGCAGAAACGGCTACGAAAATGGAAGTGAAAATCCCCCGACCTAAACCAAAATCGGGAACAAAACGAAAACTTAACAGAAAGGCTCCGAATCCTTCTACTAGAAAAGTCGTAACGAAGATGGAACGTAGAAAATCCTTCAGAGACTGGGTTTCTTCAAAACTAAAACTCTCCAGAATCGTTTCACGACCTCGAAGGCTGAGTTTTTGCTTACCTTGGATATAGAAAATCCCTAAAAAGGTCATGAGCCCCAAACCACCAATTTGAATCAAGACCATACAAATTAATTGGCCCCAGATGTTATAGGTTGAAGCTACTGATTGGGTAAAGAGGCCTGTTACACAGACCATGGATACAGCCGTAAAGAGATGATCAAAATAGGTTGCTTGGGAGCTTGTTGCTTGCACAAATGGCAGACTCAAAAGAAGAGAGCCTGCGAAAATAACCAAAGCAAAACTTAAAAAAATTCGACGAGCAGGTGATAAACGTCCCAAGGTCGTGTTTATTTTTTCCGAAAATGATTTGAATAACATAGCTACATTGTACCATAAAATAGTTAAAGCAGTCACATATGACTAACGATTTCAAGACAGAGTTCTAAGGCCTTGTCAAAAGCTTCTGAACCCCAATCGCGGCTATCATAATTTTCTAAATCCGCTAGAGAGTCGGCTGTAAATAAAAGTTGACCCCAAACTACTCCTCGAAGCTGGGCAACTGCTGCAAGAGCTGCACACTCCATCTCCACAACTGCACAGCCTTCTTCCTTACGATAGGCAACCTTTTCAGCTGTCTCTCGGTAAAAACCATCTGTCGACCAAGTCATAACCTCCTCGTAAGGAATTCCTAGTTGTTCCAAGACTTGCTCGATAGCAGAAATCGCTTCTACATGTACATCCATATAACGAGAAGGTGGCGCATAATGGTAACTAGTTCCTTCATCACGCAGAGCACGGACTGGAACTAGGAAGGCATTTTCTTCTATATTCACTAACACGCCACAAGTACCGGTGGAAATGATTTTCTCCACACCGTAGCCAATCAACCAATCCATAAACTGGGCCGCAGGGGCAGAACCTACGGGAGCCTGAGCCAGACATACTTCCTCACCCTTGTAACTCATGACATAAACAGGATAGGTTTTAGTGGCAGAAACGAACTCACCAACACAGTCCGCCCCTACTTCCTGAGCATAACGGTCAATCTCTTCTTCCAAAAATGCATAGATGCACTTCTTTGGCAACTGTAAATCTAATCCTTCGTGATTTGGCATGATGACTGCCTGAGGATTATCGTCAAACTCTAAAATAGGAATAGCATGTTTTTGAATCATAGAATACCTCCTCTAAATTTTTACTATTATAACAAAAGCCAAACGAAAGTCAAGACGGGAGGCTAAGTCAAATCAGAAAAACCTACCTTAAGTAGTAAACAACCATTAAATGCTTTTTCCTCTACTAACAAAATTGCTAAAACTTAGGAATTAGTTTATAATAGGTTGAATTTAAAAAAGGAGAAATCTTATGAAATTCTATTCATATGACTATGTTCTCAGTCAGATTAGTCAACAGAATTGGACCATGATTATTGTGTCGACATTCTTAGTGATTGTGACTGGATTCTTTGCATTTAAGGCTTTCAAAGATAAAAGAGGGAGTAAGTTCCGTGAATTATCGCTCATTTCTATTTTGACGTTAATTGCTTTTGTATTGATTAGCATTACGAATCTTCAAAACAACCAATCCAATGATAATCAATTTCGTAGTTCCTTGCACTTCATCGAAATTGTATCAAAAGAGTTAGGTGTTGATAAGAAAAATGTTTATGTCAACACATCAGCAGTGACTGATGGGGCGATTATTAAAGTAGGTGACAATTTTTATCGTGCCATTAGTGGGACTGACCAAGATAGCTATTTATTAGAAAAGATGGAACTCTATAAATCAGATGTGGAACTCGTGGAGGTTGAAAAATGATAAGCTTTTTTGCTACAATTGCAATTAAATTAGCCTTGGGGCTACTTTCTCTTGTTTTTGTTATCAATGTAACAGGTAAAGGAAATCTTGCACCAAGTTCTGCAGTGGACCAGATACAGAACTTTGTTCTCGGGGGTATTATCGGTGGGGTCATCTACAATAGTTCGATCACCATCATCCAGTACATAACAATCTTAATTATATGGACTATTCTCATCCTACTCCTCAAATGGCTGAATACTAACATTTCCTTTGTCAAACACTTAATTGATGGAAAACCTACTATTATCATAAAAAATGGAAAATTAGACCCTGAAGCTTGTCGTTCAAAAGGCTTGGCAGCTGCTGATGTAGCTCTTAAATTACGCTCTCAAGGAATCTTCCAACTAAAAGACGTCAAGCGAGCTGTGATTGAACAAAACGGGCAATTGATTGTCGTAAGAATGGGCGATGAAAATCCTAAGTACCCAATTATTACCGACGGTGTTGTCCAAGTTGAAATCCTAGAAACAATTGGCAAATCTGAAGAATGGCTAACAGAAAAATTAAAAGAAGAAGGTTTCGAAGACGTTTCTAATATCTTTATCGCTGAGTATGATAAAGGCCAATTGAACATTGTAACCTATTAAAAAAATAAACTGATGCTTTTCGTATCAGTTTTTTGCTTTTTAACAATAATGGGTATATACTTAGTTTATTATCTGATTTGATTTAGATAATACAATACATTATCGGAGGTAACCCCCATGTCAATCGAAGAAAAATTCAACCAAGCTAAAGGTTCTGTCAAAGAAGGTTTTGGTAAACTTACTGGCGATACTAAAACTCAAGCAGAAGGAGCTGCAGAAAAAGTAGCTTCAAAAGCTAAAGAAGTTGCTGAAGATGCAAAAGAAGCTGTCGAAGGTGCAGTATCTGGCGTAAAAAACATCTTTAAAAAAGACGGAGAATAATTCTTTTTCGTCCTAATAACATAAGAAACTCTCCCTTCTCTTTCGAGAAAGGAGATTTTTATTTTATGGACGTCCATCAGGAGCGGGACCTCCAGGACCACCATTTCCTTGAGGAGCACCACCAGGTGCTCCTCCGCCACCAGGCATAGAATTGACGATTTCAGTTTGTTTTTCGCCATTGAAGTAGATATCTCCGCCTGTATAGCTAGCTGTTCCATCAAAGTCGAAACCTGTCTGACCAGTCATTTTAATGGTACCGCCTGTGACCGTGATATTACCATTTGAGTCAATCGGATCAGTGTCTCCTTGACCAACTTCAACGGTCAAGTTCCCACCATTCATGGTAAAGAAAATTTCGCTTTGTTGAGCATTTTTGTTGGCTGCATTGACACCATCGTCTGTCGCGTAAATAGTAATGTCTCCACCGTTAATAGTGATAGACTTACCTTCAAGCCCTTCTGTAGAATTCTTAACAGTATAGGTACCACTATCGATAACCAAATCACCTGATGCATGAATACCATCATCACCAGCAGTAACAGTGATAGTATTATCAGAGAGATACATGGTTCCAACAGAAGTATCGTCATCATTATCTACCTTGACTCCGTCTTCCTTGGCATCAACGGTCATGGTTGTGCCAGTAATGTTAAGTTCATCATTGACATTAAAGGCATCTCCGACTGCTGTGATATTATAAGTCCCACCTGTGATATGAAGTGTATCGTTTGCTTTAATACCGTTATTTTTCTTACCATCTACATTGAGGGTACCTTTACCATTGATGGTCAAATCTACTTTAGAGAAGAAGGCTGCATCGGCCTTTTCATCACTATTAGTAGCAGAATCTGACAAGCTATTTGTAGTTCCATCTACTAGGGTCACATAAACATGACCTGCTGATTTTGCAGAAATAGCAGCATTGGTATTGGTCATAGTCACACCGTTTAGTACGAGATGCACATCATCTGTTTTTTCAGCTTCAATCTTGATTTGAATACCGTCAGATTGGCCAGAAATTACATAGGTACCTGACTTAGAGATTGTAACGGTAGAGTCTGACACAGCAACTCCTTCACCAGAAACAGTTGCAGCAGATCCAGACAGCGTTACAGTTGCTGCCGTCTTTTCATCGTAAGAAGTATCATAGTCTTTATCCGTAAAATAGCTAGTTTTCTTAGCGTTTGTAGTTGATGTAGTGGTTGTTGCGGTATTGCTAGCTGATGTATTTGAAGTTGACTGGGCACATGCTGTTACCAGTGCTAGAGTTGCTATACTCGTTAATAAGAATGTCCATTTTTTTGCTTTCATACTAGTTTCCTCATCTTCATTTACATGACCCTAGTCTACGGGAGTTTCCTAAAAGAAGCCTAAATTTTTTCTGAAAATTTTCTTAACCACATCCGAACTTCATTAATACTCATTGCTTATGGTAAAAAAAGAACAGCATCTTGCTGTTCTTTTAATTTTCTTCTTTGACTGGAATTTCTTTGATAACTCGTGCTGGATTACCTGCCAGAACTACATTGTCACCAAAAGATTTAGTAATGACAGCTCCTGCTCCTGCAACAACGTTATCACCTAGTGTAACGCCTGGAAGGACAATCACGCCACCTCCTGCCCAAAAGTTTTTACCAATCGTGATTGGTTTTCCAAATTCTAAACCCGAATTTCGTTCGTCGGGATCCAGGGGATGAAGAGGTGTTAAAAACTGGCAGTTAGGACCGATCATAGCATTGTCACCAATGGTAATTGGACAAACATCCAACATGGTTAGATTCCAATTGGAATAAAAATTTTCTCCCAAATGAATATTGACACCATAATCCACCACCAAACGAGTATTGACATAGAGATTTTCACCAGTAGAACCAAACCAGCCTTTGATGATTTCCATACCTTTTACGGGATCGACTTCTTCATTAAAGGAGGCTTGCTTTTGTCGTGCTGTTTGTGCTAGCGCACGAAGTTCTGGGTCGAACGGGTGATAAGGTTCTCCCGCAATCATTTTTTGGTATTCACTTTTCATATCTTGATATCCTTGTTTATTTTACACGATTGTAGCATAGTTCTATCCTTAAGACAAGCAGCAAGGAGATTAAAAAAACTAGTACATCCTTGGATGCACTAGTTTTTAATTAGAAAGGTGACTTTCTCACTACTTTACAGAGTTGATTAGTCTTCTTTCTTTTTACGAGCCATAAGTCCAAATCCACTCAAGACACCTACTAAACCAAGGGCAGCAAGGCTAGCATTATCCTTAGTACCTGTGTTTGGCAATTGAGGAGTATTTTCCTTAGCTGGAGCTGGTTTAACTGGAGCTTCTGGTTTTTCTGGAGTTACAACTTTCTTGTAGATGTGTTGGATGTTTCCATTTGCATCTACAACAGTCTTCACAAACTCATAACCTGGAATATCTTTCTTAGGTTGTTCTCCATCCTCAGTTGGATATCCTGGAATTGGGTTTCCATTCTCGTCAACGTGAGTTGTTGTGATCTTTTCGTAGACATGTTCTGTGTCACCGTTTGGTAACTTCTTAGTTTCAACGAAGCGGTATCCTGGAATGTCTTTCTTAGGATTTTCACCGTCTTCTGTTGGATATCCTGGAATTTCATTTCCGTCTTTATCCTTGTGACTAGTCTTCACTTTTTCGTAGACATGTTCTGTGTCGCCGTTTGGAAGTTTCTTAGTCTCTACGAAGCGGTATCCTGGAATGTCTTTCTTAGGATTTTCGCCGTCTTCTGTTGGATATCCTGGAATTTCATTTCCGTCTTTATCCTTGTGACTAGTCTTCACTTTTTCGTAGACATGTTCTGTGTCGCCGTTTGGAAGTTTCTTAGTCTCTACGAAGCGGTATCCTGGAA
>NZ_JASHCL010000007.1:0-5097 GCF_047464155.1 Streptococcus infantis
AACAGGTTATAAAAAAAGTTAAAAAAACCTGTTGACAGAGAAAAATGACTGTGATATACTAATATAGTTGTCGCAAGCGCGACAAAGACCTTTGAAAACTGAACAAGACGAACCAATGTGCAGGGCACTATAACTGAAGTTATAGTACTGAACAATGAAAAAACAATAAATCTGTCAGTGACAGAAATGAGTGAGAACTCAAACTTTTAATGAGAGTTTGATCCTGGCTCAGGACGAACGCTGGCGGCGTGCCTAATACATGCAAGTAGAACGCTGAAGCTTGGTGCTTGCACCGAGCGGATGAGTTGCGAACGGGTGAGTAACGCGTAGGTAACCTGCCTGGTAGCGGGGGATAACTATTGGAAACGATAGCTAATACCGCATAACAGTAGATATTGCATGATATCTACTTGAAAGGTGCAATTGCATCACTACCAGATGGACCTGCGTTGTATTAGCTAGTTGGTGAGGTAACGGCTCACCAAGGCGACGATACATAGCCGACCTGAGAGGGTGATCGGCCACACTGGGACTGAGACACGGCCCAGACTCCTACGGGAGGCAGCAGTAGGGAATCTTCGGCAATGGACGGAAGTCTGACCGAGCAACGCCGCGTGAGTGAAGAAGGTTTTCGGATCGTAAAGCTCTGTTGTAAGAGAAGAACGAGTGTGAGAGTGGAAAGTTCACACTGTGACGGTATCTTACCAGAAAGGGACGGCTAACTACGTGCCAGCAGCCGCGGTAATACGTAGGTCCCGAGCGTTGTCCGGATTTATTGGGCGTAAAGCGAGCGCAGGCGGTTAGATAAGTCTGAAGTTAAAGGCTGTGGCTTAACCATAGTACGCTTTGGAAACTGTTTAACTTGAGTGCAAGAGGGGAGAGTGGAATTCCATGTGTAGCGGTGAAATGCGTAGATATATGGAGGAACACCGGTGGCGAAAGCGGCTCTCTGGCTTGTAACTGACGCTGAGGCTCGAAAGCGTGGGGAGCAAACAGGATTAGATACCCTGGTAGTCCACGCCGTAAACGATGAGTGCTAGGTGTTAGACCCTTTCCGGGGTTTAGTGCCGTAGCTAACGCATTAAGCACTCCGCCTGGGGAGTACGACCGCAAGGTTGAAACTCAAAGGAATTGACGGGGGCCCGCACAAGCGGTGGAGCATGTGGTTTAATTCGAAGCAACGCGAAGAACCTTACCAGGTCTTGACATCCCTCTGACCGCTCTAGAGATAGAGCTTTCCTTCGGGACAGAGGTGACAGGTGGTGCATGGTTGTCGTCAGCTCGTGTCGTGAGATGTTGGGTTAAGTCCCGCAACGAGCGCAACCCCTATTGTTAGTTGCCATCATTCAGTTGGGCACTCTAGCGAGACTGCCGGTAATAAACCGGAGGAAGGTGGGGATGACGTCAAATCATCATGCCCCTTATGACCTGGGCTACACACGTGCTACAATGGCTGGTACAACGAGTCGCAAGTCGGTGACGGCAAGCTAATCTCTTAAAGCCAGTCTCAGTTCGGATTGTAGGCTGCAACTCGCCTACATGAAGTCGGAATCGCTAGTAATCGCGGATCAGCACGCCGCGGTGAATACGTTCCCGGGCCTTGTACACACCGCCCGTCACACCACGAGAGTTTGTAACACCCGAAGTCGGTGAGGTAACCATTTGGAGCCAGCCGCCTAAGGTGGGATAGATGATTGGGGTGAAGTCGTAACAAGGTAGCCGTATCGGAAGGTGCGGCTGGATCACCTCCTTTCTAAGGATAAGGAATGCACATTGGTCTTGTTTAGTCTTGAGAGGTCTTGTGGGGCCTTAGCTCAGCTGGGAGAGCGCCTGCTTTGCACGCAGGAGGTCAGCGGTTCGATCCCGCTAGGCTCCATTGGTGAGAGATCACCAAGTAATGCACATTGAAAATTGAATATCTATATCAAATAGTAACAAGAAAATAAACCGAAAACGCTGTAGTATTAATAAGAGTTTATGACTGAAAGGTCAAAAAAATAAGGTTAAGTTAATAAGGGCGCACGGTGGATGCCTTGGCACTAGGAGCCGAAGAAGGACGTGACAAACGACGATATGCCTTGGGTAGCTGTAAGTAAGCGATGATCCAGGGATTTCCGAATGGGGGAACCCAACAGGTACTACCTGTTACCCATATCTGTTAAGGATATGAGGAGGAAGACGCAGTGAACTGAAACATCTAAGTAGCTGCAGGAAGAGAAAGCAAAAGCGATTGCCTTAGTAGCGGCGAGCGAAACGGCAGGAGGGCAAACCGAAGAGTTTACTCTTCGGGGTTGTAGGACTGCAATGTGGACTCAAAGACTATAGAAGAATGACATGGGAAGGTCAGCCAAAGAGAGTGAGAGCCTCGTATTTTAAATAGTCTTTGTACCTAGCAGTATCCTGAGTACGGCGGGACACGTGAAATCCCGTCGGAATCTGGGAGGACCATCTCCCAACCCTAAATACTCCCTAGTGACCGATAGTGAACCAGTACCGTGAGGGAAAGGTGAAAAGCACCCCGGGAGGGGAGTGAAATAGAACCTGAAACCGTGTGCCTACAACAAGTTCGAGCCCGTTAATGGGTGAGAGCGTGCCTTTTGTAGAATGAACCGGCGAGTTACGATATGATGCGAGGTTAAGTTGAAGAGACGGAGCCGTAGGGAAACCGAGTCTGAATAGGGCGTCTTAGTATTATGTCGTAGACCCGAAACCATGTGACCTACCCATGAGCAGGTTGAAGGTGCGGTAAGACGCACTGGAGGACCGAACCAGGGCACGTTGAAAAGTGCTTGGATGACTTGTGGGTAGCGGAGAAATTCCAAACGAACTTGGAGATAGCTGGTTCTCTCCGAAATAGCTTTAGGGCTAGCGTCGACATCAAGATTCTTGGAGGTAGAGCACTGTTTGGGTGAGGGGTCCATCCCGGATTACCAATCTCAGATAAACTCCGAATGCCAATGAATTATGGTCGGCAGTCAGACTGCGAGTGCTAAGATCCGTAGTCGAAAGGGAAACAGCCCAGACCACCAGCTAAGGTCCCAAAATAATTGTTAAGTGGAAAAGGATGTGGGGTTGCACAGACAACTAGGATGTTAGCTTAGAAGCAGCTATTCATTCAAAGAGTGCGTAATAGCTCACTAGTCGAGTGACCCTGCGCCGAAAATGTACCGGGGCTAAAACAATTTACCGAAGCTGTGGATACCTTTATAGGTATGGTAGGAGAGCGTTCTATGTGTGGTGAAGGTGTACCGTGAGGAGCGCTGGAACGCATAGAAGTGAGAATGCCGGTATGAGTAGCGAAAGACAGGTGAGAATCCTGTCCACCGTAAGACTAAGGTTTCCAGGGGAAGGCTCGTCCGCCCTGGGTTAGTCGGGACCTAAGGAGAGACCGAAAGGTGTATCCGATGGACAACAGGTTGATATTCCTGTACTAGAGTATGTAGTGATGGAGGGACGCAGTAGGCTAACTAAAGCAGACGATTGGAAGTGTCTGTCTAAGCAGTGAGGTGTGAATTGAGTCAAATGCTTAATTCTATAACATTGAGCTGTGATGGGGAGCGAAGTTTAGTAGCGAAGTTAGTGACGTCACACTGCCAAGAAAAGCTTCTAGCGTTAAACATACTCTACCCGTACCGCAAACCGACACAGGTAGTCGAGGCGAGTAGCCTCAGGTGAGCGAGAGAACTCTCGTTAAGGAACTCGGCAAAATGACCCCGTAACTTCGGGAGAAGGGGTGCTGACTTTAAGTCAGCCGCAGTGAATAGGCCCAAGCAACTGTTTATCAAAAACACAGCTCTCTGCTAAATCGTAAGATGATGTATAGGGGGTGACGCCTGCCCGGTGCTGGAAGGTTAAGAGGAGTGCTTAGGAGTAATCCGAAGGTATGAATTGAAGCCCCAGTAAACGGCGGCCGTAACTATAACGGTCCTAAGGTAGCGAAATTCCTTGTCGGGTAAGTTCCGACCCGCACGAAAGGCGTAATGATTTGGGCACTGTCTCAACGAGAGACTCGGTGAAATTTTAGTACCTGTGAAGATGCAGGTTACCCGCGACAGGACGGAAAGACCCCATGGAGCTTTACTGCAGTTTGATATTGAGTGTCTGTACCACATGTACAGGATAGGTAGGAGTCTATGAGATCGGGACGCCAGTTTCGAAGGAGACGCTGTTGGGATACTACCCTTGTGTTATGGCCACTCTAACCCGGATAGGTGATCCCTATCGGAGACAGTGTCTGACGGGCAGTTTGACTGGGGCGGTCGCCTCCTAAAAGGTAACGGAGGCGCCCAAAGGTTCCCTCAGAATGGTTGGAAATCATTCGCAGAGTGTAAAGGTATAAGGGAGCTTGACTGCGAGAGCTACAACTCGAGCAGGGACGAAAGTCGGGCTTAGTGATCCGGTGGTTCCGTATGGAAGGGCCATCGCTCAACGGATAAAAGCTACCCTGGGGATAACAGGCTTATCTCCCCCAAGAGTTCACATCGACGGGGAGGTTTGGCACCTCGATGTCGGCTCGTCGCATCCTGGGGCTGTAGTCGGTCCCAAGGGTTGGGCTGTTCGCCCATTAAAGCGGCACGCGAGCTGGGTTCAGAACGTCGTGAGACAGTTCGGTCCCTATCCGTCGCGGGCGTAGGAAATTTGAGAGGATCTGCTCCTAGTACGAGAGGACCAGAGTGGACTTACCGCTGGTGTACCAGTTGTCTTGCCAAAGGCATCGCTGGGTAGCTATGTAGGGAAGGGATAAACGCTGAAAGCATCTAAGTGTGAAACCCACCTCAAGATGAGATTTCCCATGATTTTATATCAGTAAGAGCCCTGAGAGATGATCAGGTAGATAGGTTAGAAGTGGAAGTGTGGCGACACATGTAGCGGACTAATACTAATAGCTCGAGGACTTATCCAAAGTAACTGAGAATACGAAGTGTGAAGGTTTTCTTGGCATTTGATAGATATTCAATTTTGAGTAGGTATTACTCAGAGTTAAGTGACGATAGCCTAGGAGATACACCTGTACCCATGCCGAACACAGAAGTTAAGCCCTAGAACGCCGGAAGTAGTTGGGGGTTGCCCCCTGTGAGATATGGAAGTCGCTTAGCT
>NZ_JASHCL010000008.1:0-526 GCF_047464155.1 Streptococcus infantis
CGAGCTGCTCCATCCCGCGTTAATAATAAATAAAGGAGGATGTGGGATTCGAACCCACGCACGCTTTTACACGCCTGACGGTTTTCAAGACCGTTCCCTTCAGCCGGACTTGGGTAATCCTCCATCAAAATAGTCCGTACGGGATTCGAACCCGTGTTACCGCCGTGAAAAGGCGGTGTCTTAACCCCTTGACCAACGGACCATATTTATAAAAAATGGGCACGAGTGGACTCGAACCACCGACCTCACGCTTATCAGGCGTGCGCTCTAACCACCTGAGCTACGCGCCCAAGTTAAAAACTTGGTATTTGAACAAAAGTTCAAAGCGGGTGACGAGAATCGAACTCGCGACAACAGCTTGGAAGGCTGTAGTTTTACCACTAAACTACACCCGCTTAAATGGGAGTTAACGGGATCGAACCGCTGACCCTCTGCTTGTAAGGCAGATGCTCTCCCAGCTGAGCTAAACTCCCTCGAGCTAAGCGACTTCCATATCTCACAGGGGGCAACCCCCAACTACTTCCGG